>JAJQCQ010000084.1 GCA_021202635.1 Lachnospiraceae bacterium | reverse complement strand
AAACTATTGAAAACGGGATGAGTGTATAGTATACTGAAAATCTGAAGAAGTTTACAAGCAAAACAAAAAGGCTTCGCATGTTCACGGTTACGGATATATTGTAATTAAATATTATGAAGGAGATTGAACAATGGTACTGGCTGAAAGATTATTTGAGTGTTTTAAGGATAAGGATTTTTTTACATTGCACGACGCATATCAAGAGAATATGGACAAAACGCATGAAACGGTTCGTGCCCGCATTTATGATAATCTTAACATTAAGTTCGAGCGCGTCGCGAAAGGTGTCTACAAAACGATTGATTCAGAAGAAACTTGCGTTGTCATAGAAGGTGATGGAAGGGATTTGTCGATGATTCAGGATGAAAGTATTGACTGCATTTTGACGGATCATCCGTGGCTGGATCCGAAATCAAACAGAGGCGGAACCAGAAAGTTTGCGGAATATGATTGCTTCAAATACACACAGAAAGATTTTGATGAGAAAGCCAGAGTGCTGAAACCGGGATGTTTTCTGGTCGAGATTTTACCGGCGGAGAATGAAAACAACTATGAATATCTATATCAGATTAAACAATTTGCGAAACAGGCAGGCTTCCTTTATTATTCCAAAGTGCCATGGAAAAAAGGCACATTTGTAAGCAATACCGGTCGCAAAGCCAAGAATACGCAGGATGTCATGTTTTTTTTCAAAAGGAAAAGCCAGAAATATGCGTTATGACAAGAAAAAATCCGATGAGACTGGTGAGAAATGCTACATGAGCGGATGCATGGGAATGCTTCCAACAGTTTTTGATGTACAGATCGTATCAAAGAAAGAACGGATACATCAAAGTGAGATGCCGATTTCTCTTTGCGAGCAAATATTGGACTATGTTACCTATGAAGGAGAAGTTGTGTTGGATTCTTTTGCGGGGAGTGGCGTTGTGGGAGAAACTGCATTGATGATGAAGCGAAGTTGTATTCTGATTGAGATATTGAAAAAGAATGTTGAAAAAATCAAGCAGCGGTTTGAGGGGAAGATATGGTTTCAGACAGTTATGGGATGAACTATTCTGGGAAAATGGTAGATTATTATGAAAACGGATCAATTGAAAAATATAATGGGGCAAATAGACTGGGAACTTTTTTTGAAACAAAAGGAATGGTTGTATTCTCAACAATGCCATTTAGAAAGATGGTATGGTACCAGGGCAGCTGTTCTTCCGGAAGGAATTCTGAACCTGATGGATTGCTTACAGAATTCATGGGAAGAAAGCATGGAAGGCTTCCAACTTTCTAAAGAATCGGACGATGTGGGAAACTCATACTGGTATAAAGAAGTATGGACTAACGAAAATCCTAGGATTGCATTGGAAAATGCAGAGGTAGAAGTTACAGAGGAAAATGTAGGGAAACTGCAACAAGAATGTCTGCACATTTTCGATGATAAATCAGAACGAAATGAGATGCTGGCTAACAGGGCAAGAAGCATTTTTGATACGTGAGAGGAACATAGGAAAGAAAACCTGCTTTCCCTTATATTCACGATATAGGAAACCACATCATGTAAGGCCGATACCGATATCTGTTTAGAACCTGTAAACCAAACTTATTGGTGATAAGGAAGCCGGATTAAAAAACCATAAGAACGATCATCCGGACGCGCTTTGTTCAACCAGGAAAAATCGAAATAGGTGCAGGTGAATGGGCATCTTCAATCAATCTGAGGGTGCCTTTTCACCTGTACCTTCTTCGATTCTTTCCTTAATGATTTGTGTGTGAACTTTCCGTAGAATTTTACGCCTAAAGAGAGAAAAAGTGGCTTGGATGTTGAAAAAAACTTTATATACCTGCATGAAAATGTATAGAAAAACGCTTTACAAATGCTTGATGATGACTTATAATAAGGCCATGCAGGAAAGGAGTGAGTTTATGGCACAGATTAGCATTCGTGTAGAGGATGATGTTAAGAAAATGGCAGAGGAGGCCTGCGCTGATATTGGTCTGTCTTTGTCTGCGGCAATCAATGTATACCTGAAGAAGCTTGGCAGAGAGAAACGGATTCCGTTTGAAGTATCTGCTGATCCTTTTTATTCAGATGCCAATATGCAGCGCCTTCGTCGCTCTGTAGCACAGATGGAAGCAACCGGAGGCACAGTACACGAGGTAAACCTGGATGATTAAAGCATGGTCCGATGAAGCGTGGGAAGACTTTGAGTACTGGATGAAGCAGGATAAAAAGACTCTGAAGAGGATATTGCAGCTGCTTAAAGATATTGAACGCAATGGATATGATTGGATTGGAAAGCCGGAACGATTGAGCGGTGATCTGTCAACATATTGGAGCCGCCGGATTGACGATGCAAACCGTATTGTGTATCGTATTGAAGGGGATGTCATGAAAATTGTCCAGTGCGGTTCCCATTACAGGGATAAGTGAGGTTGATAACATTTTTGTGATAACAAAATGATAACATCAGTCTGAGCAGACCATAGAGAGTGGACAGCTGAGAACAAATGAAATCAAATGGAGACAGATGACCGATACAAAAATGTATAGAACTCGATTTTAGTTTGCGAGTTCGAGTGATACGGAATT
This sequence comes from Lachnospiraceae bacterium, assembly GCA_021202635.1. GTDB lineage: Bacteria > Bacillota > Clostridia > Lachnospirales > Lachnospiraceae > Choladousia. Next base: position 63,370 of record JAJQCQ010000084.1, on the reverse strand, counting down.
GCAGAGGTTAGCCGCGTTTGTAGTGTGATCTGGGTGCGGAACAGATGACTGTTCCGTACCTTTCGGGAGATGTTTAAGAATCTAAATTGTAATGAGAAATAGAATTGCCATTAGAAGTTATTGTGAGTTGTTTTTTTACATTCACGATGTAGGATAAAAACGGTTATTATAATAAATCCGATCATGGTTGTAATCGCGCAGTCAAATCCATAATCTCCGCCGGTCAGTAACTGGCTTTTGCTGTTTAAGACGAAAGCGATTGGCCAGTCGTTTGTGCTTGTGATATCCACTGGAACTAATGTCCCGATGCCATTATATAACGCATGAACAGTAACGCTTGCCCAAATGCTGCCTGGTAATTGACAAAGTATCACAAATAATAGAATTGCAAAAATCTGTAGCGCAATTTTGGCAATTCGTTTCATTTCCTATTCCTCGTCTTTTTTATATTCTAAAATATCTCCTGGCTGGCAGTCTAACGCATCGCAAATAGCTTCTAATGTCGAAAATCTTATTGCACTGATTTTACCTGTTTTTATCTTGGATAAGTTTACGTTCGATACTCCGACGATAGCTGATAGTTCTTTTAGTGACATTTTTCTGTCCGCCATGACGCGATCCAGCCGCAATATTATTTTCCCCATGTGTAAATCATCTCCTTATAAGGTCTCATCTGATTCCTGCTGCAAAAGCATTCCGTAATGAAATACATATGAGAGGAACAGACATAACACAGCAATAATAAGTCCCCAGATTTTTCCATTGCCTACACTAATAATTGCTATCCAAAGAGCTGCTTTGCGAAAACCGGTAATAGCACTATTCTCAAATGGTCTGCCATTTGCTATTGATTGAAATATACTTCTTAACGCATGAACTAATGCACGAACCATGACACATGTTATAACCAGCATTGCAATCATTAATAAACTTACCGTTATTTGCAAAGGATGTGAAAGCTCTTGAAAATGAATAGTATTGCCAAAGCAAGTCAGGTCTACGGTGAGTCCCATCGTATTAAAAAAACCGAAATTATTTGCTAAAATCAGTACTCCTCCAAGGATACAAAACACATACATGATCTTTTCAGCAATTTGAGCTATTTTGTCTAGCGTTTGTCCCCATTTCTTCATTTTTTCCAGCTCATTGTTTGTACGCTCAGTCTTCTTGTTCATGACACATAACTCCTTTTCATTAAAAAATTAATGTTTATCGTTAAACTAAGCTGTATTATATACTAGAAAACAATGCTTGTCAATACTTTTTTTATGTTTATCGTTAATTTTACTGATTTGTAGATATATTAAAAAAGATAGTGAAAATTGACATCAAATACGATACCGCATATAATAGACCCAAGAGGAGTTCCTGATGGCAAAATGGGAATATTTTCTCATGATAGAACAGGAGATAATATAGATGAATACGATAAAGGTAGTGGCTGCAGTTATTCGACAGGAGGACAAAATATTTGCTACTCAACGTGGATATGGAGAATTTAAAGATGGCTGGGAATTTCCAGGTGGGAAGATTGAACCGGGAGAGACACCGCAAGAAGCTCTTGTGCGTGAGATACGCGAGGAACTGGAAACGAATATTAAAGTGAAAGATCGGATCGCGAGGATTGAGTATGATTATCCTGCATTTCATTTGTCTATGGATTGTTTTTGGGCAGAGGTTGCTTCGGGGAATTTGGTATTGAGGGAGCATGAGGCTGCTAAATGGCTTGCGAAGGATGAATTGTATAGCGTGGAATGGCTTCCGGCGGACGTGGAATTGATTGGGAAGATTGAGAATTCCCTAAATAACACAGAAAAAGATTATTGATAGAAAAGAAAATAAGACAGAACGGAAGGTGTTTTTAATAAGGAAGAATAAAGTATACATCAGCAAATAAAAGAGTGATAATGGGAAATCCCTCAGGCGCGGAAGTATTTCCTCTTTTTTGGATGATACTATATGACATCATTATATTAAGATGGAAGATTTGGTAATATATGGGTGTTGAAACGGGAATGGAAGCTATGAATCTTGATGAAATGGTGAATTAGAGAGGGTAAGAGATGGAGTTTATCTCCATGCATATGAAATAGCCAAGAATAGTGCGGTCATTTGACCGTGTTTTTCTTGGCTTTCTAGGATACTTGAGTATAATATAAAGTACACAGAGTTGACTGAGGAAGTAATCAAGCGAGCACGTTGGACATATCTTATTATAATATTAAGAGGCTGTTGTCCGCAGAAAAATACGATTTTGTTTCAAGAAAAAAATATGCAGACATTGGCGCAACGTGGTTTTACTATCAAAGATGCAAAGAATGAGATTTTAGGGCTTGTTGTCAGTGATTACTACAAAGGTTCTAAACGGGATATTGCTCCTAATCGTCCTGGAAACATATGGGAACTCAAAAAGAGTATTGATGGCATACATTTTATGTAAAAGTCAAAATCGTACAGGAAAATGGAGAGGATATTCTGAAATGTATTGGATACCGTGTTCACACATATAAGCGAGGTAACGTCCCACCGTGGTTTTGGGAATGTTGAGATCTCGCGGATTGTGGGTGTGATTCCGTTCGATTCCTGGTAGTCATTGATGAAGTCTTCAATCAGCTTGAAGTACTCCGCTTTCTTTGTATGCATCGCGATTCTCCTTTCATTGCGCCGGGATAAATGTCCCAGACAAGTGTATTATACAAACAGAATATATGTTTGCAATGAGAAAAATAGCAGATTTTTCCATTATGCGGTCAGATGTCCCTGATTTGAGATAGATGATGGAAAAATCAATCTTGAAAACGATATGAGTAGTTGTCTCAAAAGCAAGACAGTAAAATTGGCGAAAATACTAATACTTTGTTGCAAATAAGATGGGGGTTTGGTATAATAATACATGATTTTTTACATTCTTATCGAGCCATTGGAGGGGAAATCTATGCCGAAAGAGAACTGGCAGAAAATTAAATTGCTGAAGCTTGTTGATTTGTTGCGGCAAGAGACGGATGAACAGCATCCCCTGACCACTGCTCAGATTTGTGAGCGATTAAAAGAAATGGATATTCCCTGTGACCGGCGTATCCTGAGCAAGGACATAGAGCTTCTGAATGATAACGGAATAGAGGTGCTCTGGACATGGGTAGGGAAAGGAAAAGGATACTATATTGAAGACCGAAATTTCTCTGTCCCAGAGCTGAAGATTCTGATTGATTCGGTACAGGCAGCCAGTTTTATCACTGAAAAGAAAACCAAGGAGCTAGTGAACAAGATTGCCAGTCAGGGAGGAACAAACAGGGCAACGATACTCAAAAGCAATCTTGCGCATTTTAACACGCGGAAGCATACGAACGAGAGTATTTATTATAATGTCGACGCTATTGAGGACGCCATACAGCGCAGAAAGAAAATTATCTTTCAATACTATGAGTTGAACATGAAAGGTAAACGTGCCTATCGGCGTGACGGTCATCATTACGTTGTGGAACCGGTGGCGCTTGTATATAATGAAGACAATTACTATGCTGTGGTCTACAGTTCCAGACATAATAACACGGCAAACTACCGGGTTGACCGTATGGATAATGTCGAGGTGATAGATGAGGATATTTCAGAAAAGACATTGGCACTCAGAGACAGCGTAGGCAAATATACAGAACAGGCGATTAAGATGTACGGCGGCGAGCTACAGACAATTATACTGGAATTCGACATCAAACTTATCGGTACGGTGTATGACCGGTTTGGAGAGAAAATCAGTATGATGCCCGCTGGAATAGACAAGGTTGCGGCAACCGTAGACGTGCAAATTTCATCCACTTTCTGGGGCTGGCTGTTCCGGTTTGGAAAACAGATGCGGGTGATATCGCCAGAAATAGTTGTTAAGGAGCAGAGGAATCGAATAGAAGAACTAATGGGACAGGTATAAGGCTGGAGGTACATTCATGAAAATATTTGACAATATTTCTGAAATTGTACGTGATGACATGGCTATGACGATTACGAAGGGAAGCAAAGTTTCCATCGCGGCAGAGTGTTTTTCAATGTATGCGTACAAGGAGCTTAAGAAACAGCTGGAAGGAGTGAATGAATTTCGTTTTATTTTCACCTCCCCTACGTTCACCACAGAGAAGGCTTCCAAGGAAAAGCGGGAATTCTATATCCCACGGATGAGCCGTGAGAACAGCCTTTACGGTACAGAATTTGAAATTAAGCTGCGTAACGAAATGACTCAGAAAGCTATCGCCAGGGAATGTGCAGACTGGATTCGCCGGAAGGACACTTTTAAGTCCAACATTACTGGAGAGAATATGGCCGGGTTCATGACGGTCGACAATAAGTCGGAACAGGTGGCTTATATGCCAATGGCCGGATTTACCACAGTTGATATCGGCTGTGAACGCGGTAACAACAGCTACAACATGACGAACCGCATGGAGGCCCCTTTCTCCATACAGTATATGCAGCTATTTGACACCATCTGGAACGACCGGGAAAAGATGCAGGATGTCACAGATGTAGTTATTGAAAACATCACTTCCGCTTATAGTGAGAATTCACCTGAGTTCATCTATTTTATGACGTTGTTCTATGTGTTCTACGAATTTCTGGATAATGTGTCGGAGGATGTCCTGCCGAATGAAAGCACAGGCTTCAAGCAAAGCAAAATCTGGAATATGCTCTTTGATTTTCAGAAAGATGCCGCGCTTGCTATTATTAATAAACTGGAAAAATACAACGGCTACATCCTCGCAGACAGTGTAGGTCTCGATAAGACTTTCACTGCGCTGGCTGTAATAAAATATTATGAGAACCGGAATAAATCCGTTCTTGTGCTCTGCCCCAAGAAACTGGCAGAAAACTGGAATACATATAAGGACAACTACGTAAACAATCCGGTAGCGGCTGACCGGTTGAATTATGATGTGCTTTTCCATACGGATTTGTCCAGAAATGGCGGCACCTCAAACGGTCTTGATCTGAACAGGTGGAAATGGGGGAATTATGATCTTGTGGTCATCGATGAATCCCACAACTTTCGCAACGGTGCCGGTACCCATGCCAACACGACAGAAAACCGTTATGTGAAATTGATGGACAAGGTTATCCATGCTGGAGTTAAGACGAAAGTGTTGATGTTCTCTGCTACGCCAGTCAACAACAGGTTTAACGATTTACGAAACCAGCTGGCGATTGCCTACGAAGGCGACGCGGCAAACATCGATGAGAAACTGAACACAAAGAAGCCAATTGACGAAATTTTCCGTCAGGCGCAGAAAGCATTTAATGCATGGAGCAAGTTGGATCCAGAAGAACGCACAACTGATGCTTTGCTGCGTACTCTGGATTTTGATTTTTTCGAGGTTCTGGACAGCGTGACCATTGCCCGCTCCCGGAAACATATCGAGAAATATTATAATACTGCAGAAATTGGCAATTTCCCAGAGCGTCGGAAGCCGATATCGCTTCGACCGAGCCTGATCCGATACAGCAGAATATCTGTACAATAATGTAAGCGTTTTCGTGAAAGACAAGTATGGTCTGGACACCGCGTTGATTACGGGAAATGTCGATGGCAAATCCACCATCAAAGGATTGAAGGCCACGCTGAACAATGTATTGACATGTTTTTCTCCAATCTCGAAGAGCAAGGGCGTGCTGATGCTGAATAACAATTATAATATCGACATCCTGATTGCCACAGACTGTATTTCAGAAGATCAGAACCTGCAGGACTGCGATTTTCTGGTAAACTACGATATCCACTGGAACCCGGTGAGGATTATCCAGCGTTTCGGCAGAATCGACCGTATCGGCAGCAGGAATGCTTATATCCAGCTGGTGAATTTCTGACCGGATATGGATTTAGACGAATATATCAACCTGAAAGCCAGAGTTGAAACTCGCATGAAGATTTCCGTCATGACCTCTACCGGCGATGATGACCTGATTAACTCCGAAGAAAAAGGTGACCTGGAATACCGGCGGAGCCAGTTAAAACGTCTGCAGGAGGAGGTAGTCGACATAGAGGATATGTCCGAGGGCATTTCCATCATGGATTTAGGCTTAAATGAATTCCGGCTGGACCTGCTGGAATATATGAAAACGCATCCGGACGTGAACAAAAAACCCCGTGGTCTTCACGCTGTGGCTCCGGCTACCAAGGAATTCCCAGAAGGTGCAATTTTTGTCCTGCGGAATGTAAATAACAGCGTGAATATAGATAACCGGAACCGCATCCACCCATTTTATATGGTTTACATCGGGGAGGATGGCAAAGTGGTCTGCGACTACTTGAACCCGAAAAAGCTTCTGGATGGTGTCCGGCTGCTTTGTCGCGGCAAAGATGAGCCGATACGGAGCGTCTACACAAAGCTCAATAAAGAAACTGATGATGGACGGAACATGGCAGAAATGTCTGAATTGTTAAGCTTTGCGATTGATTCCATCATCGATGCCAAAGAAGAAAGCGACATTGACAGCCTTTTTTTCGCTGGAGGCACGACTGCCCTGATGTCAAACGTCTCCGGCCTGGATGATTTCGAGTTGATTTGCTTCCTTGTCGTAAAACAGGAGGATGCACAATAATGATCGGTTTACCAAAGTCAACGGAATTCAATAAACGAATTCCAAAACAGAAATTTTATGAGAACCTGACTGTTACTCCGGCACTCAAAACCGCTTTCAAAGAACAGATTAAGGTCATATACTGGCGAAACAAAATTGCTGTCACCACCATGAATCTGGCACCTGGGACAACCGTCACGGAGCTGGAAGTGTTTGAAATCAAGCTAAACACAGGGAATCTGGACGAAGCGGTACTGCGTCAGATTGATAAAGAAATCCCGTATCATATCCTGTTCCTGCTAGAGTACGAAGGGAAATATCAGGCATGGATTAGGTATAAGGAGGCCTCGCAATCTGGCAATAGCGCATTCAAGGTTACCCGCTCTGAGAAGCGGAAACAGTTGCAGAAGCAGATTGATGCTTTACAAGCAAAAATTCGGAAGGAAAAACAGCTAAACAAGCAAATGCAGATGAATGTGGAATTGAAGAAGCTGAAGAAAGAATTGGAGGTACTATGATGGACGATAAATTTGTGCCAATTTCCCCAGACAGTCCGTTTGGACAAATGATGGAAAAGCTCAAAGGTCTTGATATTTCCAACTTGGCACCAGCTTATCCTATATTCGATTGCGAGGTTATAAACCAACAAATGTAGGAAAAACTCCGTAGAAACCGTCGACTCTATTATCAAGTTGGTTGGATGGGCTACGACAATCTATAATATGGTAGTAACCATGCTGCCACAATAGGGAGGAACACTAACATGGATAAAATGAAAATAGAGTCTGTTGATATGACGGCTCAAAACATTGAGAAAATAGGTGTGTTGTTTCCTAATTGCATCACTGAAACTATGGACGATGACGGCAAACCGAAGAAAGCCATCAACTTTGACCTACTCCGTCAGATGCTTTCGGGCGATGTTGTGGAAGGTGACGAAGCATACGAATTTACTTGGGTAGGCAAAAAAGCGTCTATCGTGGAAGCCAATAAGCCTATCCGCAAGACACTGCGCCCTTGTCCAGAAGAAAGCAAAGACTGGGACACTACCGAAAATCTTTATATTGAGGGAGATAATTTGGAGGTTCTCAAACTCTTACAGGAAAGCTATCTGGGCAAGGTCAAGATGATTTATATTGATCCTCCATACAATACTGGGAGAAATTATATTTACAGAAACGATTTTTCTCTTGATAAGGAAGATTACGATGAACAAGCAGGAATAATTGATGACGAAGGGGCAAAACTTGTATCAAACCCAGTTGGCTCAGCACGCTACCATTCTGATTGGATTTCGATGATATATTCACGCCTGCTCATAGCAAGGAATCTTTTGTCTGATGATGGTATATTAGTATGTGCTATTGATGAAAACGAAATATTTTCATTAGGTGCAGTGTTAAAAGAAATTTTTGGAGAAGGAACATATGACCATGTTTGTGTAACAGTCGTTCACAACCCTCGTGGACAGCAAGGGAAAAACTTCTCTTATACAAATGAATACGCTATATTTGTTTTTCCAAAGGCACTAAAAGTTATTGCAGACAGAAAAATTGATGATGAAGATGTTGATTGGTCTCCTTTGAGGAATTGGGGCAGCGAATCTGAACGCACAGATGCAAAAAACTGTTTTTATCCTATACTCGTAAAAGATGATAAAATTATTGGCTTTGGAGATGTATCTCCGGATGATTATCATCCTAAACAAACTGAAAAAGATGGTGATATATATTATGTGTACCCGATTGACCGACAAGGTGTAGAGCGAAAATGGAGATATGCTCGACAGACGGTAGAAAGCATCTGCGATATGCTTCGCCCTAAAAAGATAGTTTCTGGATATGATATTGAGATTGGAAAAACATTTGGCATACAAAAAACCGTCTGGGATGACAAAAAATATGATGCCAACGAATATGGGACAAAGCTTGTAAGTGAGCTTGTTCCCGGAGGAGGGTTTTCATTTCCTAAAAGTCTATACACTGTATATGACTCTGTTTTTGCAGGCACCGCAAATGACAAGAATGCTATCGTGTTAGATTTTTTTTCGGGTTCGGGAACAACAGCTCACGCTGTAATGAAACTGAATGCGGAAGATGGTGGCAATAGAAAATTCATTATGGTGCAATTACCTGAGGATTTAAATGAGGCAATCTCTCGTCCTGGATTGGATGCACGATTGAAAGCTAACATTACTACAACAATGAAGTATTTAACAGATCATGGCTATGAACCCACAATATGCAGCATCGCTAAGGAACGTATTCGCTGTGCCGGGGAGAAAATCAAGAAAGAAAGTCCGCTGGTCACACAGGACCTTGATGTTGGTTTCCGTGTCTTCAAACTGGACGATTCTAACATGAAGGATGTCTACTATTCTGCCGGAGAATATAGTCAAAGTATGCTTGCTGGTCTGGAATCCAACATCAAGGAAGACCGCACCGACCTCGATTTGTTCTTCGGTTGCCTGTTAGACTGGGGACTGCCACTCTCTCTCCCCTACACCTCCGAGAAGATTGACGGCTGCACAGTACATACTTATAATGCTGGCGACCTGATTGCCTGCTTTGATGAGAATATCCCGGATAGTGTGACTAAGACTATTGCGAAAAGACAGCCGCTCCGCGCTGTATTCCGCGACAGCAGTTTCGAAGGAAGTCCTGCCAAGATTAATGTGGGTGAGATATTCAAACTGTTGGCACCTGACACGAGGATAAAAGTTATTTGATAACTCTAAAAAAATATAATTTATACAATTCACATGGTCAGATATTTTCTGACTATGTGCCAGAAATGCAAACAATCTGTACAGGGAGGTAGCGATGGAACTTGAGATTAATATTGAAGATCTCCTGAACAAAAGAAGAATCGAATCCGACCGAATTGAGTTTAAAGCCTCGTGGAATCCGGACGACACTTACCGCAGCATTTGTGCATTCGCGAATGATTTTGATAATGTCGGCGGTGGTTATATTATGATTGGAGTAGAAGAAAAGAACGGGATTGCTGTTCGCCCGGTAAAAGGGATTCAGGAATATGAGATTGACGCTATCAAGAAGGAAATGATTGGATATAATAATACAATGGTACCCGCCTGCTTTCTGAAAGTGATAGATGAGGAAGTGGACGGAAAATGCATTCTGGTCTTGTGGGTGACGACGGGTGCTGGGAGACCTTATAAGGCACCGGAACATGTAACTTCAAAGAAGGAAAAAAAGCTTTATTATTATATTCGTTACGCATCCAGCTCTATTCGCGCCAATGCGGAGCAGGAGAGGGAATTACTGAGCATGACAGATTACATGCCTTTTGATATGAAGCCCAATTTCAAGGCAACAGAGGACGATATCTCGGTTCTGCTGCTGATTGAACATTTGAAAAAGACGAAAAGCAGACTGTCGAGACAGGTGTTACAACGTGGCGTGATGGATGTACTCGGAGATATGCAGCTTCTGGCAGGACCGCCGGAGTAGCCATTTATTACGAATGTCGCACTGATGATGTTCTGCGACCATCTGGATCAGTTTTTCCCATACACGCAGGTAGAGATTACGAAGTTTCCGGAAGGCAGCATTCGCAATCCAAACAACTTTATCGAAGTGCCGGTGATTAAGGGCTCTGTTCCGGAAATGATTAACCGGACAATGCAGAAATTGCAGGATATGGTGGTCCTGGAAAAAGTGACTAAGGTGAATTACCAGATGGAGGCAATCCGACGTTTTAGCTATCCCTACCAGGCCTTGGAAGAAGCTGTGGTGAATGCGTTTTATCACCGGGATTATATGTCCTATCAGTCTATTATTATCGAGATTGAGCCGGAACTGATTCGGATTATCAGCTATCCGGGAATTGATCGCTCGATTCCGATGAGAGATATTGAAGCCGGTGAACGATTTTCCACGAGATACTATCGCAATAAACGGCTTGGTGAATTCTTAAAAGAGCTGGATTTATCCGAAGGTAAATGTACGGGCATTCCAACGATACAGGAGGAATTGCGCAATAACGGTTCTCCTGCAGCAAGGTTTTATACGGACGAAGATCGTCGGGCAGTAACGGTTGAGATACCGATACATCCAGATTTTTTAGGAGTGGATGATGCCATGATAGTTTCCGAAGGGAATCCGCTCGTTGAAAGCGAGAAATCCGTCCGCTCAAAGAAAACAGCAACGATTGATAATAAAAAAAGTATCGATTCAGCTCATAAAGTAAACGTTTCATCTTCAAACGCAACTTTTGGGCAAGAGAAAAGTTGCGTTTCACCCCCAAACGCAACTTTTGAACGAGAAAAAAGTTGCGTTTCAGCTCTAAGCGCAACTTATGGTAATGGGGAAAGTTTTGTTTCAATCGAAAAGGTTTCGTTTGAAGAGGTCCTTATACGTATGGAAGTAAAGGAACGAACCAGAGAGAACATACGATTACTGAAAAGAGCCCTAACAGATGATACTTTTAACAGAACAGATATTAGTAAACTGCTTCGAATATCCGGAACGGCTGCAGGAAATCTAATAAATAAACTGAAAGATGCCATGCTGATCGTTCCCGTCACCGGCCATGGCAATGGCAGATATAGATTTATCACGGAGGAGGATGTGACCGAATGAAGTTGCAATTCAAACATCAAAAATTTCAGGCAGATGCGGCGAAGGCTATTGTCAATATCGGAGACAACCTTTACGATAAATCTGACTACTTGGAGGAGTACCGGAACGGTTTTGTCGTGAAATTCATTGATGGCCGCGATAATTCTCTGGAATTCTTAAACGGCATAAAGCTGTATGTCGGAGACGTCATCGGCAAGGTGGATGAGAATCAGCTGCGTCGCATCCAGATTCGAGAGACTATACTGTCCCATATACAGAGAGAACGTCAGCTGTTCTATAAAGGAATCAAGGTTCTCTCCCTGTTCTTCATTGATGAAGTCGCGAAGTATAAACAGTACGACGCTTCCAGACAGCCATACAACGGAATCTATGCGGATATTTTTCTGTGGATAAAAAAGGTAAGATGATTAACAGTAAAGTGGCTCGGAAAGAGACTACCTCTGATGGTATTGACGCTTATGACTTGATTATGAAAAACAAGGAGCTTCTGCTCGACCGAGCCCCGAAGAAATCTCCGGTGCGTTTCATCTTTTCTCATTCTGCCTTGCGCGAAGGCTGGGACAACCCGAACGTATTCCAGATTTGCACGTTGAAGCAGAGCTCCTCAGATGTGCGCAAACGTCAGGAGGTTGGCCGTGGCTTACGTCTCTGTGTCAACCAGGACGGCGAGCGCATGGATACGAACGTGCTGGGTAACGATGTGCACAATGTAAATGTTCTGACTGTAATCGCCAGTGAGAGCTACGACAGCTTTGCGAAAGGACTACAGACTGAAATTGCAGACGCTGTTGCGAGCCGTCCGCGTGCGGTAACTGCTGATTTGTTTATCGGCCGGGTGATTAAAGACGCAACCGGCAACGAACAAGTAATCGATAGCGACACTGCCCACGCGATCTGGTTCGATATGGCGGTCAATCGCTACATTGACAAGAAGGGAGTCTTGAATGATAAGTATTACGAGGACAAGAACAACGGTCAGATGAAATTTGCGGAAGAAGTCGCAGACTCTGCTTCTGATATCATAGACATCATCGACTCCATCTATGATGAACGTGCAATGCAACCGGAAGATGCCCGCAGTAATAACGTGGAACTCATGGTAGACGAAGAAAATCTTGCTATGCCGGAATTCAAAAATCTCTGGAGCCGGATTAACGCAAAATCTGTCTATGTGGTCGATTTTGATACAGAGGAGCTGATACGGAAATCCATCGCTGCCCTTGACAAGAAACTGCGCGTTTCCAAACTCTACTTCCGTGTGGAGACCGGAGCAATGGATGAAATCAAATCCAAGGAGGATTTGTACAGTGGAGCTTCTTTCGTCAAAGAAAAAGAAAACAGCTACGGAGCCACCATCACTGTGAATTCCAATGTGAAGTATGATTTAGTCGGAAAACTCGTAGAAGAAACCGGCCTGACCAGAAAGGCGATCATCGCAATTCTTACTGGAATCAAGCCTGCCGTTTTTGACCAGTTCAAAAACAACCCAGAGGAATTTATCGTGAAAGCTGCTTCTCTTATCAATGTCGAGAAGGCTACCGCTATCATCGAGCATATTACCTACAATATCATGGATGAGAGCTACGACACGGATATCTTCACAGATGTCACCATCAAAGGAAAACTCGGTGTAAATGCGATGAAGGCAAATAAGCACCTGTATGACCATATCGTTTATACTCCACAAACGAGCGGAAGTTCGCAATGGAGTTGGATGCAAATACAGATGTTGTCGTGTATGTGAAGCTGCCGAGTGGTTTCTACATCTCCACTCCTGTCGGACATTACAATCCGGACTGGGCAATCGCATTCTATGAGGGAACCGTGAAACACATTTATTTCGTGGCAGAGACCAAAGGCTCCATGAGCAGTATGCAGCTTCGGCTGATTGAAGAATCCAAAATCCACTGCGCCAGAGAACACTTTAAAGCTATTTCAGGCGACAATGTTGTCTATGATGTAGTGGATAGTTGTCAGTCATTGATGGATAAGGTAATGAAATAGATGGAACGTGTGGCGCCGGCGGGATGTTCATTGTAGTGCAGAATTCACCAATAACTATACGAAAAAATAGATAACAGAGGGGTTCATCATGATTGATTTATTGCAAAAGAGAGTGAGACATACCGGTATTTTGGGAACCGGCACTATCATCGCACAGGAAGAAAGATATATTACTGTAGAATTTGAAAATAAGACAAGCAAATTCAGCTATCCAATGGCATTTGAAAAATTTCTTGTGCTGGAGGATTCTAATCTGCAGGAACAGGTTGTCAATAAGATAAAGCTGGCAAAAGAAGCAGAAGCGGCTAAGAAAGCTGAGAAAGCTACCAAGAGAGATGAAGAAGAGCAAAAAAGGATGGAGGAATTAAAGAGCAAATCACAGTCGAGTAAAAAACAAAGTATTGAAAAAGTTTATGTTCCGGCATCTCGTGTGCCAGGTCAAGCCCTTATCTATCTGGTTTTCCGGGGAGATACTTATAATGAGGAGATGCAAGGCCAGTTTATCTGGGCTCCAAAGTATTCTAAAGCCGGTGGTACGATGCATCACTGGGATCGCCTGATGGATATTCAGGAAGGAGATGTTATTTTCCACAGTTCAGATGGATATATTAAGGCTGTAAGCAGAGCAAAGGGACCTTGCCAGGAAAGTGCTAGACCAGACCTGTCTACAGGGAATTGGGATCAGTGGGAGAAAACTGGTCGTCGGGTAGATTGCGATTATCATACGCTACATCTCCCGTTAAAGCACGGTGATTACAAGGAAGAAATCTTGAAGTATTGCAATGTGAAGTATGCACCATTTGATAAAGACGGAAATGGTAATATGGGCTATCTGTTTGATTTGAATCCGGACTTGGCCAGCTTTTTTATAAAGGAAATTGCAAAGAAGAATCCGGAAATGTTGGATCTGGAGTTCCTTTGGTTCTTGCTAGTTAGACAACAGACACGGTGAAAAGGATTTATTAAACTCTTATTTGGAATGAGTTTGGCGATAGACACGGTAAATTCGAATGATGATTCTTGATAGATTTATTGTGTGAGATGAGGGCGATGTCATGAAAATCGTCCGGTGCAGTACACATTACAGAAATAAGCGAGGTTGAGAAACATGGCATTATCCAATTATAATACGACAAGAGACAATGCAGAACGACGCTTTCTGAATTATGATCAGGAGAACATGATCGAAAAGTTTCACTTGAAATACGACGAACAATATCTGTACATAGAGTTTGTGGGACGGGATTACCGCATCAATCGCAGCTCCGGCCGAACAGAATGGACAATGGATGGATTCTTGCATGTGGAACATGCGGGTTTTAACGAGGTGCTTGCCATTTGCGATGTCCTGTGTGACTCGAAAAAAGGCTGCCATTTGTCCGGAAGGTTTGTGAAAGTCAATGACTTGAAAGGAACAGTTCGTTCATCCGGCCTTGGAAATGATATGTATGGAAAATACGCGGAATATTTCGATAGAAGGCTGCCAGAGCTTAGAAAGGCATGTGAGATTCTGGGTGGAGAAAAGCAGAAGATCGGAGACGTGTCTTATCTGCTGCATCCGTTTTCCTTTCTACCATTGATGTTGCAGTTTTGGGAGTCGGATGATGAATTTTCAGCGAGCCTGAAATTTATGTGGGATGAAAATACGCTGGAATTTTTGCGCTATGAGACGACCTATTATGTACTGGGTCATGTGTTGGAGAGACTGAAGGAACTGATGGAAGCGGACACGAGGCGTTTTTAAAGAGCCTTTTACGCGGCGTTGCAGAGAAAAAACTGGCAAAAATTTGAGAAAATGTCTTGCTAAAAATATACTGATAGTATATAATCTATACACAGAACGGTTTTACACAGGTTTCAGCCAATGACTGGAGGTGCATTGATTGAAACTGTGCAGCTATGTTGACGATTGAAAGAGCGATGGTGAGTATTGCCGATGAAGGTTCTAAGAGGAAGGAAGGGTGCTTATGGATGGGAAGGAAGACCTGTATTTCCTGATTGATTACGAAAATGTCGGTGAGGCAGGGCTTGATGGGATGGAGCATCTGTATGTGACGGATGCGGTGGTGTTTTTTTACAGTGCTTCCTGTGAGAAGATATCGAAAAAGGCCATGGACTATATACTGAAATCCGGCTGCCGTTTTCAGGCTGTTCGATTGAAAAAGACGGGGAAAAATGCTTTGGATTTTTATATTGTCTCTATGATCGGCGAACTGTTTGGAGCGGGATTTTCGGGAAAGGTTGTCGTAGTGAGCAAGGATAAAGGATATGCCGCGATGAAAGATTACTGGCTGGACCGGGGAATTGACAGTCAGTGTATTCTGCTGAAATCTACCGTGAAGGATGGCATCATTGCAACAAATGAGAACAGTGTCCGGCGAAAACTGATTTCTGCGGCGACCGCGCAGGTCAGTATTGGTAAGGAATACGCGAAATACCAGGAGAGAGAGCATCTGAAGAAAAAGATAGAGAACCTTTTTACGGGCACAGAGTATGAGGAGGCAGTAGCAGGAATATTTGAACTGACGGAGACGGAGAAAAAACCGAAGGATCTGTATCTTGGTTCATTGAAGCGATTTGGGAAGGTGGACGGAACGAATATCTATCGTTGCCTGAAGCAGGCAAAAGCATCCTGAAACAGCTTTTATGTATTGGGACATATGCGGTCTTCGGCCGAGGAAAGGGATCAATGAGTGGGGTGAGGATATGTTACGGCCAAGAGAAGTGGAATTTCAGGCAAAGAAAAAGGAAAATGAGAATCTTGCGTTTCGAACGTATCTGAAGATTCATGCAAATGATGAGCGACTGGATAAGCAGTTTCTGACATTGCATAATGAATTGTTTCGAAATTATGATTGCAGCAAGTGCCGCAATTGCTGTACGAAATATGCGGGGACAATTCCTGAGGAAGACCTGAGGCAGGATGCGGCAAAGCTTGGGCGAAGCGTAAAGGGGTTTATCAGATCCTATCTGAAGCCGGAAGCGGACTGGGAAGGGAATTATGAGACCCTGCATGTTCCCTGTGATTTTTTAAATGAGAAGGGAGAATGTATTCTCGGGGAGTGCAAGCCGGAGAATTGTAAGAATTTCCCCTATACGAATCAACCGGATCGGTGGGGCAGTCTGTACAGTGTGCTGGATGTGGTGAGTGTCTGTCCGGTTGCATTTGAAATATGGGAGAGGCTGAAGGAGGAATATGGATTTCGTTATCGGAGATGACGATAAAAACCAGGAAAGAGGAATGGCTGCGGACAGCATCCGGCAATCCCAGTGTGTAAGTAATGGCTGTGGATATCCGCAGATTGACACCGCAGGAACAGGGAAGCGCCTTCGATATCTGAGCCGAAAGAAGAATATCTCTGTACAGGAGATACAGCACTGTCTCGGTCTGGCATCGAATCAGGCCGTATATGAATGGTTTAATGGAAAAAGTCTGCCTACACTGAATAACTTTTTCGCGTTAAGCAGACTGTTTCATACTCCTATGGAAGAGATGCTGATTCTGCGGGAGAAGACGCCGCGTCCAGAGGAAAAGCACATGGAAAGCAGGCATTAGAAAGCAGAAGGTTACTGGTCAGACCTGTAGTGGTTGAATAACGTGAATGGGTCAGGGTATGACTCTGTAACATCAGAAGAACGTTTCTCCGAAAAAAACTTTGATTTTTTCTTTTTGATCGGTACCTTTCAGATAGACGATGTTGAATTCACGTACCATCTGACCGCCCTGCAGATAGAATTTGCCAAGTGAAGGATCCTTATCCGCGAGCACATTGTATACGAAGGAAATGCCGTATCCTTCACGGACCAGATCCAGGATGACTTTGAAGCTGGAGATGCAGATGCGGTGCCGGAAACGATTGAGCGATTCATTGTAGCTTCTCAGCTCCTGTTCGAGAATGGCGCGTGTGCCGGAGCCGGCTTCGCGGTGGATGATCGTCTCATCGAGAAGCGTTTCGATAGAAACTGTTTGGTCTGCGAAAGGATGCTTTTTGTGGCAGATTCCGACAAAAGGTTCTCTGCAGAAGAGAATAGAATCAAAGCGTTCTTTGTCAAAGAACCCTTCGATTACGGCGAAATCCAGCCGGTTTTCTTCTAATTCTCGCAGAAGATGGTCTGTGTTGTCTACGAGAAATTCCAGGGAGTGGTTTGCGTCATTTAAAAAACGATGAAGGTGTTCGGTAAGCACGTAGTCGCCAATGGTTTTTGTAGCACCGATTCGCAGGGAACATACAGCCCCCTGTTTTTGAAGCTTTTCGCGCAGAATCTGTTCCTGCTGGCGTACTGCGCGGGCGTGTGTTTCCAGCAGACTGGCGGCATCTGTCTTTTCCAGCTTTCGATTGGCGTAGCGGAACAGCTTGCATCCGTATTCCTGCTCCAGATGATGGATCTGCTGGGTGATGGCGGGCTGCGTAAGGTGCAGGATTTCTGCAGCCTGATGGTAGCTTCCGCATTCGCATAATGTCAAAAAGGTTTCGATCCGATAATCCAGCATGGCACATGCTCCTTTGATAAAAAT
The DNA here is from genome assembly GCA_021202635.1 of Lachnospiraceae bacterium. Taxonomy (GTDB): domain Bacteria; phylum Bacillota; class Clostridia; order Lachnospirales; family Lachnospiraceae; genus Choladousia. The sequence goes on along the minus strand of JAJQCQ010000084.1, from coordinate 45,685 downwards.
ATCTAATTGATAAATAAAGATTGTTAAATGGATTTTATCATAGAGAAGGTATATAATCAAGCTGTTAACTCAGGTGATTCTGTATTGACAGGCATGGGGCTATTGCAGATCATACCCTGAACAGGCAGCAAGTATGTGTTCGGTTTGCAAGTAATAACGGCGGGGTATGAGCCATAGGCCTTTGCAGTACAGACAGAGCGGAATCTTCAGCAGGAAAAGGAGTCAGGAGGATGAACGTTATAGTGATTGGCGGCGTAGCCGCCGGAACAAAGACTGCCGCTAAGCTGATGCGTGAGGATCGCAGTGCGAAAGTGACTGTTTACACGAAGAGCGAGGATATCTCCTATGCGGGCTGTGGCCTGCCCTATTATGTGGGCGGCGGTATTGAGACGCGGGAGGAACTGATCGTGAATACGCCGTCGAGTTTTACAGGGCTGACAGGCGTAAAAGTGCGCACCGGGATGGAGGCGGTTTCGGTCAATGCGGATGAGAAAACCGTTGCCTTCGCAAATGGTGAGATTGTGTCGTACGATAAGCTGGTGATTGCTACGGGTGCGGTACCTTTTGTACCGAACGTTCCGGGCAGAGAGCTGCCGGGTGTGTTTACGATGCGCAGCCCGGATGATGCGATTGGTCTTCGCGATTATGTAGAGAAAAATGGCTGCCGCAGTGCGGTGGTTGTGGGAGCCGGGTTTATCGGATTAGAGATTGCGGAAAATCTGATGGCCAAGGGATTGAGAGTCACGGTTGTGGATATGGCGTCTCAGGTCATGCCGAATCTGTTTGATCAGGAGATGGCCGCGTACATACGTCGGAAGCTGCAGGAGAAGGGAATGCGTATTGTCACAGGCGCAGGAATCGAGGCTGTGTCAGGACAGGAAAAGGCAGTGGGTGTCCGCACGAGTGTTGGCAGCTTTGACGGAGATCTGGTTGTATTGGCGATCGGTGTCCGTCCGGCGACGGAATTTCTCGCTGATTCCGGGATTGAGAGAAATCGAGGGACGATTGTGTTGTGGATCAGTACCAGCAGACAAACCGGAAGGATGTCTACGCGGTTGGCGACTGCGCACAGGTATTCAACCGTCTGACCGGAAAGCCACAGTGGTCCGCGATGGGATCTACGGCCAATATCACCGGCCGTGCGCTGGCCAGGAATCTGACGGGCACAAAGGCAGCTTATGGCGGTTGTCTTGGCACCGGGGTTGTGCGGCTGGCAGATGATTTGAACGCAGGGCGGACGGGACTTACAGAAGCACAGGCAAAGGATGCAGGGTATGATGTTATTACGGCTACCTGTGTTACAGATGACAAGGCACATTATTACCCGAGCGCCTCAGTCTTTGTCACGAAGCTGGTTGCGGACAAAACGACTCACGCGCTGCTGGGCATCCAGGTGCTCGGTGCGGGTGCAGTGGACAAAATGGTAGATATCGCGGTTACCGGCATTTCCGCAGGTCTGAAGCTGGAGGAGTTTGACACACTGGACTTTGCTTATGCGCCGCCTTTTTCAACTGCCATCCACCCATTTGTACAGGCCTGCTATATCCTGGAAAATAAGATCAATGGAGTGTATGAAAGCTTCACACCGGCGGAATACGCCGCAGGAAAGGCAAAGGGATACCGTGTGATTGATGTTCACCCGGCTCCGACCATCCCCGGTGCTAAGTGGGTAAATCTCTCGGAAGTTGGCGAACCTGTCGGCAAAGCAGACACGGTGGATATCGATAACGAGGCAGAGCAGAAGGATGGAAATACCGAAATTGTAAAAGGACTTGAAGGGATTGCAAAGGATGAGAAGCTGCTCCTGGTCTGTGCGAAGGGAAAGCGTGGCTATTTCCTTCAGAACCGTCTGAAAGCTTTGGGTTATACGAATACGCGCGCACTGGAAGGCGGCGCTTTTGTAAATACTGTAAAGGTGGAGTTCGTCGGCACGCTGCCGCCGGAAGAGATCAAGCGGGTGAAAGGGCTTGGCTGTCTGCAGGATAAGCGTTACCCGGATATGTTTAATGTCCGCGTAATTACGCACAACGGGAAGATCACTTCGGAAGAACACCGGGTGATTGCGGAGGCTGCGGAACGCTTCGGCTCCGGTGCAGTGACGATGACGACCCGTCTGACCCTGGAAATTCAGGGCGTGAAGTATGCGAATATTCAGCCGCTGATTGACTTTTTGAACGAGCATGGACTTGCCACCGGCGGGACGGGTTCTCTGGTGCGTCCGGTTGTCTCCTGTAAAGGTACGACCTGTCAGTATGGCCTGATTGATACCTTTGGACTTTCTGAGCGTCTGCATGAGAAGTTCTATGTGGGATATCACGGCGTTACACTGCCGCATAAGTTTAAGATTGCGGTTGGCGGTTGCCCGAACAACTGTGTGAAGCCGAATCTGAACGACCTGGGAATTGTCGGGCAGAGAGTGCCGATGGTAGATTACAGCAAATGCCGAGGCTGCAAGAAGTGTAAGGTGGAGGCTTCCTGTCCGATTCATCATGCGAAAGTGGTGGATGGCAAGATTCAGATTGACCCGAATGTCTGCAACAACTGTGGCCGCTGCAAGGATAAATGTGTATTTGGAGCGCTGGAGTATCAGGATGGATACCGTGTATATATCGGCGGGCGCTGGGGCAAAAAGATTGCACACGGTGAGCCGCTGCCACGGATTTTCACCTCTGAGGATGAGGTGGTGGAGGTCGTCGAAAAGGCGATTCTGCTGTTCCGTGACGAGGGGCAGACCGGAGAGCGCTTCGCTGACACGGTGACCAGACTTGGCTTCGACGTAGTCAGCGAGAAGCTGCTGGAGGGCAAGATTGACAAGACAGCCATCCTGCAAAAGACGGTGAAGGGCGGCGCTACCTGCTAGAAGTCCTTCCCGCACTGTTCACAGTGATACTTATTGATTTTGTCTTTTTTGGCGAAGAGCTTTCTGCGGATTTTCTGTGTGCCGTAGGAGCCGCACCAGGGACAGCGGATGACCGGCGGCATCGAGGGGTTCTGCCCCATGAGCCGTCGGTTTTCTTCTGCATAAATCGAGGTGGTGCGATAAGAGTCCCAGTCAAAGGCAGGGTCTTTTTTCACTACCTCGTCGATAAAGGGCTGACAGTAGTCTTCCCACTGATGAAAAAACTGTTCTTCCGTAAGCTCACCACTGGTCTGTTTTTTCTGGAATTCTTCTCTTTTGGCGCTTGTGATGCCGTAGGAGGAGTCAATCTCTTTGCATTCCGTATGACCACAGTGCGGGCAGGTCCAGGTGCGCGGCAGAGGACCGGCCTGGAGCAGACCGCATTTCGGGCAATAAAGCCAGTTTGATGCCATATATTTATCATGTGCCATAAAATCACCTCGCATAAATTTTCTTACAGTATAGCTCGCTCACATTTATTTTGCAAGCGGTTTGGAACCGCCAGATTCTTACCTTTTTGTAAACTGTTTTGTAAACTGGTTCCTGTTCACAACCTGAGCACGGCATAATCTGAAAACGGCCAGGCAGACACATTGCAGAAAAGAATGTGTCTGCCTGGCCAGGAATGATGGAGGAGGCTTTCAGATCAGCCTTTTGCTGCCTTTAGATAGCCATTTATATCGGACAGGCCTTTGAATTTCTCATAATTGTCACCGTGTACCAGCACGAGCGTCGGTGCCTGCCGGATACCATATTTGTTGACCAGGGAGATGTTGTCATCGGCGGTCAGCTTCACATAGGAGACGGCATTCTGATCCAGCAGAGAAACAGCTGCTTTGCAGTTTGGGCAGGAGGAGCTGACAAAGAGCAGTGTTTTTGGCATTGGCGCATCTGCTGCCGCAGCTGTATCGGCCGGGGCGGACGCTGTTGCTGCAAATGCTGTCTGGTCAGTCGCTTTTCTCTCCAGTCGGGAGGCACCGATGTTGTATGTTTTACGGTCTTTGAACTCCTGTGATTTCCCGTCATTCCAATTCTGCACCGGGCGGTAGTAGCCGGTGATGCGGCTGTAGACCTCTGTCTTTTTGCCGCAGTGCGGGCAGACATAAACCTCGCCAGGAAGATAACCGTGCTCACTGCATACGGAGTAAGTCGGGCTGATGGTGTAGTAGGGAAGTTTATAATTTTCCGCAATCTTGTGTACCAGAGAGGCGGCCGCTTTCCAGTCAGGCAGCTTTTCACCCAGGAACGCATGAAATACGGTGCCGGAGGTGTAGAGCGTCTGCAGCTCGTCCTGCACATCCAATGCTGAAAAAATATCTTCCGTATAGCCGACCGGAAGATGACTGGAGTTCGTGTAGTAGGGCGTACCATTCTCGTTTGCGGTGATAATGTCCGGGAATTCTTCTTTATCATGTTTTGCGAAACGATAAGTCGTGGATTCCGCGGGCGTCGCTTCCAGATTGTAGAGGTCGCCATACTGCTCCTGATAATCAGAAAGGCGAGTACGCATATGGTTCAGCACGTCCTTGGCGAAGGCCTGTGTCTTTGCGTGGGTCAGATCCTGACGCAGCCACTTTGCGTTCAGCCCGGCTTCATTCATGCCGATGAGGCCGATGGTGGAAAAGTGATTGTCAAAGCTGCCGAGGTAACGTTTGGTGTAAGGATACAGTCCTGCGTCCAGAAGCTTTGTGATGACGGTACGCTTTGTCTTTAAGCTGCGCGCGGCTATGTCCATCAGCCTGTCCAGACGGGTATAGAAATCAGCTTCGTCCGTGGCCAGGTAAGCAATGCGGGGCAGATTGATGGTGACAACACCGACCGAACCGGTCGATTCGCCGGAACCGAAGAAGCCGCCGGATTTTTTGCGCAGTTCGCGCAGATCCAGGCGCAGGCGGCAGCACATAGAGCGGACATCACTCGGCTCCATATCAGAATTAATATAGTTAGAAAAATACGGGGTGCCGTATTTGGCAGTCATTTCAAAGAGGAGGCGATTGTTTTCCGTCTCACTCCAGTCGAAGTCTTTTGTAATGGAATAGGTCGGAATCGGATACTGGAATCCGCGGCCGTTGGCGTCACCTTCAATCATGATCTCGATAAAAGCTTTGTTGATCATGTCCATTTCCTTCTGGCAGTCGCCGTAGGTGAAATCCTGTTCTTTGCCGCCGACGATCGCGGGCAGATGCTTAAGGTCATTTGGAACCGTCCAGTCCAGCGTGATGTTGGAGAACGGCGCCTGAGTGCCCCAGCGGGAAGGCGTATTGACGCCATAGACAAAGGACTGGACGCACTGCTTGACATCCTTCTGTGACAGATGATCGGTGCGCACAAACGGTGCCAGATAAGTATCAAAAGAAGAGAATGCCTGGGCGCCGGCCCATTCATTCTGCATGATACCGAGGAAATTCACCATCTGATTGCAAAGTGTACTCAGGTGGCTCGCGGGGGAAGAGGTAATTTTTCCGGGAACCCCGCCGAGACCTTCCTGAATAAGCTGTTTGAGACTCCATCCTGCACAATAGCCGGTCAGCATGGACAGGTCGTGCAGATGAATCTCAGCAGAGCGGTGCGCGTCGGCGATTTCTTTGTCATAGACTTCACTCAGCCAGTAGTTGGCTGTGATCGCGCCGGAGTTGGACAAAATCAGTCCGCCCACGGAATAGGTGACCGTGGAATTTTCTTTTACGCGCCAGTCGTTGATCTGGAGATAGTCATCCACCAGGTCTTTGTAATTGAGCATGGTGGAATTGATGTTGCGCAGCTTTTCGCGCTGCTTGCGATATAAAATATAGGATTTGGCCACATCGGCATAGCCTGCTTCTGACAGGACTTTCTCCACGCTGTCCTGAATGTCTTCGACAGAAATGTAGCCGTCCTTTATTTTCTCTTCAAAATCGGCAGTGGTGCGCAGAGACAGCATATCGATGATGCTGGGGTGATACTGCTTCCCTTCGGCGTCAAAGGCTTTGGTGATCGCCACACTGATTTTATGAATATGGAATTCGGCGATTGAGCCGTCACGTTTTTTTACCTGGTACATAAAAACCTCCATGTTTGAAACGAATGAAAGATTCACAAATGCCTGAAGCTGAAAATTGCCGTACAGGGATGCGGTCGTTTTCAGCGCGAGCAAATGCATTGTAGCACATATGAAAAAGAAAATCAATATCTAGTTGAGACGATTGAATGTGTATACAAAATGTGGTGGATGGGGGTTGCTGCCGCTGTCGGGGGGATTCTGAGGACTGATTCAGAACATGTTTTTGTTCCTGCTGCCGAGGGCATATGAAAACGAGTATCCTGTTTCTGCCGCGAGGGAAAATGCGCTGTCATACACCGCGCAGCGCTACCTCCCGCACGTAAGGCTGCATCAGCGCTGCATAATGGCGCAGATCTTCTTCCCCGGGGGCGTGAAGACCCGTTCTTAAAACCGTATCCCGGTCAACAAAGCATTGTAAGAAATAGCGCTTTGCGCCACAAATCCATTGACCGATTTCGGGAAAAACCGCGTCGTCATGGAATTCTGCTACTACGGTAGTGCGAAATTCGTAGTCAACCGTTCCGTTCATGAGAAGAGAAGCGCTTCGGCGAACGTTGGAAAGGTCAAAACCTGGTTTGCCAATGGTCTTGCTGTATCGCGAGGGGGCATTTTTGATATCCATCGCCACATAGTCAACCAGCCCCATTTCCAGAAGCGAGGAAAGCAGGTCGGGATGGTTTCCGTTTGTGTCCAGCTTGATGGAAAATCCCAATTCATGGATTTGCGCCAGAAACTCTGGCAGGTCACGATGCAGCGTGGGTTCTCCGCCGGTGACAGCTACACCGTCAAGCAATCCACGGCGTTTTTTCAGAAAAGAAAAGAAATCTGCCGCGGAGATTGCTTCGGGAGGAATCGTTCGCGACAGCTTATTCTCATTGATTCCGGGAACGGCTCCTGCAAAGTCAGAACCCTTGCAGGAGTAGCTCCCGATCAGCTCACTGTTGTGACAGAAAGGGCAACAGAAATCACACCCGCCCAGAAAGACTGTGCAGGCGACTTTACCGGGGTAATCCAGTAATGTCAATTTCTGTAAACCATAAATCTTCATGCTTATTTTTTGTTCTCCAGTTCTGCTTTTTTCATTGCGCGTACCTTTAAAGGCAGGCCGAACAGAGTGATGAATCCGCTCGCGTCATGATGGTCATACAGATCACCAGTGGTAAAGGAGGCCAGGGATTCGTTGTAGAGGGAGTACGGAGAGGTCGTTCCGGCTTTGATGATATTGCCCTTATAGAGCTTAAATTTCACTTCACCGGTCACATCCTTCTGCGTCACATCGACGAACGCCTGGATCGCCTCACGCAGCGGGGTAAACCACTTGCCTTCGTATACGACCTGCGCGAACTGGCTGCCAAGTTTTTTCTTCGTCTCAAGCGTTTCACGGTCGAGAATCAGCTCTTCCAGCTGCTCATGCGCGGCCATGAGGATTGTGCCGCCTGGCGTCTCATATACGCCACGGGACTTCATACCGACTACGCGGTTCTCCACAATATCAACGATGCCAATGCCGTGCTTGCCGCCGAGCGCGTTCAGCTCTTTGATGATCTCGGATACTTTCATTTCGCGGCCATTCAGTGTTTTCGGAATGCCGGCCTCAAATGTCATAGTGACATACTCGCCCTGCTCCGGCGCCTTCTCCGGTGTCACACCGAGCACCAGCATATGGTCGTAGTTTGGCTCATTTGCCGGATCCTCAAGCTCCAGACCTTCATGGCTGATGTGCCAGAGGTTGCGGTCGCGGCTGTAGCTGGAATCTGCGGCAAACGGAAGATGAATGCCGTGCTGCTCACAGTAAGCAATCTCGTCCTCGCGGGACTGCATCGTCCACACATCCGTCATTCTCCACGGAGCAATGATTTTGATATCCGGGGCGAGTGCCTTGATCCCGAGTTCAAAGCGAATCTGGTCATTGCCCTTGCCGGTCGCGCCATGACAGATCGCCACCGCATTTTCCTTGCGCGCGATCTCTACCAGCTTTTTCGCGATTGCGGGACGGGCCATCGAAGTGCCAAGCAGATATTTGTGTTCGTATACCGCGCCGGCCTTGACGCAGGGCATCACAAAGTCATCGCAGAACTCATCAACGATGTTTTCAATATATAATTTGGACGCACCGGAGAGCTTCGCACGCTCGTCCAGGCCATCCAGCTCATTCCCCTGTCCGACATCAATGCAGCAGCAGACGACATCGTAATCAAAATTTTCTTTCAGCCATGGGATAATGGCAGTGGTGTCCAGACCGCCGGAATACGCGAGAACTACTTTTTCTTTCATAATACAATTCCTCCTCACAGGTGTTTACGGGAAACGAAGCAATCCTGTTTCCTTTGTGTACTATACCGCAACTGAGAAGATTATGCAAGCGGGAAAATGCATTGAAACATAAAAAAATGAATAATATACAAAAAAATACAGGTGATTTTCCCAAGAAAAAGTGAAAAAAGTATTGCATAATATACAGTAATCATGTATAATTATGCAATCTCAAAAACGCTTTACATTTTTTCAGCACGGGAGTATAGTGTACTGGCGGTTTCTGCTCCTATTCTGATTACGCATTTTCTGCGCGGTCAGGGTATGCTTCAGAAACGATTGGCGTTGAAGAGGATTTTTAGATGTTGTTATGAAGGAGTCTGTGAAAATGATAAAAGCAGGTATTATCGGAGCAACCGGATATGCGGGGGGCGAGCTGGTACGCCTTCTTCTTGGACACCCGGATGCGCAAATTGTCTGGTACGGTTCGCACAGTTATGTGGATCAGAAATATGCGTCCATCTATCAGAATATGTTTCAGCTTGTGGATGCGAAATGCATGGATGATAATATGGAGGAGCTGGCGGATCAGGCCGATGTGATTTTTACCGCGACGCCGCAGGGACTGTGCGCGTCTCTGGTCAATGAGGGGATTCTCTCACGGGCAAAGGTGATCGACCTGAGCGCGGATTTTCGGCTGAAGGACGTAAAAATATATGAGAAATGGTATGGGATGACGCATAAGGCGCCGCAGTTTATCGATGAGGCGGTGTATGGCCTTTGCGAGATCAACCGGGAGCAGGTACGGAACGCGCGGCTGATCGCCAATCCGGGCTGTTATCCGACCTGCAGCACCCTTTCGATCTACCCGCTGGTAAAGGAGGGACTGATCGACCCGGCGACGATTATTATTGACGCGAAATCCGGCACATCCGGCGCGGGACGTGGGACGAAGACAGATAATCTTTACTGTGAGGTAAATGAAAATATCAAAGCCTATGGGGTGGCGACCCATCGGCATACGCCGGAGATTGAGGAACAGCTTGGCTATGCGGCGGGAAAGCCTGTTGTACTGAATTTTACTCCGCATCTGGTACCGATGAATCGGGGCATTCTGATTACCGCGTATGCTTCTCTGACGAAGGCGGTCACGTACGAAGAAGTGAAAGCCGTCTACGATCGTTATTATAATAAGGAATATTTTGTGCGTGTTCTGGAGAAGGATATCTGCCCGCAGACGAAGTGGGTAGAGGGCAGTAATTTTGTAGACGTCAATTTTAAAATTGATCCGCGGACAAACCGGATCATCATGATGGGAGCGATGGACAATCTGGTAAAGGGCGCGGCAGGACAGGCTGTACAGAATATGAATCTGGCGTTTGGACTGGATGAAGCAGAGGGACTGCGGCTGGCGCCGATGTTCCCGTAAACGACAGGCCAGAGCGAAGACTACCGGATTCCGGATACGGAAGTGGCAGCAAAAATGGGAGGATATTCATGCAGAAGATAGCAGGCGGCGTGACAGCCGCAAAAGGATTTTGCGCAACCGGCATTGCGGCCGGAATCAAAAAAAGCGGCAAGGATATGGCTATGGTTTACAGTGAGACGGCCTGCCGCGTGGCGGGAACCTTTACGACCAATCTGGTAAAGGCGGCCCCGGTGAAGTGGGATCAGTGTATCGTAAAAGGTCTGCCGGTCACAGAATCGGCTGGAAGCGCTGTCAGTGAGGGCGAGGCCTGCAATGACCGAACCGCTCATGCGGTCGTAGTAAACAGCGGTGTGGCAAATGCCTGCACCGGAGCGGAAGGTTATGGCTATTGCCGCGATACAGCGGCGAAGGCGGCGGAGTTGTTTGGCATTCGTGAAAATCAGGTACTGGTTGCCTCGACCGGCGTGATCGGACAACAGGTGCCAATCACAAAGATTTGTGCGGGCATTGACACCATGAAGCCACTCCTTTTGGGGGATGCGGAGGGCGGTATCCTTGCGGCGGAAGCGATTATGACTACGGATACGGTGAGAAAAGAGGCTGCCGTGCAGCTGGAGCTTGGCGGAAAAACGGTGACAGTGGGCGGTATGTGTAAGGGCAGCGGCATGATACATCCGAATATGTGCACCATGCTGAGCTTTATCACAACAGATGCGAATATTTCACAGCAGCTGCTGCAGAAAGCGCTCAGCGCGAGCGTACCGGACACTTACAATATGGTTTCTGTGGACGGGGATACATCGACGAACGATACCTGCCTGGTATTGGCAAATGGCCTGGCGGGAAACCTGGAAATCACAGAAGAGGATGCGGATTACGCTGCGTTTTTTGAAGCATTGAATGAGGTAAATACCTGCCTGGCAAAGAAGATGGCGGCGGATGGCGAGGGCGCGACGGCAATGTTTGAAGTAAAGGTTGTCGGGGCCGAGAGTAAGGAGCAGGCTGTGACAATCAGTAAATCGGTGGTTTCCTCCAGTCTTGTGAAAGCCATGATTTATGGGCACGACGCGAATTGCGGGCGCATTCTCTGCGCAATGGGATATTCGGGTGCACAGTTTGACCCGGATAAAGTAGATGTCTGGTTTGAAAGTGCGGCGGGAAAACAGAAGATCATCGAAAATGGCGTACCGACCGATTACAGTGAGGAAGAGGCCACCCGAATCCTCTCAGAGAGCGCCGTGACTGCGATCGCAGACATCAAAATGGGTGATGCGGAAGCGACGGCGTGGGGATGCGATCTGACCTACGACTATATCAAAATTAATGCGGACTATCGCAGCTAAATGTGCGTTTGTAACTGTGAAGGTACTGAACAGTTACGTGCGTTTCATCTCGGATGACGGAAAGGACTGTAAACATGGAATCAACAGAAATGGAGCTCTGGCTTCAGAAAGCAAGTGTCCTGATAGAGGCACTGCCCTATATTCAGCGCTTTCAGGGGAAGACCATTGTCGTGAAATATGGCGGAAGCGCAATGGTGGATCATGAGCTGAAAAAGAGCGTGATTCGTGACGTTGCGCTGTTAAAGCTGGTTGGCTTCCGGCCGATTATTGTACATGGAGGCGGCAAGGAGATTACAAAATGGATTAATAAGCTGGGCCTGGAGACAAGTTTTGTCAATGGACTGCGTGTCACAGATAAGGACACGATGGAGGTCGTGGAAATGGTGCTGAACCGGATCAATAAAGGTCTTGTGTCGATGATGGAAAAGACTGGCCTGAAGGCGGTCGGTATCAGCGGGAAGGATGGCTCGGTGCTGCGGGTGGATAAAAAGCTCTCAGGCGGAAAAGACATCGGCTATGTCGGTGAGGTGAGGGAAGTCAATACTGAGCTCCTTGACACCTTGCTGGACAACGATTTTATTCCGGTGATCTGCCCGATTGGTTCGGACGACCAGTACCATTCTTACAATATCAATGCGGATGATGCCGCCTGTGCGATTGCGAAAGCGGTCAGGGCAGCGAAGCTGGCGTTCCTGACAGATATAGAAGGGGTTTACCGGGATCCGCTGGATCACACCTCTTTAATCAGTGAGCTGACCATTCCGGAGGCCAGAGCCTTTCTGGCAAGCGGAAACGCCGGCGGCGGTATGCTGCCAAAGCTTCAGAATTGTATTGCGGCGATTGAGGGAGGCGTATCGAGGGTGCATATTCTGGATGGCAGAATTGAACATTGTCTGCTGCTGGAATTTTTCACCAACAAAGGAATCGGCACCGCAATTATCGGCGACCGGGAGGAGCGCTACTATCACGAGAGCTGACGGGACAGGGCAGAAAACGCCGGCAGCATGGAAGGAGAAGAAAATGACCAGTCAGGAATATATGGATTTGACAGAGCAGCATGTGCTTCACACGTACAATCGGTTTCCGGTGGTGTTTGAGAGAGGGGAAGGGGTATACCTGACCGATGTGGACGGAAAGGACTATCTGGACTTTGGCGCCGGGATCGCGGTTTTTGCGCTCGGATACGGCAATCAGGCGTATAACGAAGCGCTGAAGACGCAGATTGATAAGCTGATCCATACCTCGAATCTGTTTTACAACGAGCCTCTTCCGGAGGCGGCTGCGAAGCTGGCGAAGGCGAGCGGCATGGACAAGGTATTTTTTACCAACAGCGGCACAGAGGCGATTGAGGGTGCGCTGAAGGCGGCACGGAAATATGCCTATTTAAAAAAGAATGCGGCCGGGAAAAACGCAGCGGAAGATGAGACTGCTGAGGCCAATTATGAGATTATCGCCATGGAGCATTCCTTTCACGGCCGGAGCGTCGGCGCACTGTCTGTGACGGGAAATCCGCACTATCAGGAGGCATTTCGTCCGCTGATGGGCGGGGTGAGATTTGCGAAATTCAATGATCTGGAGAGCGTGAAAGCACAGATCACGGCGCACACCTGCGCAATCATTCTGGAAACGGTACAGGGCGAAGGGGGAATTTATCCTGCGGAACCGGAGTTTTTGCGCGGCGTGCGCGCTCTGTGCGAGGAAAAGGATATTCTGCTGATTCTGGATGAAATTCAGTGCGGCATGGGGCGCACCGGGAGCTGGTTTGCCTGCCAGCAGTACGGTGTGCAGCCGGACATTATGACCTGCGCGAAGGCGCTTGGCTGCGGCGTGCCGGTGGGGGCATTTTTGCTGAACGAAAAGACGGCGAAGGCTTCTCTGGTTCCGGGAGATCACGGAACGACCTATGGCGGCAATCCATTTGCCTGTGCTGCTGTGTCAAAGGTATTTGATCTTTTTGAAAAGCTTCACGTGATCGATCATGTGCGGGAGTTAACCCCTTATCTGGAACAGAGACTGGATGAGCTGGTGGAAAAATATGATTTCCTGACCGCACGGCGGGGCAAAGGATTTATGCAGGGACTGCTGGTCGAGGGACGCCCGGTCGGTGAGATTGTGAGCAAATCGCTCGAAAACGGGCTGGTGGTTTTAAGCGCAGAAGGCAATGTACTGCGTCTGGTACCGCCTCTGGTGATTGAGAAAAAGGATATTGATGAGATGGTGGTGCGTCTGGAAACGTCCTTTTGACAGTAATCATGTATATTTTTTCGGAAAACCGAGCATACTCCTGCCAGAACAATCATATGGGACGGTGACAGATAATGGAGATTTCTCATGTTGCCGGCCTGAATGCAGGAGGAAATTATGTGGGGAATTCTGATCGCGCTGCTTTCTGGTGCGCTGATGAGTATACAGGGAGTGTTTAATACGGAAATGACAAAGCAGACGAGTCTCTGGCTCTCGTCTGCTTTTGTGCAGCTGACCGCTTTGCTTGTCTGTATTCTGGCGTGGCTGTTCACAGATCGGACGAATGTGGCCAGGCTGTGGCTGGTGGAGCCGAAATATATGCTTCTTTCCGGCGTGATCGGCGCATTTATTACCATAACAGTAGTGAAGGCGATGGGAAGCCTGGGTCCCGCGCGCGCAGCTATGCTGATTGTTGTTGCACAGCTGATTGTTTCGTATGGGATTGAGCTGCTGGGACTGTTTGGAGTAGAAAAGCAGCCGCTGGAAGGGCGGAAGGTCTTTGGTATGCTTTTAACTGTTATTGGAATTGTAATATTTAAATGGTAAATTTTCTTTCATCTGTAAAAAATCTGTTGCAAAGTATTTCATTTTTCGTTAAAATAAGGAACGTATACGGGAAAACAGTGGCTTTGGCCGCATGGGTATATGTTATGGAAAAAAAGAGGGCTGGCTACAGCCCTGTTATGCGTTGTCCTGACCGGAGCGTCAGGCTGTGGAGAGCGCGGCACGCTTTATACGGCGGGACTGACCGTGGAAACGGAATCCACAGCGGAAAATCTGCTCTCTTCGGCAGAGACAGAATCGGCAGAGGAGGATACACGTTCTCTGGCAGAGACAGAATCCGCACAGGAAGGTGGGCTCTCTTTGGCAGAGACGGAAACCGAGGCGATTCTTGGTTATGTTTACGTCTGCGGCGCAGTGAAGGAACCCGGCGTGTATCCGATCAGGGGCGATATGCGTGTCTGTGACGCGATTGCGCAGGCGGGCGGTTTTTCCCTGGGAGCGGATGAGGAGTGGCTGAATCAGGCGGCGGCAGTCAGGGATGGACAGAAGCTTTATGTTTATTCGACAGAAGAGACAGCGTTGCTGAAGGCTTCCGGCGCGTCAGCGGAAGGGATGAGCAGTGAAACAGCGGGCATGCTCTCAGAAGGAAACTCCACTGCGGATGAGGCAGTGTCGGCCGGGAGCGGGGAAGCAGCAGATACTTCCGACGGTAAGGTTAATCTGAATACAGCGACAGCCCAGGAACTGATGACGCTTCCCGGGATCGGCGAGGCAAAGGCCGCTGCGATTCTTGCGTATCGAAGCGAGCACGGAGCGTTTGCTTCGATTGAGGAGATTCAGAATATTTCCGGAATCAAGAGCGGGGTCTTCTCTAAGATCAAAGACCTCATAACCGTATAGATATTGTAAGGAGATTATTATGGCGAAAAGAGTTTTGGTAGTGGATGATGAGAAGTTGATCGTTAAGGGCATCCGGTTCAGTCTGGAGCAGGATGACATGGACGTGGACTGCGCTTACGATGGGGAGGAAGCAGTGCGGCTGGCAAGGGAAAATAAATACGACATTATCCTTCTGGATCTGATGCTGCCGAAGCTGGACGGCCTGCAGGTATGTCAGCAGATTCGTGAATTCTCCGATGTGCCGATTGTTATGCTGACGGCGAAGGGCGACGATATGGATAAGATCATGGGCCTGGAGTACGGTGCAGACGATTATATCACGAAACCCTTTAATATCCTTGAGGTCAAGGCGAGGCTGAAAGCAATTATCCGACGGACTTCCCAGAAAAATGCGGCTGAGCCGAAGGGGAAGATCGTGGAGGTGGGCGATCTCGTTCTGGACTGCGATGGCAGGAGAGTCAGTGTCGCCGGCAAAGAGGTGAATCTGACGACAAAGGAATTTGACCTTTTAGAGCTGCTTGTTTTTAATCCAAATAAGGTATACAGCCGGGAGAGTCTTTTAAATACCGTGTGGGGTTACGAGTATCCGGGGGATGTGAGAACAGTGGATGTGCATATCCGTCGTTTGCGCGAAAAAATTGAGGCGAACCCGAGCGAACCGAAATATGTACATACGAAGTGGGGAGTGGGTTACTATTTCCAGCATTAAGCCAATCATTAAAAAATATTTAAAAAGCCTGCAGGCACGTATCTTCCTGTTTTTCATTCTGGTGGGTGTGATTCCTGTTCTTCTGATGCGGTACGCGGTTCTGACGAACTATGAGTCGCAGGCAGTTGAGCAGAAGGCACAGCTGCTGGAGCGGCAGTGCCAGCAGATTCTGGAGCAGATCTCAGAGTCCGAATATATGCATGGGAACGATTCCGATCAGGTCGATCGGCTGATTGACCAGATGGCATCCCTGTATTCCGGGCGTTTGATTCTTGTCAACAGCAATTTTCGTATTATCAAAGACACCTATGACATTGATGTAGATAAAGTGATTATTTCAGAGGAAGTGCTTCTGACGTTTCAGGGGACGAATTCGACGAACTATGACGAAGACAACCAGTTCCTGGAAATGACGATTCCGATCGTAAACGATGATTCCGGGGAAACGGAAGGAATTATGATTATCAGTGTTCCTACGGTAGATATCGCCAATGGAAAAGCAGGCATCAGCCGGATCGTGCTGCAGCTGCAGTCGATTCTGACGCTCCTGATTCTGGGGGTGGCCTTTTACGTTTCACGGATTCTGACGCGTCCGTTTGGAAAAATTACACAGTCTCTGGAGGATGTTGCGGGTGTAAATGATGAAGAAATCTCTATCCCGGATTATACGGAGACGCAGCTTCTTGCTGAGGCATATAACCGTATGCTGAAGCGTATGAAGGCACAGGAGGATTCGCGGCAGGAGTTCGTCTCAAATGTCTCACATGAACTGAAAACACCGATTACCTCGATGAAGGTCCTGGCGGATTCCCTTCTGGCACAGGAGGACGTGCCGGTTGAACTCTACAGGGAGTTTATGGGAGACATCGCGGAGGAAGTAGACCGCGAAAATAAAATTATATCGGACCTGCTTTCACTCGTGAAGATGGATAAGCGTTCTTCGGACGTCCATATTGAAGAGACGAATATCAATCAGCTGATCGAGCTGGTACTGAAAAGGCTGCGTCCGATCGCAGGGACGAAAAACGTCGATCTGGTGCTGGAGAGCTTTAAACCAATTCTCGCAGAGGTAGATGAGACAAAACTGACGCTCGCGATCTCCAATCTGATTGAAAACGGGATCAAATACAACCGGGACGGCGGATGGGTACATGTTTCTCTTAATGTGGACAGTAAATATTTTTACATCCGGGTGGATGATTCCGGAATCGGTATCCCGGAGGAATCTCAGGAGCATATTTTTGAGCGCTTTTACCGCGTAGATAAATCGCATTCGCGGGAGATCGGCGGTACCGGACTGGGACTCGCAATCACGAGAAGCGCGGTTCTGATGCATCATGGCGCGATAAAGGTCTATAGCCGTGAGGGAGAAGGAACGACCTTCACTGTGCGGATTCCGCTGAAATATGTGCCGTGATCATGGAAATCATAACGATTCCAGACAGCAGGCTGCAGGTCTGTGTGCCGCTGTGATTCTGAATGGCTATCAGAAATCATTTTAGAGAGTTGTGTGTTCGATTCCATCCGTGAATCGAGACCATCT
Organism: Lachnospiraceae bacterium; assembly: GCA_021202635.1. Lineage (GTDB taxonomy): Bacteria > Bacillota > Clostridia > Lachnospirales > Lachnospiraceae > Choladousia. The sequence goes on along the minus strand of JAJQCQ010000084.1, from coordinate 28,821 downwards.
GCGGAGGGATTTACGTGAAGAAAAAAAGAAGCGTTTCTTTTTGTGTGCTGTTGCTTCTGGCTGCCGCACTGCTTCTTTCCGGCGGCTGCGGGAAGAAGGAAGACAGTACCAGCTATACGATTTATTATAAAAATTCATCCGGTACAAGCCTTTATGAAATGAGCTATTCGCCTGCCGCAGAGACGTTTGATGAAATGATGACAGAGCTTATGGCGCAGATGTCGACCGTGCCGGAGGATGCGGTCTATACCAGTGTGATTCCGGAGACGGTATTGTATCAGGGCTATGAGCGCGGGATCGACGCACTTCGGATTGACTTTTCAGACGCATACTATGAGATGGACAACATCACGGAGGTTCTTTTGCGCGCTGCTGTGGTAAAGACGATTTGCCAGATCCCTGGTGTGACGAAAATCATTCTGACTGTAGATTCGGAGCAGCTGGTGGACGCGAATGGCGAGCTGGTAGCGGCGATGGATGCGGAAAACTTTATTGATACGAAAAATGGCGGGATTAACTCTTATCAGACGACCTCCCTCGTTTTGTATTTTCCGAATGAGGATGGGACAAAACTGTTAAAAGAGGTTCGAAATGTAGATTATTCGAGTAATATGGTACTCGTTCGTGTGATTCTGGAACAGCTGATGGAAGGCTCTGATTATTCAGACCGCAGGACAGTGATGAATGCGTCGACGGAAATTCTGGATATCTCGACAAAAAACGGGGTCTGCACGATCAATTTCAGTGAGGAATTTAACCAGCAGCCGACGGAGAATCCGCCCTCTGCCACGACGGCTTTGTACGCGATCGTAAATTCTATCTGCGAGACTGCCGATGACGTTGACGGAGTGAGAATTACAATCGAAGGTTCTTCGAATGTCCTGTTCTGGGATGAGATAGAGCTGAACGAAGTATTCCTGTTAAATGAAAGCCTGATTGAGGTGGAGAGTCTGGAGTCCGAGACGGAAGAGGCCGCTGTGGAAGGAAATGAGGCAGAAGGGGAACCGGAGCTGGACGGGAGTGAAGATGCTGCACTTTCCTCTGAGGCGGATGAGAGTGATCTGGAAACAGCAAAAGACCTGGCGGATTCGAGCACGTCAGATGCCATTATCGCGGGTGCGGATGGTTACGCTGCGGATGAGGACAGTTCCGCCGCGGGTGCAGATGGCGCGATCGCCGGAGTGACAGATGCGGATGTGTCCGCTGAAATCCAGACGGAGTAGCAGGGAAAAAGAGAGAGATGCTTGCAACTACTTTGTTTTCAACCCTATCCCCACAGCAAGTGCGTGGTCGGGCTGTGACCAGTAACGAAAAGATATCTGTTCCGGCTGAATGCAAAAGGAGAGACGCGTTCAGCCGGAGAAAGCATATACGGGAGAGAGGGTGGAGCAATGAGAAGACGGCCGCTGGCTCTGCTGTGTCTTGTGGTCGCGATCTTTTTTGGCATAACAGGATGCATACGTGGTTCCGCAAGGGATGAGGCACTCCTGGAGGTACAGGAATATCTGACCAGGACCGCAGGTTCGGGCAATGCGCTGACAGTGGAAGGCACTGTGTCAGAGGTCAGCGCGGTATCTGAAGGCATACGCCTTTCTGTAAATCAAGTGGTTCTTTCTACAAATGACAAATCGAATGGTTCTTTATCTTCCGAATTAAAAATTTATTGTACAATTGAAACAGACAGTCTGCTGCCTGGTGACCGGGTTCGTCTGACGGGCACCTGGATGCCATTTTCCGCTGCGCAGAATCCCGGCCAGTTTGATTTCAGGGAGTATTATTTTGCGAAAAATACGGTAGGATGGCTCACTGGCGCGAATGTCACAGCTGTGCTGGAAGGGAGTTTTTCTCTGCCCCGTATGCTTGCACGGTTTCGCCGCGCCCTGCGCAATTCCTATCTTCAGATTCTGGAGGAAAAAGCAGCGCGCACTGTTTCTGCGATCAGTCTTGGCGAGAAAAGCTATATGGAGCAGGAATGGAAGCAGCTATACCAGGAAGGCGGCATTGCGCATATTATTTCCATCAGCGGTCTTCATATCAGTATGATCGGGATGTGTATCTATCAATTGCTGCGCCGCATGCGCCTGCCATTTATTCTGGCTGCGCTGCCGTCGGCAGCTGTGGTGGTACTGTATGCCCTGATGGCTGGTTTTGGCGTATCTGCTGTGCGCGCCTGCATCATGTTTCTGCTCTGGCTTGGATCGCAGATTGTGGGCCGGAAAAATGACACCCTGACCGCCGCTGGCGTTGCGGCTGCTCTGATACTGTCTCAGGATGGACGTGCCGCCGGAAGCTCTTCTTTTCTTCTGTCATTCGGCGCAATCCTGTCAATCGCGCTGCTCGTGCCGCAGCTCCAGGAAGTCAATCCATTTCGTGTGAAAAAAGAAAAGACGGGAAGAATCGAATCCCGACCGGAAAATCAAAGAAGAGGAGCAGAGCGGGAAAAAGAGAATCCAGGGCAGGCAAAAAGGCGGAAACAGGGAGAAAAACTGTCAGAAACAGGCGGGCAGATATGGGATGTGCTGTGCCAGGGCGTGGGTGTCTGGTCTGGTACATTACCTATTACACTCTGGTTCTTTTATCAGACGGCTCCATGGAGCGTGATAGTCAATCTGGCTGTGATTCCGCTGATGTCGGCTCTGATGGGCTCTGCCCTGATTTCCTGTCTGGCGGGTCTGGTCAGTATCCCGGCGGGCACCTTTCTGGCTGCTCCTGTGTATTATCTGCTGGGCCTGTTTGAAGAGCTTTGTGTGGCTGAGCAGCAGATGCCGGGCGCGCTCTGGGTCGCGGGCTGTCCGGGGGTGTGGAAGGTCATGCTTTACTATGGTTTGCTGCTTGCCGCGGCAGGTGTCACGCATCTTTTATTGACGGGAAAAAGCAGAAGGCGCCAGCGTGTGAACGCGAGAAAACAAAGGATGGGAGGGCTGGTGTGGATTTGCGCAATCGCAGGGGGCCTCTGCCTGATGGGATTTCATCCACGCAGTGATCTGACCGTGACCTGTATCGATGTGGGTCAGGGAGATGGTGCGCTCATCCGGTTTCCGGACGGAACGAATTGTCTGATTGATGGCGGGAGCAGCTCTGTGAGCGGACTTTGGGAATATCGGATCAGTCAGGTGGTGAAATACTATGGGATCAGCAGACTTGATTATGTTTTTCTGTCTCATGCGGACAGCGATCACATCAGTGGGATAGAAGAATACCTCGAAGACTATCTGCCTGGCTTTGCGGGAAGCAATGCGCATGGAATTACGTTGAAAAATCTCATTCTTCCGCCAACGGCAGATGCGGAGGACTTTGCTGATCTGAGGGCATATGCAGAAAAGCTGGGGATTCCTGTATTCGGTATGGAAGCGGGAGCGGCATTGGGAAGTACATCCTCCTGGTCCCTTACGTGCCTGGCGCCCGATTCCCTGGCTTTGTCCGGAGATAAGAATGAGGACTCTATGGTATTGCTTCTCCAATACGGGGCTTTCCGCATGCTTTTTACCGGGGATCTGGAGGGGGAGTCAGAGCTGGCTCTCGCCTCCTCCGGTGTGGAGCTTACCTGTGATGTCTTAAAGGTGGGACACCATGGCTCAAAGGGGGCATCCTCTGAAGCTTTTCTGGCGGCCGCCTCGCCAGCCTTTGGTGTGATTTCCTGCGGCGAGGATAACAGCTACGGCCATCCCGCAGCCGCAGCTGTGGAGCGTTTGCGTGCAGCCGGAATCACGCTTTACACAACGATGGACTGCGGAGCAGTGACGATACGCAGCAACGGAAGTACGTACCGGATATCGGGTTACATCACAACGGAGGAATACACGGCATAAGCGCCTGGCAGAAATTGGGAAGGTACGAATCATTTTCTCATCGTTTTCATAATTGAGAGAATCCGATCAATTTTCTGAATTTCCTGTGGCGTTTTGCCGACCTTGAGGACATTGATAATGGCCTCTGTCTCCGCAGAATCAAAGCTCATCCCGCCGGAATCGGACTGGGCTGCGGCCATCAGAAAAGGCAGCAGCTCATTTTGTTTTTTTCCCTGCGCCTGTTCCGCGAGAGAAGAAAGCATTTCCAATTTGGCCGGGTCAATGCCTCCGAGGGCAGGATTTTTCATCCAACTGTTATCACTCATAGCATTTCCTTTCTGTTGAGAATGAAATAAGATGATTAGGAAGCGGATTCCGCACAGACCTTGTACAGTTCAATCATGCTTATCATTTGCAGTACCTGATCGATCATTTCCCGATCCTCCTCGTCACAGTACTGGCGGATATCTGCAAGGATGTCAAGGAGAGCTGACGGATTTTCCCCTCCTGCGGATTCTTCGGCTCCGCCTCCCGGAGTATTTTCCGTCAGTTTTTCCTGTATGGCGCATTCCTGAAAGCCTTCGTCCGCCTGCATGTTGGACTCGCTATCTGTATCGGTGCTGCGACGGATAACATCGGCAGCGTGATTATAATAATCGACAACGTTTCGTATTTCGATGGCCTTGATCAGGATGGAAAAGCTTCTCTGACGGTTCATCGGGAGATGGGGAAGAAGTGCTTTCAGCAGCTGCATGTGATGCTGATTGGCAATCTGATCCAGTTTTGTCTGCAAGGGCTCCGCCTCCTTCCTGCTCCTGTGCGTGATCCCGGCTCCTGTTGGCACCTGCTATCACTATTATGAGAAAAAGAAGAAAAATAGACCTGGATATCCGGAGAAAAAAACGCAGCCGGAAATATTTTTTTAAGGATTCTCTGAAAACGTGGGAAATGCATTCCATGAAACGGTTTGAGCTGCCGCGGCATATATTGAAAAGGGCAGGGATGCCTCATAACATGTAAGAGTCTGCAGGAAAAGGAACAGGGAGAGGAGGCATTTGGATGTCCACGCGTATAGTGAAAGAAGGCAATGCTTTTTATGAGATTGACGAGGAATGTCTGAAGAAATGGGAGGACAGAAAACAGGGTCAGAAAGATGAAAATATTCCGGAGGCAGAAAAAGTGCCGGGAAGGCAAAGCTTCCCGACAGCAGGCCGCCGGCATCAGCCCGATGCCAGATGAAGGGATGAGATGTCACAGTCAATCACCATGGAGTAGTTGGTATAGTAGACCACAAAGCCGGGTTTCGCCCCATTTGGCTTTTTGACGTGTTTTTTTTCTACGTAGTCGATTTCGACCTTCTGGGCGCCGCGATTCTGGGAGTACCAGGCTGCAAGCCGCGCGGCGTCCTCAAAGGCGCGATCCGGGGGCATCTGCCCATTGGCCTTCAGAATGACGTGAGAGCCGGGCGCCCCTTTGGCGTGAAACCACCAGTCGCTGCCGGAAGCGAGACGGAAGGTCAGCTCGTCGTTCTGATAATTGTTTTTACCAACATATAGATCATACCCGTCCGAGGAGATGTAATGATACGGACGCGAGGTGATCTTTACCTTTTTACCGGTATGATGCCGGCGGATGTAGCCTGCGTCCGTCAGCTCCTCCTTTACCTGCACGAGATCCTCCTCAGAGAGCGCCATGTCCATGAAGGTACAGACCGATTCGAGATGGTCAATCTCCGCTTTTGTCTCTTTCGTGAGCTCACTCAGAGCCTCATAGGTTCGCTTGAGCTTGCCATATTTGTCGAAATACTTTTGCGCGTTTTCCTGCGCGGTCAGCGTCGCGTCAAGCGGGATCGTTATCATTTCATTTGTATAATAATTCAGTGCGTCAAAGCTTTTTGCTCCCGGCTCCACGCCGTAGCCATAGGTGTGGATCAATTCGCCATAGATGCGGTATTTTTCGCGTTTTTCCGTATCTGCCAGCTGTTTTCGCTGAAGCTCGTATTTTTTGCGGCAGCGTTCCAGTGCGGTCGTGGCGATGCGGCGCAGATCGGATGACTTCTGGCGGATCCGGGTGACCGTGTTTTTCATGGCGTAATATTGCTCCAGCATTTCGGAAGGGGAAGCAAAGGGGCGGATCTCATAGGATATCTGTGCCTGGATGCCGCTGTGATTCCCGTACATGGTAAGCGGGAGGGAAGAAAATTCCACCGGCGTGGCTCCTGCAGCGGCGGAAACCCCGTTCTTCGCCGGGTTCTGGCGACTGTCGGTGTCATCGGACGGAGAAGTGCCGCGCATCTGGCCTGCATATTCATAAATAATGGAAGGCGAAAAGTTTTTTTCTTTTACATCTTCCATCATAAGCTCAAACATATGATAGAGATGGAGCTGAGCAATCGCATCGAAAGAGTTGGCACTCTGTGTGGATTCTGCGCTGGCGCGGAAACAGAGCTCCTCTGCGATCAGAGGACTGATGCCGGTATAGGAGGTGTAGATTGCCTTTGCGAGGGGCATTGGTTTTGAAAACACGGTCAGACAGAATTCTTCCTGCGAGGTCGCAAGCGGGTTGCATTTGGACTGGGTTACCGCGATAAAATACGGACGTCCGGGCAAAACCTCGCGAACCGAGCTGGTCATGGAGCCGACATGCTTGATGCTGTCAATGATTATGCCGGTGTCATCGCAGAAAATCAGGTTGCTGTGTTTGCCCATCAGCTCAATGATCAGGTCCTTGCGGCACAGATCGCCCATTTCATCGTAGTGTTCAATCTCAAAATGGATAATGCGTTCCAGGCCAGGCTGCCAGATCCGCAGAATTCTGCCATTCGCAATGTGTTTGCGCAGCAGCATGCAGAAATTAGGAGCGGTCATGGGTGAGGGCTTATTTGTGTTGGTCAGATAGATCAGCGGCAGGCTGGCGCTCGCAGAGAGCAGCAGCCGGTATTGCCCGGAGGTGTTTTTTAAGGTGAGCAGCAGCTCATCGTTCTCGGGCTGCGCGATTTTGCTGACGCGGGCTCCGGTCAGCTTCGCGGATAGCTCTGCTGTAATATTTGCTATAACAATCCCGTCAAGGGCCATTTGCTATTCCTCCTCATGTTTGTTCGGCGTTCATCATAGCAGATTTATCCCCAAAAAACAACCGGAACAGAAATAGGAATTGCGTTTTCCGGGAAAACAGGGTATACTGCTGTATAGTGAAAGAAAAGAATGAAGCTTTTAAGAGGAGAATGGCTGTGGAAGATTTTCAAACAAATAGCCGGAAAGAGGATTCTGCCCAGGGGGAGGAGTATACCTTTCTGGGGGATGCCTCACGGGAGAGTCTGGATGGTGTGTCGGGAAGCGGAAGCTTTTCAGAGCTGGAGCATTACAGCTATTTTGACGGCGCTGAGATGATTCGATCACTGAATTTGCCGGCGGATGCGCGCAGGATGGGCGAGAAGCTGTACAGGCAGGGACTGGTCGATGATATGGAGGTTACCACAGGCTATGAGCGCCATGGACAGAGCAGCGAGATGGTTGGCGAGGTGATATGGAACGCAAAGATTGGCCGTACGCAGTTTCAGACGACCGTGATGTTTACGCGCGCTTCTGTAAGCAAAGCCCAGTGCGGCTGCCCGAAGTGCAGGAAAAAGTTCGGGGATTATGGCTGGTATTATGGGGGAATTTCAAAGTGTGAGTATGTGGCGGCGGTTCTTTTTGGCCTGCGCGAGTATCTGAAAACACATAATGTGGGAGACGCGACGGACCGGGAAGCCTGTATCCTCATGAACACCTACCGGCTGAAGCGGACCAACCAGCTGGTTGCGGATAAAACAGCAAAGGAACAGAGTCTGACGCTGAAGCCCCGTCTGGTGAAGAAGAATTCTCAGCTGACGGTTTCTTTTAAAATAGGGATGGGAAAGCTGTTTGTAATCAAGCAGCTGGATGAATTCTGTGAGCATGTGCGCAATGCATCCTCCGCGACCTATGGTTCGAATACGGAGATCAATCACCGGCGGAGCAATTTTACGGGCGAGAGCCTGAAATGGTTGCGGTTTATTGAACGGATTGTGCAGGAAGAGGAGGAGTTTGGACAGCGCCTGGAGCATGCGACACGCAACCGCTATTTTTATCATATCTCGGCCAGTGTGGGCGGTTCTCTGAATCTGTTTGGCTGGCGGCTGGATGAATTATACAATGAACTCGGCGACGGCACGGTGGAATATGAGGATCGAGACGCGGAAAAAACCAAAAAGCAGATGCTTCGCCGGGGAGAAGGAAATCCCCGTGTGACCATGGAGATTGAGGAAGCCGAGCTGCCGAAAAAAAAGGAGCAGCAAAGCTGGATCGACCAGATTTTTTCTGAAAAATCGAGCCAGAAGGAGTTTCATGGAATTCAGGTGAAAGGGAGTTTTCCGGAACTGTTTTTCGGTATGAGCAGTGCATATTATGTGGATCAGGATACCCTTCGCCGCTCAGAACCGGGTTTTCAGGAAAAGATTGAAGATCTGATCCGACTCGCAGGCGGCCATGAAACCTTTTCGTTTCGGATCGGACGCAACAGCATGTCCGAATTTTATTATCAGGTGCTGCCTACCCTGCGGGATGTCGTGGAGATCGTGGAGAAGGATGCGGATCGGATTCACTCCTTCCTGCCGCCGCAGGTCAGCTTTGTGTTTTACCTGGACGCGCGTGAGGGCGATGTGACCTGCGCTCCATTTGCACGATATGAGGGGAAGGAATGTTCCCTGCTGGATTCGGTGGAAGCGGATTCGGAAAATCATACGCAGGTGTACCGCGACAGTGCAGCGGAACAGGAGACCCTGTATCAGGTGATGACCTGGCTGCCGCAGATTGACATGACACGGAAAGAACTGAACTGCGGCGGGGATGAAGACCGGATTTACCGGGTGATGTCAGAGGGGATTGATGAGCTGCTGGCGCTTGGGGAAGTGCAGTGTACAAACCGTTTTCGTGCCCGCAGGACGATTCGCCAGGTCAAGGTATCGGTCGGCGTCTCGGTATCGAGCGGTCTTCTGGATCTGGACATTACGACAGAGGATGTACCGCAGGACGAGCTGCTTGATATTCTGAACAGCTATCGGGAAAAGAAAAGCTATTACCGCCTGAAGGATGGTTCTTATGTAAATCTGAACGATCAGTCGCTGGAGCTGCTTGCGGAGATGATGGATTCCATGCATCTGAAGCCGAAGGAGTTTGTGCAGGGAAAGATGCATCTGCCGCTTTACCGTACCCTGTATCTGAATAAGATGCTTGAAGACAATGACCGTGTTTACAGTGAACGTGACAGCCGTTTCCGCGAGATGGTCAAGGAATTCAAGACGGTGAACGATGCGGATTTTGATGTCCCTCAGAGTCTGTCGAAGATCATGCGTCAGTACCAGAAGGATGGATATAAATGGCTGCGGACGCTGGAAACGTGGCAGTTTGGCGGCATTCTGGCTGATGATATGGGCCTGGGGAAGACGCTGCAGGCGATCGCGCTGCTGCTTTCCGCAAAAGAGCGGTATGAGAAAGAGACAGCCGGTAAGAAGAAGCCGGAGGGTGTACCGGTTTCTCTGATTGTTGCGCCTGCCTCGCTTGTTTTCAACTGGGGAGAGGAGTTTGCCCGCTTTGCCCCGTCTCTGCGGGTGGAACTGATCACAGGAGGACAGGAGGAGCGTCAGACGAAGATTGGCGCGTATCGGGCCTATGATGTGCTGGTGACCTCTTATGATTTGCTGAAGCGGGACATCCATCACTATGAAGGGATCTCGTTTACATATGAGATCATTGATGAGGCACAGTATATTAAAAACCATACGACAGCCGCGGCGAAAGCGGTGAAGGTGGTCAAAAGCCGTTATCGTTATGCACTGACGGGTACACCGATTGAGAATCGGCTAAGTGAGCTCTGGAGTATTTTTGACTATCTGATGCCGGGATTTTTATATTCCTATGATGTATTTAAGCGGGAAATCGAGACTCCGGCAGTGAAGTATCAGGATGAGCAGGCCATGAAGCGTTTGCAGAAAATGACGGGGCCTTTTATCCTGCGCAGGCTGAAGGAGGAAGTGCTGAAGGACCTGCCGGATAAGCTCGAGGAGGTTCGTTATGTGCGCCTTGCGAAAGAGCAGCAGCAGCTTTATGACGGCCAGGTGATCCATATGCGAGATACAATCGCCGGACAGGACGCGGCTGAGTTCAATAAGAACAAGCTGGTGATTCTGACGGAGCTCATGCGCCTGCGCCAGATTTGCTGTGATCCCAGCCTGTGTCTGGAAGGCTACCGCGGCGAATCCTCCAAGGCAGACGCCTGTCTGGAGCTGATTCACAGCGCGATTGACGGCGGACACCGAATGCTGCTGTTTTCTCAGTTTACTTCTATGCTGGAGATTTTACAGAACCGTCTGGATGCGGATCAGATTCCGTATTATACAATTACGGGTGCCACATCAAAACAGAAGCGTCTGGAGCTGGTGAAGCAGTTCAATGCCGGCGATACGCCGGTCTTCCTGATTTCCCTGAAAGCGGGCGGCGTTGGTCTGAATCTGACCGGCGCGGATGTGGTGATCCATTACGATCCATGGTGGAACGTTGCCGCGCAGAACCAGGCAACGGATCGTGCGCACCGCATTGGACAGACGAAAAAAGTGACGGTGTACAAGCTGATTGCAAAGAATTCGATTGAAGAAAAAATTCTGAAGCTGCAGGAGGACAAGCGTGAGCTTGCCGATCAGGTCATCAGCGGAGAAACCGGACAGCTTAGCGGCATGACCAGGGAGGACCTGCTGGAACTGCTGGATGGAAAATAATAGAGCCAGGAATGCTTCCGGACAGTGCCATGCATTCCCTGCGAAGACAGGGGAAGGCGCGTATTAATTCGAAGAAATCCGTTGACTGCCAGAATTCGATAACGTATAATAGCCAGAAGAGCAATTGGCGGTTCATGGTTGCCGGGAAGGAAAAGCAATGATTAAGAGTATGACAGGCTTTGGCAGATGTGAACATCTCCATAGCAATAAGAAGTTTACAGTGGAAATCAAAGCGGTGAACCACCGCTATTTTGACGTCAATATTAAAATGCCGAAGAAATTCAGTCCTTTTGAGTCCGCGATCCGCAATGAACTGAAAGCCTATGTGCAGCGCGGCAAGATTGACCTGTATGTGACCTATGAGGACTATGCGGAGCAGGCGGTGTCTCTGCATTTTAATGAAGAACTGGCAGCGGAGTATCTGAAGTATTTCCGTCAGATGTCGGAGCATTTTTCTGTGAAGGATGATATTACGGCGACCGGCCTGGGCCGCTGTCCGGAAGTGTTTTCCATGGAAGAGCAGGACGTGGATGAGGAGGAGCTGTGGGCGAGCCTTCTCCCGGCTCTGCAGGGGGCGTGTGAGCAGCTGTCGGCCTCCCGGGAAAAGGAAGGGGAATCCTTAAAGGCAGACATTCTTGACAAATTGGCGAGAATGGACGAAAATGTAACTCTCATAGAAGAGCGCTATCCGCGGATTGTAGCGGAATACCGCGCGAAGCTGGAGGATAAGGTGAAAGAGCTTTTGGCCGATACCCAGATCGAAGAGCAGCGCATTGCTTCGGAGGTTGTGATTTACGCGGACAAGATCTGCACGGACGAAGAGACTGTGCGTCTGCGCAGCCATATTCACACGATGCAGGGAGAGCTGCTGAAAGGAGGCGCTGTCGGGCGGAAGCTGGATTTCATTGCGCAGGAGATGAACCGGGAGGCGAATACGATTCTTTCCAAGGCAAATGACCTTGCGACATCGAACATCGCGATTGATCTGAAGACTGACATTGAGAAAGTGCGCGAACAGATACAGAATATCGAATGAAGAAGGACCGATAAAATGCAGGGAGTACAGGAAAACGGGTGCTTCAGGCAGGATTGCGACAGGAAGCGGAAAGTCAGAGGAGCGCTATGGCAGATTTCATTAACATTGGCTTTGGAAATCTCGTAAATACCGAGAAAATAGTTGCTGTGGTGAATCCGGATGCGGCGCCGATTAAGCGCATGGTGCAGAACGCAAAGGAGCAGCAGCATATTGTAGACGCGACACAGGGCAGGCGGACGAAGGCAGTGATTGTCCTGGAGACGGAGCAGATTGTGCTCTCCGCCGTTCAGCCGGATACGATCGCCCGGCGAATGACAGAGGGAGCGGTACTTTCCAGGCGCACACCGAAGGGAGAATGATATGGACAGGAAGGGAATCCTGGTTGTTGTGTCCGGATATTCCGGAGTAGGAAAAGGTACATTGATGAAAGAACTGACGGCGCGTTATGGCCAGTACGCGCTGTCGGTTTCCGCGACGACGAGAGAGCCGCGGGAGGGAGAAGCAGATGGCCGGGAATATTTTTTTAAAACAGAAGAAGAATTTGAGGAAATGATCGGACAGGGGCGCCTGATTGAGTATGCGCGTTACTGTGATCATTATTATGGCACACCGAAGGATTATGTGGAAGAGCAGCTCTCACAGGGACGGGATGTGATCCTGGAGATTGAGCAGCAGGGGGCGCTCAAGGTAAAAGCGAAGGATACGGATGTACTGATGCTTTTTGTGATGCCGCCCGATGCACAGACCCTCGTGGAACGGCTGCGGGGCAGAGATACGGAAAGCGAGGAAGTGATCCGCCAGCGGCTGACACAGGCCCTCGAAGAATCGAAATATGTGGATCGCTATGATTATATGGTAGTAAATGCGGATCTGGATCAGGCGGTGGAGGAAGTACATCATCTGATTGAGAGCCAGCATAATATGATAAACAGAAATCTGGATTTTGCAAAGCAGATTCAGACGGAACTGAAGGATTTGGTGGGATAAAGAAAGGAGAATAAAATTATGCTTCATCCATCGTATTCAGATTTAATGAATGTAGTGAACAGTGAGGTAGAGGAGGGCGATACGCCGGTTGTGAACAGCCGCTATTCGATTGTGATGGCTACGTCTAAGCGTGCGCGTCAGATTATTGCGCGCCAGTCCAGGGCCGGTGAGGATATGAAAGCGTTCTCTGTTTCCAAACCACTCTCGAAGGCGGTAGAAGAGCTGTACACCGGTCAGCTCAAGATTCTGCCGGGAGGAGAGACGGCGGATCAGGAGAATTGAGGCTGCTGTTCACATTTATCGTGACTGAGATAACGTGAATCAGTCGGGGCGACCTGTAACGAGTTAAGACGGAGGGATACTTTTGAAAAAAATAAGGGAATTCAGCAAGAGCTATATTTTCCTTTCGTTTCTCTATGTAGCGATTGGAATTGTGCTTCTTTTGTGGCCATCGCTGTCCCTTGAGATGATTGGCAAAGGGCTGGGAATTATCCTGATTGTTCTTGGAGCCACTTACGGAGTGATTTATTTTACCAGAGATAAGCGGCAGGAAGGATTCCTTCAGGTGGAGCTTGTGATTGCTGTCGTTTGTGTGGCGCTGGGAGTCTTTATTTTGCTGACGCCGGAATTTTTAAGTATGGTTTTGCCATTTGCCATGGCAACGGTGCTTCTTCTTGGCGCGATTGTCAAGATTCAAAGTACCATCAGCATGAAAAAGCTTCTGGTAAGGCGCTGGTATATTGGACTGATCGCTGCGCTGCTGATTATTGCTCTGGGGATTGTGTTGCTGGTTTACCCGTTTGCAAGTGATCCGCAGATGCTTCTCTATATCGGTGTCTGCCTGATTCTGGATGGGGTGACAAACCTGCTTGGCCTGCTTTGCATTCAGCTCCGGACGAAAAAGCTGAATAAGATGCAGAAGGATCACCCTGAGACAGATATCGCGGTCCTTGTCAGGAATGAGTGGGATCGCTCTGACGCCGCCAAAGCGGAGAAGAAAGCCAGAAAACAGGAGAAGAAGGCGCAGAAAAATAAGGAAGTCGTGGTGGATGGCGAGGAAGTCACATCGAAGAGGGAAGACGGGGAGAATGATATCGTGGAAGCGGAATCCGTACAGGTCAGTCTGCCTGAGGAGAGTCAAATAGAAGTGACAGCCAGGGAGGCGCAGCTATGAAAATACTTTTTCTTTCTCTGGGCTGTGATAAAAACCTGGTTGACTCGGAGGAAATGCTTGGTCTTCTGACTGCGCATGGCTATGAGATTACCGATGACGAGACAGAGGCGGATATCATTATTATTAACACCTGCTGTTTCATCAATGACGCAAAGGACGAGAGTGTCCAGGCGATTCTGGAGATGGCAGAATACCGGAAAGCCGGCAGTTGTAAGGCGTTGCTGGTGACCGGCTGTATGGCACAGCGCTATCGTCAGGAGATTCTCGATGAGCTGCCGGAGGTGGACGCGGTGCTTGGCACGACCGCGTACGAAAACATTGTTTCCGCGATTGAGGCAGCGCTTGCGGGGGAGCGCCGCATGGAGGTTGAGCCGCTTGACCGGCTTCCGCAGCCGCGAGAGGGCCGTGTGGTAACGACTGGCGGACATTACGTTTACCTGAAGATTGCGGAAGGGTGTGACAAGCATTGCACATATTGCATTATCCCGAAGCTGCGGGGACCTTACCGCAGTGTGCCGATGGAGCGTCTGATTGCTCAGGCGGAGACGCTGGCTGGGCAGGGGGTGAAGGAGTTGATCCTTGTCGCGCAGGAGACGACTCTGTATGGGACGGATCTGTACGGGCGCAAATGTCTTCACCTTTTGCTGGAAGCACTCTGCAAAATCAGCGGAATTCGCTGGATTCGGATTTTATACTGTTATCCGGAAGAAATTTATGATGAGCTGATTGAGGTGATGCGCCGTGAACCGAAGATTTGCCATTATCTGGACCTGCCGATCCAGCATGCCTCTGATGCGGTATTAAAGCGGATGGGGCGGCGCACGACGCGCGCGGACCTGACAGAGATCATTCAAAATCTGCGGGAGAAAATCCCCGATATTGTGCTGCGCACAACTCTGATTGCCGGATTTCCGGGCGAGACCAGGGAGCAGCATGAGGAATTGATGGATTTCATTGATGAGATGGAATTTGAGCGTCTCGGTGTGTTTCCTTATTCTCAGGAGGAGGATACTGCGGCGGCAGCTATGCCGGATCAGCATGACGAGGAGACAAAGCTTTCCTGGCAGGAGGATCTGATGGAGCTGCAGCAGGAGATTGCATTTGACTGTGCCCAGAGGATGGTCGGGCGTACGGTTACCGCGATGGTGGAAGGAGAGCTTCCGGATGACCATGTTTATGTAGCGCGGACCTACGGAGATGCACCGAATGTAGACGGTCTTTTGTTTATTAATACCTCAGAGACACTGATGTCCGGTGATTTTGCGCGGGTGGTCATCACCGGCGCACAGGAATATGATTTGATAGGAGAGATAGCGGATGAATCTACCGAATAAACTGACCATGCTTCGTGTATGCCTGGTGCCGGTTTTCGTTGTCCTGATGCTCGTCGACGGTATTCCTTATGGAAATATCTGGGCGGGAATTCTTTTCATTCTTGCGAGCGCAACGGACGCGCTTGACGGTCATATTGCCAGAAAAAATAATCTGGTGACGGATTTTGGAAAATTTATGGATCCCATCGCGGATAAGCTCCTGGTCTGCTCGGCCATGATCTGTCTGGTCGCGCAGCAGAAGCTGGCGGCGTGGATGGTGATTATCATTATTGGGCGTGAGTTTATCATCAGTGGCTTCCGGCTGGTGGCTTCCGATAAGGGAACCGTGATTGCAGCCAGCTACTGGGGAAAATTCAAGACGGTCTTTCAGATGATCATGATTGTGATGCTGCTCTATGATTTTGGAACCGTCTGGAATACGCTGTCAGAGATCGTGGTCTGGATCGCCCTGCTTCTGACGGTGATTTCCCTTGTGGATTATCTGCGTAAAAACTGGGGCGTTATGGATGGGCAGATGTGAAGGATTCGTGGTAAATAGTCATATCGTCTGTGCAGCAGGCGGCGCTGAGTGGTCGGCGCCGCCTGCTTGTTTCATGCGCACGGCCGGGCAGGGAGTTTTGCGGCTTATGCCGCACCCGGCCCGCGCGGGCGAGCAGGAGGCAGACGGCCGCCTGCCTGATCGATCTTTGCTTTATATTTCTCTTGTCGCGGTCTTCAGCCACGCAGCTTCTTCCTCATTGAGGTGCGGGGCGATCTTTTCATAAACCTGCGCATGGTAACTGTTCAGCAGTTTCCGCTCCGGCTCAGACATCTGCTCCGGAACAATTGCGTCGAGGTCGAACGGCACCATGGTGAGGTGTTCAAACCGCATAAACTGACCAAATTCTGTCTTTTTATCCTTTACGCAGACGATCATATTTTCATGGCGGATGCCATAGCCGCCTTCTACATAGTAGCCGGGCTCATCGGAGGTGATCATTCCCTCTTCGAAGACGGTGTCCGCTTTGCGTGTTGAGGTTGTCTTCCAGTTGAAACTGTTTGGACCTTCGTGGACGTTCAGAAAATAGCCGACGCCGTGTCCGGTGCCATGATTGAAGTCTTTTCCAAGCTCCCAGAGCGGACTGCGCGCCAGGTAATCCAGGTTCAGACCAGTGGTGCCATAGCGGAATTTTGCGTTGGCAAGTCTGAGCGTACCGCGCAGCACGGCTGTGAAATACAGCTTCTGTTCGTCTGTGAGCGGTCCCATCGCAATCGTTCGTGTAGTATCCGTCGTCCCTTCCAGATAATGTCCGCCTGTATCTGCGAGAAGCAGGCCTTTCGATTTGATCGGGATATCTGTTTCCGGGGTAGCGGAATAGTGATTCATCGCCGCATGAGCTCCATAGGAAATAATGGGGTCAAAGCTGTTCCCCATGAAGTGCTCCTGCTCCTGGCGGAACGCAAACAATTTTTCCTCCACACTCAGCTCTGTCATTGGAAGCTTTCCGACATTTGTTTTCAGCCAATAGATAAATTTTGTCAGAGCTACGCCGTCTTTGATATGGGCTATGCGTTCATTTTCCACTTCGGTCGGATTCTTGACTGCCTTCGCAAGCAGCGTCGGATTCTTCTGATTCAGCACTGTGACACCCTCCGGAATCGATGCGGTCAGACGGCTGTTCACCTTTTCGCGGCAAAGGAGAACCTTCCTGCCGGCGGGAATCTCCGAAACATAGCGATACACATCATTGTACGGGCAGATACGTACGCCATCCGCTTTTAGTGCGAGCTTCAGCTCATCTGGAAATGCCTTTTCATTTGCAAACAGGAGAACCTCATCCGCAGACATAACCAGATAAGACAGCACAACCGGACAGCAGTGGATGTCACCGCCGCGGATATTCAAAAGCCATGCGATATCATCGAGTGAAGTCAGTACAAACAGATCCGCGCCCTTTTCTTCTACCGACCTGCGAATGCGCCCGATCTTCGAGGCGCGGGCTTCCCCTGTCCATTTCACATCCAGTTCCATCACCGGCTCACAGGAAAGCGGCGGACGATCCTTCCAGATATCGCCGATCAGGTCCAGGTCGTATCGGATGGAAGCGCCTTTTTTATCCAGAAGAGAGGAGAGCTGCGCTGCTTCCTCCGAGCTGACCGTGCGTCCATCACAGCCGAGGCACATACCTGCGCTCAGCTTTTGCTCCAGAAACTCATGTACGGTCGGTACCTGCGGCTCCCCGATCTTAAACAGCGTTACACCGCTGCCATCCAGCTGTGCCGCCGCCTGAATGAAATAGCGGCCATCTGTCCACAATCCGGCCATATCCTGCATAATGACAGCAGTGCCTGCGGATCCGGTAAAGCCCGTGATATACTTCCGGCATTTAAAATAATCTCCCACGTATTCGGATGCGTGAAAATCATCCGTCGGAACCAGATACGCGTCTACCTTTTCCTCTGCCATGCGCGCTCGAAGCGCGGCAATTCTCTCCTGAATCATCTTTTGTCCTTCTTTCCTGGTCTGTTGTAATCATTTGCTGCAGGCCAAACCATGTCCCGGTATGTGAGATACTGACCATTACAGATGTGAAGCGTAACAATTATTCCCCCTGGTCGTGCAGGTATTTTCTGGCACGCGCATACCATCGTCCGGCCTGTCTGGCACCTTTATCAAGAATCGTAAGCTCCTGCTCCGAACCACAATCGTCCGTGACCGCTTTTTGACTGTATAAAAGATCCATCATTTGATCCTTACTCATCTGATATCTCAGGCCGCAGCAGGGACATTGAAAGTAATAGTGGCTTTCCATGGGAAAAACCGACGTCCAGAAAACAGTGAACCATTTCTGTTCCAGAAAGGCCTGAAAGTGAACATCCATCTGACAGCGCGGGCAAGTCTGCGCCTGCGGGAGGATACCGAGCTCTTCTTTTTTCAGCTGAGTCCCTATGATTACAAACATAACAATTATCCCTTGCCTTTCTTTTTTGCTTACAGAGTATAGCACAAAAGAAGGGGGATATACAAGTAACTTTCCGGTTGCTTTAAGAGGGTTTTTCGGATATACTTTGAAAGAGCAGTTATCTTTGAAGAATACGGGAGGTTTTAATTTTATGAAAGCATTATTGATCGGAGGAACAGGTGTGATCGAGGTGCAGGAGGAAGCGCTGGGGAAAATGAAAGGTTAAATGGTGGCAAAGATGAAGATTTCCAAGAAGAGATTTTTATGCAGACGTGATGGAATGACAATTCAGGGCCTTGCTTTTATTCCGGATGGAGAAAAGCTTCCGATTGCGATTGTCAGCCACGGCTTTATGGCAAATTACAAAACCACGGAAGATTACGCTGAATTTCTTGCCGGACAGGGTTTTGCGGCATTTTGCTTTGACTTTAACGGCGGCTGCATTCATGGAAAGAGTGATAATGATACAACGAAAATGACTGTTTTTACAGAAAAAGAAGATCTGAAAGCAGTCATTGCTTATACAAGGAAGCTTCCTTTTGTGGATAGAGACAATATTACCCTGATGGGCTGCAGCCAGGGCGGATTTGTGTCTGCACTGGTCGGGGCAGAACTCGGAAAAAAGATCACACGGCTGATTCTGTTTTATCCTGCATTATGTATTCCAGATGATGCAAGGGCCGGCAAGATGATGTTTGCGGAATTTGATCCGGACGATATTCCGGAAATCATTCATTGTGGGCCGATGAAACTTGGAAAAGCGTATGCCCAGTCTGTTCTGGATGTAGATGCAATCGAAGCGATTCGTTCTTATCCTGGTCCCGTGATCATTGTGCATGGTTCAAAAGATGAAATCGTCGATTGCAGCTATGCACAAAAGGCAGCGGAAGCCTATCAGAATGCAGAGCTTGTAATCATTCCGGATGGGAAACATGGATTTTCAAAAGAACATGAAAAGATTGCACTGGAGGCAGTCGAACACTTTTTGAAGAAAGAAGTATGACAAAGACGTATGAAAACAAGGGAAATTACCGATCTGGATCTGCCGGAGCTGCTTCCTTATTCACAGCTCTCTGAGAGACAGCTGCTTCATTATAAGGAACCAGAGCTAGGGCTTTTTGTTGCGGAAAGTCCCAATGTCATAAAGCGGGCACTGGAAGCGGGCTATGTCCCAGTGTCTTTCCTGATGGAGAAGACGCAGTGCCAGGGAGTGATGGCTGAGGTGCTGGCGGGATATCCGGATATTCCGGTATACACGTCCGGCAAAGATGTGCTTGAGACGATTACAGGATATTCTATGACACGAGGGGTTCTGTGCCTGATGCAGCGGAACCCCCTGCCGGATGCGGAAGAGCTTTGCCGACGGATGCATCGGATTGCTGTGTTGGAGGATGTGATGAATCCGACGAATGTCGGCGCAATTTTTCGCTCGGCTGCGGCGCTGGGAGTGGAGGCGGTATTGCTGACCAGAGGGTGCAGCGACCCGCTTTATCGCCGGTCAGCACGTGTCAGTATGGGGACGGTGTTCCAGGTTCCATGGGCATGGCTGGATACAGACGACTGGGTGTCGCAGCTGCATTCCTGCGGGTTTCTTACGGCAGCTATGGCATTGTGTGAAAAGTCTCTGCCTTTGGATGATCCGATTCTGAATGAGATCGCGCAGCTGGCGGTTGTACTGGGGACAGAAGGAGATGGACTGAAATCTTCGACGATTGCTCAATGTGATTACACGGTGCGGATTCCGATGTCAAATGGAGTAGATTCCCTGAATGTGGCTGCTGCAAGTGCGGTCGCCTTTTGGCAGCTGTGCAGAAGCGGGACGCGTTTTTCCGGATGACGCCGGATGAAAAATGGAAGCTGTCCCTCTGCATGGCCGCCTCTTTTATTGAAAATAGAAGTTCTTATGAATTCCCAGTCTGCTTTTCCGTCAATAATATTCCGGATGTATTTTCCAGTGAAAGTTTCATGAAAGATAGTAAATAAGGGTTATTGTAATAGTGGTTGTTTTTGTGTATCGTATAGATCGGGGTTACAACGTATGGAGTTTCCCTGTTTATCAATTGCTTAACTGCAAAAGGCAATAGCCGGGAAGGACGGCAATGATGCAAAGGAGGAAGAGAGTTATGGCGGCAAGACCGGTTTATATGGCAAAGGAAAAGTTCCCCTTTTTTGAAATGATTGAGGTGGATTTCGAGTGGAATGGCGGATTTGCAAAAACACAGAAGCAGAAGAACATCCGGGCTTTGCATGAGGGATTCAGGAACAGGTGTCCTGGCAAAAAGGTGCTGGAGATTTCCAGCAAATCCATGCAGGAATACGGCGAGGCACTGAGCGCCTTTTTCCTCCCTAAATACGTGCCGGAGCTGGGGAAAAGCGTACCGGTGGAGTGTGTGTTCCAGTCCGGGAAGGTTTTCAGAAATGGCGGTCCATATAAAGACCTGATGCTTGTGACACCCAGGGAAGCGAAGAAGGATGAGCGGCTGAAGACGAGCGGCCCGCTGGTTCGGTTTATGTTTGATGGCCGGGATTTCCCACTGGTGCCAAAGACTTTTTTCTATGATTATATTTACATAAACGCCCTTTTTGAAAATGAGATACTGGCTCAGGCTGCATTGCAGTATGATGCTTTTACGGATATTGAGTTTAATCCGAACGCCAGCATAAACTGCCAGGCGAAGGCTGCGGCTGCTTTTGTTTCCCTTTCCAGAATGGGGCTGGCTGAAAAGGTAAAAGACCCGGATTCATTTCTGTTCCTGTATCATGGGGAGAATACCGGGGGAATGGTAACGCCTGCCTTTAGCAACAGAGAACATATTGCTGAGCATATACCGGAGAAAAAATTCGCACAGATGGCGGAACCAGACATAAGGCCTGGCACATTTGTGATACATAAAAAGTTTGGAAAGGGCCTGGTAGTAAAGGCAGATGCTTCTTCCCTGGTCATCCGGTTTCCGGATGTTGGTGAAAAGGAACTGGGGCGAAAGTGGTGCCTTGCAAATTGCGGGTTTGAAGATACGGAATAAAAAAAACTCTGGATCCGCCGGATCCTGTGCTAAAGGAGAAAATATGGGAACAACGCTTTCTTCTGTGATACGGAAGGTAAAAATGAGGATGAAAGACGGATGGTACATTGATATACCGAATGAACAGATAAGGGAGATCTGGAATTGTGTTTTTGAGTATCTGGGTATAAGCAAAGAACTGTCCGGTCTGACAGGACAGATACCTATTGACAAATCAATAAATGCGGACACTGTAAGTGTTTTAAAGCTTTATAAAGGTACAGGCCATACTCCTGTTGCGGAACTGGCGGAATGGTTTCTGATGGCAGACAATGAGCGCTCCTGTAATCTGAATTATCTGTGTATGATCATGGATAGTGATGATGATTATGACCCGAAGACGGAAGAACTGGTATACGGAGAAAGATATACCGCCATACGAACCGTGTACAATATGGAACGATGGGAAATCCTGGAAAAACTGGATAAATACATGACGGAGAATTACGGACCTGTCTTCCTGGAACAGGATATCTTTTCAGACGAGGAAAACTATTATTACTTCGAGTCGGAGTATGGGAAGATTCCGTCTTTGGAAGAAAAAGCAAGGTATGGCTCCTGCAGGGAAATACCTGTCCAGGCGGAAAATGAAGACGGACCTGAAGAAGATCAGCCGGAGATTTTCCAGACGCCGGGTAATTGCGGCATGTATGACCGTATTGAGGATGCGATTTCGGCAGTCCTGCGGATGAAGCACCATTACGGAACAGGGATCTGAAATGCAAAAATGACGGAGAGAATATAAATATATGGACAGAGACAATATTATGCGGGGAATCCTGGAAAAGAACGCCCGGGAGAGGGACGGGTTCCGGCTCCATCCGGAATTAAAATACCTTTTCTTTGAGGTCACAACCCGGTGCAATCTTTCCTGTCTGCACTGTGGGAGTTCCTGTACTGCCTGGAATGGCAGCGACATGCCGACGGATTATATTACCAGGGTACTGGAATCCGTCGAAAATGGGTGCCATTCAGAGAAACCCATGCTGTGTATAACAGGTGGCGAACCGCTTCTTTATAAGGATCTGATAAAAGTCATGTCATATGCGGCAGACTGCGGTTTCCTCTGGGGAATGACGACGAATGCCACACGGATTGATGATGAAAAAGCATGCTCCTTATATGAAGCGGGTCTTGCTTCTGTGACAGTCAGCATAGACGGCCTTGAGAAATCCCATGACTGGTTCCGGAATACACCTGGCTCCTATGTCCTGGCAAATAAAGGGTTGCGGGCGCTACTGAAGCACGTCCCGGACCATGCGAGGGTGGATGTGATTACCGTGGTCAGCAGGCGGAATCTATCTGAACTGGAAGAACTATATAAGCGGCTCTCTGACACCGGAATCCGTTCCTGGCGTATCGTAAATATGGAACCGATCGGAAGGGCGCGGCAGAATGCAGGCCTGATGTTATCCCCGGATGAATACAGAAGGATGTTCGAGTTTATCAGGGAGAAGCATTTTGACTCCACAGCAATGGAAGTCAGCTATGGCTGCTCCCATTACCTTACTACACAATATGAGCGGATGGTACGTCCGTACTGCTTTACCTGTATGGCAGGCCTGCAGGTGGCAAGTATCGCCTGCAACGGAGATATCATTGCCTGCCTCGATATTGAGAGGCGGCCGGAACTCGTCCAGGGCAATATCCGGAAAAATGATTTCTGGGAAACCTGGGAAAATGGTTTTTCATTCTTCCGGAATGATCGATCCGACCTCAGCAGCCAATGTGCCGGCTGCCCGGACAGGCTTTTCTGTGCAGGCGATTCTGCACATACATGGGATTATGACAGGAATGAACCGATGATCTACATGAAGAAAGTATTATCGTAAACGACATAAGTCGTTTTTACACATCTATAAGACATCAGGAGGAAATTGTTATGAAATTTGAACTGAAAGTGCCGGTCTGCCCGGAGTGCGGCGAAAAATGGATCATCGGTGAGCGCTACTGCAGATACTGCGGGGCAAAGAAACGCAGAGCAAAATTTGCTTCCCCTGACTACGCGTGCATTTACGGGCCTATGCCGGTCGAACGGATGCATATCTGCGAAAACTGCGGACATAAATGGATGACCTGTCTGATGGATGACCTGGAGGAATTCTGTCCGAAGTGCGGCGGAAATGCGCCTGCAAAAGAAGCCACGCCGCAGGAAATACGGAAATATGGGAAAAAATATCAGAAAAAGCCTCAGGAAAAACCGCGTTTTAAAAGACCAATATACGGATGTATTGATCGGCTGAAGGCTGGAAATGAATGTTATTTACATAGCAGGGATCAGATGGGGGACATATCTGAGAATATCAGGAAAGAAACGGCGGATAACGGCCAGCATCCGTTTGCAATTATCCTGACCTGCTCAGATTCCCGGGTGATCCCGGAGGCAATTTTCTCCTGCGGAATCGGAGAACTGTTTGTGATCCGGACTGCGGGAAATATTGTGGATGATACTGTTCTTGGCAGTATCGAGTATGCGGTGGAACATCTGGGGTGCCCGTTTATTATCGTACTTGGGCATACAGGCTGCGGGGCAGTAGGGGCCGCCATAGCTGGAGAAAACGGGGGATATGTTAGGTGCATTACAGAGAAAATCGCGAGAGCAATCCGGTCGGAAACAGACCCGGACAGGGCCAGCATCTTAAATATTCGGAGCACGATATCGGACATCCGGGAAGTGTTTTTCAAAAATGAGGAATTGCCAGAAGCGGATATTGTCGGGGCACTGTATGATATCAGGACAGGAGTGGTGGATTTTCTGGATTAAGCAGTGAGAGAGCTGGCACTTCCAGATAAAAAAAGCAAAGGCTAAGAAGAAGTCCCATACATACCTTATTCTTGCACCTCTGATGGAGTTGCCCGGGGATTGGTAGCAGTTTATTACAATATAGACGCTGTTGCTTTAGCTGTTATTGGTGCAGGGGTATGACCTGTGACAAGTGATCAGTATGAAATGAAATTGTTAAACAATTTTATTGAAAATGAACAACAATTCGATTATACTATACAAGCATAGACGGATGCTGGAGAGGTAATTTTTCTTTCGGGTTTGGAAAATGTATTTGATTACTGTTCTCTCCTCGATCACGCACTTGCTGCGTGGCCAGGGGCGAAAATGCAGGGGTTACATAATGCAAATCTAGTCGGAGTGGTGTGACCTGTAACTGTATGTGAAGTCGCATTCTGTGATGGATCAGGCGCCTTGGCAGGTTGTTTTGCTTCTATTCCGTTTGCTTTTATATTAAAACAAAAGATATTGTAACTGTTCAGTACCTTCATAGTTACGGAAAATCTATTTATAAGCATTAGAATTGGAGGAACATTATGGAATTTTTAACACTCGCTTCAGTGCGGTATTCCTGCCGCAAATTTAAACCCGAACATTTGAAACAATCTGACCTTGCTATCATACTGCGTGCCGGTCAGCTTGCTCCGACAGCTACCAATGCCCAGCCGCAGCATATCCTTGTCCTTAATACGGATGAAGACTGTGCAAAATTGAAAGAATGCTCTGCCTCGCAAAGCCACGCTCCAGCAGCGATGCTTGTCTGCTATGATAAAACGAAATGCTGGACGCGTTCTTATGATGGAAAGAAGAGCGGAGAGGTGGATGCCGCTATCATTACCACCCATATGATGCTTGCTGCTGCCGAGATCGGGGTGGGTTCTGTATGGGTCATGTCCTTTGACCCGGAGAAAACGCGTATCGCTTTCAATCTTCCGGATGAATACGAACCGGTTGCTTTTCTGATGATGGGGTATCCGGCAGAAGATGCAGCACCTGCACCACGGCATACAGACAGGCTTGCTCTGGAAGAAACGGTTTCCTATGGTTCTTTTTAATTCGATATAGGTATCTTTCACCGCTCCCATTTTTTTTCACGGATAGCAGCTATTAATATTCGGCAGGCTGCATTGTATTTTGATTTTGCCGTATAAGCGAAGAAAAGATAAGCAAATGGGACGCGTATTTGAGAAAGGATGGGGGATCATATGGGCTGGGATGAAAAAAATGAGAGAATAGCGGTATTCCAGGATACGATGGCTCTGTGCAGGGAAAACGAACACTTAAGAACGGCCATACAGAAATCGGTTGTTGGGCAGCAGGTAATCCGGGAGGATACAGAAATTTCTGTTTCGAGGAAAGAACTCTTTGCGGAAAAAGCTGAAATCATCGTGTCGAAGAAGAAGAGCTTTGAGGCCTCGGCTGCCTACAAGGCACAGAAAGTCTGTGTGCTTAATTTTGCATCTGCTACAAACCCGGGAGGCGGGGTGCGGAGGGGCTCTTCCGCGCAGGAGGAATGCTTGTGCCGGTGCAGTACATTGTATCCATGTATCAGCGAAAAGAAGGCAAAGGCAGAATTTTTTCGGATTTCGGGGTGCTGAACGGTCCTTCGTGCCAGTAGCACACGTTCAGAACGGCAGAAAAATGTCAAGAAATTAATTTCTTGACATTTTTCCTCAAAGGCGGTATGCTAAGTAAAACAGGAATTGTAGATGCAGCGTACCGCCTGCGTGACAGACAGTGTTGCCTGCAGGACTCATTTGTATGCCGGGGATGGTGATATGCAAAGAATGGGTGACTTTGAGAACAACTGCGAGAATGATTTTCAAAAAAAATACAGGTATTCCTCTGGAAATGCTTCCGACAATCCAAGAGGCGCGGGACGTAAGCGCTGTCTTTCACCGGAGCAGCTGGAGCAGATCCGGCAGGCGCGTACGGAAGGGCGAACGATTACCGAGCTGGCAAAGGAGTATGGGATTTCCCGTCAGACGCTGTCCGGTTATCTGAATACATGTCAAGAGGATGAGAATGTGATCCGGTTGCCTGGGAAATGGGCAAGGCTGAATCGCGAATTTGTTTCTGATCATCTTGAGAGGTATTCGATGCGCATGGAGTATATGTGCGCAGAAGAGCTTTGTACGGTGATTCTGATTAACTTCCGTGATCGGGAGATTCTGATCCGAAATCTGACGATGGATGTGATTCACCGGGCATTTGGAATCATAGAAAAACCGGATTGGACGGATTTTGAGGAGCTTTTGGAGGATCGCTGCTTTCCGAAAACCCGCTTTCAGCTTCACCTGGTGCTTTCGGATCTTGGTTTGGATTTTTATGATCCTTTAGCGATTATTGAAAAAACGCAGGGGAGAATGGCGGAAGATCAGCAATGGATTCGGATCTGGTATTTTCAACCGGAGCAGAACGGAAATATTCTGGCAGAATGACGGGAGAGGGAATTTACATGCGCATGATAGAAATCCACACAGAGACAGTGCAGACCGGACCCGGGCATTCTTCCAAAGGAAATCAGCTGAAATGGTTTCAGGATGGCTGGTGGTATAAAGCAGACGGGCTTGGATATGAAAGCCTTGCGGAGAGTGCTGCTTCCATTTTGCTGGAGCACTCGAGCATTCGGAATTTTGCCCGGTATGAGCCAGTCATGATTCAATATAAGGGCAGGATATATCGCGGATGCCGCAGCCGGAATTTTCGCAAGGAGTCGGAGGAACTGGTGCCTTTGGAACGTCTGTCGCGTATTTTTTCCGGTTTCGGACTGGCGCGGGAATTATCCAGAATCTCTGTATACAGGGAACGGATTCTCTATACAGAAGAGCTGGTGCGCAATGTGACCGGCATCCGGGATTTTGGGGAATATCTCACGAAAATGCTGGAAATAGACGCATTTTTTTTGAACGAAGATCGTCATACGAATAATATCGCGGTCCTCTATGATCGGGAGGAAAAAACTTATCGGCTTTGTCCGTTTTTTGATATGGGACTTTCGTTTTTTTCCGATATCAGGGAAGATTATCCGCTCTCGGGCACGTTCGCCGATTGCCGGGAAAAAATAAAAGCGAAGCCGTTTTCGATGGACTTCGATGAACAGATGGATGCAGCGGAGGAATTGTATGGTACCTTTCTTCAGTTCGACTTCCCAGGAAGTAAAACAGTAAAAATTCTGATGGATGCCCTTGGGCAGATGGCAGGGAATGAGCAAAATCCGGCCGATCGGGAGAAAATGGCAGAGGAATACCAGAAAATTCCAGATGAAGCGTATTCTGCTGAAGAGCTTCATCGTGTGGAGGAAGTCCTGCGCTATCAGGCGGGAAAGTATCAATACTTTTTTCAATAATGTAGAAAAAGCACTGGAAACGATAAAGTGCAAGCACAAAGGAGGCTATTATGGATTTTTTAACACTCGCTTCAGGGCGGTATTCCTGCCGCAAATTTAAACCCGAACATTTGAAATAATCTGACCTTGATATCATACTGCGTGCCGGTCAGCTTGCTCCGACTGCTACCAATGCCCAGCCGTAGTATATCCTTGTCCTTAATACGGATGAAGACTGTGCAAAAACTGTACCAAGTCCAGGTTTTACAGGAGCACGTCTTCCCTGTATACGTTCCTGCATGTATTATGCGGGCAGTATGCCGCTTGAAAATCAGTCATATGAGAAAAGTTATGAATATCATGTTAAAGCCTCCCGTGGTGATTCGTATTCAGCTGGGCAGGTCGGTTTTATGAGGAGTATAGGAAGCGGATGCGTTTACGACTACGATCAATCTGAAGCCTATTTTCTTTCTATTTTAGATTCACTGGACAATCCGCGCAAGGATACACTGTGTAAGTTCTATATCGAACATGGAGAGTTTAAAAAGGCAGCGAATATATATAAAAAAATGGCAGATTCCTATCCAAATGCTGCTTATCAATTAGGGCTTTTATACAAACGAGGGGTATTGAGTACGCCTTTTATGCCGGACTATACTAAAGCTGCTATGTATTTTCAAATGGCACTTGATAATGGTTTTACTATGGCTGCGTTTGAATTAGGTACGCTCTACTTTAACCCGACCGGTTCATTTAAAAAAGATTTTATGAAGGCTCAAAGGTATTTCCACATTGCTGCCAAAAACGGGGACCCCAATGCTCAATATATGCTTGGCTATATGTATTTCTATGGACATGTGGAAAAAAATATCACACTTTCAATTGATTATTTTGAAATGGCGGCAAAGCAAGGACATGTATTATCAGCAGCGCATTTAGCTCTATTATACCAAATGCCAGAAAACCATAACTATGAAAAAGCATTCAATTATTGTAAATATGCGGCTGATTGCGGCGACACATCCTCTGAATTTGTGCTGGGTACATTGTACTTGTCAGGAAGAGGTTGCGAACCAGATGAAGATAAAGCTTATCTCTGTTTTAAGCATGCAGCTGAGAATGGCACCCCGGAGGCGTTACTAATGATTAGACAAATGGGTGAGTTGGGGATTTATGGAATTGTGCCTGAAAATATACAGGATATTGACGAATGAGATTAAGGAAAGCCTTCTGGCCTATAGCATAGGGCCAGAAGGTTTTTTAACAACGAATTCATTACAACGACACAATATGTCGAAGCGAGTCACTATAATACTCCCAATAGGTGCGGAATGGATAAAATTACAAGGATTTTATTAATGTACTCGAAACTGATCAGTGGCGGACAGATACGGAAAATTGATTTCTGTATGGAAAACGGATGCATCCCGCGTTCTTTCGACCGCGATATCGAGGACATCCGGCTTTATCTGTCTGAAATGTTCACATATTTTTCACCTGTTTTTTACAAATCTCTTACGGATACACCAGCACCTTTTTTACAATGTCATTAACTTAGTAGTGAGGGCAATACGATACCCTGCGTCTTTAACATA
>JAJQCQ010000028.1 GCA_021202635.1 Lachnospiraceae bacterium | reverse complement strand
AATTTAGTCCTTAAATCCGTTTCAGTGAGTCCTGGCTAGGGTGTGACTTGTAACCAGAAAAAATCTGGAAAAGGATGAAATCGAACACATGATTGATTTTATCCTTTTTTTATGTTAGAATGAAAAACCGATGAAACAATCACAGGAGAAATCAATGAAGAAAGCAGATGTAAAACTGATTCTGATTGTGGGTGTGATCTGTGTCCTGCTGCTGGCTGTGCGCTATTTCGGGATGGATACGGGAGCCTCCGTTGTTGTGGAAGTGAATGGGGAGACCTATGGGACGTATTCTCTCAGTAAAGATCAGACGATTCAGATCAACGACACCAATGTGCTGGTCATTGAGGACGGGGAAGCCTATATGACGGAGGCGAGCTGTCCGGATGGACTTTGCATCAGTCAGGGACATATTTCGGCGGAAGGTACGATGATTGTCTGTCTGCCGAACCGTGTAGTGGTTCAGGTGATTGGTGCCGACGCGGATGCGGAGGACGGTCTGGACGCGGTTACCGGCTGATTTGCGCAGCCTGTTCTGACAGCGATGAGGTATCGATAGGAGGACATTTATGCAGCCGGTTCCGGCAGTGATGAGGTATCTGATATGAGGACTAAGGTAGCCTACCTTGGGATGTTTACCGCGTTAGCGATGATTTTGAGCTACATTGAATCTTTGTTTCCGGTTTTTTATGGAATTCCCGGCGTGAAGCTGGGGCTGGCAAACAGTATGTCGCTGGTGATTCTGTATCTGATCGGCGCGCCGGGCGCTTTTTGCGTCTCCGTTGTTCGGGTTGTTCTGAGCGGTTTTCTGTTTGGCAATCTTTTTTCGATTGCCTATAGCCTGGCCGGAGCGATTCTGAGTATGACTGTGATGGCAGTGATGAAACGGTTTCCGCATTTTTCAATTGTGGGGATCAGTGTGATGGGCGGCATTGCGCACAACATCGGCCAGCTGGTTGTTGCGATTCTTCTGGTTGAAAACCTGAACCTGGTGTACTATCTGCCGGTGCTGCTTCTGTCCGGACTGGTGACCGGACTGGTGATCGGACTGCTTTCCGCTGAGATTGTGAAGCGATTGCCGCGATCCTGGTGAGAAACAGCTGCGAAAACGAATGCATCGGCACTGTCTGATACGGGAGGTAGTGCCAGAAGCTGTGAGGGCAGAAAACACGGGGAAAGAGGGATAAGGAGTTTTTATGATTGCGTATTTAAAAGGAGCCGTGGCTGCCGTTTCGGAAAGCCTTCTGGTACTGGATGTGAATCAGGTTGGTTACCAGGTGTTTATTTCAGCAAGGGACGCGGCGGACATGCCGGGAGTCGGCTGTGAGGTGAAGGTATTTACCTGGATGAGTGTCAGCCAGGACGCGATTCGCCTGTATGGTTTTTTACAGGAGGATGATCTGGAGGTTTTCCGCCTGCTGATCAATGTCAGCGGGATCGGGCCGAAGGCTGCATTAGGGATTTTATCTGTCTTTACGGCGAATGAATTGAAATTTGCGGTTCTGGCGGATGATGCGAAGACAATCGCGAAAGCCCCGGGGATCGGGAGTAAGAGTGCGCATAAGGTCATTCTCGAGCTGAAAGACCGGTTCAGCCTGGAGGAAGCGTATGAGAGCAGGCTTGCTGCTCCGGATGGAGGCGCGTCTGCGGGCGCAGGACATTTGGCTGCCGGAGACGAGGCGGTACAGGCACTTGTTGCGCTGGGGTATTCGGGCAGCGATGCCCTGCGGGCGGTAAAGGCCTGTGAGATTTCGGAAGATATGGATACGGAGACGATTCTGAAGCTGGCCTTGAAGCATCTCTGATGTAGTAGCCCCGCTTCCATTTTCCCAATCGTATTTACGGAGGAACGGTATGGCGAGAAGAGTGATTGCGACGGACGCGACGGAGGAAGATATCCGCCTGGATACCGGTCTTCGTCCGCGGCTTTTACAGGATTATATCGGACAGGAAAAAGTCAAGAGTACGTTGAAAATATACATCGAGGCTGCGAAGTCCAGGGGAGAGTCTCTGGATCACGTCCTTTTTTATGGCCCGCCAGGGCTGGGCAAGACGACCCTGGCCTGCATCATTGCAAACGAGATGGATGTCAATATTAAAATTACATCGGGGCCGGCCATTGAAAAGCCGGGAGAGATGGCTGCGATTTTAAATAATCTTCAGGATGGGGATGTGCTTTTTGTAGACGAAATCCATCGGCTGAACCGGCAGGTGGAGGAGGTTCTTTATCCGGCGATGGAGGATTTTGCGATTGACATTATGATCGGCAAGGGTGCTGCGGCGCGTTCCGTGCGGCTGGATCTGCCGCATTACACGCTGGTCGGAGCTACCACAAGAGCCGGTATGTTAAGTGCGCCTCTGCGGGACCGGTTTGGCGTGGTCAATCATCTGGATTATTACACGGAGAAGGAGCTGCAGACGATCGTGCTGCGCTCGGCGGCCGTCCTGCAGGTGGAAATGGATAATCGGGGCGCGCTGGAAATCGCGCGCCGGTCACGGGGAACGCCGCGACTGGCGAACCGGATGCTGAAACGGGTAAGGGATTATGCGCAGGTGCGCTATGACGGCCGGATTACGGCCGCGATTGCGTCGGAAGCGCTCGATCTTCTGGAGGTGGATCGTTATGGACTGGATGCGATTGACCGCTCGATTCTTTCCCTGATGATCGATAAATTTGGCGGAGGACCGGTAGGTCTGGATACCCTTGCGGCCGCGATTGGAGAAGATTCCGGTACGATTGAGGATGTGTACGAGCCATATCTGATTAAAAACGGATTTCTGAACCGTACACCCAAAGGCCGTGTGGTCACAGAGTTTGCAAAAGAACATATGGCTGGTCGGGTATAAAAAAGAAAGTGTTGTAATTTCTGAAATCTATTATATAATCAGAATCATCGGGGAGAAAGAGAGGTCGGCCTATGTCATCCAAAAACAGGACACAGGTAATTATAGCCGGTAAAATATACACATTGAGCGGGTACGAGAGTGAGGAATACCTGCAGAGAGTAGCCGCTTATCTGAATGGTAAGATTTCAGACTTTCGGAATGTCGACGGCTATCAAAGGCTGTCGCCGGATATGAGAGGGATTCTGCTGAACCTGAACACTGCGGATGACTATTTTAAGATGAAGAATAAGGTGGAGGAGCTGGAGCAGGATCTTTCCGAAAAGGACCGTGATATCTACGAGCTTCGCCATGAATTGATCACAGCTCAGATACGTCTGGAAAATTCGGAAAAACAGAATCAGGTACTGGAGGACCGGAACGCCGAGCTGCAGAAAGAGATCATTCGCCTGGAGGCACAGGCAAAGAACAGATAATGAAAAAGTGATAAAACATGGAAAAGCTGCAATTTCGCCAGGAATAATTGCGGCTTTTCTTGTACAGACCATTTTTCGCAGCAGATGCGAAGGATGTGGGAAAAAATCGATTGTATTTTACAGGAGCTGATCAGGATGGAACAATCATCGTATCTGCAGACCCGGGGGGAGTGCAGCCATAAAATAGAAAACAGGTCGGAGCGGTCAGGCAGGGCGGAGCTTCTCGCACCGGCGGGATCTCTTGAAGCGCTCCGCGCGGCTGTAAATGCCGGAGCGGACGCGGTGTACATTGGCGGGCGTGCGTTTGGAGCCCGGGCGTACGCGGACAATCCGGATGAATCGGAACTGATCGAGGGCATTGAATATTGCCATCTGCGGGGGCGAAAGGTGTATCTGACGGTGAATACGCTGCTGAAGGAACGGGAGCTGAGGCAGGAGCTGCTCCCTTTTCTGACGCCGCTTTACCGACATGGAATAGACGCCCTCATCGTACAGGATCTTGGGGTGGTTCGCTTCCTGCACGGGCAGTTTCCGGATTTAAAGCTGCACGCCAGCACGCAGATGAGTGTGACGACACCGGAAGGGGCGGCCCTGCTGGCCCGCCATGGAATCAGCCGGGTGGTGCCTGCCAGAGAGTTGTCTCTGCAGGAGGTTCAGGCAATCATTGCTTCCGGTATGGAGGTGGAGACTTTTATACATGGGGCGATCTGTTACTGCTACTCCGGGCGCTGTCTTCTGAGCAGCATGCTCGGAGGGCGGAGCGGAAACCGGGGCCGCTGCGCGCAGCCATGCCGTCTTCCCTACACGGTGGAAGCAGCCGGAAAACGAATCGAGGGCTATCCGCTGAGCATGAAGGATATGTGCACGCTGGATATCCTGCCGGATCTGCTGGAGGCGGGGATTGTTTCACTTAAGATCGAAGGGCGGATGAAGCAGCCTCAGTACGCGGCGGGCGTAACGAGCGTCTACCGCAAATACCTGGACCTCTATGCCAGAAAGGGCCGCGATGGTTATCACGTAGAAAAAGCGGATCGTCAGACCCTTTTGGAGCTGTTTGACCGCGGCGGTTTTTCAAAAGGCTATTATTACAGGAAGAATGGCCCGGACATGATTGCGATGGAACGCCCTCCCAAAGAGAGCGCGCAGGACGCTCAGAAGAAAGCGGAAAGCAACCGGCGTTTTCTGCAAGAAAATATACAGGTAAAAATTAATGGTGATTTAATAATTTTTCCGGATAAACCTGTTATACTGGAGCTGTGGTGTGCCGGGGAAAAGCGCGGCGGCAGCTATTCTGTGCGTGCAGTCGGCGAAGTCCCGGCAATGGCCAGGACAACGGCGACGACAGAGGATGAGGTGTCCCGGCAGATGCGAAAGACCGGGAATACGCCATTTATATTTGAACAATTGGAAATCCATCTCGCGGATGGTCTGTTTCTGCCGGTGCGGATGCTCAATGAGCTGCGCCGCGAAGCTCTGCGTATGCTGCAGGAGAGGATTCTGCTCGAGCGGGGCGCGCGTGTATCGGAGGCTCTGTCGGCGGAGGATCAGGGATTGCCGAAGAAGGCAGCGATATCTGTGACAGATGCACGGCTGCTTCCTTTCCGTCCGGCCGCCATGAATCTTCTGGTAACGACCTGTGAACAGCTGGATGCGGTGTTGAACTGGTTGGAAAGGGCGCGGGAGGAATCCGCGCAAAAGGAAGGAAAAGCGGATTCAGGCGAAGTGTTTCATACAGTTTATCTGGATTCGATGCTGCTTTGTACAGCCAGATTGGCAGACCGGATTGCCTCAAAGATTGAGCGTTTACACCAGTGGGGACTTTCGTGTTATTTTGCCGCTCCGCCTCTCTTGCGCGAGAAGGGACGTGCGAGGCTTGAAACGCCTGCTGTCCGGTCTTTGCTCGCGAAAATGGATGGATTTTTGCTGTCGTCTGTGGACGAACTGGAATATTTTAAGCGTTTGTATCCGGACGCCTGCTTTGCCGCTGAAGACTGCCTGTATTCGCTCAATGGCGAAGCAAGGGCTCTGCTTCGCGAGGAGGGCGTTTCGCGCTTTACCTTCCCGGCAGAGCTGAACGGACGGGAGCTGAAAACGCTGGAATCTGCGGACAGTGAGCTTATTATTTACGGTTATCAGGCATTGATGCAGTCCGCGCAGTGTGTGCGAAAGAATACGATGGGATGTATCTGGGAGCCAGAGACGGAGACGAAGGAGGAACCATCCGCAGGCAGCGTTGTATTCCTGCGGGATCGCAAAAAGATTCGTTTTCCGGTTCTGACCCGCTGTCCGTTCTGCACAAATACGATTTATAATTCTATTCCATTGCGGCTTGGCAGCTGCGGGGAAGAGATCAGAAAGCTGCATCCGGCTTTTCTGCGGCTTTCCTTTACGATTGAGACAGGAAAGGAGACCACGCGTATTCTGAACGAATACGTCAGGGAGTCTGTTTTCTCTGAACGGGGAAGGTATTCCCGGAAACAGGGCGTACAGGCGCCGCTTGATACTGAGGGAACGAGAGGACACTTTAAAAGGGGAGTGGAGTAGTCATGATCAGTTTGCTCTACCAGGTATCCAAATATCTGATTATCATTCTTATGGCATTTTATACGCTGCAGTGCTATACGGTTTTTCGCAAGAAGGATGAAGAGTCACGGCAGTATCTGTTCCTGCGCCAGAATATGCTGATGTTTTTTATGCATTTTGTCGCTTACACCCTGATTTATATTCAGCTGGGGGAGTTTGAAGTGATTCTCTTTTACGGGGCGCAGGTGCTGTATCTGCTGCTCACTCTGATTCTCTTTCGTGTGATTTACCCGATGGCCTCCCGGCTTCTGATCAATAATATGTGTATGCTGCTGACGACAGGATTTATTATGATCGCGCGGCTGGATTATGAGGAATGCCAGAAGCAGTTTATCATTGCGGTGGCGGCGACGGTTTTGGCATTGCTGATCCCTGTGATTATCCGCAAGCTTCGGTTCATCACAAAGATCTATTATGCGTATACGCTGCTGGGAATCGGGCTGCTGGGACTTGTCGCGGTCGCAGCGCAGACCACCTATGGCTCAAAGCTTTCCCTTTCGATCGGAGGCTTTACGTTTCAGCCGTCAGAGTTTGTAAAGATTGTCTATGTGTTTGCGATTGCGGGACTTTTGCAGCATGCAAAGGATTTTAAGCGTGTCGCGATTGCCACCGGACTGGCGGCCGTTCATGTCCTGATTCTGGTGGTATCAAAGGATCTGGGAAGTGCGGTGATTTTCTTTGTCACCTATCTCGTTATGGTTTTTATTGCTACGAAAAATCCTTTTTACACACTGGCCGGGATTCTGGCCGGAGGCGCCGGAGGCGTGGGCGCATATTTTCTGTTTTCTCATGTGCGCACCCGTGTGCAGGCCTGGCTGGATCCGTTTGCGGATTATCAGGTGAAGGGCTATCAGGTCGCGCAGGCGTTGTTTTCGATTGCCGCCGGAGGCTGGTTTGGCGTTGGCCTGTATCAGGGATCGCCGACTGCGATACCGGTTGTAGAGCAGGACATGATTTTTGCTGCAATCGCGGAGGAGCTCGGCGGGATCTTCGGCATTTGTCTGATTCTGGTATGTATGAGCTGTTTTATTATGTTTGTAAATATCGGGATGCAGCTGTCGAACCGCTATTATCGCCTGGTAGCGGTTGGTCTTGGCACGACCTATGGCGTGCAGGTTTTTCTGACGATTGGAGGTACGATCAAGCTGATCCCCCTGACGGGAGTGACGCTGCCTCTGGTCAGCTATGGAGGCAGCTCGGTTTTAAGTACATTGATTATGTTCGCGATCGTGCAGGGACTTTATATGCTTCGGAACGATGAAGAAGTCAGCCGTGAGGAAAAGGAGGCAAAGCGGATTGCCGAGGAGCAGCGGAAACGAATGGCTCAGGGTGCCGCACGTTTTCCAAACCAGGCAAGCTATTATGGGTCGGAGAATGGGAATCCGGGTGTGTATGGGGCGAATGGCTACCCGGGTCAGAATCCGGGCGCATACCGTTCGAATGGCTACCCGGGTCAGAACACCGGTGCATATCGTTCGAATGGCTATTCGGGTCAGAAGACCGGCGCATATGGTTCGAACGATTATCCGGGTCAGAATGCCGGCGCATATGGCTCGAACGATTATCCGGGCCAGAATACCGGCGCATATGGTTCCAACCGTTATTCCGGTCAGAATGCCGGCGCATATGGTTCCAACCGTTATTCCGGTCAGAATGTCAGCTCATACAGCTCGGGCAGGAACCTGGAACCAAATGGCGGAGCTTATGAGAACCCATATGCTTCAAGGGAAACTGTGCGCAGCGAAAAAGATACGAATTCCGGAAAAAAGAAACGCCGGTTTCT
The DNA here is from genome assembly GCA_021202635.1 of Lachnospiraceae bacterium. Lineage (GTDB taxonomy): Bacteria > Bacillota > Clostridia > Lachnospirales > Lachnospiraceae > Choladousia. The sequence goes on along the minus strand of JAJQCQ010000028.1, from coordinate 59,571 downwards.
GCGCAGGAGAAAATCTGATGACCGGGAGGAATAAAGGAGGAATTCTATGGGAATAAAGATGCCTCGCGGAAAGAAAAAAAAGGAGTCTGATCAGGAAAACAGGATTCCGGTAAAGGTGCGGGAGGTCCATTTTGAACAGGAAGCGGAGCCGGTAAACAGCAAGGGCAGAAACACGGAGCTTGGAATTGTCACGTATGTATTTGTGTTTCTGTTTCTTATCATGATTGGGTATCTGGTTTACCTGAATGTCTGGAAGGCAGATTCTCTGAACGCAAACGCGTACAATACCAAACAGGACGCGAATGAAGACAAGTATATCCGCGGCTCCATTTATTCCTCTGATGGTCAGACGCTGGCTTATACCAGTGTGGCGGAGGATGGCACAGAAACCAGGGTTTATCCGTATGGGAATGTTTTTGCTCATGTAATCGGTTATTCCTCGAACGGGAAATCGGGGCTGGAGTCTACCAGCAATTCAGACCTGATGACTTCGCATACCTCCGTGCTTACACAGCTGCGGGAAGAATCGGAGGAGGAAAAGCAGCTGGCGGATTCCGTGTATACGACTCTGAATGTGACACTGCAGCAGACCGCTTACAGTGCGCTTGGAAGCTACAATGGTGCGGTAATCGCCATGGACCCTTCCACGGGAGAAATATTAGCGATGGTATCCAAGCCGGATTTTGACCCAAATGCGATTGAGGAGATCTGGGAGAGTGTGGTGAACGACAGTTCCAGCAGTGTTCTGCTGAACCGTGCGACACAGGGACTGTATCCGCCCGGCTCAACCTTCAAGATTCTGACGACACTGGCTTATATTCGTGAGAATCCGTCGACCTATTCGGATTTTACATTCACCTGCGAGGGGACATTTGAGGAGAGCGGGGCGTCGATCCATTGTTACAACAGCAAGGTACATGGCACGGTAGACTTAAAAACAGCCTTTGCAAAATCCTGCAATACCACATTTGCCAGCATTGGACTCAATCTGGGAAAAAGCAGCCTGGCGGATGTCTGTGAGGAGTTTCTGTTTAATACCTCCCTGCCGACGACCCTGCAGCACAGTACCTCGCAGTTTACTCTGAGTGAAAGCGCTTCTTACGGGGAAATCATGCAGACGGCGATCGGCCAGGGAGAAACGCTGGTGACCCCGCTGCATATGGCGCTGATTACGGCTACGGTAGCGAATGACGGTGTTATGATGCGGCCCTATCTGGTGGACTACATCGAAGCGAATGACGGTACGCTGGTATCGGAAACAAAGTCTTCCAGGTACAAACGTCTCATGACAGAGGAGGAGGCCAGTGTTTTGCAGGAGTACATGGAAGAGACCGTGATCAGCGGAACAGCGACCTCCCTCGGCTGGTATGATTTTACGGTAGCGGGTAAGACCGGCTCTGCGGAATACGGCTCTGACAGCAATGGCGGTACTCATTCCTGGTTTGTCGGTTATTCTTACGAGGATAATGGAGACGCAGATCTGGTTGTGGTTGTGATTGCCGAGGATGGAGGAGCGGGAAGTGATACGGCAGTTCCGATCGCTTCGCAGGTTTTTCAGGCCTATTATAATTATGTAGCGGAGTAATTTTCTGGTTGCGTGTTTGGAGAAAAAGAGTTATACTGAACACAGTTCATTCAAAATTGGGTCACACGCAAACAGGAGGCGTTGCAATGATTGAAGCAATTAGCTGTGGCGGTGTGGTGATTTTCAGGGGGAAGGTGCTTGTTCTGTACAAAAGCTATCGGAATAAGTACGAAGGCTGGGTTCTGCCGAAGGGAACGGTTGAAGAAGGCGAGGATTTCAAGGAAACCGCGGCACGCGAAGTTTTGGAGGAAACCGGAGTCAGGGCTGCTATCATCAAGTATGTCGGAAAGAGTCAGTACACATTTAGTGTACCGGATGACATTGTGTCGAAGGATGTACACTGGTATCTGATGATGGCTGACAGCTATTACAGCAAACCACAGCGGGAAGAGTATTTTATTGATTCGGGATATTACAAGTATCATGAGGCTTATCATCTGCTCCGATTTTCCAATGAGAAGATGATTTTGGAGAAAGCGTACAGCGAGTATCTGAATCTAAAGAAGAACAATCTCTGGGGAAACCGAAAATACTTTTAATGTCGCCGGGACGAAGAGGGCGTTGCAGCCTTTTTTCACAATGCCGGGATTCTGCGTGAGTGCGGAATGTCGGCTTTTTTTCAAGGGGAAATCAGATTGAACTGGTATCGGAACCTTTATATCGGGAAGACTTTTTTACAGAAGAAAAAAAAAATCAGACGAATGGTGGAAGCGCAAAAGGCCGTTCCAGGACTTTATCTGATTTTGCTTCGTACGGATACCGAGCACAATCAGCTGGAGATCGTGCCGCAGCGCTGCCTTGCTGAGACGATCTGGGACTTATCGTCTGCTGTGATTCTGGGGATTGCATGCGGCAAATCAGAAGCGAAGGAGCTTCTTGTGCAGATGACGGAGCAGGTGTACGCGGAGACAAAGACCGCGGACCTCAGAAGGTATTTTCTGGCAAGAATCTGAAGCAGAGGATATTCCCTTCGCTGTACAGGATGCAGGGCTGTATAGCTGCGGGTAAACAGAAAAGGTCAGGAGAGGTTTCAACTGAAAGAATGATACTTCATATATTTTTGACAATACTGAAGATAGCAGGCATCGTGCTGCTGGTTCTGGTTTTGCTGGTGGCAGCGCTGCTTTTGGCTGTTCTGTTTTCTCCGATCCGATATCACCTTTCGGGGGCGTTTACGGAAAAGAAAAAGAGCGGCGCAGCAGAGATCAGCTGGCTGCTTCATCTGGTTTCCGTGAAGGCTTTCGCAGAGGTTCTGCCTGCTTCTGAAAAGAAAGCGGCTGCGGATGATTCTGCTGGTTTCGATGCGTCTGTGAATCCGCTTCCCTTGCGCCCGGAGATTCAGACCGGAGTACAGTTGCGCATTCTGGGAATCGACCCTTTTGCAGTTTATTCCTTTTTTCAAAAGCGAAAGCAGAAAAAAGCGGAGAACAAACGGGCAAGGCCGAAAAAGTCGGGTCGAAGAAAGAAAGCCGGACAGGCAGAAGCCGGCAGAGAGAGAAAGCAGTCCGGACAGGCAGAAGCCGGCAGGGAGAGAAAGCAGTGCGGACAGATGGAAGAATCCGGACGGGCAAATGGAGCTCAGCAGATGGATGATTCCGGGCGGGGGACGGTGTCTCGACAGACAGAACAGGAGAGGCAGCCCGGTCATACAGAAAAGTCCGAACAAAATGAAACTGCCGGGCAGGTGAAACAGACCGGGCAGGGAGAAGCATTCGGATGGACAGCACAGACCGGGCAAAGAGAAGCGGCCGGACAAGCGGAGCAGAACAGACAGGGAGGACGAGCCGGGCAGAACAGTCAGGAAGGACGAACCGGACACACGAAAACGTTCCTGGATAAAATCCGGGCTTTTTGTGAAAGAATAAAGCAGATACCGGAACAGATCCGGCGTCTGGTACGTAAGGGAAAGAAGCTCCTGCGAAAACCGGAGCAGATAAAGAGAAAAATAAGCCGGTTTTTCAAAAAAGCAGAGAAATATGAAGCCAGAGAGGTTCTGCTGGATGTCTGGGAGCAGGTAAAAAAGATGCTGCATCACTTTCGGGTCAGAAAGGGAAGCGGCTATTTCCGTTTTGGTACAGGGGATCCGGCGCTCACCGGTGAACTGACGGGAGTATTGTATCTGCTCCTTCCTGCAAACTGCGGGGATATTCAGATTACACCGCAGTTCACGGATACGATGCTGGATACGGAGCTGGAGGTTCGCGGGCATATCCGGCTGATTCATCCGGTTCGCATGGCATGGTGGGCATTTTTTAATAAAAAGCTGCGCAGGCTCATCCGCGCGTTTCGTAAATAGATGCGGATAAATTTGAATGAGGAAAAGGAGTTTTAATATGGCAGAAAATTTTCAAAACACAGTAGCATCATTGTTTAAGGGAATGGATGATTTTATTACGACGAAGACTGTGGTCGGGGATCCGATTACCGTAGGAGATACGATTATTCTTCCTCTGGTGGATGTCGCTTTTGGAGTCGCTGCTTCAGCAAAGTCTGAAGAGAAAAAGAATGCGGGCGGCGGCGGAATGGGAGGAAAGATTTCGCCAAGCGCGGTTCTGGTGATTTCAAATGGGACGACGAAGCTGGTCAATGTGAAAAATCAGGATGCTGTGACAAAGGTTCTGGACATGGTTCCGGATATCGTGAATAAATTTATGCCGGGGCAGAGAGGGGAAAAGGAGTCAGATCCGGAGGTAGATGAAGCAATTCACACGGCGTCAGAGGAGGAATCCACCTTCTGAGCGCATGGACAGAAGACTGAAAAGTAACGTAAATCTGGTCAGGGCGTGACCTGTAATGATGTCTGTCTGGCCGGGACTGCAGCCTGAAACATAATTTTACAGATGCCTGCATAGATTAAAGAAAGCGCGGCGTTTCCAATGGATAAAGACAGACCGCAGAGGCTGAACTCGTATCTGGAAATGCTGCAAATCGGGATCTGATGTTTGATGCGGAGACTGGTGGGGTATACCTTATTCTGGGTTGGACTTGGGATGATGGTCAAGATGCTGTTTGACAGCGTACTGGTCAGTGTGCTTCTGATTCTATTTCTGCTGCTGATGGGATATAACCTGTTTATGGGATGAGAGCACCTGTCTTTTCATTTCGATGCTGTTCTGAACTGTAATAAAAAAACAGCAGGATGACTGTGGATTTTCCAAGTCTGTCCTGCTGTCAGCTGTGCACGAGCACCATTTATTACGCTCTCTCTACTTTACCGGATCTCAGACATCCAGTGCACACATACATTCTCTTTGCAGAAGTTGCGCCGGTTTTCACTTTGACCTTCTGAATGTTTGATTTCCAGATCTTATTACTCCTTCTGTGTGAATGGCTCACCTGATTACCGAAATGTACGGATTTATCACAAATAGCACATCTTGCCATGACTGCACCTCCTTGCCTCAAACTAAGTCTTACCAAGCAAGAAAAAACTTTCTTCTTTTCGGGACTCACAACATCTCACATTCTAACAGATACAGGGGAGATTTGCAAGCATAAAATGAAAAATTCATGAAAATTTGGTTGCAAATATCCGTGTTTCTGGTAGAATGGTAAAAGCATAATGTTCGGGGCGGCAGTCCGCTGTCCGGAACGACATATAAGCAAGTCAAATGGAATAGTGTAAATCAGAAGGAAGACAGAGGAGGTTCCTGCCCATGAAGGGACGCATGAATAATGAGCTTGGCTCGATTGTGATTGATCCGAATGTCATTGCTACGTATGCCGGCAGTGTTGCGGTCGAATGCTTTGGAATTGTCGGAATGGCGATCGTGAATGTAAAAGACGGTCTGGTACGTCTCCTGAGAAGAGACAGTCTGGAACGCGGACTGAGTGTGAAAATTGAAGAGAACAGGATCACGATCGATTTCCATGTGATTGTAGCTTATGGAGTGAGTATTTCGGCTGTCGCGGATAATCTGTTCGACAGCGTGAAATACCGCGTGGAGGAGTTCACCGGTATGGAGGTTGAGAAGATCAATATGTACGTCGAAGGCGTGCGTGTGATTGACTGATGGAGGATCATAACAGTGAATACGAATACAATCAACGCAGATTTATGTGCGAAAATGTTTCTGGCCGGGGCCAGAAATCTTGAGTCAAATAAAGAATGGATCAATGAACTCAATGTATTTCCGGTACCGGACGGTGACACGGGTACGAATATGACACTTACCATTATGTCCGCAGTCAGAGAGGTATCTGCCCTGGATTCTCTGACGATGGAATCCTTATCAAAAGCGGTTTCTTCCGGTTCTCTGCGCGGAGCACGGGGAAACTCGGGCGTGATTCTTTCTCAGCTGCTGCGTGGCTTTACCAAGGTGATCCGCACCGAAGAGGAGATCACTCCGGTCATCCTGACCGCGGCTTTCCAGAAAGCGGTAGAGACGGCCTATAAGGCGGTTATGAAGCCGAAGGAGGGCACGATTCTTACCGTGGCCAGAGGCGGTGCGGAGCGGGCTGCAGAGCTGATTGAGGAAAATCCGGACATTGAGATGGAGATTCTGATGAGTGAGATTCTGGCACGCACGGAGGAAGTGCTGAATGAGACACCGGAGCTTCTGCCGGTACTGAAGGAGGCGGGAGTCGTCGACTCCGGCGGACAGGGACTTGTGCAGGTGCTCAAAGGTGCGTTTGACGCCTTTCGGGGGATTGTCCCCCCGGCGGCAGAGGAAGCGAATCCGGACGACAGGACGCAGACGCGCGGGGAATCCCTGAACCACGAACAGGACATATCCTTCGGAAATACAATGGAGCAGGGACAGTCTGCTGGGAGCACTGCTTCCGGACAGTCTGAGGTGGAATCCGCTTTCCTGTATGATACAGCATTTCAGGTCATTCCGGCAAAAGAGTATACTCCGGACGCGGATCTTGCGTTCCGGACGTATCTGGAGGCGATTGGTGACGGTGTGTCGCTGGCCTTTGAGGCCGGGCGTGTGCGTGTACATGTTCACACCAACGATCCCGGGCGTGTTCTTCAGAAAGCCCTGAAGCTGGGTGCATTGATGCAGATTCGCATTGAAAATACACAAATGGAGCAGCTTTCCTCCTCTTCCGTTTCTGACTGCGCTTCCGATAATAATGAGGGAAGTCAGACCGGCCAGGAAAAGACAGAAGAGGGCGCGAATCCGTTTGCGATTCCGGAGATGTCGAAGCGTGTGGATCTGAAGGAGACAGGGTTTATTTCTGTATCGATCGGGGATGGGATCGCTGATATCTTTCGTGACCTCGGGGTAGACTGTCTGATTGAGGGCGGGCAAACGATGAATCCGAGTACAGAGGACATGCTGAATGCCATTGACCAGGTAAATGCAAAGAATATTTTTATCCTGCCGAACAATAAAAACATCATCCTGGCGGCGAATCAGGCAAAATCTCTGACCAGGGATAAGAATATTTTTGTGATCCCGACGAAGACGGTGCCGCAGGGCATTACCGCTGTGATTAACTATGTGCCGGAAAAGTCACCGGAAGAGAATGCGATGGTGATGGAGCTGGAGATTGAAAATGTGCGCACCGGTCAGGTGACTTATGCGGTGCGTGATACGCACATAGAGAATAAAGTGATATCGGCGGGCGATATCATGGGAGTGGGGGATCACTCGATCTTAGCGGTCGGAAAGGACACGACTCTGGTGGCGGAAGAGACCATTGCGGAGATGATGACGGATGAGGCGGAGCTGATCAGCATCTATTATGGAGAGGATATGAAAAAAGAAGAGGCGGATGTACTCCTGGATCACATCGCAGAACGTTATCCGGACTGTGATGTGGAGCTGAATTATGGCGGACAGCCCATCTATTATTATATTATATCTGTAGAATAAATAATGGAATGTTTCCGCACTCTGAGGGAAGGTTACTGTTCATATCCCGACCACGTACTTGCTGTGTGGCCAGGGGCGAAAACGTAGATGTTGTAACGTGGGAAGCTGCCTTCCCGGCGAGGGAAACGTTCATTGAGAGGAAGAAAGTCATGAAGCTCGATTCTCCGCTTGATTACCTGAAAGGTATCGGCGAAAAGACAAAGCATTTATTTGAAACAGTTGGAATTAAAACAGTCGGCGATCTTCTCTCTTATTATCCACGCGCCTATGAGCGGTATGAGGAGCCTGTCCCCATGCAGGATCTGCCACAGGAGGAGGTTGTCACCATCAGAGGGACGCTTGTCTCTTTGCCAGTCAATCGTTATTATGGGGGAAAGTGTATTACTACTACATCCTGCAGCGACGGAGTCGGGGAGGTGTTGCTGACCTGGTACAATATGCCATATCTGAAGAATTCCCTGCGCATGCAGGTGCCATATATTTTTCGCGGCAAGACAAAAAGAAAGGGAAAGCGCCTGCTCATTGAGCAGGCGGCTGTTTTTCAGGAAGAGCAGTACGAAGCCCTGACAATGACTCTGCAGCCGGTCTATTCGCTCACAAAGGGCATGACTGTGCGGATGGTGCAGAAAGCGGTGAAGCAGGCGCTGGCGGACCTTCCGCTTTCGGAGGACAGAACGGATCGAAAGCAGAGTTCCGATGAAAAAAACAGGACTTCCCGTGTGGCCGCCGACGATCTGGACTACCTGCCGGAGGAAATGAGAACGCGATACCATCTGTGCGCCTGGGCGGAAGCAGTCTCACAGATGCATTTTCCGGACAGCTTTGAATCGCTTCAAAAAGCACATCGTCGTCTGGCCTTCGATGAGTTTTTCTTTTTCCTGCTTCAGCTGCATAGTCTGAGAGAACACAGAGAGCAGGAAACGCATTCCTTTCATATTCGTGCGAAGGGAGCCGCGGACGCTCTGATTCATTCGCTGCCTTATTCACTAACGGGTGCGCAGAAAAAAGTATGGGCGGATCTGCAGCGTGAGCTGCAGGGAGAAAAGGTTATGGTCCGGCTGATTCAGGGCGATGTTGGGTCCGGGAAGACGATCCTGGCTGTGCTGGCGTTGCTGACGGTAGCAGAGAACGGCTATCAGGGCGCTCTGATGGCGCCGACTGAGGTGCTTGCCGCGCAGCATTACGAATCGATCTGCGCACTTCTGGAAAAAAGTGGACTTCCCTACAAGCCTCTGCTTCTGACCGGTTCCATGACGGCAAAGCAAAAGCGTGAGGCATACGTCCGGATGGAATCCGGCGAAGCGTCTATTATTATTGGCACACATGCGCTGATTCAGGAGAAGGCACGGTATCATGCGCTGGCGCTGGTTATCACGGATGAACAGCACCGGTTCGGTGTGCGGCAGAGAGAGAACCTCGCACAAAAGGGGAATACACCGCATACTATTGTCATGAGTGCTACGCCGATTCCCCGCACTCTGGCGGTGATTCTTTATGGAGATCTGGACATCTCCGTGCTGAATGAAATGCCGGCAAACCGGCTGCCGATCAAAAACTGTGTCGTCGGTCCATCCTGGCGACCAAAAGCCTGGGATTTTATCGAAAAACAGGTACGGCTGGGGCATCAGGCCTATGTGATCTGCTCCATGGTAGAAGAGAGCGATCTGGTGGACGCAGAGAATGTTATAGAATATACCGAAACCATTCGCCAGGCTCTTCCGGCTGATATTCGGGCAGAGTATTTGCATGGACGTATGAAACCCCAGGAAAAGAACGAAGTCATGGGACGTTTCCTTCGCAACGAGATTCAGGTGCTGGTGTCCACGACGGTTGTGGAAGTCGGCGTAAACGTGCCGAACGCTACGGTAATGCTGATTGAAAACGCGGAGCGGTTCGGTCTGGCACAGCTTCACCAGCTGCGCGGTCGCGTCGGGCGTGGGGATGCGCAATCCTACTGTATCTTTCTGCATGGAGGAAAAAGCAGCGAAGTGACAGAACGCCTGGATATTCTGAATCATTCGAACGATGGCTTTGAGATTGCCGCAAAGGATCTGCAGCTGCGCGGTCCGGGGGATCTATTTGGCGTTCGCCAGAGCGGCCTGATGAATTTTCGCCTGGCGGATGTCTACGCGGATGCGGATGTGCTGCAGCTGGCGAACGAAGCGGTGGCGGGTATCACGAAGAAAGATCCGGAGCTGACCCTTCCGGAGCACCGGGAAATGAAAGCCATTTACGACCGGCAAAGAGAACAGACGGGCAGGCAGATCAGTCTCTGATCGTGGGTTTTCCCCGTATCGTTTGATTCGAGCGGCAAAAGGTCATGATACCAGGGGCTGCTGCGCGTATCGCTCTGCCAGTATGAAGACCGGTTCTGAATTGTTACAGTTTTGCACAATGCTTTGAGTGGCAGGTTTTTCCTGCATCGTTGTTTTCCATGGAAAACAAAGCATTTCTTCCTTAATTTTGGGAATATTTAGTCTTGTAATGTTTGAGCAATTATTATATGATTGCGATGTACAGAGTTATATTTACAATAAGACGAAACAAGACCGAACAATTCTGATACGAAACCACAATAATATAATAATAAAATTTGGAGGAATGAAAAATGCCAAGAACCAAGAAAAGCTCGGAGGAGATTGTTGAGGAAGCTTTAGAGACAGCCAAGAAAGCTAGCGCTTCCGCGAAGAAGGCAACCCGGAAGGCGACGGAGGATGCTGTAGTTGCAGTAAAGGAGGCCGCGAAAAAGGCCGATACGATGACCACAGAGGCGAAAAAGGCCGTTGCGAAAGCGGCGAGAAAACCGCTGAAAGAGGAGGTATATCTTCAGTACGCGGGCAAAGAGATCAACAAGGACGAGCTGGTAAAGCAGGTAAAAGAAATCTGGACAAAGGAAATGAATCATAAGATCGGCGATATCGCGACGATCACCCTGTATCTGAAGCCGGAAGAGAATAAGGCTTATTATGTAATAAACGGGGAAGTATCCGGAAGCGTAGATTTGTAATTTAGTAACAGTCCGCGGCCTGCTGTTCTGAATAGTTACGTAATTTATATCAAAAGAGAAGACAGTTCGCACACGAAAATGATAGTGATGCGGGCTGCCTTTTTCTTTATGCGCAAGGAAGATTTATGGTTAACGCCAGAAGCGGCCTATTTCATTTTCTGTTCGATTTACATACAAAAAAGGAAGGTCTTCGTCCCTTCCTATAGAAGAATGACAATGCGAAAATCCCCTGAGGCACACAAACAGCCACTCAGACATCATCTGAGCGGATATTCAGCCTCCAGTCGAGATCTCCCCGCGCAAGTCCCAGAACCAGAGATTCTGCGGTTGCGATGTTCGTCGCGATCGGAATGTTATACTCGTCACAGCATCTGGAGATCGCATAGATATCCGGATCATTCGGACTGGATGTGATCGGGTTGTAAAAGAAGATCACCATGTCCATGCTGTTTCGTATGATCATATCCATAAACTGCTTATCTCCGCCGACGCTGCCGGGCAGAAACTTGTATACTTTGAGATTCGTCACTTCTTCGATTCTTCGTCCGGTACCGCCTGTCGCATACAGGTGATGCCTGGAGAGGATGTATTTATAGGCAAGGCAAAAATTCTCGATCAGTGTTTTCTTGTTATTATGCGCGATAAATCCGATGTTCATCAAGATATCCACCTTTCTGATTTTCAAAAGTTTTCCCCTATAACATAACTGTCTAGTCCATTATAGCAACTATTTCTGAAATTTCAAGATTTTTTTGAATTATTTTAGCGAAAATATATAAAAAATATAAAATGCCCGTTTTTCGAATACGAATTGACGGTGCAGTCTTGTTCTGTTCGGTACCAGCCATTTTGAAATGAAACAATTTCCAGTTTATATCTTTTCGAAGTGCATATACTACAAGTGCAGCAGATAGCTGCAATCCTACGATTGAAGATAAATAGATTAAAAACAAAGGAGGCGTTTATTATGTCTAATCGTTCAAGTAATACGACAGCTGTACCGGAAGCAAAGGGTGCGATGGATCGCTTTAAGTTTGAGGTAGCTAATGAGCTTGGAGTACCGCTCAGCGATGGCTATAATGGCAACCTGACTTCCAAACAGAACGGTTCGGTAGGCGGTTATATGGTGAAGAAGATGATCGAGGCGCAGGAGCGCCAGATGTCCGGAACCGGTACGACAGCCACGATGTAAACAAAAACGCGTAATCGGAAGTGCCGTGTGGTCATCACACGGCACTTTTCCGATTAAAGGTCTGGCAGCGCGTAAGGAATATCCCTGGCGGATGCCAGACGCGGCCGTGCAGACAAATATGCTACATCGCAAACTGTATCACACAATAAGACGCATAAATGACTAACAACAGAACACCCTGTACCCTGGAGAGCTTTTCCCGAAGCAGGGCCGGAATGGTCAGAATCAGCATCACTGCAAACATGACGGGCAGATCCAGAACCAGAGAAGCGTTGTATCCGAAAAGAGTGGAGGATACCGGGATGTCAAACGGATTGAGCGTGATAGAAATACCGCAGACAAGAACCAGGTTAAACAGGTTTGCGCCGATGATATTTCCCAGCGAAAGCGCGCTGTGTCCTTTGATCAGAGATGTGATGGCGGTGACCAGCTCCGGCAGGGAAGTACCAAGTGCGACAAAGGTCAATGCAATCACGGATTCCGGTACGCCCAGTGCTTCGGCGATCAATGTCCCATTGTCCACCAGAAGATTGGCGCCGATGGCAATCAGAGCAGCGCCTACGATCAGCAAAAGGATTTCTTTTGCGATACTGGACTGATCAGCCTCTTTTTTTTCCGACTGATCGTCCTGGGCAGAGAACGCGGAGGAGTTGGCTGATGCATTCAAATTTAGCCCGGAAGGTCCGTTTTCCGATTCAGCAGAAGTCATCTGGCGAACCGTGAGGACCATGTAAAGCGCAAATAACAGCAGCAGCAGGATACCGGACCATCGCGTGAAGGAACCGGTCGTGTAGGCAATTCCCGCATAGAAAAGTGCCGCGATAAAGAAAAAACAGATCGGGAACGTAAGTGTTTTCCGTGATACCTTGCCCGGACGGACAGCGATCGTAATTGCAGCGATCAGGGAAGTGTTGCAGATGATCGAGCCGATAGCGTTCCCGTACGCAATTTCACTGTGGCCGCTGACCGCCGACGTAGCGGATACCATGACCTCGGGCAGTGTCGTTCCGATTGAAACGACCGTGGCGCCGATCAGCAGATCAGGAAGATGAAATCGCTCAGCGATGCCCGTCGCACCGTCTACAAACCAGTCGCCTCCTTTGATCAGGAGAATCAGACCGACCAGAAATAAAAGTACTGGAATAAGCATAAAAGAGACCTCCATATTAAGTTGTTCAAAATCCGTTTTCCGGACAGTACATAACTGCATCATTTTTTGCAGCTGCCATAATCCGAAGCAGTCGGAAATTAACAACAGAAGTATGCATCAAAGCTGTTTTTTCTGTCAAGCGGTATTTTTGCTTTTTTACACAATTCTGCAATTCTGTCTGGTTTTCAATCGAATATGTGTTTTGTATTGACAGTCTGGTTTGAAAAAATTATAATCGTGTGAGAACGAATGGAAAGATGGAAGATGAGCAGATATGAGAGTGATTGCGGGAAAAGCGCGGAGAATTCCGCTCAAAACCATTGCAGGAGACGGCACAAGGCCGACCACTGACCGGATCAAGGAGACTCTTTTTAATATTTTACAGAATGATTTATATGAGATCCGTTTTCTGGATCTTTTTGCAGGGAGCGGCGGGATTGGGATTGAAGCTCTGAGCCGCGGGGCAGCTTTTGCCTGTTTTGTAGATCAGAATCGGGCAGCTGCAGACTGTATCCGTGAAAACCTGCGGTTTACGCGCCTGATCGATCAGGCAGAGGTCCTGAACTGTGAGGTTCGTACGGCGCTTGAGAGGCTGAACGGACAGCCGCCGTTTCAGATTATTTTTATGGACCCGCCGTATGGGAAGGGACTCGAAGACCTGGTTTTGATGCATATCACCAGGAACCGGCCGACCTTTGTGGATGCGCATACCCTGTTTATTGTGGAGATGGCGATGGAGACAGACGAGACGCATCTGGCGGATTATGGATACGAGATTCTTCGTGTGAAGCCTTACAAAACAAATAAACATATCTTTCTCATCCCGGCGATCCACGAGGAGGAGTGACAGGAGTTATGAGACGTGCAGTTTATCCGGGCAGCTTTGACCCGGTGACAAAAGGACATCTGGATATCATTGAGCGGGCCGCGGCAGTGGCGGACGAGCTGGTAGTGGGTGTATTAAATAATAATGAAAAAACACCGTTGTTTTCTGTGGAAGAACGTGTTAATATGTTAAAAGATGTGACCTCCCATATTTCAAATGTACGGGTGGAGGCTTTTTCCGGACTTTCGGTTGAATTTTGTAAAAAGTGCGAGGCCTCATTTCTTGTCCGCGGCCTGAGGGCTGTGACCGACTTTGAATATGAGCTTCAGATGGCGCAGACAAACAGGAGTCTTGAACGGGGAGTAGACACGCTGTTCTTTACGACGGAGCTGAATTATGCTTATATCAGTTCCACGATCGTAAAAGAGGTTGCATTTTATGGCGGCGACATTTCAGGTTTTGTACCGCCACAGGTTGCGGAACATGTTTACGCAAAGATTGGCACTGCAAAAAAGTAACGGAAAAGAATGGAGTATAAATAATATCAAGTAAGGAGAAGGAAAACATGGCAAGCAGTAGAATTGAGCAGATCATTGAAGAGATTGAGGAGTACATTGACAGCTGTAAATTTCAGCCGCTCTCCTCGACCAAGATCGTAGTGAACAAAGAGGAGCTCGAGGAGCTTCTGCGTGAGCTGCGTATGAAGACGCCGGATGAGATCAAACGCTACCAGAAGATTATCAGCAATAAGGATGCGATCCTCGAAGATGCGCAGCAGAAGGCGGACGCGATTATCGCGGATGCGAATACTCAGGCGCAGAAAATTGTCAGTGAGAGTGAAGTGATGCGGATCGCGGTTGACCAGTCCAGACAGCTGATCGAAGAGACGAATGCGCAGGCGCAGGAGATTATGGACCGGGCGACAGAGGATTCCAACAATATCCGCATGAGTGCAATTCGCTATACCGATGATATGCTGGGGAACCTGGAAAAGATTATGAGCCATACGATTGATACAGCCGGGACGAAGTACAGCAATTTTATCAATTCGCTTCAGTCCTGCTATGATATTGTGAGCAAGAACCGCTCTGAGCTTTCTCCTTCTGTAGAGCCATCCAGCTATACACAGCCGGAAGAGGAGGAGCCTTCCGAGCAGCCGTCGGAAGAATAACCGGATATCTCGTAAGGGTTCGCGACAGCGCCTCGTACCGATTTACAGAATCTGGTGCGGCTGCGGAAGCAACGCAGCTGTGATCAGCGGAAATTCAACAGGAACAGGACAGTGGATATCAGAATTGTGAGCAGGGTGATGATCACCCTGCTTTTGATATAATAAAAAAGCATTTCCTTGTCCATGTGCCCGATCCCGGCGCTTTGTGCCAGAGCGGACCATCCTCCGAACGCTGCCAGCGCGGATACCGCGATGTATTTTTGCGCGTCGGACAGTGCAGAAGCCGCGAGAAGATGGATTCCATTGGTTACTTCAATGCCAGAGGCGAATAACAGTACCGCGGGATTGGAGAGCGGAGCGGCCAGGGTGATGGCTCCTGAGAGGATTGCGAAGAGCAGAATATAGGCGCCAAGCCGCAGCGCGCTGCTCATCGCTTCATAGATACAGTCGTCAATCAGCGTGAAGGAGATCGTTTCACGGGCGGGAGGCGTTTGAACGGCTTCCGGATAGTTTCTGCCGCGCCGCGGCCAGCTCTTTATCCATCCGTACAAAAGGGCCGCACCCAGGATCTGCAGGACATACCATCCGGCTCTGTCAGGCTGCTGCATCTGTCCGGAAGCGAGGTAGGAAACGATGAAACCGGGACTGACATTGTTCGCAAATCCGAAAAGCTGCAGAGCTTCCTCCCGTGTGATTTTTCCATCCCGGTATAAATCTCCGGTGAGCCTGGCACCTGCCGGAAATCCGCAGAGGAAGCCTGCCGGAATGACGAAAACTCCGTATGCGGAACAGCCGAAGAGACGCGTAAAGGGACGGGTGAGTACTTTGGGCATATCCTCCGCGCTTACGAGACGCATCAGGAGGCCGCCGAAGAACAGAAACGGAAAAATGACCGGAAGCACCGAGCGGTACCAGAGCAGCAGACCGTCCCGGGCCGACTGGAGAGCGGTCTGGGGACAGAGGAGAAGATAGCCCAATAAGGCACAGATTACAAAGACGGATTTCTTTGACATTTCAGACTCCTTTTATGGGAACGGTTCGGAATGGTTCCCTTTTATGACCTCTGCGGATAGTTATATCTTATGAGAACCGGTCTGTTCATATGCATATGGCTGCCAGGGGAGAACGGCTGCAAAGAAAATTGCTTCTTTTTTGGCAATGTATGGTATAAATCGCAGCCCGAAAGAATATACTGTGCAGATGGCCTTGTGCCGGAAGGGGCTGCCATGGCAAACCCTCTGGCACCGGAAGGAGCGTGGAATGCGGGAGAAATACCTGCGGCTGATTGGTTTCCTTCTTTTTCTGGCGGGAGTTTCGGTATGGTTTTCCTCTTACCTGTATCAGAGACAGGCGGCTGCCTCGCTTGGCTCCCGGGTGGTGGAATCCGATTCCTTCCGGCGGATGTATTTGTCAGAACGCACACTTTCAAAGGTATCGGAAGCGGTGGAGGGCGGGCTGACACCCGCTGAAATTTTGACGGTACTGTATCCGTTTAGCCGGAACGAGATGGTTTTCTGGCCGGAACAGTGGGACAATCAGGCTCTTCTTTCCTGGAGAAGTGAGCTGCTGGGGAAAAACCGTGCCGGTTACAGGGCAGTATGGGAGGCATATGCGGCGATCTGGGATGACGTCGAATGCTTTCCGGCTGTTGCGGAGACCGTCTCTTACGAGAATACCTGGATGTTTGAACGCACCTATGGCGGCCTGCGCGGCCATGAGGGGACGGATCTGATCCCGGCAGAAAATCTGTCCGGCGTCTATCCGGTGATCAGCATGACAGACGGTGTGGTGGAAAAGGTAGGCTGGCTGGAACAGGGAGGATATCGGATCGGAATTCGAAGTACAAGCGGCGGTTATTTTTACTATGCCCATCTGGATTCCTACGCGCAGGAATTTGAAGTCGGGGACAGCGTAGACGCCGGCGAGAGGCTCGGACTGATGGGCGATAGCGGATATGGTGAGGAAGGGACGAGGGGAATGTTTGCTGTTCATCTCCATCTGGGCATTTATATCCGGACCGGGCAGTCAGAGGAGCTGAGTGTCAATCCTTACTGGGTTCTCCGATATGTGGAGTAGTCATCGGAAGCATTGCATCTTTTGATTTTGTATGTTATGATAGCGAACAGCAAAGAATCACAGGGTTACAGCGGCGCAGAATATGCCGGTCAGGGAGTGAAAAATGGAAATACTACTGTGGCGTGAGATCTTAAATCCTTATGATCTGGCGGTGAAAGAGCTCATTTTAAAATTTGAACACTTAAGAAGTGAATACCGGAATCAGGGACTTTATTCTCCGATCGAGGAAGTGACCGGCCGTGTGAAGACCGTCGCCAGTATTCTGGAAAAAGCACAGAGAAAAAACATCAAAATTGATGATTTTGAGAATCGGATTTCCGATATCGCGGGTATCCGGATTATCTGCCAGTTCGTTGAGGACATTCAGACCGTGGTTGAGATCATCCGAAAGCGGACAGATATGGAAGTGGTCAGTGAGCGGGATTACGTGAATCACATGAAAGACAGCGGTTACCGCAGCTACCATATGATTATCCGCTATGAGGTGCAGACCATTTCCGGCAGCCGTAAGATTCTCGCAGAGATCCAGATCCGCACGCTGGCGATGAATTTCTGGTCCACGATTGAGCATTCTCTTCAGTACAAATACCGGGAAAAAATACCGGACCATATCCGCGAAAAGCTGACAAACGCGGCGAACGCGATCATTTCTCTGGATAATGAGATGTCTTCCGTCCGCAGCGAAATCATGGATGCACAGAATTCGTCTCAGATACACTCCAGACTGGTGGCGGATATCCTGAATAATATTCAGAACCTCTACCGGGTGGCGAACCAGAGAGAGATTCTGAAGATACAGGATGAATTCTACCGTATCTATGAGCTGGACGATATTGAGCAGCTGGCGCGCTTTGGCAAGGAGCTGGATCTGATTGCTGAGGGATACCGCGTACAGTCTGTAGAAGAGGAAGACTGAGAGACAGACATCAGGCGGAAATGATACTTTTTGGTAAGGAAGGGAATGGCATTATGTCGGTGAGAGAACGTCTTCCGGAAACGTTCATAACGCGCATGCGCGGACAGCTTGGAGAAGAGACGGAGGAGTTTTTATCTTCCTATGAGCGGGAGGCGACCTCCGGCATTCGCATCAATACCGGAAAAGTGACGGTGGAGGAAGCTGCAGAGCGCTTACCCTTTGACCTTTGCCCGGTTCCATGGACGGACAATGGCTTTTATGCGCATGCTTCATCACTATCCCGTCATCCCTGGTATTATGCAGGGCTGTATTATATTCAGGAGCCAAGCGCGATGCTGCCGGCGAGCCTTCTTCCGATTGCGCCGGGAGAGCGGGTGCTTGATTTGTGCGCGGCTCCGGGCGGCAAGGCGACAGAGCTTTCTTCCCGGCTGAAAGGAAACGGACTCCTGATCGCGAATGATGTGAGCGCGAGCCGGGCAAAGGCACTGGTCAAAAATCTGGCCGTCTGGGGCGCGGCAAATGTCTGTGTCACGGCTGAGACTCCCGAGCGGCTGTATGGGGCATTCGGCTGTTTTTTTGATAAAATCCTGGTAGATGCGCCCTGCTCCGGGGAAGGGATGTTTCGCAGGGACAGTTCGCTGATTGCCTCCTGGACGGAACGGGGGCCGGAGCTGTACGCACCGCTCCAAAAGGAGATCCTTACCTGTGCGGTGCGGATGCTAAAACCTGGCGGGATGCTTTTGTATTCCACCTGCACCTTTTCAGAAGAAGAGGATGAGGCCGTCGTCGCGGATGTGCTGGAGCACTTTCCGGAGCTGTCTCTGGCGGCGCCGGAGAAAAAGGCCGGTTTTGCGCCTGGTATAGGGCTGGAAGATTGTGTCCGTCTTTACCCACACCGGGTGGAGGGGGAAGGACATTTTGCGGCGCTGCTTCAGAAACGGATAGCGGGCTGCGCGGATGAGTGGAGTGAAAATGAGGATTCCAGACGCAGCAGCCGAAGAGAAAAAGGCAGAGCACCTGCTGCCGGGAGTGCAGATGGGAAGGCCGGACGGGCGGAACGGATGCCCGAACCGGTCGGCGCGTTTCTGGCACGGATTTCCCGTTCCGTCCGAGCGCATTCCGGTCGGGACGGCTTTTCTGTGGAATGCGCTTCCGCTGTAAGGACGATCCTGGAGACCTTTCGTTATGTGCAGATTGGGGAACAGTGTCTGCTGGTGCCGCCTATCGATCTTCCGGCGGGGATCCGCTATCTGCGCACAGGTCTGCGGATCGGCAGCCTGGAACACGGCCGCTTTGCACCTTCACAGGAGCTGGCGATGCGATTGGATGCTTCCTGTTTTGACACCGTTCTGGATCTGAGAGTGGATGACGAGCGGGTGCTGCGTTATCTGAAGGGAGAGACGCTGGCGCTGGAGGAGGCGGACAGACAGAGAGGAGACTGGGTTCTGGTCTGTGTGGACGGTCATGGCCTCGGCTGGGGAAAATACGGGAACGGGAGCCTGAAAAACAAATATTATCCTGGCTGGAGATTGCAGTGACAGAATGTGGCCGGATGCTTGCTGCCACTACGTTTTCAACCTTGACTACGCAGCAGGTGTGTGGTCGGGTTGTGAACAGTAATGGACAACCACATTTCAGCCAGATACAGCCAGCGGGAATAGACATACGAAAATACAACAGAGGATGATACATATGTTAAAACAGGCGGAAGCCGTGATTTTTGATCTGGATGGAACACTCGTCGATTCCATGTGGGTATGGACGGATATTGATCTTGCATTTCTGGGGCGGTATGGATATGCGCCTACGCCGGAGCTGACGGTTGCGATCGAAGGGATGGGATTCACCGAAACCGCGGTTTATTTTAAAGAACAGTTTTCCCTTCCGCAGACGATCGAAGAAATCAAAGAAGAGTGGAACCGGATGGCACTGGGGATTTATGGCACGAAGGTGCCGTTAAAGCCCGGTGCGGCCGCTTTTTTGCGTTATCTTAAGGACAATGCTTATCCGACTGCGATTGCAAGCAGCAACAGCCAGGAGCTGATCCGTGCCGTGCTGGCAAATCATCAGTTAGAAGATTGCTTTGACGCGATTGTGACCTCCTGCGAGGTCGCGAAGGGGAAACCATCGCCGGATGTTTACCTCGCCGCGGCCGCAAAGCTCGGCGTTCCTGCAGAATCCTGCCTGGTGTTTGAAGATGTGCCGATGGGGGTGCTCGCCGGGAAAAATGCAGGAATGCGCGTCTGCGCAATGGAGGATGATTTTTCCTCCGCACGGAAGGAAGAAGTGCGGCGACTCGCAGATTATTATATACGCAGCTACGATGAGGTATTGGACGGAAGCTACGAGGTGCTGCGATAAAAACGTAGTGGCAGCAGGCATCCGGCTCCCTCGCCGGGTGGCATCCTGCCCCAAAATCGGGCAGGATAAGCCATCGCACAGCGATTTCAATTGGCTGGATGCTGTTACAGGTCACACCGAAAGAGGTATAAATAAGGTAAATTTGGTCAGGGTGTGACCTGTACTATGCATTTGTTTATATGGCCTGCCGCTGGCCTGGAAGCGGCGGAATGGAGCTAACAATGGACTTTCTGCCGACTACGCCGGAGGAAATGAAAAAGCAGGGAACCCGTCAGCTGGATTTTGTTTACGTGTGCGGTGACGCATACGTGGACCATCCATCGTTTGGACATGCTATCATCAGCCGCCTGTTACAGGCGCACGGGTTTACCGTGGGGATTCTTGCTCAGCCGGACTGGCGAAAAAAGGAGAGCGTAATGGCGCTGGGACGACCGCGGCTTGGCTTTCTGGTGTCTGCCGGGAATATGGATTCTATGGTAAATCACTATACGGTATCGAAACGGCGGCGCCAGACGGATGCCTATACGCCGGGCGGTGTGATGGGG
This sequence comes from Lachnospiraceae bacterium, assembly GCA_021202635.1. GTDB lineage: Bacteria > Bacillota > Clostridia > Lachnospirales > Lachnospiraceae > Choladousia. The sequence goes on along the minus strand of JAJQCQ010000028.1, from coordinate 38,917 downwards.
AAGCGGCCGGACTATGCAGTAACTGTTTACTGTCGGCTGATCCGGCAGGCCTTTGGGGATGTGCCGATCATCGCGGGCGGAATTGAGGCAAGTCTGCGCCGTCTGGCACATTATGATTATTGGTCAGATTCCCTGAAGCCCTCCGTGCTGATGGATTCCGGAGCAGATCTGATTTCCTACGGGATGGGCGAACGCTCGATCGTGGCGATCGCGGAAGCACTGGATTCCGGATTGTCTGTCCGGGATATCACTTTTATTGAAGGAACCTGCTATCAGACCAGACATCTGGAGGATGTCTACGATTATGAGCTTTTGCCTTCCTATGAGGAGCTGCGGAAGGAGAAACGCAGATATGCGGAGAGCTTCTATACACAATATTGCAACACCGATCCATTCACCGCGAAGCGGCTGGTGGAGCCCTACCATACCGGGACGAGCTCCCTGACGAATGGGAACAACGATGCCGCCGGCACTGCAGGGCAGGCATCTGAGACGGTCTATGTCGTGCAGAATCCTCCCGCAAAGCCGCTTACCACCTTGGAGATGGACGATGTCTATGACCTGCCTTACTGCCGCGCCTGGCACCCTTCTTACGATGCGCAGGGCGGGGTTCCGGCATTTGCTGAGGTGAAGTTTAGTCTGGTCAGCAACCGCGGCTGCTTTGGCGGCTGCAGCTTCTGCGCGCTGACCTTCCATCAGGGACGGATTGTGCAGGTGCGAAGCCATGATTCCATTGTCCGGGAAGCGGAGCAGATGACGGAGGAGCCGGACTTTAAGGGATATATCCACGACGTCGGAGGGCCAACTGCGAATTTCCGCCATCCGGCCTGTAAAAAACAGATGGAAAAGGGCGTCTGCAAGAATAAGCAGTGCCTGTTTCCGGAGCCGTGCAAAAACCTGGATGCCGATCACAGCGATTATGTGAAGCTACTGCGGCGTCTGCGGGAGATTCCGAAGGTGAAAAAGGTCTTTATCCGCTCCGGTATCCGTTTTGATTATCTGCTGGCAGATTCTTCACAGGCATTTTTCCGCGACCTGGTAAAGTACCACATCAGCGGGCAGCTGAAGGTGGCGCCGGAACACGTTTCAGACCGTGTACTGGAAATGATGGGAAAACCAAAGCACAGTGTTTATCTGCGGTTTACAGAGGCTTATCAGAAGATGAACCGGGCCTGCGGCATGGATCAGTATCTGGTGCCGTACCTGATGTCCTCCCATCCGGGCTGTTCGATGAAAGAGGCGGTGGAGCTGGCTTTGTATCTGCGCGGCCTGAACTATATGCCGGAGCAGGTGCAGGATTTCTATCCGACGCCGTCCACGATATCGACCTGCATGTACTACACGGGGCTCGATCCGCGTACCATGAAGCATGTCTATGTGGAAAAAAATCCGCACCGCAAGCGGCTTCAGCGTGCGTTGATTCAGTACCGCAATCCGGAAAATTATGAGCTGGTTGTGGAAGCGCTGAAGCTTGCCGGCAGAACCGATCTGATCGGTTACGGACCGGATTGCCTGATCCGCCCGCGTAGGGATAAGAGAAGAGACAAAAGGAGATGACGTTTTTCATGAAGAAAGTGAAAAAAGGAACCCGCGGTTACATCAGCTTCGAAAAGAAAAAGCGGTTTTTGCAGACGCTGCTTATGTTTATCCTGCCGATTGGAATCTATATCATCGGGTATGTGACGGTAAAATCCAGGCTGAATCTATTCACCGTTATCGCGATTCTGGGCTGTCTGCCTGCCTGCAAGTCAATGGTTGGTCTGATCATGATTCTGATGCAGCATTCGATGCCGGATGATCGTTACGATGCCATAAAACAGGCAGCCGGCGATCTGACGGTGGGATACGAGCTGGTCATCACTGCTTACGAACACACCAGTCTGGTAGAGGCGGCTGTTGTCTGCGGCGACCAGGTGGTCTGCTTTACTCCGGATGAAAAGACAGACCCGGCTTACCTGGAAAAGCACATCCGCCAGATCCTTTCCTCTAACGGATTTACAGAAGCGCAGGTAAAGGTGATGAAAGAGCTGAAGCCCTATCTGCAGCGGGTATCTGTCCTGGCGAAAAATCCGGAAAAATATCGGGAGGGACTTTCCTATACCCCGGACGAGCGTTATCCGGGACTGTCCCGGGATGAGGTGGTTTATCAGGTCCTGCTTGCGATTTCACTTTGAGGAATGACTATCTACGAACAGGTAAAACGATGATAGAGATTTTAGTAGAAGAGAGAGAGTCCGGCCAGCGGCTGGATAAGCTTCTATCGCGCTATATGCGTGAGGCACCGAAAAGCTTTCTCTATAAAATGCTTCGGAAAAAGAATATCACCCTGAATGGAAAAAAGGCGGAGGGCAGGGAAATCCTGCAGCCAAACGACCGGGTGAAGCTGTTTCTCTCAGAGGAAACCTATGAAAAATTTGGGGGTGTGAAGCTTCGCCGGGAGCCGGAGCCGGTTTCAGAGGCAGAAAAACCAGGCTTATCGGGAAGCACAGACGCGCATCTTTTGGATGGACAGGGCAGTGAGAAGAAATTTCCGGCTGTCGTATATGAGGACGATCATATCCTCCTGTTTAATAAGCCGGCCGGAATGCTTTCCCAGAAGGCGGCGCCAGAGGATGTTTCTCTGGTGGAGTATCTGAATGAGTACCTGCTGGCTTCCGGCACCATGACACGCGAACAGATGCGGATCGTTCGTCCGGCAATCTGCAACCGGCTTGACCGCAATACGAGCGGTCTGGTCGTGGCCGGAAAGAGCCTTGCAGGTCTTCAGACCATGAATCAGCTTCTGAAGGAACGCACCGTACGCAAATTTTACCGCTGCATTGTCTGCGGCGAGGTGTCTTCCGACAGCCATCTGCGCGGGTATCTGAAAAAGGATGAGCGGACGAATACGGTAACCGTGTTAAGCCATCCGTTCGGGGATGCGAAACCGATCGAGACGGAATATCGCGTGCTTGCTGTGGCAGAAGGTCTGTCGCTTCTGGAGGTTCATCTGATCACCGGACGGAGCCACCAGATCCGTGCACATCTGGCAAGCGCCGGCTACCCGATTCTCGGCGACCCGAAATATGGCAATCCTGCGAAAAACAAAGCCTATGCACGTTCGCATAAGGTACACAGTCAGCTTCTGCATGCGTATCGGCTGGAATTTCCGCAGGTGGACGGTGCGCTTTCCTATCTGTCCGGGCAGTCCTTCTGTGTGCCCGTGCCGGAAGTATTTGATGCGCTGACGGCGGCTCCAGAGTCAGAAAGCGCCGAGACAAGTAAGAAATAATCTGCGGATGCCCAAAAGAAGCTCCCAGGTGAAGCGCGAGAAAATCGCGCAGCAAGTGCGAAGAACGGTTCGGAACAGTTACCATATAGCAACAAATACGAAAGGAATGGCATGGCGACCTGGAACACACGCGGCCTGCGAGGTTCAACCCTTGAGGAGCTGATCAATCGAACAAATGAAGTTTATCTGGAAAAAAAGCTGGCGCTGATTCAGAAGATACCGACGCCGATCACGCCGCTGAAAATCGATAAGGATGAGCGCCACATCACGCTCGCCTATTTTGAGCAGAAGAGTACGGTTGATTATATCGGCGTAGTGCAGGGGCTGCCGGTCTGCTTTGACGCCAAGGAGTGCACGGTGGATACCTTTGCACTGCAGAACATTCACCCACACCAGGTGGAGTTCATGACCCGGTTTGAGGAGCAGGGCGGAATCTCTTTTCTGATTCTGTTCTTCAGTGTGAGAAACGAACTGTTTTATCTGCCGTATCGGGATATGATGAAATTCTGGAACCGCGCGCAGAACGGAGGGCGAAAAAGCTTTCGCTATGTGGAGCTGGATCAGGATTATTACATCCATCCGCGCGGCGGACTTCTGGTGCCGTATCTGGACGCGCTTCAGCGCGACCTCGATGCGAGAGAACCCTCTTCTAACTGACGCCCGAGAGCAGCTTATTGTGCAGATTCGTGTAGCGGGTTTTACTCAGCTGCTTCTCCAGCTTCAGGTAAGTGTTGTAAAAGCGGCAGATCGTGGTGGTCTTTTTTTTCGGGGTAGTCAGGGAAATCGAGCCATTTTTGATCGTCAGCGTATATCCCTTCTTTGCATAGTATTTCTGCAGCTTTGTCAGGTCCTTCTGATACTGGCGGATCAGCTTTGCGTAGCTGCTCTCCAGCTTTTTATAAGCTTTGCAGAACTGCGTATTGCGGATGATCGCCTTGTAGACGTCCGGAGCATTCTGCTTCGCGTAATAGAGATAATGCAGAATATAATACTTAAATTCTGCATAAGCCTGCATATCATTTTCACATTCATTGATAAAGAGCATCCAGGTATCCCAGTCGGCATCCTGGTCAATCAGATAATCATAGAGAGAAACAATTGTATTCATGCCGGAGCGGTAGGCCATAAATTCATTCAGCAGGCCGTAGATGCCGTCTGCATTTGAGGCCAGATCTTCCTCCGCATCTGCAATATAGGCGCTGTAGCGGAAGGTCCGGAAACTGGCAGGGATGGAAGAAGCCATTTCCACGGACGGAAAGACGTCTGTATATGGAACATAAATGGTCTTCTGATTGCCCACGAAATAGGCTGCCTTGCCGTTTTTTTCTGCCGCGTAGGAATAGAGATGGGTCTCTTCATGTATTGCGGTATCTATCCCGCTCAGAATGTCGGAACAGCCGGCGAACCATGTCAGGACGTCATCACCGGCCGCAATGCGGTTGCTTAAAAGATATGCGCCATCGGAATCGTACGCGTTTAGAATTTTCAGAATATTATTCTGCGTGATTCTGGCATTCAGTTCAGGCATACTTGCAGAAGCAGCGCTGGCTGTCAGGGTGGAGCTGCGGTTTTCCGACACGCCAAACAGCCCTGTAAAGTGCAGGGAAAATATAAATAGGAAAAGAAAGAGACGCAAAGGAATTCTCATCCGGTGCGATTGTGCTGTATTCATTTTATGCCCTCTCATTGAGAACCGGAGGCCTGTGCCGCAAAGGAAAACGAGCAGCGCCGTTGACTATAATTCTGGCGAAATCTTTTTGAGGTTTCGTGAATAATTACAGTTATTTCTGTCTGCAAATCGGCGGACAAAGGTTAATCTGGTGCTTTTTTGAACAGTTTTCTTTATTTTACTGTGCATTTGGACAAATGTCAACAGAATCTCTGAAGAAAACGCAAAGTCAGACTGGACAATTCCTTTCTTTTTGCGTACAATAGAGTGTATTGTTGGTAATTATTCAGGAGAGAAACAATATGCAGAAAATATTACATACGCCGGAAGGTGTCCGGGATATATATGGCAGGGAGTGTGAGCAGAAGCTGGCACTGCAGGAAAAGCTGCACACCGTGATCCGCTCCTACGGCTACCGGGATATTGAGACGCCGACCTTTGAGTTTTTCGATGTATTCAGCAGGGAGGTCGGTACGATTCCGTCCAGGGAGCTTTACAAGTTTTTTGACCGTGAGGGGAATACGCTTGTTCTGCGGCCGGATTTTACTCCGCCCACGGTCCGTGCGGCTTCCAAATACTATTTGAATGATACCATGCCGCTTCGTCTGACCTATCTGGGGAATGCGTTTATTAACAATTCCAGCTACCAGGGACGGCTAAAGGAGACGACACAGATCGGCGGAGAGCTGATCGGGGATGACAGCGCGGATGCGGACGCGGAGGTGATTGCGCTGGCGGTTCGCATGCTGCTGGCATCCGGTCTGGAGGAGTTTCAGATCAGCCTCGGCCACTGCGGTTATTTTGATGCGCTGGTAAAAGAGGCAGGACTCGATGAACCGAGTACGGCCGAGCTGAAAGAGCTGATTTCAAACAAAAATACCTTTGGGGCAGAAAAGCTCCTTTCCGGCCAGAATCTGAGCGCCGCCCTGAAAGCCTGTTTTGCGGCGCTGCCCGGCCTGTTCGGGGGTGTGGAGGTGCTGGACCGGGCGGAAGCACTGACTGCCAACGCGGATGCGCTTCTGGCAGTAAAGCGGCTGCGGGAGATATGGGATATTCTGCGGCTTTATGGCGTGGAAAAATATGTTTCCTTTGATCTTGGCCTTCGCAGCAGGTATATGTATTACACGGGTATTCTCTTCCGCGGCTATACCTACGGTACAGGTGTTCCGATTCTGAAGGGCGGCCGTTATGACGCACTGGTGCACCATTTTGGCAAGGACGCCCCGGCGGTTGGCTTTGTGACAGTCATTGACCAGCTGCTTTCGGCGCTGTCCAGGCAGAATATCCACCCGGAGGTTCCGGGAAAGCATTGTGTGATCATTTATGAGAGTGAAAAGCGGGCGGAAGCGATTGCGTGCGCGCTGGAGCTGCGGGCGGAAGGCATCAATGTGGAGCTCTGCCGGGTGACAGGGCACCGAACCCTGGAGGAATGCCGGGAATACGCGAAAACGGCCTCCTGTGAGAGGACGATGGAGTTTGTTAGATAAGGAGAAAATGGAGTGAGTGAGGAGAGGTACCTGACGTTTGCGCTGTGCAAGGGCCGCCTGGCAAGAAAGACACTGGAGCTTTTTGAAAAGGTGGGGATCACCTGTGAGGAGATCAACGACCCGGATACGCGCAAACTGATTTTTGTAAATGAAGAGCTGAAGCTCCGGTTTTTCCTGGCAAAGGGACCTGATGTGCCGACCTATGTGGAATATGGAGCCGCAGATATCGGCATTGTCGGCAAGGATACGATTCTGGAGGAAAACCGGAAAATTTACGAAGTGCTGGATCTGGGATTTGGCAAATGCCGGATGTGTGTCTGCGGCCCCGAGTCAGCAAGGGAGCTTCTGAACAGTCAGGAGCGCATCCGTGTGGCGACGAAATATCCGAATATCGCGAAGGATTATTTTTATAATCAGAAGAATCAGACGGTCGAAATCATCAAGCTGAACGGCTCGATTGAGCTGGCTCCGATTGTCGGCCTTTCAGAAGTGATTGTAGACATTGTGGAGACCGGTTCCACCCTTCGGGAAAACGGACTGGTCGTGCTCGAAGAGGTATGTCCGCTTTCCGCGCGTGTGACGGTGAATCCGGTCAGCATGCGGATGGAGAACGCACGGATCACAGAGCTTCTGGAGAAGCTGAGTTCGTGCGTGTGGGCGTGATAAGACTTTCGGAACAGTTCCGGCAGAAGCGAAGTGCAGACCTGCGGCCGGCTGTTCGGATTGGATTGTTACCTGTTTTTTATTATTTTGGAAAGGATCTGACAATATATGCGTATCGTTCAATTAACGGAAGAGACCAGAAACGATATTCTGACACAGCTTCTGAAGCGCAGTCCGGACAGCTACCAGGGATATGAGGAGCGCGTGGCGGAGATTATAAAGAATGTAAAGGAAAACCGCGATGCTGCGGTTTTCGGCTATACAAAACAGTTTGACGGGGTAGAGGTGACGGCTGCCGATGTGCGTGTGACGAAAGAGGAGATCGACGAGGCATATGCCGCGGCAGATCCGGATTTTCTGGCTGTCCTGCGCCGCTCGCTGGCCAATATCCGCAGTTATCATGAAAAACAGCGCCGCTACAGCTGGTTTGACAGCACGGACAATGGCACGATGCTCGGGCAGAAGGTCACTCCGATTGGGACTGTGGGTGTGTACGTGCCGGGCGGAACAGCAGTTCTGTCCTCCTCCGTCCTGATGAACATTGTACCGGCAAAGGTTGCGGGCGTGGGCCGGATTATCATGGCGACACCGCCCGGGAAGGACGGAAAGGTTCCGGTATCGTCCCTGGTGGCGGCCTGTGAGGCCGGTGCGGATGAAGTCTACAAGGTGGGCGGCGCTCAGGCGATCGCCGCGCTGGCTTATGGTACCGAGAGCATTCCAAAGGTTGATAAGATTGTCGGACCGGGCAATATCTACGTTGCGCTTGCGAAAAAAGCGGTATATGGAAGTGTTGGCATTGATTCCATCGCCGGGCCGAGCGAGATCCTTGTGCTGGCGGATGAGACTGCAAATGCGCATTACGTCGCCGCAGATCTGCTCTCCCAGGCGGAACACGACCGGCTGGCTTCCGCCATTCTGGTGACCACAAGCAAAACGCTGGCCCGGAAGGTATCGGATGAAATCGAGGAATATCTGAAGGTGCTTTCGCGTGCAGACATCATTCGGCAGTCGCTGGATAATTATGGCTATATTTTACTGGCGGATTCCATGGAGGATGCCATCGATACAGCGAACGCGATCGCGTCGGAGCATCTGGAAATTGTGACAAAGAATGCCTTTGAAGTCATGATGAAGATTAAAAACGCCGGGGCAATCTTCATCGGCGAGCACAGCAGCGAGCCGCTGGGCGACTACTACGCGGGTCCGAATCACATCCTGCCGACCAATGGGACAGCCAAGTTTTTCTCCCCGCTCTCGGTTGATGATTTTGTGAAGAAGTCCAGCATTATCTATTATTCGAGAGAGGCGCTGGAGCCGGTAAAGGATGACATTATCGCCTTTGCAAACGCGGAAGCACTGACTGCGCACGCGAACTCGATTCGGGTACGGTTCGAGTGAAGAGATGCAGAGTCCGTTTTTGGCCGTAGCTGCTTAGGTACGAGATAAGGTTTCTTAAGGCTGATGCTCCTGCAGAGCGGGAGGTTTCAGGTTTCCGTTCTGGGAAGAGGCCGATATGACATGAGAAGAAAGGAAAAACGATCATGGGCAGAACAGCGGAAGTAACACGCAACACAAAGGAGACACGGATTCACATCGAACTGAATCTGGATGGCACAGGAAACGCGCAGATTCACACCGGGATCGGTTTTTTTGACCATATGCTGGAAGGCTTTGCCAGACACGGCCTGTTTGATCTTGCGGTGGAGGTGGATGGAGATTTACAGGTTGACTGCCACCATACGATCGAGGACACGGGAATTGTGCTGGGCGAAGCGATTCGACAGGCGGTCGGAGATAAAAAAGGGATCCGCCGCTATGGGGAACGTGTGCTTCCGATGGATGAGGTGCTGGTGCTGTGTGCGCTCGATCTGTGCGGGCGTCCCTATTTCTGTTCTGACGCGGCATTTCCGACGGAGCGCATCGGAGAGATGGATACCGGGATGGTGCGGGAATTTTTCTACGCAATTTCGTATTCCGCGGCGATGAACCTGCATTTTTGTATGCTTCGTGATGGAAACAGCCATCATATGGCGGAGGCCATGTTTAAGGCGTTTGCAAAGGCACTGGATGAGGCAGTCCGCTTCGATCCGCGCATTACCGATGTCCTTTCCACGAAAGGAACATTATAGATCCGAGAGGACACGAATCGGGCCGGATTACGGCCTGTAATCAGAATAAGGCAGAACAATTCAGGAGAGAACTGATATGAAAAACAGAGAACTGATTGTCCCCCTCTGTCTGAAGGGGAATCTTGCGATACGGTACAGGAAATCCATTTGGGAAGATATGGAAAATGATCAGATGGAGCGTATTCCGGATGCGGCAGGTTTTGCTGCTTCCTGCGAAAATGATGGTGCGGATGCGCTTCTGATTTTTGATCTGTCCGAGGGGGACGCGGAACACGATCAGTCGATCGGTCTGATCAAAACAATCAGCCGGGCAACAGATCTGCCCATCTACGGGGGCGGCAATATCCGGCGGCTGGAGGATGTGAAAAAGCTGATTTACGCCGGCTGTTCCAGGGTGTTTCTGAATTACGCAAAAGAGGGAAACATCGAGCTGACCGGGGAGGCGGCCTCCCGCTTCGGAAAAGAAAAAATACTCGCCTGTGTCAAAACAGAGGAAGAGCAGAACACGGCGCTTTCTTCTGCGGCGCATCTGGGTGGTCTGGTAGTATTGAATGAAGCACTGTGTAAAGAAACAGACCTGGCGAGTGTTTACTGTGCGGTGCAGCCGGGAAATGCCCCTGTGCTGCTGCGTCATGCCGCGACCGGCGTATTCTGTGAGGACTTTGCGCAGGATGCTTTTGCCTTTATGGACATGAAGTACGCGCTGAAGGAAGCCGGAATCGCAGTCAATACCTATGAGTCCTCCCTGTCCTGGGAAGATATCAAAACAGGCAGTGACGGACTGCTCCCGGTTGTGGTACAGGACTATCGGACGCTGGAGGTTCTGATGGTGGCTTATATGAATGAAGAAGCTTACCGAACGACTGTCCGCACCGGCAGGATGACCTATTGGAGCCGCAGCCGGCAGGAGCTCTGGGTCAAGGGGATGACCTCCGGACATTTTCAGTATGTGCGGGAGCTGGTGATCGACTGCGACAATGACACGCTCCTCGCGAAGGTCGTACAGGTTGGGGCGGCCTGCCATACGGGGAACCGGAGCTGCTTTTATCGTCCGGTACTCACGAAGAACTATGATTCTTCCAATCCGATGCGTGTATTCGAGGAGGTTTTCTCCGTGATTGAGGACCGGAAAATCCACCCGAAGGAAGGCTCCTATACCAACTATCTGTTCAATAAGGGAATCGATAAAATCCTGAAAAAAGTAGGAGAGGAAGCCTCCGAAATTATCATCGCGGCCAAAAATCCGGATCCGGAGGAGGTCGTCTATGAAATATCCGATTTCCTCTATCACGTCATGGTTCTTATGTCCGAGAAGGGCCTGACCTGGGAGGATATCACAGAGGAACTGGCAAAACGGTAGGATTTTATCCGCTTTTCTGTGGGGATGGGCTTTTGCTCATCCTCTTTTTCTATGTGTATTCATTACTTTATGAAAAATTAATAATTAAAGGCATGACATCTCACAAATGGTGTGATATACTACGTGTGCTTAAATGAATTCATATGATTTCATTCTTTTATAATCTGAGCGCCTGAAAAAGGCATTTTCACCAGCGACATTCTGCCGCTCCCATCCAGATTAAATACAAATGATAAGTTTTCCAAAAAAATGAAGTATGTCCGGTCTGCCGCAGGCGGCGGATGCATGCAAACACGTTGATTTGAAACAGAAACGAAATAAATCGCAGGAGTTCCGTTTCCTATTTGGCGGTCCGAGCAAAAGCGGAACAGGAGGAGACTGTGAACAGCCTGGTCAGAGAAAGGAAAACGATATGAAAAAAAGAATGAGAAGAATACTTTCAGGGGTACTGTGTGCTGCTGTTCTGGCAGCGTCTGCTGCACCAAAATCGGTATCGGTCGCCGAGTCGGGATTGCTTTCTAACGTATCTGCCGAGAGCGCTGCCAAGACGGGTACGGGAGACACAGAGGATCAAAGTACCGGTACAGGCTGTGCTGACAGCAGTGAGGCCGGCACGGACACGTCCACGGGAGGCTCTGCTTTGAACGAAAGCTCAGACAGTACGGATGCAGACTTGAACGGCGCAGACGGAACGGATACAGATGCAGCCGATACAGACGGAACGGACACAGATGCAACCGATACAGGCAATACGGGCGCAGATGCGGCCGATACAAGTGGTGCGGACACGTATGCAACCGATACAGGAAGTGCGAGCACAAATGCAGCTGATACAGGCAGTGTGAGTACAAATGTGACCGATACGGGCAGTGTGAGCACAGACGCGTCTGACACAAACGAGGCAGGTACAAACGGAGCGGATGCAGAGGATACAGGCACCGACGGAACGAACACAGACACCACAGCAGAAGAGTCAGATGGAACTGGAGAAGAGACGGACACGTCTGCGGAAACGGATGCACAAATGCAGACTGGCATCTTGCTCGCCTCTTCTGCAGAATCCGACAGCGAGAATGAGGAAGGTGACTTAAATGTCAATAAGAGCTATGTCTCCGCACTGGCGGTAAAGAGCATTACAGACGGCACAGCACCGTTTGACGAGGATGACGATGCCGGGAACGATTCCGCGTCGGACAATCGTATTGTGCGGTCTTTTGATTACGTGAATTATACTCTTGAGTATACGACTGCTCTTATGGACACAACGGAGACAGTGGATGAAGCCTATCTTATGGCCGAGTTCACCCTGGCCTGTGATCCGTCTGTCGCGGAGTTCAACACGGACACGCTGAACTGGTGTCTGGACCAGGTGATTACCTATGTCTACGCGGACGGAACCTCTTCAACGAAATGGAACAGCAAAAAGACCGTCACAGAGCAGATACTTACCGGAAAACGCTACCTTTCCAAAAACGAGGATGCCAATGCGATTCCCGGTGCCGGTACGCTGAGTGTTGGCATTTACGTGAAGGCAGCGGTGAACGGGGACTGGATTCAGCCTGCCTTTACCGTATGGATGGAGGGAAACGAGGAGCGCTTTTTCCAGGGTGTACAGGCAGATCCGGTCCGGGTGTCCGCAGCGCCGCGTTATAATCTGAACCTTGTGAAAAATACCTACTGCAATTATCTTGCGTATTTTGACACGGAGGCGGGAACGATCAGCGATACGGATGTCGAAGGTTCGGTTTACGGACGGCTGGAAGGCTATGCGCTGACCTTACAGCTTTACAATACATCGGCAGACAAGGGACTGAAGGGGATTGAGCTTCCGACCGGGGAGATTACGTTTGATCTGACATTTACGGAAACCCTGGATGGGACGGATGTGAGTACTCAGGAGGACTATACACCGATTCTCTGGGATTACAGAGAAAATGAAAGCGCCTCTCTTGCGACCGTGGGAAAGCTTGGCAGGACGATGGCTGTGGGCGGACAGGTTTCCAGCGCTTTTGGCATCCGCTGTCAGCCCTATAACAGCGGCGGTTCGTCTTCCAGGAAGGCCTGCTATGCGGGCGGCAGCTGGAGCATCTCGCAGGATACGGAAAGCAGCGGCACTTATCATGTGACTGTATCCGGCTATGCGTTTGACCTGGTAAATCTGAGATTCCCGACGATGTACTGCGAGAGCACGACAGAGAATGTGTATGGTGCGAATATCGGCTGCTTTTCTGCGGGCTACATACAGGTCGTGGTAAGCTTTGCGAGGAGTGTGGAGACCACCTCAAATCTGTATTTCATGGTGGAAGCGGAACATTTCGCGGCTTCCTCTGTTTCCGGACAGTCCACGTCCTCTGATCAGAAAAGTGAGGATAATACAAGCGGAATGAATGTGACCCTTTATCCGGAGGGAAGCATTTCCAAGCGGAACTTTTTTTATACGACGGATTCGGAAATCCGTGTTTCCGTATGGACCGCAGGCGATTTTTATGCCTCCGCCGGCGAACAGCTCCTGGTGGAATCCGTGGTCGATTACAGCGGGGACGGCTGTCTGACAGCTGTGAATGTTCTGCAGAAGATCGATGATCAGGCGTTTGCGATCCCGGCCGGAACGACCTCGTACGATTCGTTCGAGCTTCGGAATGAGCAGAGCGATGCCGGGACGATCCGGGTTTTGTTTGCCGCAAAGCCAGATAAAACCGGATGGCAGAGTGAAGCAGAGATGAATGCGACCCACGAGGAAGCACTTATCTATTTCGAAAGCATAGACGCGCTGAATGCGGCCGGGTATACCTGTGTCGGTTTTCTGTATGAGATCCGTGACTGCGCACTTTACACGGGCTCTGCGGTGATGTCAGCGATTCTGCTTAATATGCCGGTGGAGGTAAAGGAGAGCGCGGAAATTGGGAGCGTATATGAGACGATGAATGATGTGCGGGCCTGGAGCAGTACCGCAGACGTCGTCTCCTGGACGGAGTATTCCTGCGGCGGGGGTGCGTACGGCCTCGGAGATACCAGCTGGAGTACAGGGACCTATGCGGACGGTTACCGGAAGCCGGACTATGCGCTCTATGTAAATTATGGGAAAACGGTATATGAGAATGGCAGCGTGGTAGCCGGACATACGGGCGGATACCGGGCGGGGAACTCCTGTCTGATTATTGGCTGTAAGACGGGGGTTACCATTCAGGTGGCAGATGTGACGACTACGACGGCCGGTGTGACGACAGGCAAATCCATATATGACCTGGATATTGGCGAACGAACCGTGACCTATACGATCCATCCCACGGTTTCTGTTGTATCAGAGAACAGTGAGGTGTCCTCTTCCACGGAAACGACCGATGTGACTGTCTGGGTGACTTTGCCGAAGGAGCTTACCTATATTATGGACAGCGCCAGCCTGGCGCCGTCTCTGGTTACGGAAAATGAGGATGGAACCAGTACGGTGACCTGGGAACTGCCTTCCAGGACAGTCGGCGAAGCGATTGAGGACATTACCATCTCCTGTCTGATCGGCGCTGCCGGGACAGCGGACGACGTACAGAACAATGACAGCATTTCGATTTCCGCGTCTATCACGTCAGACAAAGACAACCGGCTGATTACAGGTACGTTTGGAAATTACTCTGAAACGGCCATCAGTGTGATCCGCCTGGCGAGCACTTCGATTTCCAAGGGGGTCGAGCGCAGCATCGTCGAAGAGGGAGAAGAGCTTACCTACATTTTCCGCTATGGAAACAGCGCGGAAGAGGAGGCTTCCGGAGTGACGCTGTATGATATTTTGCCCTATGACAGTGACCCGCGCGGCAGCGACTTTGGCGGAGAATATGTAGTCGAACGCATTGTGCTGGACTTTTCCAATGCCACAAAGACTTTTGCGGAAGGAAAGAATGAGATTCAGGTCAGGGCCACCGCAGAGGCCGGCGCAAGGGATGAAACAGCCGTAGAAGCAATCTTAAACGGCAGCGACAGCTTTTCCTGGACAGAAATAAACGGAGGAGGCTTCAGCGAATCGGCTCTTATTTTTGATGGTCTGTCTATCGGCGGAGCTTCCGGACTTAAGTTTGAGCTTGGGACAGTAAAAGCGCAGGAATATGTGAAAATCACAGTGACGCTGGCAGTAAAGGATTCTGCCGGTGCTTTGCGAAAGGACAGCTCCGGAGAAGTACAGATGCCCGGCGACCTCTATGCGAACTCCTTTTATGAGTACGCCGATGGACAGGTTGCGCTGGTGGAGAGCAATACGGTGAAAATACAGGTGGCAGAGCGGAACATCAGCGGCCTTGTCTGGCTTGACGCGGACGGTGATGGGATTCGGGAGGATGCGGAAGCACGCCTGGAAGGGATCAGCGTCTCCCTTTACCGGACATCTGTTTCCGGATATGCCGCAGATGCAGAGACCGCCGCTTTCGTGAACAATACTCCTCTCTATGCGGCCTATGACGTGTTTGGAAATGCACTGAAAACAGTTCTGACGGACGCGGAGGGAAGCTATCGCTTCCCCAATCTGGAAGCAGGCACGTATTACGTCGTATTTACCGGGACAGAAGCATATGGATTGACACTTTTAAACAGCGGGAACGATGATACGGTCGATTCCGATGCTATTGGCACACTTGCCGGAGAAGAGCTGCTTCTGGAAAATGCCTGGATCGGCGACCTTTCGCTGCCGGCTCTGGAGGAGATGTACGCGTATCTTTGTGAGAGTGGCAATCACGATGCCGGATTTGTAGCCTATACGCAAATCACTGTAAATAAGCTCTGGGTGGATGAAGAGAACCGGGACGGTTATCGCGCCGACTTTCTGCGCGTGACGCTAAGCGGCTCGGATGGCAGTGATTATGTGGCAGATCTGACGGAAGAAAACGGCTGGAGCAAGACATTCACCAGGCTTCCCGTGTACGATGAGCAGGGAAAAGCGATCGTCTATACCGTGAAAGAAGACCCGACTGCTTATTATGAAGCGGAGCTGACTTCTTCCGAAGATGGCAGTGTGTTTACGTTCACGAACACACATGAAATTTTCACCACAGAGTGTACGGTTGTCAAGAGCTGGGACGACGCAGAGGACCAGGATGGCCTCCGCCCCGACTCTGTCGAGATCCTTCTGACCGGTACGGATGGCAGCAGCTATACTGCTGAACTCACAGCAGAAGAAAACTGGACATATACCTTTGTGAATCTGCCGTGTTATATGAACGGAGGCGAAGAAATCCTTTATACCCTCTCAGAGACAACGATTGACGGATACACCAGCTCTGTCGAAGAAACAGAAGATGGCTTCCTTCTGACCAATCAGCATACACCTGAACCTGTACCGGAAACCGAGCCGAAGAAGGAAACCGAGCCGGAGAGCGAATCGGAGAGTGAAATGGAGACAGAAACGGAAGATGAATCAGAACTGGAAACCGAAACAGAAAGTGAGAAGGAGAGTGAATTAGAGACAGAAGTTGAATCAGAAAGCGAGATGGAGGGCGAAACGGACTCTGAAACTGAAACGGAGCGCGAAACAGACCGTGAAAACGAACCGGAAAGTGAGTGTGAAACAGAACAGGAATCCGAATCGGAAGCTGTGACGGAAGCGGGCAGTGAAGAGGAAACGGATCATAAAACGGAAACGGAGAGTGAAAGCGAATCAGAATATGAGAGCGAAACGAAGGGTGAAGCAGAAACAGAAGGTGCGACAGACACAGAGACAGAGTCAGAAAGTGAGACAGAAAGCGAGACCTCTTCCGCATCCACTGACGGAACTCCAAAGACAGGGGACCCGTCCAGACCATTGTTCTGGTTTACATTGGCCCTGGCAGCCCTGGGGCTTATGGGAGCGAACCTTTCCGGCAGTATAAAACAAAAAAGAAGACAGCGTGATCTCTGATAGAAAGGAATGATTCGGCAGGATCACATAATGAATTCAACCGTCCCGCCCGGATTCTGCCGGGCGGGGGAATACAGACCTGTAACGATAGCTATCGGAAGAACGACTATCGTTTTTTCCCTTGCGACAGATTGCCGAATGTGGTATCATGCACATATATTTACTATGAGTAAGGGAAAAGAGAAAATTTGTATGGCGCAGAATACGATATTAATCCTGGCTGAGGAACAGGAAGACCATGAATTCCTGACGGCAGCCCTTGAAAATCACTATGAAACCGTGTCGGCAGAGACGGAGCGGGAAGCACTGGCAGTTCTGAAAGCATCTCCAGGGAAATTTTCCATGGCTTTACTGTCCCTTCTGCCGCAGGAGAACGCATTTTCCTTTTTGGATGTATTGCAGGCAGAACCGGCGTGCGCGTCTATCCCAGTCATTATAGCAGCAAAGGACCGGACATGGGAAGAGGCTGCTTTTGAACATGGAGCCTCGGATTTCCTGTTAATGCCTTGCGGTCCGCAGGCTGTCCGCTGTCGGGTAACAAATCTGCTGCGTCTCAAAGGGAAGATGGGAATGCCGGGAGGGTACCAGTTTGACTGGCTGACCGGCTTATACAGCAAGGAATGTTTTTACCGGTGCGCCAACGAAACCCTGCAGAAAAACCCGGGGAAGAAGTACGATATTGTCTGTTCGGATTTCGAAAACTTCAAACTGGTGAATGAAATCTACGGGCGTCAGACCGGAGACAGACTCCTGTGCGGAACGGCGGATCTTTTGATGAAGGCGCTGCGCGGAGAGGGGCTGTGCTCCCATTTTTCGTCCGACTGGTTTGTATGTATGATGGAGCACAGAGAATCTTATTCCGATACTCTTTTTAAATACATTACGGAGCGGGTGAATGAAGTTACCGAAGCAAAAAACATTTCGATAAAATGGGGAATCTACGTGACGGAAAAACGGGAGGTCTCCATTGAAGAGATGTGCGACTGGGCACTGGAAACGGCCCGCAGCATCAAGGGGCAGTACGGGAAATATTTCGCCTACTATGATGATGAGCTTCGAAACCGTATGCTTCGCGAACAGGAAATCACGGCATGCATGGAGCAGGCACTGAATGAAAGGCAATTCCATGTCTGGCTGCAGCCCAAATACAGGCTGGATGGCTCCCGGGTGTGCGATGCGGAAGCACTGGTCCGCTGGTTCCACCCCACGTGGGGGACACTTCTGCCAGGCAAGTTTATTCCGCTTTTTGAGAAAAACGGATTTATTACAAACCTGGATCTGTATGTATGGGAAGAGGTGTGCCGGATGCTCCGTAAATGGGAAGAGAATGGCATTCACTTCCTGCGCATTTCCGTCAACATTTCCCGTGCAGATTTTTATAAGCTCGATCTTTGCGAGGTGCTCCCTTCCCTGACAGATCGGTACGGCATTTCACGGGACAGGCTGCATCTGGAAGTCACAGAATCCGTCGTAGCGGAAAATCTTTCGTATATCGCAAAAACTGCCCGGGAGCTCCGAAAAAAAGGTTTTGTCATCGAAATGGACGATTTTGGAAGCGGCTATTCCTCTTTAAATATGCTGAATCAGCTGCCGATGGACATCCTCAAGCTGGATATGCAGTTTATCCGCAGCGAAATGGATAAACCGGAAAGGCAGGGAATCCTGCGCTATATTATCGGGCTGGCGCACTGGCTGAATCTGGATGTGGTTGCGGAAGGCGTGGAAAGCTACCGGCAGATGGAGCGTCTCAAAGATCTTGACTGTGACTATGTGCAGGGATATTACATGGCAAAGCCCATGTCTCCCGAAGCTTTTCAGAAGCTTCTTGAGAATCAGAATGACAGAGAATCAGAAGCGGGTCAAACCTGTGTGCCGGTTATAAAAAAGAAGACGGAGAATGGAATTCTCTTTGTGATATGCGAAGAAGACTGTGCCCGCAGTTATATCCGCAGCCTTTTCGAGGATAGCTTTGAAGTGAAAGAGGCGCAGAATGAGGACAGTATGCTCGCTGGCCTCGGCCGATTTGGCAATCATATCCAGGTGATCCTGCTAAGCGCCGCTCTTGCCAAGCAGAACCAGTCTTCCATCTGGAATATGCTGCTGAAGGAAAAGAGGGTGTGGGACACGCCGGTGATCCTTTTTGGAGAAGCCAATGCGGACGAAGAAGAGCTGGCACTGGAAATGGGTGCAGATGATTTCGAGGGAATCCCCTGCAGGCAGGAAAGCCTCCGCATACGCGTAAAAAATGTACTGGGGAAGAAAGAAAGCCTGCGCCGGCAGCTCCTGAATGACAGCCTTCCGGGTGCTATGATGGGGTGCTACTGGGAGAGCGGACTTCCGGTCTATTTCATCAACGGAATGATGCTGGATTTGCTTGGATATGACAGTGATACGGATTTTATAAATAATACAGACGGTCTGATGACGAACGCGATTCACCCGGAAGATGGCCCGGCTATGAATGAAAGCATGGATCTGCAGCTGTCTGCGTCCCTGCAGTATTCTCTGGAATATCGGATCAGAAAGAAGGACGGAAGCTATATCTGGGTACAGGGCATCGGGCGTCTTGTAAAGGCTGAGAACGGGCGGGATGTCCTGATTTCGGTTTTCATTGACAATACAGCGGAGAAAGTGCACCAGGCGCAGGAGCGGGAACAATACGCCAGAGAAATTGCCTTTTTCTCTGAAATTGCATATCCCGGCGGGATTCGGGGGAAGATCAATCTGACCAGAGATCTGATGGAACAGTATTTCCATACCACCGAAGTCTGTATTTCCTACGATGGCGATACGTTCAGCCATTTTGCAAAGAAACTGGCAGATTCTGCAGCCGGACCGGGCTACCGGAAAAAGCTTCTTTCTGAGCTGAATCGTGAAAAAATGCTAAATGCGTTTCGGGATGGGAAACGGGAATATCATTTTGAGTTTTTACGGAAAACAAACAACGAAAGGCTGTTCTGGGCATGCATGGATTTCCGCCTGTATCTGAACCCGGATACGCTGGATGTAGCCATGTTCTTCTATACGCAGAATATAACAGATAAAAAAATCCGTGATTTTGCCTTCCAGTTTGTGACCAAAATGGACTATGACCTGATCTGCGATGTAGACATGATGGATGGAACCTATCGGATGCTTTCTTACCGGAGTGAGGGTACAAATATTCCCAAAACAGGCATCTTCCAGGCAGGAATACGCCAGACGGTCTGCTCCTGGATGGATGAAAGGACACGCCGCAGCTACCTGGCATTTATGGATTTTGAGAATATTCGTAAGCATCTGGAAAACCAGGGCATCTACAGTTTTATCATCAATATGGCGGACAAAGAAGGTAATCTGAGAACAAAGAAGTACCAGATTTTTTATACCAGCAAACCGCTGCTGCGCGTGGGGATTACCCGCACGGATGTGACGGATGTGGTGGAAGAAGATATGATACAGGTATAACCTGGCCTATGGACGGCATCCGGTCAGTGAAATCGCTGTGTGAGAGAACCGGATGCCTGCTGTTACGATGTTTTATTTCCGATGGCGCGTCTGACAATCGCGGTTTTTTTACTTGCGGCAAACGTGGACAGTTTGTTTACCTGCGCCTTTTTTGATTCCATGGACGGATGTACATACCGCTGGAGCGTGATATTCACATCTGAGTGTCCGAGATTCTCGCTGAGTGTTTTGATGTCAATTCCCATCTCGATACAATTGGTTGCGTAGGTATGGCGGAGATTATGGAATTTATGGTATTTCACGCCGGCTTTTTTCTGGAAGTACTTAAATCGGCTCCGGCAGACGCGCGACTCCATGCATTTTTCATTTCCGGTCACTACATAAATGGAATCTTCTCCTGCACGCTCTTTAATATATGGTACAATGTCCGTTGGGAGCGGTATCGTACGGATGGAACAGATGGTCTTAGGCGTTCCGATCACCACATGCGTTTTGGAGTCTGCGTCTGTGTCAACATCCGAAATGCGGGATACGGTTTTGCTGATCGATACAGTCTCATCTGCCCAGTTAAAATCCGCCCACTGCAAACCGCAGACCTCTCCCTCGCGAATCCCGGTATAAAGGCAAAGCAGCACTCCCAGGCTATACGGGGTATCTTCCATCAGAGCCTGTTCCTCCAGGGATTCCTGCTCCTGCTTGGTCAGGACAACAACCGGAGGCCGTCTGGTGCTGATCGACAGAGAATCCGGCACTGCATCAATCAAATTGTGAGATTTTGCATATCGGAGGATCCGATTGAGTGTGCCTTTGATCTCCGAAAGGGTTTTGTCTGAGAGAGGAGTTCCATCTTTAAGTCCTCCGTGTTTTTTCTTCGCAAGCAAAAAAGCTCCAATCCGGTCGGTATCCATATCACTTACAGCGCTATCCCCAAATTCCGGGAGAAGATGTTTTTCTACCATAAACGAATAAGCGGCATAAGACGATTCCTTTACAGAGAGCTTTTTCGTCGCCAGCCATTCGGCGGCAACCGTACGGAACAGCATGGGATTTTCCCGCGTATCAATCGTCCGGCACACAGCATCCGTATATTTCGGTGACTCTGCGGTTTCCGGCCATTTCGAAGCAGGAACCGGAATAGATACAGGAATTTCTCTGACAGAATCCGGTGGAGTGTCAAGGCCTGAAAGATATTTTTTCTTTAATTCTCTCGCCCCTTTGTAGGTGCGGCTGTACAGGTACTTATAACTGGTTCTGCCATCCACAGGTGAACCACAGATTACCCGCGCTTCCCAGCGCCCATCGCTTCTTTTACGGATATTTTCCCCGCGTCTTCCCATATGTATCCCTCAACTTTCTGAATGTTTGTATCTGTCTGTGCAGCTTCTGCCAGATCACTTCTTACTCTCTATGACAAAAAAAGATAACGATTCAGAACAGCAGGCTCCGCAGACCGCCTTGCAGTTCTAAATTGTTACAAAAAAGTGGCCATAATTCGAACACGAATCTGACCACTGGAGTAGAAGTTTTTCATTTTTTGCTTTTATGCGAGAAGATGTTCGGAAGCAGCATGGACTTGCGCGTAAAGCGGTCTTTCCTTCTTCATCCGGGTGATCTCTACGAGCGAGAGCCCGGTCATGTCCACGAGTATCGTGCGAATCGGATCCTGGCGAAGCTGACTGTCCAGATAGCGAAGCAGCGCTTCCTTATCATCTGCGGAGTCCATGTTAATGAAGTCAATGATGATAATTCCACTGATATTTCGCAGCCGGATCTGCCGGGCTGCTTCCCTGGCCGCTTCCTGATTGATTTTGAAAAAGGCTTTCTGCCGGTTTTTTGCGCTGCCCTCATATTTTCCGGAATTTACATCAATCACCGTCAGAGCTTCTGTCGGCTGGATCACCAGATACCCGCCGCAGTTCAGCCAGACCTGCTCCGATAAGGCATGTTCCAGCTGTCGTTCCAGCGAGTACTTTTTGCACAGCGGCTGCAGGGCATCCTGGTAAAAGAACAGCCGCGACAGGTCTTCCGGCTGGCAGGCCGATAAGTATTCCCTTGCTTCCTCCCAGATCGCCGGATCATCGGTTACGAAACGCTCCGCGGAGGATTCGTAAAGATCAGAAAGACGTGAGATCCAGGTGTGCGGGGCAGCCAGGAGGCAGCTGTAGCAGACCCGGTGTGCGCCGTCCGTAACGGTTTTCTGGTAAAGGGCCAGCAGACGCTCCATGTCCCGCCGCAGCGTGTCGCTGTCGGCGCCGCCTGCGTTTGTACGCAAGAGCCAGCCATAGGTTCTGTCTTCCTGCTGCCCGTCCAGATCACGCACAAAGGCGGTCAGTCTCTTTTTTTCTTCTGCCGCAAGCCTGGAGGAAGCACTGATCTGGGTTCTTCCGGTGGTCAGCAGCAGATATTTGCCATGAAAAGTCAGATTGGTCGAGACCGACGGATATTTTGTCTTAATTGCTTCTCTGGAAACCTGCACCAGGAGTTCATCCCCCATCTGCAGCTTTGGCGAGCTTCCCTTTTTGGTATAGATGGGATTCTGGATCTCGTCCAGAGCCAGGTAGCATATTGTGTCCGGGGCAATCTCCACAAACGCAGCGCCTATGTTTCGGGCGATATCCCGGACTCTTCCCACATAGATATTTCCAAGAAGGGAGGTGTTCTCCTCACGGTCGCAGTGTATCTCCACGGCTTTCTCATCCTGTATTAAAAAAGAAAACACCGCATCCCGCATTCTGCATACGATATACTGATTCATAAAATGACCTCATGCTCCAAAAAAATGATCTGTCTCAGAAAATCGATCTGTTTTAACGGAAAAGTGAAATCTTCGTTCCAAGATCATAGAGCGATACCAGCTTCCGGCTATCCTCTGTCCCCATATCCGCGTAAATCTCACAGCGGTTGATCTCATACGCGAATGGATCCGGCTCAATACCGAGTGTCGTCAGATACGTATCCAGAACCAGCTCTGGCTTCAGATTTGCCACGCTTCCGGAAGCGAGCTTCAGAAAAATCGTATCGTCTTCGTCCCGAAATGCCCACTCATAAATCATTGGGCGAATATCCACCTCTTTTTCTGAACGCTTGGTCTTTTTCATGACGGGAATGCTTTCGCGGGCGAAAAAGTCCGCCAGGTCGCTTTTCCAGTCTGCCGCTGGCTCGTGCCCGGCACGAAAACAAACCGTGTAATCCGCCGCAGCGACAAGGGTCATAGCCTTGGAAGCCTTGCCTTCCGGTATCTGTACAAAGCCGGTGACCGCCAATTCCTCCGTTCCGACCTGATTCAGCCGTTCAATCGCTTCCCTGGAGGAAACCGGGGACAGAAGCTCGATGTCCATGTATTCCGCGTCACTTGTGAGACCGATGCCAAGGGGAGAGGCGAAAGACATAATCATATGGGGATTGAAGCCTTCCGAAAAAGCTACCTCCAGCCCGGCGCGGCGGATTAGCTTCTGAAAGTAGCGCATCACATCGAGATGCCCGATGAATTTCATGCTTCCTTTTTTGGAAAATCTAACCCTTACTTTCAACACAGACACCTCCTCCATAGCAGCGCGAACCGCAGCCGGAGCACTGCTGACGGCAATTCGGCGTCACCACTGCTTCCTGCGCTTTCTTCCATTCCCGTTTCAAAAAGTCTTTTGTCACACCAATCCGGATAAAATCCCATGGGAAAATTTCATCCAGCGACCGTTCCCGGAGCGTATAAAAGTCCATGTCTATACCGTTATGCGCAAACGCGGCCAGCCAGCGGTCATAATCCCAGAATTCCGTCCAGGCATCATAGAGCGCACCATTTCGGTAGGCGTCTTCAATGACTTCCGCGATCCTGCGGTCGCCGCGCGCAAAAGCTCCCTCCAACAGGGTGACATCCGCCTGATGCCAGTTGTAGCGGATACTTTTATGGTTCAGCATATCCTTGATCTCATGGTTGACGGTCTTCGCAAACCCCAGATAATCCCCCATCGGATGCATAGACGCCCACTGAAACGGCGTAAAGGGCTTCGGCACAAAAAAGGAGGTGCTGACCGTGATCTGGCATTTGCCGTTGCGGCTTTCCTTTGGTATGTCGTAATAGGTCCGGGCGATCTTATCCGCAAGGTGCGCGATCTCCCGCCGGTCTTCGTCTGTCTCCAGAGGCAGTCCCAGCATAAAATAAAGCTTCACCTTATTCCAGCCGCCGTGAAAGGCTTCGTCCGCCCCCTGCAAAATCACTTCCTCCGTCAGCCCTTTGTTGATCACATCGCGCATCCGCTGTGATCCGGCCTCCGGGGCAAATGTCAGGCTGCTTTTGCGGACGTCCTGTATCTTCCCCATCACATCCAGAGAAAAAGCGTCAATGCGCAGGGACGGCAGCGAAATATTAATATTCTGCGTGCCAAACTCTTCCATCAGATAGTTCACGATTCCCTTCAGCTCACTGTAATCGCTGGAGCTCAACGAGCTGAGAGAAATCTCCTCCTGGCCGGTGGCCTGCAGCATCCGCGCGGCATGCTCTTTCAGACATTCCAGGCTTCGCTCCCGCAGCGGCCGGTAAATCATACCCGCCTGGCAAAACCGGCAGCCGCGGATACACCCGCGCTGAATCTCCAGCACCACGCGATCCTGGGTCACTTTCATATAAGGGACAACCGGTTTTTCCGGATAGGGAGCGGCGGTCATATCCATCACCACCTGCTTCTCAATCACGGCGGGAATATCCGCTTCCTGCGGCAGGAAAGAGGCAATGGTCCCGTCTTCTTTGTACGTCACATCATACAGAGACGGTACGTAAATACCCGGAAGCTTCGCTGCCTGATGCAGGAATTCCTTTCGTGAGCAGCCGTCCGCGCGGCAGCGTTTATACAGATCAAAGAGGGCGTCATAGACGGTTTCCCCCTCGCCAATATAAAACAGGTCAAAAAAAGGCGCCAGCGGCTCCGGGTTATACGCGCAGGGACCGCCGCCTATCACAAGCGGGACCTCTTCCCCGCGCTCCGAGACGTGCAGAGGGATCTGTGCCAGATCAAGAATCTGCAGTACATTGGTATAGCACATTTCATACTGCAGGGTAATGCCCACAAAGTCAAACGTCCGGATCGGATCCTGTGATTCCAGCGCAAAAAGAGGAATCTTCTTTTCACGCATAACCTTATCCAGATCTACCCAGGGCGAATAGACCCGTTCGCACCAGACATCCTCTCTTTTGTTAAACATATCATAAAGAATCTGAATTCCCAGATGAGACATGCCGATCTCGTAGACATCAGGAAAGCACATCGCAAAGCGGATGTCGATCTTTTCCTTCTCCTTCATCACGGCGTTGATCTCGCCCCCGATATAGCGTGCAGGCTTCTCAACGGAAAGCAATATTTCATCACTGAGTGCTAAATTTCGCATGTAATCCTCCTGGATTTCTTACATTTGGTATCTATGCAGAACAGCAGGCCGAAGGCCGCATTCGGTGGGTATTATAGCATATCCGTTTATTGATTGGAAGAAAAAAATAAAACAGGGCCTGCCGTTCCGACCCTGTTCCGATTCTTTCTATTATGTTCTGCCTGCCAGCAGGCTGCCGGCAATCATTCCGATGACAATCAGGACAATGCCGTAACTCATCGCCTTTTTCAAAAAAGTCATCTCCCGGTTTCATTATATTTTGCCTGGGACAGTATCCCAGGCGGCGGAATACTGCTGCAGGCGAATGTACAAAATAGATCAGAAGCTGCGCACAACAAGATTTCTCAGTTCTTCGCCACAGGCATAACGTCTGACATTTTCTATGCAAATCTCAACTATATTGTTAAGGGTTTCCGGCAAGTGGTAATAGCCTGAAATATGTGGTGTCACAAATGCGCCGGGAATATCCCACAGCCGGTGGTCCGCAGGCAGAGGTTCCGGGTCTGTCACATCAAGGGCAGCTCCGAAAAGATGACCGTTCTCCAGGGCATCGCACAGTTCATCTGTGCAAACCAAATCGCCGCGGCCACCGTTAACGAAAATGCTTCCTGCTTTCATCAAAGAAAATTTTTCCCGGTCAAATAGCTTTTTCGTCTCCGGTGTGCTTGGAAGGAAAGCCGCGACCACATCCGCCTGCGGCAAAAGCATGTCCAGGTCCTCCATCAGATGAAGCTCGTCAATTCCTGTCGGGCAGACTCCAGGCATCCGTTTTACTCCGATAACATACGCGCCAAAGGCGTGGGCCAGGGATGCAAAATGGCTCCCGATATCTCCGGTTCCAAGTACAAGCACCCGGGCATCGCTCATGGATACCACGTTGCCCTCGTCGCGCCAGATATGATTCCGCTGGTTGTCCCGGTAGGCCGGGAGGCGTTTCTGTAAGGCAAGCGTCATCGTAAACAAATGCTCGGATACCGCCTTCCCATAAGCTCCTGTGCTGTTGGTCAGCAGGGTGTTCTCCCGCAAAACGCCCGGTGCGGCGTATTGCTCATATCCGGCTGTATTTAAATGCAGCCACTTTAGATGTTCTGCCTGGCGCAGCATCGATACAGGTACGCTTCCCAGAATTATGTCCGCCTGGTGTACCTGCTCCTGTGCCAGTTTTTCCGCATCCGTAAATATAAAGCTTCCATCCGGCATTGCAGCCTTCAGGCGTGATTTTTGCTTTTCCGTCATTGGTATTAAAGTCAATATTTTTTTGTCGCTTTTCATTTCTGTCTCTCCATACTATAAAACAATCCTTCTTGTAAAAAAACTACTTGTGTATTACTATTTTGCTGCACACAGCTTAAAATGTCAAGAAACATCCGCCCCATGGCTGAAAATCCTTGCATCCAGATAAAAATCAGATTAAGATAGAGACAACTGCTTATTGTAAACGATATATTATAATAGGAAGGATGAGGAAAGGATGAAGCTCGCAGTTATTTTTCCTGGTATTGGTTACCATGTGGACAAGCCGCTGTTGTATTATAGCAAAAAGATTGCAGAAAAATATGGCTATAAGACGATACCTGTCCCATACGGCAATTTTCCCTCCGGGGTGAAAGGCTCTGCGAAAAAAATGGAAGATTCCTTTTACAGCGCATTGGCACAGACGGAAGGAATCCTGAAGGATACCGATTTTGCAGCATATGAAGAAATACTGTTTCTCTCAAAAAGTGTCGGCACAGCGGTAGCAGCCGCTTACGGGCAGAACCACAGCCTTACAACGCGGAATATTTATTATACGCCGGTAGGTCCGTCCTTTCCGCTCATGAATCAGCCGGGCATTGTATTTCACGGGACAAAGGATGGCTGGGTAGAGACAGAGCTGGTGAAAGAAGAATGTAAAAGACGGAGACTGCCTCTGTACATCATCGAAGAAGCCAACCATTCGCTGGAAACAGGTGATGTAAGAAAAGACCTTGTCAATCTTCAGTTTATCATGGATAAAACAGAGGCGTATATAGAAAACGGCCGCAATGTAAAAGAAAGCTAAAAAACGATAAAGAATGGAGAACCGGACTATGAAAAAAGTACTGATTGTGATTGATATGCAGAATGATTTTGTCACCGGAGCATTGGGGACGGCCGAGGCGCAGGAGATCGTGAGTGCGATACGGGAGGAAATGGACCTGTTTCACTCGAAAGGGTATCCGGTGATTTTTACGCAGGATACGCACCAGGAGGATTACCTGGAGACGCAGGAAGGCATCCGTCTGCCTGTCAGGCACTGCATACAGGGCACGAAAGGGTGGAAAGTCGTAGAAGAACTGGACGAGGAGACGCTGCATGTGTGCAAACCGTCGTTCGGGTTCACCGGATGGAAGGACATCTTCAGTAACCTGTTCCAGGGAGAACCCTTCGGAAAAGATGGGGATGAAATCGAGCTGGCGGGCGTCTGCACGGATATCTGCGTCGTCTCGAATGCGTTAATTCTGAAAGCTACCTTCCCGGATGCCAGGATTAAAATCCGGCGATCCCTCTGCGCGGCCACTACACCCAAAAAGCAGGAAGCGGCCCTGTCAGTCATGGAAAGCTGTCAGATTGATGTGATTGATTAGAGAAATGCGATCAAAAAAGAGGAAAACAGTCCTCTCAATAATGAAAACCTGCTTTGAAATATCCTTTAGTACACTAATAAAAGATTTCGTCCCCGAAACCCCTTGATTTTGCAGGCTTCCATTATCCCGCCTGGATTTTTATGACCACGAGTTTGACCACTTATAGATTTCCTAGCCCGGTTCCAATATTTGCTGCAAGCCCCGGATTTACGCAAAAAAAGTGGCCGGATTCTGACCACGAATCTGACCACTAATAAAATTTGTTCTTTTATTTATGTGTACATTTGTATTGAGTTTCTTTGCATTTAGATAAGTAAAAATTAGGTATTTTCCGTTACCTATCTTGACAGATAAAGCATTGTGAGGTAGAATTCATGCGTATTGGAGGATTATAGCGTCTTTTCCTGCCAGAAAGAGGGTTCCTAAAGTAGTGTACTTAAGGAAAATCCAGGCGGAAATAGCAATAATCCCGGATCTGTTCAGAATAAATTCCTGGCTTTGGCAGCATGTCGCTCCGTCGCTGTCGCTGATGTCGGATGCCATAGCAGAAGTTTGCGCTGCGCTGGAAGAGGGCAGTATGGCGAAGCTATGGCCATTGGACGAACAGAAATCGCATGAAAAACGCATGAGAGGGGAGATGAGCGGTTGGAGGTTGAACTGTATGATCATAACCAGTCAGCGTATGATGCGGCTGTGGACATGATGAGACTGGCGGGAAAAGCTGCCATTGTTCATCCGACGGGGACCGGCAAGTCCTTTATTGGCTTCCGCCTTTGTGCAGATCATCCGCTGGAACGCATCCTCTGGCTCTCTCCGTCGGAATATATTTTTAAAACACAGCTGGAAAACCTGAAAGCTGTCACAGGGGGCGAGGTGCCTTCCAATATTACCTTCTGCACTTACGCAAAACTCCTGTGGATGAGCGAAGCGGAGATAGAGGAAATCGGCAGGGAGTCTTCTCTGGAGTCTGCTTCTGGAGCCACTCGGGCGGGAGAGCCTGGGATAAAAAAAGAAGCTCCTTCTTACATCATCCTGGATGAGTTTCATCGCTGCGGTGCACAGGCGTGGGGACAGGGTGTACAGAAGCTGCTCCTGGCATTTCCGGACACGCCGGTTCTGGGTCTGTCCGCGACGAATATTCGCTACCTGGACAATCAGCGGGATATGGCGGATGAGCTTTTTGATGGAAATATTGCATCGGAGATGACCCTTGGCGAAGCAATCGTCCGGGGTATTTTAAATCCACCGAAATATGTGCTTTCGGTCTATTCCTGTCAGCAGAGCTTAGAAAAGTATGAGCAGCGAGTCCGGAATACGAAAAACAGGGCTGTCCGGGACGCCTGCGGGCGGTATCTGGAAGAGTTGCGCCGCTCACTGGAGATGGCGGACGGTCTGGATGAGATCTTTGCCAGACACATGACGGACCGGACGGGTAAGTATATTGTGTTCTGTTCGAATAAGGAACACATGGACGAGATGATGAAGCACCTGGAATGGTTTTCAAAGGTGGACAGAAATCCGCGCGTCTATTCCGTCTATTCCAGTGACCCGGGCGCTGACCGGGCGTTTGACGACTTCCGCGCCGATCAGGATGCTTCACATCTGCGCCTTCTTTACTGTATCGATGCTTTAAACGAGGGCGTTCATGTGGAAGGCATCAGTGGTGTGATGCTTCTGCGGCCAACTGTTTCCCCGATTATTTATAAACAGCAGATCGGGCGGGCGCTTTCTGCCAGCAAAAGAAATGATGCGGTTATTTTTGACATTGTCATGAATATTGAATGTCTGCAAAACATCGGCCTGATGGAAGAGGAAATGCAGCTGCTTGCGGCATATTACCGGGAACAGGGCGAGGGAGCGCTTATTGTAAACGAGCATTTCCACATCATCGATGAGGTGAGAGACTGCCGCGAGCTGTTTCGCAAGCTGAATGATACGCTGAGCGCATCCTGGGACCTGATGTTTGACTATGCGAAGGCATATTACGAGACGCATGGAAACCTGGAGATGCCGGCGGGTTACCTGACGGAGGATGGTTATCCTCTTGGTCAGTGGGTTGCTACGCAGAGAGGCATCCGCAAGGGGACTTCTCATGGCTGTCTTACCGGGGAGAGAATCCGCAGGCTGGATTCCATTGGCATGGTATGGGAGTCCCTTCCAGATCAGTTGTGGGAGAAAAACTATGCGGCAGCAAAAGCCTATAAAGAGGCGTATGGAGACCTGGACGTCAAATGGGACTATGTGACCGGGGACGGGATTCAGCTCGGAAAATGGCTTTGCAGCATCCGCACTTACGAAAAAGCCAGCGTAAGGCAAAAGTACCTGACTCTGGAACGAAAAAAGAAGCTGGATGATCTCGGCATGATCTGGGCCAAAAATGACTTCTTCTGGGAACGGAATTACGCGGCTGCCTGTCAGTATTACAGGGAACACGGAAACCTGGATGTTCCGGGGACTTATGTGGATGCGGACGGGATCCGGCTCGGCAGCTGGCTCCACCGGCTGCGAAAGGAGCGGAAAAAATACAGTGGAGCTCCCTCCGGAAAGGAAAATCCACTGACAGAAGACCAGATCCGGCGCCTGGATGCGATTGGAATGGTCTGGGAAAAAATCAATGACTCGAAGTGGGAAACGGGTTACCAGGCTGCGAAGGATTATGCTGTCCGGCATGGCGATCTGCTTGTTCCGGCAAGCTATGTCACAGAAGACGGATTTCGGCTGGGCACCTGGATCAAAAATCAGAGAACCCGTTACCAGAATAAGAAGCTATCTGACAGCCGGAAGGAAAGACTGGATGCGGTCGGGATGGTATGGCAGAGCGATTCCTGGGAGAAAAGGCTGGGGCTGGTCAGGGACTGGTACCGCGAAAACGGCACACTGGCAATCCCCCAGAACACCGTCATAGATGGAGTCTGGATCGGCAAATGGCTCATTTCCCAGAAAAAGGCACTGGAAGAGGGAAAGCTGAGTCAGAAACAGGCAGACCTTTTATCCGAGCTGCCGATTGACGGCGTGGCAGCCGCATCGGCCCACTGGAATGAAATGTACCTGGACGCGAAAGAGTATTCCGTAAACAGAGGAAGCTTTGCAAGAGTCCCGAGAGGATACCGGGGCAGAAGCGGCGGAAACCTCAATGTCTGGGTCTTAAACCAGCGCAGAACAAGGCGCGCGGGAAAACTGAGCGAGGAAAAAATCCGGCTGCTGGACGAGATCGGGTTCGTCTGGGACACACAGGAGGTCCGGCCGCTGGAGAAGGCAAATTAGCGGGGCGGGAGCTTCTGTTATTTGGCTTTAAAAATTCGAGCCAGTGTTCATCTGTCAGATGGCTTTGAACACTGTTGGAGCCGGGCCAAAAGCGCCACTCACAGTCGGATAAAAAACAATTCTGGTCAATCCAAAAGTCCAAGCAGCATAGTGAATCTGAAAAAAATAATAGGAAAGATGGAATAAGGCAAATATGGGCGGAAAACTGATTGTAATAGAAGGCCTAGATGGTAGTGGAAAAGCAACACAAGCGGAGATGTTGTATAAAGAGTTGCAAGATAAAAATGTTTTGGTAAGAAAGATATCGTTTCCAAATTATGATAGTGCATCGTCTTCTTTGGTGAAAATGTATCTTAATGGTGAATTTGGCAGCCATCCTGACGATGTAAATGCTTATGCAGCATCAAGCTTTTATGCTGTTGATCGTTATGCAAGCTATAAAAAAGACTGGAAAGAATTTTTAGATTCAGGTGGAACGGTGATTGCAGATCGATATACAACATCGAATGCGATTCATCAGTGTTCCAAACTCCCGAATGAAAAATGGAGTGAGTATTTAAATTGGTTATTTGTTTATGAATATCAACTTCTTGGCATTCCGAAACCGACTTTGACATTATATCTGCATGTAGATCCTGAAGTGAGCCAGCGATTGATAAGTAAACGATATAAAGGTGATGAACAAAAGAAAGATATTCATGAAAAAGATTTAGATTATCTAAAACGATCACAGGATGCAGCAAGCTATTGTGTGGATAAACTGGGATGGATTGTTATCGAGTGCTGCAAAGATGGAGCAATGCAGAGTATTGATGAGATACATAGCAATATTATGCAGAGCATTTTTAATAACAAGAATTAGCCTGACGTTTATGAAGTATAGCATACATAAAAAGTTTAATTGAGCAGAAATAAATACAAAAATAGATATAAAAATAGATACTGCGCTCTCGTTTCTAAATGTTCGGGGTACAAAAGACACAGGAGGAGAAAAATGAGTATCTTTGTAACACAATCTTCGATTGCTTCTATGGAAGAATATACTGAGGAAATTAGATCCATTTTTGAATCGAAACGCATGACCAATATGGGTCCAGTATATAAGAAGCTACAGCATCAGTTGATCGACTACCTCGGTGTACCGGAGCTTTCATTATTCGTTAACGGACATTTGGCTCTGGAAATGGGACTTCAGACATTTGACTTTCCGAAAGGTTCAGAAGTAATTACAACACCATATACTTTTGTTTCAACGACACACGCGATTGTCAGGCAGGGCCTTGTGCCTGTATTTTGCGATATAAATCCCTGCGATTACACCATTGATGTTTCGAAGATCGAAGATCTTATAACAGATCAAACAGTGGCCATAATGCCGGTTCACGTATATGGAAATATTTGCGATGTTGAAGCAATCCAGGATATCGCAGACCGACATGGGCTGAAAGCCATCTATGACGGTGCCCACGCATTTGGGGTGAAATATAAAGATGTTGGTGTCGGTAATTTCGGAGACATGTGCATGTACAGCTTCCATGCAACAAAAGTATTTAACACAATAGAAGGCGGGGCTATTGCTTTTAAGAACAAACAGTACCAGATGCGTCTCCATGAATTAAAAAATTTTGGAATTCATGGGGAAGACTGTGTGATGGATGTTGGAGGAAATGCAAAATTAGATGAGTTTCGGGCAGCGATGGGTATTTGTAATTTAAGGTACGTTGATGAGAATATTGCTAAACGAAGGATTGTAGCTGGGAAATATGATGAACTGTTAAGCAATATTCCAGGAATCAAATTGATGAATGTAAGCGATTACATTACTCAGAACTATGCGTATTATCCTGTTTACATAGCTTCACAGGAATACGGAGAAAGCAGGGACGATGTTTATAATCGGCTGGCAAAAAACGATATTCACGCAAGACGGTACTTTTTCCCAGCGACGAATGATCTGGATTGCTACAAAGGAAAATTTGAGATTCAAAAAACACCTGTAGCACATGATGTTTCATTGAACGTATTATGTCTGCCGATGTACGCAGATCTCGGCTTGGATGATGTTGAGAAGATTTGCAAGTTGATTTTGAAAAAGTGAGCTATGGAGGTGGCTGATGATGACAGAAACGACTGGATCAACAGTGATGACAGGCTCAGTTCCAGTGACGGAGAAACCAAGTCGAGACAGAACAGCATTAACAAAAGCTATGCGATGGAAGATTGCAGATTGGCTTGCTGAGGAGCGCCTTCCTGAGATAAATGCAGAATTGGAACTGGTATGTCCCAGACAGAATTTCTATTCGAAGTACATAAAACGTTTGATAGATATAGTGATGTCTTTACTTGCCTTGATTGTGACATTGCCTATCAATCTTGTTATAGGGATTATTACTTTTTTTGATGTAGGAAGGCCCATTTTTTTTACTCAAGAGA
The DNA here is from genome assembly GCA_021202635.1 of Lachnospiraceae bacterium. Taxonomy (GTDB): domain Bacteria; phylum Bacillota; class Clostridia; order Lachnospirales; family Lachnospiraceae; genus Choladousia. The sequence continues at coordinate 5,334 of JAJQCQ010000028.1, read as the reverse complement.
GAACAGGAAAGAATGGGAAACCATTTAAAATTATTAAGTTTCGTAACATGACAAATGAAGTTGATGAGCAAGGTGAACTGCTTCCGCCTGGGCAGCGTGTAACGAAATGGGGGAGGTTTGTAAGAAAAACTTCTCTGGATGAGTTGTTGAATTTTTGGTCTGTGCTGAAAGGTGATATGAGTCTGATTGGTCCGCGGCCGCTGCCGCCAGAATACCTTGGTCGATACAATTCCAGACACAGGATGAGACTTTCTGTAAGACCCGGATTGGAGTGCCCGCCGCATGAAGGAATCAATCATGTGTGGACATGGCAGGAAAAGCTGGATAATGATGTATGGTATATTGAACATATCAGTTTTGTTACAGACTGTAAAATGTTGATTCGACTTATCCAATTTGCTCTTAATCGAAAGAATGCCTCAGCCAGAGCAAATGTGAAAATCGGTACTTTTATGGGTTATGACACTGGCGGACGAGTTATAAATCTTGATGAAGTTGAGCAGAAATATGTTGACCGGGCTTTTGAAGAAATGGATGTGAAGAAGGGTATATGAAAAAGATACTATTACTGGGTGGATCTGCTCAACAGGTAATTGCAATAGAGACAGCAAAAAGATTAGGCTTATATACGGTACTTTGTGATTATTTGTTAGATAATCCCGGACAGTATGAAGCGGATCGTTTTTATTTGGTAAGTACAACAGATAAAGAAGCAGTTTTGTTAGTGGCGGAAAAAGAAAAAATTGATGGAATCATTGCATATGCATCCGATCCGGCAGCGCCTACAGCGGCATATGTAGCAGATAAGCTGGGTCTGCCAGGTAACCCCTATGAGTCTGTACAGACTCTATGCAATAAGGATAAGTTTAGAAGATTTTTGAAAAATAATGGGTTTCATGCTCCATTTGCGAATGGATACTCAACGCTACAGGAAATTGAGCAGGACATCTGCTACTATCATCTTCCGGTTATTGTGAAGCCGGTTGATTCTTCCGGGAGCAAGGGAGCAACTGTGCTTCATAGCTGGAATGGTTTAGTACAGGCAGTGAACTTTGCATTTTCCTTTTCAAGAACACATCGCCTGATTATGGAAGAGTATATCGAGAAAAAGCATAAGTATCTAATTGGCGGCGATATATTTGTATATGAAAGAAAAGTGATTCAATGGGGGCTTATGAACTGTCACAGGGATAGCGAGGTTAATCCGTTGGTTCCTGTTGGAAAAAGCTATCCTTTATTGTTAGGTCTGGATGACATAGAACATGTGAAAACTACTTTGCAGAGACTGGTTGATAAGCTTGGCATTGTGTCCGGACCTATGAATGTGGAATTGATCGTTGATAAAAACGACAACGTATGGCCCATAGATATTGGTCCCAGAAGCGGGGGAAATATGATTCCTGATTTGCTTGGTATGATATTTGATACGGATGTTGTGGAGATGTCAGTATGCGCTGCTATGGGAATGCCAATTAATGTAAAAGAAAATGAAGCGACATTATATTACGCCACGCACAATCTCCACACATCGAAAAACGGTGTTTTTGAGGGAATTGATTACTCGAAAGTATTGAAAAAACATATTGTAAAAGAGTGTGTTTATAAGAAGCTGGGAGATAACGTGGAATATTTTGATAATGCATCCAAGGCAATTGGAATAGCTTTCTTGAAGTTTGATAATCAGAGAGAAATGGATTCTATGCTGGAAAATATTAATTATCATATAAGTATGAAGATTAGATAAGAAAAAGGGAGTATTTTTGGATGGATGATTGCCTTTTTAAGGGAAAAACTTTGCTGGTTCTTGGTTCTAATGTAGGTGCATATGATATCGTTCATTATGCTAAGATAAATGGTGCATATACGATCGTTGCAGATTATTATCCACCAGAACATTCATCAGCAAAGAAGATTGCAGATGAAGCAGTCATGATCAGTACAGCTGATTCAGAGTCTTTAAGTAAGTTAATAGAAGATAAGCATGTTGATGGTATTTTAGCTGGCATCAGTGAGTTTAATTTGCTGAAGGCAATGTCACTTTCTGAAAAGTATGCGCTTCCGTTTTTTTGCACAAAAGAGCAGTGGAATAGAGTAGAGAGCAAAGACCAATTCCGCAGCCTTTGTGAAGAGACTGGAGTTCCGTGCCCGTATACGTACTTTACTGGGACGAAGTTGCCCCAATCGGGTTTGGAGAAGATAAAGTATCCCGTTGTAATCAAACCTGTGGACGCATCAACATCTGCCGGGGTACATATCTGCATGGATGAGGGTGAATTGAAATGTGCTGAAGAGGACTCATTGTCTCATTCCAGTTGCGGAAAAATTATCGTGGAGGAATTTGTAAAGGGAAATGAATTTACTGCACATTATACAATAAGTAATGGGATGCCAACGTTGTCCTGTATAGATAACCGCTATCCCGTAGCCGTTCATGAAGGAAATGTGACAACGATTCCTGCGGCACGCGTGTTTCCTTCGCTGTTTATTGACGAATATATGGTGCAGGTGAATGAGCCGATGCTTCGTCTCTGCCGAAGTCTGGGCATAAAAAATGGTGTACTTTTTATTCAGGGAATGTATGATTCGGTGGATGGATTTCACATTTTCGAGGCAGGACTGCGTTCCGCGGGAGAAGCTCCGTATCGTTTTTTAGAGAGAACGAATGGTATTAATTATATGCATGTGCTTGTGGAACATGCGTTGCTTGGGAAGAGTGTCACTTTTTGTCCAGAGAAAGAAGACCCGTACATGAAGGGGAAGTGTTGCGGTATTGTATCTTTTGTGGCAAAAGGCGGAAGAGTCGGAAGAATTGAAGGCTTGGAAAATGCTGTGAAATATACACCAAGTGTAATTGAGTATGAGAGTCGATACCCGGTTGGAACAGAGACACCAAATGGTGATACGCTTCGGCAATTAATGATTCGGTTTGTTATGATATGTGACAGCCGCGAACAGATGGCTGAAGATATCGAATACTTAAATACTCATATTACTGTCTTAAACGATAAGGGAGAGAATATGGTGTTTAAGATGGAGCCTAAACGGATTTTTGATTATTGAACGCCTAAAAACATAAGTGCAATTAAGTGTTATGGGTGGCAACCGACACAGATGGGTTGTTGCCGGAAACTTGTAAAACATATAAGGAGCGAATTTTCTTGAAGATAGTAATAACCGGAGCCACCGGATACTTAGGAAAAGAATTGATCAGGCAGCTTAAAAACAGTGAATATGAGATTTATGCTTTAACTTCTGAATTAGAGAAGGCGGAAGCTTGTTTTCGAGAGTACGATATTACTATTCTTTCTAACGAGAGCCTCTTGAATGATCCGAATGGTATAATTGATGAAAATTGTGTCATTATTCATGGCGCTTTTTGTCGCAAATCATTGGGATCTGGGCTTACTCAAAGTCTTCATTTCTCACGGCGGTTGTATCAAATGGCTGTAGAAAAGAAAGCTGCAGGCATTTTGAATCTCTCTTCACAGTCTGTATATGGGAGTGATAAAGCTATGCTGGGTGCAGAAGATTCAGAATTGTCTCCGGGATATCTTTACGCGCTGGCAAAATATGGATCAGAAGAAATGCTGAGTCAGGCAATACATTTTTCATATGGTACAACGGTTGGTTGCAGTCTTAGACTGGCTTCTCTGGTGGGACCAACGGATAAAATTCCTGAAAATGTATTGTATAAATTTATCTGTAGCGCATTGGACAGCGAAAAAATTTCTATTGTAGGAGGGTACCAAAAGTTTTCCTTTCTGGATGTCAGAGATGCAGCTCAAGCCATTACGATTCTTTTGAAGAAAGAGCCGGTGACCTGGAAATCTGTATATAATCTTGGACCTTTGCGACAAACAGATATTATAGAAATGGCTGCTCTTGTCAAGAATGAGGTTGAAAAATTTATGGGTGGAAAAATTGATATTATAGTGAATTCAGATGATAAACATGATCTAAATGCAGGTATGGATAGTAGTCTTCTATATCAGGACTTAAAGTGGGTGCCACCCCATGATTTTTCTGATATTGTAAGGGATTCGGTTCGCTTTATTCTTGGGAGGCCTGAAGTTTTGTCCAGCTAGATTTGATTTAGAAATAGCTGAGAACTGAATTTACATCAAAAAATATTGTGGGAGCTTAAAAATGCCAAAGATTAGTTTTATTGTTCCGGTTTACGGAGTAGAAAAGTATATTCACCAGTGTGTGAATAGTATTTTGGGGCAGACATATGAAGACTTTGAATTGATTCTAGTTGATGATGGATCTCCAGATAATTGTCCTCAAATTTGTGATGAATATGCAGCGCAAGATGTAAGAGTAAAAGTCATCCATAAAAAAAAACGCTGGGGTTTCAGAAGCTCGCAATACAGGAATTGATGCTGCAGTTGGAAAGTGGGCTTATTTTGTAGATTCTGATGATTGGATTGAACTGAATGCTTGTGAGAAGCTAATGCGAGATGCAGAGCGAACCGGAGCCGACTGTATAATGTCAGATTGTGTCATTACGTCGGATTCCTATCAGAAACGCATTCATCAATTTTCGCAGATTTTTTATACAGATGATTTGGAGACTATAAGGAGTATCCAAAAGTATATTTTATGTCATAAATTTAGCCCATATTATGTAAAAGGTATTACGAATGGATATGCAGCACCATGGGGAAAGTTTGTTAAAATGGCTATTATTAAAGATAACCATATTCGGTTTGATCCCTACGCAAAAGGAGTATTTGACGATGGAGTTTATAGCTTATATCTTCTTGATCATGTAAAAACATTCTATTACAATGATGAGCATACCTATAACTATCGTATTGTTGGTTCTTCTCTGACTCATTCTTATAAACCAGCCTCCGTGGAAATTCTGAAACGAACTTGTGAGCTCGTGAGAAAATTTAATTTAGAGACTGGAAAAGACCATTCTTTTACGGTTGCAGAAGCAAATCGAGAAATAGCTTCTTTAACTGCTCAGTTGAGCAAATATTTTTTTAATCCACAAAATCCGAAGCCCAGGCATGAACGGTATGCAGAACTGAAAAAAACTTTGGAAGAAGAACCATTTGCATCAGCTGTCAAAGATTGCCAAATAAAGTATCTGGAGGATCAGCATAAACTATCAGCATTGTGTATGAAAACAAAGTTTTTGTTGGGATTAGAACTATATGCAAGTATAAAAATGAAATTTAGATAGTAGGGGACAATTAAGAGAGATTTTGTAGAGCAAATAAACTAATCGAGAAGAAACAGTGAATGAGGGAATGGAAAATGATTCTTAGAAACATAAAGTCAAAAAATATTTTATCTAGAAAACCTATCTAGCCTTATATCAAT
>JAJQCQ010000002.1:1882-2509 GCA_021202635.1 Lachnospiraceae bacterium | reverse complement strand
CCATGCCTTGGTAAACCTGATGCAGTCCACCATGCAGCCGCCACCACAGGAGAATGACCATGCAGACCAATGAACAGCTCTGCCGCCTTGCACAGCAGGGCGATACTTCTGCCCTTGACGCTTTGATTGAAAATAACTGGGGATTTATCTGGAAGACCGCGATTGAAATTTATAAAACTTATAATCTCAAATAAAGCTATATGGATATCTATGTGGATGATCTCCTCCACGAAGCAAGCATCGGCCTGTTAAAAGCAATCCGGGTCTTTGACGGGGAACGCGGCATTAAATTTCTGACCTATGCAGCACCGGCGATCCGAAACTCCATGACCGACCTGATACGGCAAGCCATGCAGCAATTCGAGCAGCAGATGACAGATGCCGATAAAGATTTTCGGTTTCAGCGCGTCCGTCTCGACGATATTTTAAACGGTGAAGAAAAGCTCCGCCGGATTGAAGCGATTGCCGACCCTTATGCAAAATTGCCGGAGCAAATCGTGATCCAAAAAGAAGAAATACAGGAATTATATTCTGCCCTGGAAAAACTGAACGCCAGAGAACAGACGTACCTTCTCTACCGGTACGGTTTTACCGACGACATCGAGCACTCCCTGATCGGTACGGCAA
>JAJQCQ010000002.1:0-1872 GCA_021202635.1 Lachnospiraceae bacterium | reverse complement strand
GTCCAGGCGCATTCCAAGCGAATGCCTGTCCTTCGTGCCTGCTTCTGCCGGTCAGTGCAGCCGCCTAAAGGCGGCCACCTTTCCCGCCAGAAAAAACGAAGGCGGACTACGCATCAAAGGGGCGTATTCCATTTTCGTTCCACACCGTCTTCACAAAGGTATAACACACTAGACTTTCCTCTGGAAAGTCGTGTGCCAAGGAAGGCTCCGCCCTCCTTTGGATACCGCCCGCCAAGGGGATGCTCCCCTTTGGAATCCCGCAGTTTTCGGGAACCTGCGCCGATTTGAAAACTCCACACTTTTCAAATCGACCCTCTTTCCCGAAAACAACACAGGCTGCAATCTGCCTCTTCCCACGCGATGCAGATTAAGCCTGTGCATTACATATATTCACAGAAAGGATACCGTATGAACGATTTTATTTTAAGTGAGGGTCTGAAAGCAATGCAGAGAAAAGATTGGAAAGAATTTGAAAAAGTAGCCAACTACGACGCAGAAAACGCAGCTATATTGCTCTACCTCCATGAACAGAATTTGCCAAAAGAAGTAAAGTGCAGGATCGCACTCCACCACTATGTCCATCATGGGGATATGTCACCAATCATCCGCAAGTATGTGCGCATGGCGCTGCCCTATCGCCCGGAGAACTGGCGTGAGGCTTTGCCGGAACCTGTCCGGAACCTGAACAGCTTCGTCATCTATCGCGCTGGCAGTGAACCCATTGAGAAAGCCAAATATTCTATTTCGTGGACGCTGCTTTTAGATACCGCCGAATGGTTCGCCGCCCGCCATAAGCATTACTTCCCCGACCGGGAACAACATCTTTACCGCGGCACCATTTCAGCTGACAAGGTTATCGCATATCTTGATGATTGCGGCGAATTTGAGATTGTCCAGTATCGAAATGTAAAGAATGTGGAGGAACTCTCTATCCGCGGAACCAATCCGGAGTACATGGACATTTGTGAACAGGAGCGAAATTCACGTCAGGTTTATGAACCACATTGTGATCCAAAAGAGCTGTACTTTAACCGATGGTATCGGAGCAAATCTGATAAATAACTGCTCAAAAGTGTGACCAAAGGAAATATATTAGAATCCATGATCAGCATTCGCACTGCAATGATAAGAAACAGACAGGCATCAGGAATTTTGATGACTGTCTGTTCTCTTTTGTGGAAAATATTCAGTACTTCTGCCGTCGAGCGACACTTCTGCCCTCAAGGGGCACTTCCGAAGCTACGCTTCTCCCTGCGGCACCTTATACCTCCCTGTCACTGACCAGACGATAATACGCATTCGAAGTCATACGATACACCACTCCATAGACCACCGCAAAAACTACAAAACAGCCACAGGTGGTTCCCGCAAAGAGCAGTATGTTGTCCAGACCGCACATCAATAGCAGCTGCCGGACGATGAAACAGGCAAAGACCAGATGCAGCCCCGCCATGCCCACCGGCACGAGAAAGACGGGGAGCATTAGAGAGTTGACGCTCCGCCGGATGTCCAGCCGGGTCATGCCCACCTTCTGCATGATCTCAAACCGGGCAGCGTCCTCGTAACCTTCGGAAATCTGCTTATAGTAGATGATGAGCACCGTGGCCAAAGTGAACACCACGCTGAAGAACACCGCCAGGAAGAAGATGCCGCCGAACAAGCCATAATAGTCGTTCCTACTGTCGGCGAAGGAATCGAAGCTGCTATAATAGCCCACATCTCCCATGATGCTTGCCACTGTCTCCGTATAATCAGATTGCTTTTCTCGGTAAATAGCGTCCTGCTTTTCCAGACTTTCCGCTACATCAAAGGAATATTGCCATGTATAATATGCAATCGTCTGGGTGTCTCCTGCTTCTGCTATATCCAGCA
>JAJQCQ010000045.1 GCA_021202635.1 Lachnospiraceae bacterium | reverse complement strand
CGGAATTCTGCCGCTTGCGGAGGATGCAAAGGTCTGTGTGATCGGTCCGGCGGCGGATCAGTGGTTTCAGGACTGGTATGGCGGAGAACCGAACTGGCGGACAACGGTCCTGGATGGCGTACGAACCCTGACCGGACGTGAGACGCCGACAGAGCGGGGACTGGATCTGGTGCTGCTGCGGGTGGGCGCCGGCGGAAAAGAGCGCGAACCGCAGCAGGAAGAAACGGCAGCGCGGTATGTATGTTTTAATGAGGAAAATCTGCTCGCTGTGACCGCTGATCGTGCGCAGGCGGAGCCGATTTATATCCAGGATTGGGGCGATAACAGTATCACCTTTTTTGTCCCGCGCCTGAAAAAATACATTTGTGTACGGGATGATGGCCTGCTTTCTGCAGAACAGGAGATTCCATTTGGCTGGTTTGTCCATGAGTGTTTTCACTGGGGAGAGGGGAAGAAAATTGTGACCTGGTATGGCGCGAAGCTTGTGGTGCGCCCGGATGGCCTGCTTTCTGCGTCCAGGACCGTATATGAACAGGGGATTGGCGTGCCGCAGACGGAAGCGCTGGAAGGACGGGACAATCAGGAAGCCGGGAGCGGCGAGGACTCTTTTGAAGTGGAAGTGCTGGAAAACGGTATTGCGCGTGCCGCAAAGCTGGCCGCAGCCTCAGAGGCTGTGATACTGACTCTGGGGAACTGTCCGGTGATCAATGGAAAAGAGGACGCGGACCGCCCGTCTATTCAGTTCCCGTGGCAGCAGCGCGAACTGGTGCAGGCAGTTTTTGCTGCGAATCCGAATACGGTTCTGGTGCTTTATGCAAATTATCCATATGCGATTGACTGGGAGCAGGAGAACCTTCCGGCAATTTTGCAGACTGCGACGGGCAGCCAGGATTTTGGCACAGCTGTGGCAAATGCGTTGTTTGGGCGCTGCGCACCGGCAGGGCGTCTGAATATGACCTGGTATACGGGCGATACGGTTTTGCCGGATAAGGATGATTACGATATCCGCAAGACCCGCCGGACGTATCGTTTTTATGATCGGAAGCCGCTGTATCCGTTTGGACATGGGCTGACCTATGGCGCTTTTACTTATGAGGATTTATCGGTAAAATTGCTTCCATTGCATGAGATTGGACAGTCGGGCGTGGAAAAGACAGGCGAGGCGGCAGTGTGTGTGGAAGAGACGTCAGCTGCGCCAGAGCTTGAAAGAACAGCAGCCTCAGAGCTTATCATACAGTTGAGGATTACGAATCAGGGTATCCGCACGAGCGATGAGGTGGTGCAGGTTTACCTGTGTGATCCCGAAAGCCGGATTCACAAACCGATTCGCAGATTGATTGCCTTTTGGCGGGAGCACGACGTGCATCCGGGCGAGACGAGAAAAATCACTTTTACTGTGCCCCGCTCCGATCTGCGCGTATATGATGTGGCGCGGGCAGATTTCATCATAGAGGAGGGCGTTTACCGCATCGAGGCGGGCGCTTCCAGTGGAGATATCCGTCTGCATGAGGAGATTTTTATTCCGGGAGACCAGATACGGACAAGACCGAGAGGGCAGTTTGTGAGCGTCGATCACTGGGATGAGTATGAAAACCTGGTTCTGGGAAAAGGACCGGACACCGGAAAGCAGGGCGGAAGCGAGTCCTGCAGCGCCTCCGTGAAAACCAGTGCTTCGGAAGGAACGTGTTCTCAGGCGGCGCTGCCGGGGCAGAGCTGGGCGCGCTATGAGGGCATAGACGCGGCAGGGGAGAAAATCCACCTGTCGGTGGTGCTTGCGGTAGAAAAGGATGGTGGTTTCCGTGTGGTCAGCGGGGAGCGTGAGGCGGCTCGCTGGGACAGCAAAATGTCAGCGGAGAGAACGAAGTCCTGTGTAAACATGGATACGGGCTGCGTGGATGCGGAACCGGCAGATGTCGGAGCGGCGCCAGCGGATGTGGGAACTGCGCATTGTGCATTTACCGACGCATTTTCTGCGGAATACTGGGGGCGGTTTACATCCGGATTTAAGACAATCTCTCTGGAACTTGTGCCGTCCGGGGACGATCTGACCTTTTATATTGAGGGAGACCTGCGGCTGGCCGGGTTTACTGTGGAAGAGTAATGGTGAAAAAAGAAACATGTATTGACAAGATTTTGAGCTCCAGTTAGAATATGGTATATTGTATACAAGAAAGGCCATTTCGCGGTTATACGAATAAGAGCAGTGAATTATGGGCGAGAAATATTTGTATGCGCTGCGACCGCGCGAATGGAGACAGGGTATTGTATGGATCAGCTGACATGGAAAGCAAGGGCGAAAATTAATCTTGGACTGGATGTGCTGCGGAAACGCCCAGATGGATATCATGATCTGCGCATGGTGATGCAGACCATAGATTTGTATGATGAAATCCTCCTGCGGGTGACGGAGCCTGGCAGAGCCGGAGAAGGGGGGCATATCCGGCTCTGCGTAGAGGGCGGGGCCGGCCTTGTTGCGGCGGATACAGACAATCTGGCGTACAGGGCGGCAGAACTTTTGATGAAGGAGTTTGATATCCGGCAGGGCCTGGATATCCGATTGATAAAAAAGATACCGGTGGCTGCCGGACTGGCAGGCGGAAGCACGGATGCGGCGGCAGTGCTGAACGGTGTGAATCGACTGTTTGCTCTTGGCCTTGGCGAGCGGGAGTTAATGGAGCGTGGCGTGAGGATTGGGGCGGATGTTCCCTATTGCATCATGGGGGGAACCGCTCTTGCGGAAGGAATCGGTGAGCGGCTGACCCGTCTGCCGTCAGCGCCGCAGGCTTATGTACTGCTTGCAAAACCACCGATTCAGGTTTCGACAAAGTTTGTGTATTCGCGGCTGCGGCTGGACGGTGACGGTTCGAATGGAATAAAACACCCGGATATTGACGCGCAGGTAAAAGCGATCCGGGATGGAGCACTTTACCGGATGACGGAGCTCATGGGGAATGTACTGGAGACGGTGACGATTCCGGCCTTTCCCGTTATTGGCGAAATTCGCGGTCAGATGATGCGCGGCGGCGCCATAGGGGCTATGATGAGCGGGAGCGGTCCGACGGTATTTGGATTGTTTGACGATCCGGAAAAGGCCAGGGCAGCCTGTGCGGAGCTTTTAAAGGGAAAATTGGCCGGGGAGGTGTATCTCACGAATTTTTATGAGCCGGGATAAGACTTCCAAATCGTCATAGAAGGGATTCCTTGTTACCGGTCACACCTGTAGTGGTTAAGATAACGGAAATGGATCAGGGTGCGACCTGTAACGATTCATCTGGAAGGCAGGAGAAACTGACATGATAGAGACACTACATTTGGAAATAAACGAATATCTTCCTCTCCGTGATGTTGTATTTCAGACACTGCGGCAGGCGATTCTGAGAGGAGACATTCGGCCGGGCGAGCGTCTGATGGAGATTCATCTGGCCAAAAAGCTTGGGGTCAGCCGGACGCCGGTGCGGGAGGCACTCCGGATGCTGGAGCTGGAGGGACTGGTCACTACTATTCCGAGAAAGGGTGCGGTGGTGGCGGAAATTACGATTTCTGACCTTGAGGATGTGCTGGAGGTCCGCCTGGCTCTGGAGGAGCTGGCGGTGCAGATTATCTGCAAAAAGCTGACGAAAGAACAGCTGGAGGAGCTGAAAGCGCTGGCCGCGGAATTTTGCAGCACTCTGGATGGAGACAACGTGGTGGCATGCGCGGAGGCTGATATGAAATTTCACGATGCCATTTACAATGCGACCGGGAACCGGCGCCTCATTCAGATTTTAAACAATCTGCGGGAACAGATGTACCGCTATCGCATGGAATATCTGAAGGATAAGGAGTCTCATCAGGTCCTGGCGCAGGAGCATGAGGAAATTCTGCAGGCACTGGAAGCGTGTGATGAACAGAAGGCACTGGAAGCGACGAGTCGTCACATTGCGCGGCAGAAGGAGCATATTATCGCGGAGCTGAGCCGCAGGGAAGGCAGAGAAGAAGAATGAGGGGGTTCTTCGTAATGGAGAAGTGTTCCGACCTGTTATGGCGGGTTTTTGTGAAACAGGTCGGATAAAGGGAACAGGAAGTTGTGAAAGTATAAATAGACGAGGAGCAGGACAATGAAAAAATTTCTGGATCTGATCAGCCGTGAGGTATCGGCGGCGTTTGAGGCGTGCGGCTACGAGGCCGCGTATGGCAGGACGGGCATTTCGAATCGCCCGGATCTGTGCGAGTATCAGTGCAATGGCGCGATGGCGGCGAAGAAAAAATATCAGAAGGCGCCGATTCTTATCGCGAAGGAGGTAGTGGAAAAGCTGGCGGGGAATCCGGTGTTTGAGAGCGTGGAAGCGGTCAATCCCGGATTTATCAATCTGCGGGTGTCGGGCAGCTATCTGGCCGGCTATCTGGATCAGATGGCGGAGGACCCGGATCTGTCTGTGGAAAAGGCAGAGCAGCCGAAAACGATTATCATTGATTTTGGCGGGGCGAATGTCGCGAAGCCGCTTCATGTGGGGCATCTGCGCTCGGCGATTATCGGAGAGAGCGTGAAGCGCATCTGCCGTTTTGCGGGACATCGGGTGATCGGCGATGTGCATCTGGGCGACTGGGGGCTGCAGATGGGGCTGATTATCACGGAGGTGCGCCACCGCAATCCATCTCTTCCGTATTTTGATGAAGCATTTGAGGGTGAGTACCCCAAAGAAGCGCCGTTTACGATTTCGGAGCTGGAGGAGATTTATCCGTTTGCCAGTGGAAAATCGAAAGAGGATGAGGCCTATAAAAACGAGGCTCTGGAGGCGACGGCAAAGCTGCAGGATGGGGAGCGCGGTTACCGCGCGCTGTGGCAGCACATCCTGGATGTGTCGATTGCCGATCTGAAGAAGAACTATGACAATCTGAATGTGGAATTTGATCTCTGGAAAAAGGAGTCGGACGCGCAGCCCTTTATCCCGGATATGGTGGAGGCGATGAAGCGGGACGGATATGCGTATGAGGATCAGGGCGCGCTGATCGTGGATATTAAAGAAGAAACGGATACGAAAGAGGTTCCCCCCTGCATGATTCTGAAATCGGATGGAGCCGCCCTCTATACGACGACGGATCTGGCAACGATCATTGACCGTATGGAAACGTATCATCCCGATGAAATTATTTACGTGGTGGATAAGCGTCAGGAGATGCATTTTGCGCAGGTGTTCCGCTGCGCGCGCAAGACAGGGCTGGTGAACGAAGATACCGGCTTGAAATTCCTCGGTTTCGGCACCATGAACGGCAGAGACGGGAAACCGTTCAAGACCCGTGAGGGCGGTGTGATGCGCCTGGAGCGGCTGATCGCTGAGATTGATGAGGAGATGTACAGGAAGATCATGGAGAACCATGAGGCGGATCCCACAGAGGCACGGGAAACGGCTGCGCTGGTCGGCCTTTCTGCGATCAAATACGGCGACCTTTCTAACCAGGCGTCCAAGGATTATGTGTTTGATGTGGACAAGTTTACTTCCTTCGAGGGGAACACCGGACCGTATATTCTCTATACAATTGTACGGATTAAGTCAATTTTGAACAAATATCGCGCACAGGCGGAAGCTTCGATGAGCGGTATTCCCGAAAAGGAAAATGTGATGGATGCGCAGGCGGCCGCAGTGCAGAAACCGGAGGGCGGAGTAACGCTGCCGAAGGATATCCTGGCTCCGGTCAGCGAGAGTGAGAAAGCTCTGATGCTGGAGCTTGCGAAGCTGAACAGTGTCATTGAGCAGGCATCCGAGGAGCTGGCGCCGCACAAGATCTGTTCTTTTATCTATGACCTCTCGAACGCGCTGAACCGCTTCTACCATGAGACGAAAATCCTGGCCTGTGAGGACGAGACACAAAAGAGCGGTTGGATCGCTCTGCTTGACCTGACAAAGCGCGTGCTGGAGACCGGCATTGATCTGCTGGGCTTTGAGGCGCCGGAGCGGATGTAAAGGACATTGTATGATTGACGTAATATTAGACAGCCTCATCGATAGCTTAAAGCTTCTGCCGTTTTTGTTTTTGTCATACCTGGCGGTGGAGTACATTGAGCACCGCATGAGTGACAGCGCGAAGACCTGGATTTACGGGGCGGGCTGGGCCGGACCGATTCTGGGCAGTCTGATTGGAATGATCCCCCAGTGCGGATTTTCCGCGGCCGCGGCGGGGCTGTTTGCCGCGCGGGTAATTTCGCCGGGGACGCTTCTGGCTGTGTTTTTGTCGACTTCGGATGAGATGCTTCCATTGATGCTCTCGCAGGGGATTGGCGCGAATACTATTATCCGGGTTCTGACAGTGAAGGTGATTGCCGGGGCTGTGATTGGTCTGCTGGCGGATTTTGCGGCGCTACGGCTGAATTTATGGAAACCACCCGTCGTGAGACCTGCGAAAATCAGCCGTGCGTTTCGGCGAAATACTTCAAACGGAGTGGAGAAAAAGCCGCGTCGAGTGGGTGAGACGGACTTAGATTTGAATGAGGATGGGAATCGGAATTACAGACGGCACAAAAATACGGAAAGAGATCTACAGGACATTGGCAGCGAGGATGCGATTCATCACATGTGCGAGCACGGCCACTGTCAGTGCGAGAAACAGGGCATTTTCCGGGCCTCGCTTCACCATACGGCGCAGACGGCCGTTTTCCTGTTCCTGATCTCTCTGGTGCTTGGCTTTGGGATGGACTGGTTCCAGGGGACGGCGTTTTCCAGGGGCATTTTTGCGGTGCCGGGTATCCAGGCCGCTCTGGCGGGGCTGATTGGCATGATTCCGAACTGCGCTGCGTCTGTATTAATTACGCAGCTTTATCTGGAGGGCGTCCTTACGAGCGGCGCGCTCTTTGCCGGGCTGCTCTGCGGAGCCGGTACCGGCCTGCTGGTTCTGTTCCGGGAAAATGCAAACCAGCGGCAGAATCTGCTGTTTACGCTGGTTCTCTATGTGAGCGGGACACTGGCGGGGATGCTGGCGGGGGCGATGCAGGTTTTATAATAATGTTAGAAATCGTCCAGAACAACAGGCAAACATGGCAAAAAGCGGTGAAAGGATGTATTCAGAATGCTCCAGGCGTTGGAAGAGAAACTGAATAATCTGAATTTTAAAAAGAAACTGATCTTTTTTTATCTCTTCTGTGTCCTGGCACCGCTTTTTCTGACGGATGGAGTGATTCTGACCCTTTTTCTGAAAAACCAGACGGCAGAGCTGCAAACCAGAATGGAGAATATAGCAAGTGCCGTGCAATATGACCTCTCTAATACGCTGGAAGAAGCGGCTAACGAGATTACCAGCGTCTACCTGAACCGCACATTAAACGAGTTTTTGGAACAGAATTATGAATCGGCGCTGGATTTCTGGGAAGCAAGCCTGGAAATTTCAGATATGGCCTATTTTGCAACTGGAAGTACAGCTTCCGGGGATGGCTGGATGGTGCTGTATGGGGACAATGAGACGATCGTCAACGGCGGCCATTTTTACAGTCTGTCGGATGCGAAGGATACGCAGTGGTATCAGCAGCTGGAGACTTCCGGGCTGGACATGGCGTTGTGTTTTTATTATGTGGGTGAGAGTGATCCTTCTGCCTCTTCGCAGAGAAGGATTTCTCTGGTGCGCTGGCTGAATTATTACAAGGATTTCCAGAGTGAAAAGCTGGTGCGTCTGGATCTGGATTACAGCACGCTGGTGCGCAGTCTCACGAACATGAATTATGACCTCTCGGTTTACATTTGCTCCGCGGATACAATTTTGTACGCAAACGATGGCCATTCTGCTACAAAAGCGGATTTTGAGAGTCTCTCCGGGGAGGAACGGATCGGCTACGAGCTGGATTACAGCGTTTATGGAATGACACTTCGCATTCTGGTGATGGAGCCGGAGAATATCATTCCGGCTTTTCTCTGGGCACATTTACCGTGGATTTTGCTGATGATTGCCGCAAACCTGATGCTTCCTCTGTTTCTGACTTTTGCGATCAACCGCTCCCTGACAACCAGAATTCAGGAGCTGAGCGGCGCATTCGAACAGGTGAACTCGGACAGCTTAAAAGAAATCGAGAATGTCCGCGGGACGGACGAGATCGGCGGCCTGATGAGAAATTATAATCGGATGGTCCGGCGGCAGCAGGAGCTGATCCAGACGGTTTACAAGGATAAGCTGGAACGGCAGGAAATGGCGCTCGCCCGGCAGAGAGCGGAGCTTCTGGCTCTGCACAGCCAGATCAATCCGCATTTTCTCTTTAATGTACTGGAGAGCATCCGGATGCACAGCATTCTGAAAAAAGAGAACGAAACGGCGGAGATGATTGAACGGCTGGCGCTTCTCCAGAGACAAAATGTGAACTGGTCGGAGGATTCCATACGTGTGAGCGACGAGCTTCAGTTTGTGGATGCGTATCTGAAGCTGCAGCAATATCGTTTTGGCGAACGGTTTTCTTATGAAATCGAAATGGAAAAGGAGTGTGAAGACCTTTACATTCCGCGGCTGACGATTGCGACCTTTGTGGAAAATGCCTGTGTACACGGGATTGAAAAGAAACCTTCGCAGGTATGGATTTACGTACGTGTGTACCGCAGGGAAGACTGGGTATGTATGGAGGTGGAGGATACCGGTGTGGGGATGGAAGAGACGCAGGTCGCTTCGATTCTGGAAAAGCTGCGGACCTGTGAAATGGATGAGCTGGTGAACAGCAGACACGTCGGGATGGTCAATGCCTGTCTGCGGGTGCGGATGTGGACAAAGGGCATGGTGGAATTTGAACTGGAGAGTGAGAAAGGGGTGGGAACCTTTTTCCTGCTTAGGGCTCCGATTGAGGCGCTCGAAAAGAAAGAGGATGCTTATGAAGATGAAGGTACTGCTGGTAGATGATGAGCCAGTCATTGTGCAGGGACTGGCTGTGTTAGTCGACTGGGAAGCGGAGGGGTATGAGATTGTCCGGATGTGCGCGAATGGAAGAGATGCGCTCATGTATCTGGAAACGCATCCGGTCGATCTGATTATTGCGGATATCAAGATGCCGGTTATGTCTGGACTGGAGCTTCTGAAAACCATCCGGGAGCAGAAAATTTCGGATGCGTATTTTATCATCCTGAGCGGATACAACGACTTCCACTATGCGCAGAGTGCCATCCGCTATTCCTGTATGGATTACATTTTGAAGCCGGTTCAGAAAAGCTGGCTGCTGGAATGCCTGCGGAACGCGGCGAGTGACCGCGCAAGATCCAACCGGAATGCGGAGGATGCGCGGAAAATGTGGCAGGCTTATCTCACGCAGAGCCTGGTCGCCCTGATCCGGGGGAAATATACAGAAAATCAGGCACAGTTCGTGCAGGAGAATATGGAATTAAGCGGCGGGCTTCGCTATGTCCATATTTGTATGGGAAACATTGCCATGCTGGAGGAGATGACGGATCAGGAGGTGGCCGACTTAAGAGAGCGCCTGGCGGAGAACTGTGAACGATTCCTGCGGGGGGACATGAAAGAATATTGTATCCGCGATATTGCGGACTGCGAGGAAGAGAATGAAGTTGGCTTTCTCTGCTGTGATTCTATGTTTCTGGACAGAAAGGAAACACTGGAAGAATTCATGGAGGAGATGTTGGGCGAAATCTCGAACAATATGGAAATGCCGGTGTTTCTGCTCGTGGGAAAGCGAGTGGAGGCGATTTCCAGAATATCTACTTCCTATGCATCTGCCTGTACGCTGCGTCATTTCGTACGTTTTGGTACACTTCAGAAAATTTATTATTACGAAGAGGAGATTCAGATTCCGGAATCCGGAGCCTTTTTTCTGTGCAAGGATCATCTGGATCGGCTGCTGCAGGCAATTGAGCAGAATGACCGATCGGCGATTTACAAGAGTGTGGATGAGTTTTACGATGAGATGCGCAAAACGGTTTTCTCAGAGAAGATGATATCCATGAATACGAATTACCTTTTGTTTCAGCTGCTTCACCTTGCAACCAGGCAGGATGAAACGGTTCGGCAGGATGAAATTATGTTTTATATGAATGAGCATATCAGCGAGACGGAATTATCGAAAGGCAATCGGGCATATCTGCGGAAATTTGCCTGCGAATATGCAGAATATCTGGTTCAGCTCCGGCAGAATGTGTCCTGCGGTGTACTCGCGAAGGTGGAAAAGGAAATCTGTGAGCACTATGCGGAAAACCTGACGCTGCGGGAACTGGGGCAGAAATACTATGTAAACAGCTCCTACCTCGGTCAGATTTTTCGCAAACAGTATGGGCAGTCTTTTAAGGGTTACCTGTCAGAATACCGCATCTGCAAAGCCGCCGAGCTTTTGCTGAAAACGGATAAAAAAATCAGCCAGGTCGCGGAGGAGGTCGGATATCTCGATACGGATTATTTTGTCAGCAAATTTATTGAACGAAAGGGCTGTACGCCCTCAAAGTACAGGAAAAATCGTGGCTGAAGGAATCAGGCAAATACGGAATCCTGGAGCAGCTTTTTTATAAACGGACGTTACTGGTCAAACCCGGACAAACTGAAATTTGTCCGGGTTTTTTGTGGGATTCCTCCGGTTACAGAAGAAACAAAAAACAGGTAAAATACATTTATATAAAAAGTTTAAGGAGGATTGAAGTATGTCACAGAAAAAGATATCCAGAAAAGAGTTCCTGCGCGGATCCGCAGCCAGTGCGGCGGGAATGATGGTGGCCGGCACGTTTGGCGGCATGATGGGCCAGTTTACAACGCTGACGGCGCTGGCGGATGACGAGACGGTCGAATTCAGTGCGTTTTTTGCAATGTCTGGTTCAGAGATCAACAGTGATAATGAGATTGCCGCAATGATCGCGGAGCAGACAGGTGCGAAGTGTGATGAGACCTGGCTGACCGGTCAGACGGATTCAGAAGCGATCGGTACGATTATCGCCGGCGGAGAGTATCCGGATTTCATTAACGGCGGTGATTCCATGGTA
Source organism: Lachnospiraceae bacterium (assembly GCA_021202635.1). Classification (GTDB taxonomy): domain Bacteria; phylum Bacillota; class Clostridia; order Lachnospirales; family Lachnospiraceae; genus Choladousia. The sequence continues at coordinate 3,669 of JAJQCQ010000045.1, read as the reverse complement.
TCGCTTTACGAAGCGGGCGCTCTGGTAGCGTGGGATGATTATCTGGAGCAGTATCCGAACCTGAAGGAAATGTATTCAGATGAAGAGTGGGATAAATTCCGCCAGGACGACGGCAAGATTTACTGGGCGAATGTATTCCAGAATTCCTATGGCGAAGACAAAACGACGACCCACAATGATGAGGCATTCTGGATTCAGGCAAAGGTTCTTGAGTGGGCCGGCTATCCGGAGATCAAGACGCTGGATCAGTATTTTGACCTGATCGAAAGCTATGTGGCGGAAAATCCGACGATGGACGACGGCACCGCGTATATTCCTTACACCATTCTCTGCTATGACTGGTATTATTATTGCCTGGAGAATGCGCCGCAGTTCCTCGATGGATATCCAAATGATGGTTCTGTAATTGTAGATACGGATACGCTGACGATTGTCGATTACAATACAACGGACACCGCGGTTCGCTATTTCCGCAAGCTGAATGAAGAGCATAACAAGGGCATGATTGATCCGGAATTTGCGACGCAGACCACAGATGAGTATACCGCAAAGCTTTCCACGGGCCGTGTGCTGGGAATGTGTGACCAGTGGTGGAACTTTGCCTATACGGTAAATGATGTGTTTACACAGACCGGACTGGCTGATGAAGGCTGCAATTATGTTCCGCTTGGCCTTACGATTGACGAGGGAATGGAAAATCAGTGGCATTCCTATGGCGATACTCTGAACAATTCCAGCGGAATCGCGGTTACCACAAGCTGCAAGAATGTGGATGCGGCTTTTCAGTTTATGAATGACCTTCTGGATCAGGATATTCACAACCTGCGTTTCTGGGGCGTGGAGGGCGTTGATTATCTGGTAGATGACGATGGAATGTTTTACCGGACGGATGAGATGCGGGCAAACTGGAGCGATTCGGAGTATCAGGCATCTCATATATGCAACTATTCCTACTTCCCGCAGTGGCTGGGAACCAGCAGGGATGGAATCAACGCAATGCAGCCCAGCCAGCAGAGCTCGGAGTTCTTCAATGATCTGGCAGAGCCGCTTGTAGCCTGCTTTGAAGCATATGGGGCAGGAAATTATGTAGATATGCTTGGCTCCGCAAAGGTAGAGACTGGTCCGTGGTACCCGATGTACTCTTATTCGAATGCGATGACGACAGCAACTGCCGGCGGCGTTGCCTGGAATAAGATGGGCGAAGTAAAGCATGAGTGGCTGCCGAAGGTTGTCATGGCGGAGGACTTTGATTCGCTGTGGGAACAGTACATGGAAGCTTATGAGGGAACAAATCCGCAGGACTTCCTGGATGAGATGCAGGAAGAGCTGGATCGCCGGATCGCGGCGGCAGAAGGCTGATATGCGCGGCGGATGTGCAGCTTTTCAAAACAGATACGTGTGCGTGTTTGAAATTGTATAGAACATAAATGAAAAAAAGGCAGTTGCGGTGTGTATCAGTATCTGTGACTGCTCTTTTTTTTATAAAAAGTTCAGAACAGCATCGAAATGAAAAGACAGGTGCTGAGCGCCAGTGGCGCTCGTTTAGCACCGACCGGAGCGAAGCGTAGACCTGTGGCCTGCTGTTCTGAACAGGTACGTGCAATAAAACAAGAGGAGGGGAAAATGGCTCGTAAACCCAAAAAACAAAAATCAGGTACAAAGATTACGGTAAAAGAATTAAAACGGCAAAAATTTCTCCTGATTTGGGCGGGAATTTTTGTGGTATACGGCATTATTTTTTACTATCTGCCGCTGGGCGGATGGATTATGGCTTTTCAGAATTATAAGCCGAAGGATGGCTTCTGGCATTCGCAGTTTGTCGGACTCGCAAAATTCCAGACCCTTTTTTCCGACAGTACTTTTATTCGTGTCATCCGAAATACGCTGGCGATGGGGGTTCTGAATCTGGTTTCCACCTTTGTCATGGCGATTTTGTTCGCGATTCTGTTAAACGAGATTCGCTCCAAATGGGGAAAAAAGATTGTGCAGACGATTTCTTATCTTCCGCATTTCCTGTCGTGGATTATCGTTACCGGTATTCTGCATGACGCCTTATCGACGTCCGGCATTGTAAACGAAGTTTTATTAAAACTCCATATTATTGAGAACAGCATTAATTTTTTTGCCTATCCGGCATATTTCTGGCCGATTGTGGCATTTGCCAATGTGTGGAAGGAGACCGGCTGGAATGCAATAGTATATCTCGCCGCGATTACGGCGATTGACCCCTGCCTTTATGAGGCGGCCGCGATCGACGGTGCGGGGCGCTGGGGGAAGATTAAGTATATTACACTACCGGGGATCCGCCCGACAATTATGATTTTACTTTTGATGAATATCGGCAATGTGTTAAACGCGGGCTTTGAAGTGCAATACCTGCTCACCAACGGGCTTGTGCAGAAGGTATCTCAGACGATTGATATTTATGTATTGAACTGGGGCATCAGTCAGATGGATTATTCTCTGGGTACGGCAGCCGGTATGTTTAAGAGCGTCGTCAGCATCATTCTGATTGTGGCGGCAAACACAATTGCGAAGAAGACGGGCGATGAGCGGCTGTTCTAAGGAGGAAATACGGATGGATAAAGACAGAATAAAATCAATTGTATCAAACAGGGCCTTTGTCGTGTTTAATACCCTGTTCATGGCGGCGTTTGTGGTGATCACGCTTTACCCGGTGTTAAATACCCTGGCGATTGCGTTTAATGATGGAACGGACGCGCTGCGGGGCGGCATTTACCTGTGGCCCAGAAAATTCACATTAAAGAATTTTATCACTGTTTTACATAAAGAGAGCATTGTGACGGGTGCTTACATCACTGTTTTGAGAACGGTAATCGGTACACTTGCGTCTCTTGCCACGAATGCCCTGCTTGCGTTTATCGTGAGCCGCAAACGCTTCCTGTTTCGCTCGCAGCTTTCCCTGTTCTGGGTAATTACCATGTATGTGAACGGAGGACTGATACCGACATTCCTTCTTTACAAAAATCTGGGATTGACCAATTCCTTCTGGGTATATGTGGTGCCAGGCATGATCAGTGCCTTTAACATGCTGGTGCTGCGTACCTATATGGAAGGCCTTCCGGATGCGCTGGAGGAATCTGCACAGCTGGACGGTGCGGGTTATATGACCATATTTGTGAAAATTATTTCGCCTTTGTGCAAGCCGGTATATGCGACGGTCGCGTTGTTTGTGGCGGTTGGTCACTGGAATTCCTGGTTTGATGCCATGCTGTACAACCGTATGAGTGAGCAGTATACCACCCTCCAGTATGAGCTGATGAAGCTGCTGTCTTCGGTGATGTCACAGACCACCAGTCTGGAGAGTGCAAAGAATTCCGCTACCTCCGGAGCGGTTACGCCGAACTCAATTCGCGCGGCAGCGACTATCCTCACCATGCTGCCAATCATCTGTCTGTATCCGTTCTTACAGAGATATTTTGTGACGGGTCTTACGATCGGCGGCGTGAAGGAGTAGAAAGAAGACATAAAAATGCACAAAAAAATGAGTGAATACACCCTGATTTTAACAGATACGGCAAAATGAGCAATTTTTGACAGCTATTAAGCAATAAATACAGAGTGCAAAGGGGAGTTTTTTGCTATATTTTATAGGATAGCTTCCTGTATAATACAAACATAGAGGGGGTTGACGAATGAAAATACCTC
>JAJQCQ010000031.1 GCA_021202635.1 Lachnospiraceae bacterium | reverse complement strand
CATTAACTCTAAGTCTCTTCATTTGCATGATTGCTGCATTTATTGCTACAGGAATTATGAAATCAAGCACAGGTGTTTTCTGCTATGTGGTATTTGGTGTTCTGTGTAGCATGAATGATGATGCGGATTTTATGAATGAATATGAACTTACAACACTATAGACAAAAAGAAGAAAAATACTGAGGTTGACTATCAGCATTAAAGGAGAATTCTCTTCATGGAAAAGAAAAATGTCAACTTGAAACTTAATATAGCTTACCAGATGTTTTATGAGGTTATTGCTCTTTGCCTGCCCTTAATAACATCTCCATATATTTCAAGAGTTCTCGGCGCAGAAAATCTCGGCATTTATTCTTACACATATTCTATAGCGACTTATTTTGGCATGTTTGCCGTGCTTGGTGTTAAGAATCATGGGAACAGGGAGATTGCCAAAAGTCGTTCGGATCAGGATAAAGTTAATCATACTTTTTCAAATATATATACGGTGCAATTTATTGCGTCCGTTGTTGTATTAGTCGTATATTTCATTTATGCTCTTTTTATAGCATCTGAGTATACTGTTTTTTTCATTATTCAAGGTCTGTATGTTATTTCGTGCCTTTTGGATATTAGTTGGTTTTTCATCGGACTTGAGCAGATTAAGCTGACTGTGATACGCAGCACGGTTATAAAAATTCTTTCCTTTGTAGCAACTTTTGTGTTCGTTCGTGATGCTTCAGACTTATGGAAGTATTGTTTAATCGTAGCATTTAGTGCTTTTCTAAGCCAAGCAGCACTGTGGACTTACTTTCCTCGTTATGCAAAATTAGTAAAACCAAACGGAGTAGAAGTTAAAAAGCAATTGAAACCCATGCTAATTCTTTTTATACCTGTGATCGCGGTCAGCATTTACAACGTAATGGACAAGATCATGGTTGGCAGCATGAGTACAAAGTCACAGTTGGGTTATTATGAGAATTCTGAAAAGATAATTAATTGCACGAAGACCGTTATGACGTCGTTTGGAACGGTCATGATGCCTCGTATGTCCAGACTTGCGGCAGAGAAGAATGTTCAACAAAGCAAAAGATATATGCGTCTTTCAATCGAAGCAGTCATGTTTATTGCATTTGCTTTAGCGTTCGGAATAGGAAGTATTGCAAACGATTTTTCAGTGCTTTATTGGGGTGAGGAATTTGCTCCGTGTGGATTATTATTAATGGGTCTTGCAGTATCACTTCCTTTTAGCGGTTTTGCTAATGTCATTAGGACCCAATATTTGATTCCCAACAATAAAGACAACACATATATAGCAGCTGTTATTTCTGGTGCTGTTATAAACGCTATTGTTAATGCAACCCTTATTCCAAGCCAAGGTGCTTTTGGTGCAGTAATCGGAACGATATGTGCAGAAGGAGCAGTGTGTGTGATACAGTGTTTTGCAGCTAGAAAGGAAATTGAAATCGGAGTTTATATCAGAAAGACAGTTCCTTTTCTTGCAATAGGTGCAATTATGTGTCTCTGCGTTGTTTTGTTGAATAGAGTACTAAATATGTCCTTGATTTTGAATTTGCTGATTGAAATTGTTGTTGGAGCAGTTGTGTATTTGGCACTTTCGTTGATATATTTTGTAGCAACAAAAAACGAGATACTTGAAAGTGTTGTGAAGAGAATAAGAAGGCATTAGAAATCAACGAGGGAGAGAGAAAACGTAACATATGAAACCAACGACACTACTTATCATGGCGGCCGGCATCGGCAGCCGATACAAAAAATCCAATTCACAGTCAGCAATAAAACAGCTAGAGCCTGTGGGCATGAACAACGAAATCATCATGGACTTTTCCATACACGATGCGATCAAAGCAGGGTTCAATAAGATTGTATTCGTCATCCGTCCGGATATTGAATCAGATTTTAAAGAACGCATCGGTGACCGGGTGGAGGATATATGCAGGAAGCTAAATGTTGAGGTGGCTTACACGTTCCAGGACATCCACAGCATACCGGGAGAACTTCCGGCCGATAGAACCAAGCCTTGGGGAACCGGACAAGCAGTTCTTTCCGCGAAGCCGCTTATCCATGAGCCGTTCGCTGTGATTAACGCAGATGACTATTATGGAAAGAACGCCTTCAAAGTCATGCATGACTGGCTGATACTTGACCATGCGGAGAACGCAATCGCCATGGCAGGCTTCATTCTGAAGAACACACTGTCTGATCATGGCGGCGTGACCAGAGGTGTATGTAAAGTGGCAGAAGGGCATACACATGTGGTTGACGTGGTAGAGACCAGCAGTATCGTGAAAACCGTGAATAAGGACACAGGAGCAATCGGCGCGGAAGCTGATAGTGTGGTACTTGACCCGGAAAGCTATGTTTCAATGAACTTCTGGGGCTTCCCGGCTGCTACTGTTTCCGATCCGTGGTACATGGGCGTGCTTGAAGCTGGCTTCACGGAATTCTTCAAAAGCACAGTCCCGGCCAATCCTTTGAAAGCAGAGTATCTGCTGCCGACACACATCGGTGGTCTACTTCGGGACGGAAAGGTCACTGTGAAAGTCCTGGAGACGAACGACAAGTGGTTTGGAGTTACCTATCAGGAAGACAAAGCCGCAGTGGTTGAGAGTATAAGAAATCTGATAGAAGCTGGCGTATATGCGGAGAATCTGTATAGCGATTTGTAATTTGTCGTGAGAAGGGGTATCAATGGCTGATAGAAAAGAATTCATTTCCTTAGTCAAATATGGATGGCATAAAGGCTTTTACAATGATGAAGATTTCAGCAAATCTCTTATACAGATAGAGTATACAGATTTCTTTGATAAGCCCGATGATGAAGATTTCCTATTTGACACAGCACATGACCTTTTGCGTGGGTCTTGCCATCACTTTGCGTGGGCAGCGCAGAGAGTTTTAGGTTATCAGCCATATATTATTGAACAGAATGTTGGTGTAGGATTTCATGTGCTTTGTCAGGTTTATAAGAACCGAAAGCTGTATTATATAGATGCGCGAGGAGTCACAACAAGTTTTGATGAATTTATGACTGTGGCTAAGGAATTCGTACACGGCGAATTTGTGATTCGCCCGGTAGAAAAAGCTGATTTTGATGGCTGGGAGAAGGACGATTATAATAGCGAAGGTTTAGCGTTTGCGGAGGAGTTCATAAGGGAGTACAGAGACTGCTATACGATATAAAATCCGTGTGATAGACACTGATACCACTGTAAACAAACCGATAACAACTCATAATCCCACTGGATATGTGCAAAACTCTATGATAAGGTATAAGAGAATGCTTAGAAAAGCAGAGCTGCCAAGAGCAGCATAGAGCATAAAACATAGAAAGTGGTGAACCCAAACAATGCTACATTCCCTTTTGAAATACATTACTCTACTCCTAACACTCCTCTGGTTCCTCCTATGCACCTACCTTTCTCATCAGCCCGGAGAAGCCACGGCAGCAACAAGCCTGCATCTGGCAGAGCTGTTAGGGAACACAGATTTGAACGGGATATTAAGGAAAGCTGCCCATGTGGTTACGTTCCTTGTGCTGGCGATTTTGGTTTCAGTTACTTTGAGAGCATGGGACTCGGATTGTCGGTGGGTGTTCCTGGTTTTCCTTTGGGCCATTATCGACGAAGCGACCAAGCCTCTCATCCCAGGCAGACATTTCGCTTGGTTCGATGTGGGGTTAAATATGATTGGGAGCTTGATTGGTTTGTTGATTGGAATGCGGCAGTGGGGATGACAGAAAGGAGGATGCAGCAAAAATGGCTGGGACGACGAATATGGCTGAGGCGGCGAGAATGACCGAAACAGAGAAAGCGTTTCTTACGATTTTAAGAGATGCGCTACATCCAGGAAATGACACTGATCTGGGATACGACTGTGAATTAGATATCACAGACTGGGCAGATGTGCTCACCACCGCCAAAATGCAGAATCTTTTCCCGTTCATTTACGATGCCGCAACTGCATATCCTTCCTTCTCAGCGTTCGAGGAAGCACATCCTGAATGCTTCCCGGTCGTTACAGCGTCCATGACTGCACAAATGCAGAAAACGGATGCGTTTCTTTCTCTGTATAAATCCTTCTTGTCTGCGGGATTATCGCCGATTACCATGAAAGGTATTATCTGCCGCGAGCTTTACGGAGAAAGGGCAGATTTTCGTCCGTCTGGCGATGAGGATATCCTGATAGAGAAGAAGGACTACGAGAAAGCTGTGGAAATCTTGGAAGCCTGTGGCTATCGGAAGGAAGCCGATCCGGATAAGGAGATGGCGGTCATTCAGGAAGTCACATTTCATAGTGAAGAGTTGACCGTGGAGCTGCACCTGAATCCGTTCGGTGTGGATTCTACCACACGGGAGAAGATGAACGACTGGTTCCGGGACGTGTTCCGGAGCAAAGAGATTGTGAAGATAAAGGGAGTACCAGTAAGGACGATGACTCCCACAGATCATCTCCTGTTCTTAGTATTTCATGCTTTTAAGCATTTCACTGGCGGCGGTTTCGGGATTCGCATGATGCTTGATATCCTGCTGTTTGCTGAGAAGTACGGAGAACGGATCGATTGGGAGTATGTAGATGCAGGGTTGGCCGATGTCGGAGCGACTGGCTTCCTGGCTGACCTCGTGGAGATAGGGGATCGGTATCTCGGATTCACGCAGATACAGCGTTATAATTCCGTGTGCCGCTTAGAAACTGTGTGTCCGGACGAGCTGTTGGAGGATATGTTCCGCAGGGGTACGTTCGGTAACAGCAGCAATGCGGACCGGACGGCCGGAAGGATTGTGGCAGACACGGTGCAGAAGGGAAAGAGTGGTAAGACTGGTAAGAATGGTAGCGAAAGCAAATTAAAGTCGTATTTCCGTCTGCTGTTCCCATCCTGGAAAACGTGGTGTGCATGGAGACCATATCTGAAGGACAGACCGTGGATGGTAGTATGCGAGTGGTTCTGGCGGATCGGACGATATATCAGAGGAGAGACGTCGAGTAGTAATATGACGGACTTGGATAAGAGTTATAAAATTGCTGAGGAACGGATGATACTGCTGGGGAAGTATGGAGTGCTGTGAAAAAGCTGAATATTGAAAAATATAGAAATGTTGAATTTTTGAAAAATGACCCCTGTGGGAGGTTTCCGAGATGTGTTTCGGATTTTTCCCGCAGGGGTTTTCTTTTTGGGTGAAGGTTAGCCATAACTAACCGTCCGTATAATTATCAAAATTTTCACTGTTCTCGATTCCGAGAAATTTATCTATGTCCACGATGTCCTTGCCAGTGACATCGAGCAGGTCATCGAATTTGCAATTAAAAAGGCAGTTCCTCATCTTCAACCTCATCGTTATCCCAAGGGAAACTATCCTCCGACTCAGATGCGATTGATGTACTATCTCCCTCATCCAAATCCACATCATCAGGTATACTCAAAAATGGGTCCTCCTGCTCCGCCAATTCCTTCAGGTAAACATCGTATGGTTTAAGAATACCCATCTTTAGATAAGTGGTCGGTGTGCCGCAATGCTCGCAATAACGTGCATTAGGCGGATTGGAGTGCTGGTCTGTATATGGACTACCATTATAATCTTCTAATTGAACACCTTCACAAGTGTTGTGAAGGTCAAGTCCGCAGATACGGCAATACTTCGCAAAAGTACTGAACTGCTCGTTTTTACACCGTGGGCATTCCAGAACGCGCATAGCATCTTCATCATATTTTATCTGTTCATACTTCATCGAATCACCTCCCGGATACAAATCTCTATATGCAAGCAGCCTGGTGAGCAGGCCGTTCCTGTTAAACTCTGTTTCATTCGAACACACGGTGCAGTACTTCGCAAATGGATGGTTGCTGTGGTGCTGCTTCGTGCATTGGTTGTTCAGCGGAGTGCCGCACATGCGGCAGAAGGAGGCATCCGCCGAAAACTCCCAATTCCCACATTCCGGACAATGCTCGAATCTGCCATCATCCATAACGGGAATGGCATCCGGAAGTTCAACACCTGGAAGGTCGTATATAAACTGTTTGCTTCCGCATTCCTGGCAGTAAAACCCGCTGCTGAGTTTTGGACTTTTGCACTTGCGGCAGATCCATCGTGCCCTTATTCTTATGTCCTTTAAAAAGCCTACTTCATAGCCGCGGTACTCAATTGCATTAAGGTCTTCCGCTAAAAAATGCTGGCGGGTTCTTGCTGCTTTTTCCGTGACCAGGAAAGTACGGGAGATGCGCCGTGCAGGCATGGTCTCTGCACTCATCCTTTTAATAGTATTATCAGGACCGCTGTAAGTAACCCCAGGATATTCTGTCTCATGCTGTCCCTGCAGCATAACTTTATTCGCTATAGGGGCAGGGCATAGAAGATTTCGTGCAAAGCAATTTGCTTCATTTTCAAGAACCTTATAAAGCTTTTCGGAAATCTCAGCCCGTCGCAGGACGCTGGTGTTGGCCTCTAAGAAATGCTCCATGAAGAAGTGACCGATTTCGTGTGCAATCGTAAAGCGGATGCGGTTTTTATATGGACTGTCACTGTTGTAATAGACAGTGCATCTGTTCGTCACAGGGTCCATGGACGCAAAACCATCTTCTCCATATTTCTCTATAATCTCATCAAGGCTGATCCCCCTGCGTTGGCTGAACTGTTTATAGGTCCCAAGGGACATGATCAGATGATAGTGCTTGAAAATTTTCTTGAGGTCAACGGGAAACGAGGTTATTTCAGCGTCTTCCAGCACTTCAAGGGAGCGTTCAATTGGTGTGCTATAATCTGGTTCACGAACTCTTTTTGTCACAGGAAGCCATCATCCTCGCCTTCATCAAAACCATCACTGTCCACATCGGAAAAAGCATCTTTAAATTCTGCCCTGAGCATATCCATCATTTTCTGACGATCCTCTTCTGTCATTTTCTGTGACGCACGGGCAATCACACGTAAATCCGGCTGGTCATCCACTGTCTTATTAAGAGAAAGAAGATAGTTGTAGTCAAGACCGAGCCGCTCCGCCAGAGCCTTTAATGTTCTGGGGTCAGCAACAATCCCGGAATCCGGGTTTTCAAGGCGCGAGATAGTGGAGTGGTTGATACCGATTTCCTTTGCTAATTCCCTTTGTTTTAATCCCAGCTGCTGACGCTTTGTAGAAATAACATAGGCCAGAGTGGGGGATTTGTTTTCAGACATATTCATGTACCTCCAATCTAATTTATTATTTCCGGTACTTATTATAACATATTCGGTGCTTCAAGTCAACGACTTTGTTGAACAAAATCAACAAAAGATACCCAGAAATTTTGTGCATTTTTGTTGCATGAAATCAACAAAAAAGTGTTGACTCAAAGCACCAACTGTGATATGATTGTTGAATGAAAGCACCAGAGGTATCTCTGCCTATTTTTGGGCCACGAGCCCAAAAAATTTTTACCTTTAGTGGTGCATGAAATCAACGAAAGGAGGGATGGAAAACAGAGATACGGGAGAAGACCGATGGACTCAGCCGCTTGCTGGTAAAGACCATCCCTCCATGGAACGGGGCAGCTATCATTATTCAGGCTTGTGTTCTGAATAATGTGATTTACTGAGTCTGCGAAGTTCCTCGTCGGACTGGTGGTAACCGAGGATAATGACGCGGGTACAGCCATATTTTAATGTTTCGTCTACTTTGACATACAAAGTGTTCTCGTCAAAAGTGGGAAGGACGGCACTGAACAAATCAGCGAGTTCCTCCTTATCAATATTGGAGGCGTTGCTGTTGTCCACCGGCTTTGGGACATCCGCAAGTATTACTATCTCAGGATAGAATTTAGACACCTGTGAATTCGCAATGCTGTAGACATCATTCACTGAACCTTCAATCTGGTAGCAGTCCATGTGTCCCGATTCCTTCTGACCATTTCTATAGAGGTTTATGAAGTAATCCACTTCATCCGGTACGAACAGTGTAAATTCTTCCCTTCCTGGGTAGTTGGCAAACCAGCCCCACAAGTGAGTGCGGACTCCATCGTAGAAACGGCCAAGATCAATAATGCCGGCTTCATACGAGACACGGGAGCGCACAGGGAAACACTGGAGAATCCCCCAGGACCTCATGGTGGGCAGATCAGAAAAGGACGTGGGAAGCGGAGCTTCCTCATCAACCGACTCGTCCTCTTCAGACTCAAAGTCATCTACCTGACAGAATTCACCGGCATCAATTTTTTCAGGATTGTCCTGGTGAGGAGCCTGCGATGCAGAATCCTTTGCGTCAGTGGAATCTGAATCCGGAGACTCCTGCTCAAAGAAGGGAAGAGTGCTGCCAAGGATATTACAGCCCATAAGGGCTGTTATCTCATCTTTGCTTAGTTTCCTGGTGTCGCGTTTCGTATTCTTGAGTGCGCAGATGAAAAAGTCAGCAAGGTAATCATACTGGTTTTCAAGGGACGGACCGCACTGCTTCAGACTTTCATTCTCTGTCGAACTGAATGGGTTGTAATCATTGACTACAGCAATCAGCCTCCGAATGGAAACATCAATCTTAACGAGCCGGAGCTGCTTTAACCGGCGCACGATTTCATCGTGGCTGCATTTGAAAATAGCGTTTATCAGGGTCTGAGTGATTTTTCTGCCCCCGGATATGTAAAGAGTACATTTTGGGGAATCGATGGGAGGCGGGTCGATAAGGATGCCATCCTTTTCCACCTCATTCATGGAGGCTCCCCTAAGAAGAATATTGACGGCATCGTACTGTAAAAGTGGAGTGCCTTCGGCCACAACACACTGATAGAACAGTGGAAAGGCAACAGGGATTGGTTCATGGTAACTCATATTTTTTCGTTCCTTTCCTGATTTTGTTATATACAGTATAGCACAATGGAAACTGAATGGCAACTGTTTTCAAAAAGTTTCCAAAAAAATTTCCAAACAGTTATCAAAAATAGCCGATTTAAGCAGCAGAAACGGGAAGAAAACGGAAATCAAAAAGAAACCGAACGCAAACGAACTGGCTACCCCTTGGCATTTAGGTTAAGGGAACGAAAAATTATAATATATGTAGGCTCGGAAAAGAACCAGAAGGATCATGGCAAAAGATTTTTCAAAATTTTTTATCCACTTTTTTAGATTTCGGATTTTGCCTGTCCTTTATGAAATGCGGGACGGACAGTACGATATGGCAATGGACATCATGGAAGCCATGGAGGACGGAAACCATATCGCTGTGGAAGCAGGCGTCGGCATCGGGAAGTCGTTTGCTTATCTCGCCCCCATGATCCTTTTGCACAAGGAAACCGGAAGGCCGGTCATCATCGCAACCTCCACCATCGCTCTGCAGGAGCAGCTCGTGGGGGACGTGGAGAAGATGGCGGAAATGCTCGGAGTGCGCCTGGTTCCCCTGGTGGCAAAGGGGCAGACCAACTACCTGTGCCGTAAGAGGGCGGAAAGCTACCTGTCCTCACCGCGCCTTAAACTGAAGGAAGAACTGGTGGATTCCATTATGCACAGACCACCAGCGTTATCTTTGGCGTGACCTATGAACAGGCGGAGGACAAGCACTTCCCTGGCTACAAGGAGCATCGGACGATTGCCAAGAACGTGAATTTTGGAACCTTCTACGGGCTGTTCCCCAGAGGACTCCAGAAGACGCTGAAATTCAAAGCCGGTGTCGATAAGACCTTTGAGGAATGCGCGGAAATCATCTCGAACCTCAAAGCCGGTTATCCGGGGCTGACGAAGTGGCAGGAGGAGACGAAGAAGCATGCCGCGAACGTATGCTATGCGGAGACCTGGATGGGGCGCAGACGGTATCTTCCGGCCATCCTCTCGGACGACTGGGGGAAGAAGAGCTTCGCGGAGCGGTGCGCGTTAAACACACCGATTCAGGGGACAGCGGCGGATATCTTAAAAGCAGCCTGCGCGAGGATCATCCAAGGTCTTCCGGAGCGCCCGTGGCTGCAGCCAATCCTCCAGATTCATGATGAGCTGGTATTCATCCTGCCGAAGGAGCGGCTCGAAGAGGCGGAGGCTTTTGTGAAGGAATGTATGGAAGTACAGCCCTATCCGGATTTCGATGTGCCTATCGTATCGGAAGGTGCCTATGGCGAGGATTTCGGCCATATGGAAGAGATGGGTTGAAGCTGCACTTGCGGTAAGAAACAAAGTGTCTGATGGTATGGATAAGGCGCCTGGTGGCGGCAAGAACACGCTTGCTGCGCCATCTGGGGGCTGACACGAAGGAAACTGATGAATGGTAAGCAGGGAAGGCAGAGTATATGGGATATTCAGGGAGAAATGCGGAGGGTTATTCTGATCCTACCTTTTTTGCCGTCTGGGGGAACATCCGGCGGCAGGAGAGGGAGGAGCGGGAGGCCGCAAAGCAGAAAAAGAAAAAGCAGCGGACTGGCAACCCGCACGGTACCAGGGTGTATCGGGCGAAGAAAGTCGTCACCGTTGTGACAGAGGAGGAGATTTTACAGGAACAGGAGGAGGCAGAATATGTTGATTCCAGATGAATTGAAGGCCGGGAAGCGATGGGTGAACTTCCGGCTTGTGCCGGATAAGGACGGCGGCAAGCCGAAAAAGGTTCCCATCAACCCCGAGACCGGGAAGAACGCCATGTCCAATAAGCCGGGGACATGGACGGATTTTGAAACGGCTGCCGATGCTGTGGAGCGCTACGGATTTTCTGGCATCGGCAGGATGTTCATCAAAGAAGACGGCTATGTGGGTGTCGATGTCGACCATTGCTACGATCCGGAGACGAATCAGTTTAATGAAGTGGCGACCGCGATCCTCGCGAGGCAGCCGACCTTCGCGGAGTTTTCTCCGTCGGGGGACGGCGTGCATCTGTGGTTCAAAGGAACGAAGCCGGAGGGCAGCAGCAAGAATACCGAGACTGGCGTGGAGATGTATGATTCCGGGCGGTATTTTACCGTCACAGGTAAGAAGCTGCCGTCCGCGCCGATGGAGATTGCGCAGGACGCAGGGGCGCTGCAGTGGATTCATGAGAACTATGTGGCAAAGAAGCGCGGACCGAAGGAAAAGAAGAAAAAGCGTAAGAGCGCTGCTTCCGCGAAGCTTTCTGACGAGGAGCTTCTGGAAAAAGTGAAGACTTCCAAGGATGCGGATGTTTTTCAGATGCTTTGGGAGGGCAGATGGAAGTCTAAGGTGATGACTGCGGAGCCTGTGGGGATTATTCCTGCGGGCTTCATTTATAAAAATAAAGTGAGCTGATGATATCCGCAATATCCTGCTGTATTGCACGGTGGAAGTTCCAGCAGACGTGAGCGGATTGGAAGTAAGATATTCCGAGTATTTTGGATTCCGGACGGATGAGGAGGGAAGCGTATGAGAATGTATACGAGCGAACAGGTGAGCAACGGTCATCCTGATAAGCTGGCAGATGAGATTGCCGACGCTATCGTGACCGACTGCCTTGCACACGACAAGGAGAGCCGTGTAGCAATTGAAGTTCTTATCAAGGACAACCACATCATTATTGCCGGTGAGCTGACATCAAAGCATCAGCCAGATTATCGCAAGCTGGTGGACAGTGTGTTCGACCGAATCGGCAGGGATAAGACAGGGTTTATTTATGACCCGATTTTTGTGGCACCTTATGATATCGGTATTCTGGTAAAAGAGCAGTCTCCTGATATTGCACTCGGTGTGGACAAGGGCGGAGCCGGTGACCAGGGCATCATGTACGGATACGCAACAGATGAGACTCCGGAGCTTCTCCCGATTCCCTACATTGTGGCGACCAAGTTCCTGAAGCTTTTAAAACAGCATCCGAGTCGGATGTTCCGTGCGGACGCGAAAGCGCAGGTCAGCTTTGACTACGACAGCGGCAGGATCACGACCTTCCTCTGCTCTGTGCAGCACTCCGAGGATGTGGAGCCGAGTGATTTCCGCACCATTGTGGAGACGCTGATGATTATGGCTGCTTCCGACTATGGATTAAATTCAGATTTCGAGAAGCTCATTAACCCGACCGGAAGGTTTGTGAAAGGTGGTTCTTTTGCGGACTGTGGTGTGACCGGCAGGAAGCTGGCATGCGACACTTACGGCGGAATCGGAAGAATCGGAGGCGGCGCGATGTCAGGCAAGGACCCGAGCAAGGTCGACCGCTCTGCAGCCTACATGGCTCGGAAGATTGCAAGAGACATTGTGCTGGCCGGATGGGCGAATAAGTGCGAGATTCAGATTGCGTATGCTATCGGGGTTGAAAAGCCGGTCAGCATCGCGATTGACTGCTTCGGAACGGAAATTCAGAGCATGGAATTCCTTTATGCTTATGTGCGTGAGAATTACGATTTGACACCTCGCGGGATTATCAAACATCTGGGGCTTCTGGATGTGGATTACAATCAGGTTTCCGCTTACGGACATTTCACAAATCCGGAGATGCCGTGGGAGAAGTAAGGGGTTCCTTTGAGAGAAATGTTTTCGTCCACCTTGTTAACTTTTCGTCCAAAATAGGGTAGAGATTGGACGAAAAACAGATGGAGTGGACGAAAAAACCGCTGATCACAAATAAGTTAAATTTCCCTGTTGAAGAATTAGCTAATCTGTAGTAGAATAAAATTAGCTAAAAAAGGAGGCGGGCTTTATGATAAGTGCTACAGCAACTGCGACAGAAATGCAGAATAATTTCGGTAAGTACCTGAATCTTGTAATTGAAGGACAGGAAGTTATCGTTACAAAAAACGGGCGCGAAGTCGGACGGTTCATTCCAAAATCGGCAGCTGTTTCCTATTTAACCGATTCATTGACTGGAATCTTGAAGGGTGATTATGACCTGGATAAGGTAAAGGCGGAAAGGCTCAGGGAAAAGTATGAAGCTGCTGATTGATGCAAATGTACTGCTGGATGTTCTTCAAAATCGGGAGCCGCATGTGAAAGACTCTTCGTTTATATGGAAGCTTTGCGAAACTGAGCAGGCAAAGGGCTATGTATCGGCGTTGACGTTTGCCAACATGGTGTATATCATGCGGAAAGAACTTGAACCGGAGAAGATTGAGGCTATCTTAAAGGCGCTATCATTAATCTTCGATTTTGCTGATTTGAAGGGCATAGACCTTTCAAAAGCAGCGGAGTTAAAGTGGTCTGATTTTGAGGATGCCTTACAGAGTGTGACAGCCGAGCGGCTTGGTGTGGACTATATCATTACAAGAAATGTGAAAGATTTTGCGAAGAGCAAAGTTCTGGCGTTCATGCCAACGGAACTGATAGCGAGAATTTAGGAAAACCGAGTAAAATGAAAAAGAGGGCCGAGGTGATGATTCATCCCGGCTTTTCTTATGTCCGTGAGAAGGAGAATGTGAAAATGCCATACAAACCAAAGGTTCTCTGCAAGCATCCCGGCTGTCCGGAGCTGGTAGATGTCGGAAAGGGCTATTGCGAAAAACACAAGCCGCTGCACCCGGAATACACCAGATCCGCCGCGAAGCGGGGATATAACAGCAAGTGGCAGAGGGTGCGGAAGCGGTATCTCGAAGCACATCCACTCTGTGTGATGTGCATGGCGGAGAATCCGCCGAGGTACGAAAAAGCTACTGTGGTCGACCATAAGATTCCGCATCGCGGTGATCAGAAGCTGTTCTGGGATGAGAGCAACTGGCAGCCGCTCTGTAAGCGGCACCACGATTTAAAAACCGGCAATGAGGATTCTAATCCGGAATATAAATACTGATTTCTGCAGGGAAGAGCATGCGCGGCGGTGCTTTTCCTGTTTTTACTTATGCCGCACAATTTTCAGGCAGAAACGGAGGAATTTGAAATCATGAAATCTGGAAGAACCGTAAGCGGCCTTTTGCAGGAGCTTGTCCGGCAGCAGGAGGCGAAAAGAGATTATATCGGACCGGCTGTGGGAATGCGGCTGCACGATGACGGCCATACATTTGAACTGAACCATCCGGAGAACGGAAATTCGGAGGTGTTCGGAACCACGCCATTGTTCCACAGGCAGATTGCATCGGCACTCCGCATTCCGGCGAAATATTACGATATCATGCAGGAAGAGAAGCCGGAGCTTTTGGCAAGGAACGTGAACAGCTGGTTTGCCGATAAGGACGCAAATTATATGGTACGTTCGCTGGAGTATGGCGGGAACCGCAGGGCAAGGGCGCTCCTGTCCGCCAGGTATCGGCGGATCGACAATCTGGATATCGCAACAGCCACACTTCCGCTTTTCGCCGGGAAGAACCAGTACGAAGTGGTCAGTTCAGAAGTAACGGATACGAGGCTGTATATCAAAATCGTAAACCACAAGCTGGAGACGGCAGTAGTGCCGGGTGACTATGTACAGGCAGGTGTGGTGATTACCAATTCCGAAGTCGGCCTCGGCAGCGTGTCGGTGCAGCCGCTCCTGTACCGGCTCATCTGTACAAACGGATGTACCGTAAATGACCTGGGCCAGCGCAAGTACCACACAGGCCGTGCTGCGAAAGCCGTGGAGGACAGCTTTGAGGTCTACACGGATGAGACGATGGAAGCCGAGGACAAGACGTTCCTTTTAAAACTGCGTGACACTACGATGGCAGCAATTGAGTCCAGCTAAGAAATGTCAAGGGGTGATTTAAAAAAAATTTGAGGCCAGTTCGGTGAGTCGTTTCTCATTCGCTGCCAAAGTGTATGCGGTTCCCAAACGTCTGTCAAGG
>JAJQCQ010000021.1 GCA_021202635.1 Lachnospiraceae bacterium | reverse complement strand
GTATACAGGTAAATCCACGTTGGTGCAAATGTGAGGTCACTTCATATTATCTAAATTCATGTTGGCCTCCTTACATTTTTAGGGGGGATGCAGTCTCCCACATCCCCTTTATCTTATTCCTCGCTGCCCGCTTCCGTGTCCAGCTCCGGCAGACCCGTCAGGCTGGTCAGTACCGACAGAAGCCCTGCGAGAACAGATGCGGAAATGACCACACCCCAGCTGACTTCCTCCAGCACTGCTGTCGTGCCGATTGTTGCGATTGCCGTCTGGCATACCGTCTTCAGGGCGCGGACACCCGCCGCCTTGCCCCATTTGATGAGATACTCTTTGCTCATAATGTTCTCCCTCGCTTTCTTAAACTCTGTGTGCCTGTTTCGTCAGGTAGTCCGTAATTTCATCATGCGCCGCCGTGGTCGGGCCGTTCGCCCCAAGCTGGTGCAGGCCATCAATCACAGCAAGCAGCGCCCGCATGATAATCTCCCTCTCTTCGAGGGATGCATTCAGGAGCTTCTTATCCTCCTGCTCGCTTTTGAGCAGTTCTGCGAGACTCTGGTAGTCATTTAGCAGCTTCGTCTCGACACTGCTTTGCCGCTCCTCCATCTTCGCAATCCGCTCCTCCAGCGCCTTCACTCGGCTCTCATCCTCCAACTCCCGCTTCGTCCCGCCCGTTACCCTCCGCTTAAACTCCGGGTATTCTTTGTAGACGAAATACGCGAGAAGGAGGAAGATGATAAGCCACTGAAGCACCGCATCTCCGGTTACAAGATCCGCAATCTTATCCATAACCATCTCTCCCTTCCTGCCCTGTGGGCATAAAAACAGGACAGCTTTCACTGTCCCAACTGAAAAGTTCTATGATAAACATGGCTTAACGCCATGGGGATTTCTGACACCGTAATGTTCCAAAAATTACTACACAAATCCTTCCGCACATTTTTGTTCATTTTATGGCTCTGGTTCTGCTTGCTATTATCGGGCTTCAGAGTGATTAATACACTACCGAAAACAAACCGCCGCGACAGCGGCACCACATAAGCGAGGAGGATTTTTTATGAAGACAAAGAACATCAAAGTGCAGTATTCCAACAGGTATCAGGCAAACGGAGGCTTCCTTCCCAAAATCCAGATGGAAGGCAAATGGCTCGAAGCCCTCGGATTTGCGGTCGGCACACAGCTGGTAGTCGAGTATGAGGAAGGCTCCATCCGCATCCGGCCGCTTTCGGAAGAGGAACTGCGGCAGAAGCGCGAAGAAGAAGTCCGCGCGGAGTTCCAGCGCAAGCTCCGTGAGCTGCGGGTTTTCTACCGCGATGACCCGGAAATGTACGCGAAGGTCGCGGAAGCCCAGACCCCCTACGCATCGAAAGAACAGCCTGTGCGGAAATCCCGCAAACGTTCCTCTTAAGCCGCATTTCCCGGCAAGCATTCCCTTTTACAGACGGCAGAGGTTACGAAACCCCTGCCGTTATTCCATCTTCTGAAATATAGTGATCTCCTGCTCTGTACGCAGATTATTATTTGGCCTGCGGCGGACACACTTCCTGCGTCGGCCGCCCCAGCTGCAGCAGATACACAAGCTGAGACAGACCGGCTTACTGTGATATACACACCTACTCGCTGTCCGCTTCGGTCAGTGTATACTCGCATCTTTCGCCATCGAGTTTTTGAAGTTGGTGAACACCTTCATCAAAAACGCATAGGCTTCTTTATCATCCAGGTCATCGTTCGCAATCGTGCCAGACTTGTTCTCCAGTTTTACAAAATACGGAGCGTCCGTACACACCAGATTTACTTTCTTACTGCCAAGCAGCTTTTCGAAGGTTTCCGGCAGTGTGGAATCTCCACAGATTACCTTGTGCCGCCCGAGGAACCAGATGTCACCCGGTTTTGAGAACGCCGGTTTCTTTAACTCAGCCTCCACATCGAAGTCGTCTTCTTTGATGTCCTTATCAAAAGCCTTATTGAAAAGGCTCTCAATGTCCGGAGCATCAAATCCGGTAAATCCCAGGTCGAAGTCCGCCTCCTGGATGTCCTTCATTACCTCGGCCAGAAGCTGTTCATCCCATGCGCCGGTGATTTTATTGAGCGCAATGTTCAGCGCCTTTTCGCGGGTTTTATCCACATCGACTACCGCGCACGGCACTTCTGTGTAACCGAGCTTCATAGCCACAGTCAATCTCTGATGTCCTCCGATGATTGTCATGTCCGCATTGACCACAAGCGGGTCGGCAAAGCCAAACTCCTCGATGGAATTTTTGATTTTTTCGTACTCTTTATCTCCCGGCTTTAATTTCTTTCTCGGATTGTATTCCGCCGGTTTGAGTACCGATACCGGCAGGACTTTTAATTCAGCTGTAGGTTTCATAGTCTTCTCCTTCCCTCAACACAGGACTGCTATCAGATCCCGTTACTTTCACACCCGCAGCACCTGCGAAAACGGCACGAAAAAAGAGCCGAACATAAAGCCCTGCTCCCACTCACCCGTATCCTCGTTGTGCTGTTCTGTTATGGGATACCACTTCGGATTCTCTCCGTTCGCTGTTGCCAACACCCGGTCATCATCGCCGCCGCAAAGGACGCTGCTGTTTTCGGCCGTGCCCTTCCAAGCAATGCGGTAAG
>JAJQCQ010000030.1 GCA_021202635.1 Lachnospiraceae bacterium | reverse complement strand
AGTAATAGGTCAATACCGGGTCTACCATCCAGTTCATCGTGTCCATGTTAAATATCGCAACATCCGGCGAACATGGAAGGACAAACTCCACATACAGTACACCGGAGTCCACTGATTCCTTTTCATTGGATAAAGCCGTCGTATAGGACAATGTATAAGAAACATAATCAAAAGACCTCACGATCCGGTTGCTGTCACTGCTGTCATCTCCAGCCTCATCATCACTGTCAAATGGGGCGGTGCCATCCACTATGCTGCTAACAGAAAGGCCACTTACATAGCTCTTATTGTCTTCTTCTTCCTCATCCGCTTCCAACGAAAGTAGCGCAGGCACCCCAGCCAGTGTTCCATCCAGTTCCGTCTCCATGCCTGTCTCCGATTCCTCATCTACGCCAGCCGTCTCAGCCTCCTCTGTTGTATCTTCACCGGAGCCATCCGGAGTTCCTGCTCCATCCGCATCTGCATCTGTGCTGCCGTCTGCATTTGCCTCTGAGCCTGTGCCTGCGTCCACATTTTCTTCTGCGTCAGAACCTGCGACTGTATCCGATTCCGTATCTGATCCCATCTCACTGGAAGCTTCCGTCCCATCTGCTGTAGTAACATCCGTTCCAGTTTCTTCTATATTAATATCAGTCCCCACGAATACTTCCGTACCCGTGTCTCCTGCCGTGTTCTCTGTTGTATTTTCTGATCCGTTTTCCAAAGTGATTTCTGATGTACTTTCCGCCGGGCTGTCCATCAGAAGGGCGCTTGTCCCGGCCTGTTCATCCGGGTCGGCATCATCATCCGGACTTTCTTCGGAGCTGCCGCCCCCGTCTTCGTCGCTTTCCGCACTGACGGCCGCCGCCTCAGATACTGTGATCTCACGGCTGACCTGGTAAACCGGGTTCCCGCTTACCGGTTCCACGTAATAAACTGCCTGGTAGGTATCAATATGGCTTGTAGAAAAACTGGTTCCATCCTCACTTAACGCCTCCTGAAATTTGACGCTCACCTTCTCCTCATCAAACTCCAGTCCGATAAAATCTACAGAAATATCAAACGTACTCCCATATCCGACTATAATGTCTTCCACTGTAACCACCTCATCTTCCGCAAGCTGGTCAATCACATCCTCCAGGTCTGGATATTTCACTACTGAGCTGGCAGGTTCCAGTTCTGCCCCTGCAGCCACTGCTGTCAGCGGCGACAGGCAGGCAGTACACACAGTTACTACACTGAGCACTGCGGACAGCACCCGTTTCATCATGTTTTTTCCCATTCTCTCTGCCTTTCTTTTTTCTGAACTTTCCGCGTCTGGCTTACAAATGCGGCATATTATCAGTTCCTTTCAAATGGAATCCCAATGTCACAGGATTCTCCACTACACTGCCAGGCTCCTGCAGGCTTTTCTCCCTGTATGGCAGCTTCGTCCCCCAGATTTTTATCCCGTTCCGGTCAGTCCCGTATACGCATAACACGCTCTCCTTTCTTATGGCTCCGTTTTCAACACTGTCCATCCCTGGCCACAAACCTTTTTTGCAGCCTGCACATCTGGCAGCAGCTGATTCAGGCCATACAAAAAGGGAGCACGAAGCTCCCCATTTGTAAAACCTGAATCGCAGTGATTTTTCTGTTTGTAAAATCTGAATCATAATGATTTATCTGTTTACCTGTACATTTCCAAATGATTTGCTCGCCCGTTAATTCAGGCCGTTATGTCTGCTGGCGTCTCTCATAAAACCAGCCCGTTCCGTCTGCAGACCAAGCTGCCAATCGTCTATACCTTTATGTTTTCCTGTCCACAGGCCGTCCGCATCCTGCTCCCAGGTCAGTCGGATACAGCGTAAGGATAATTCTCCGCAGGCCTCATAAAGCCGGTTGCAGCCAGCACGGATATCGTCTCGCTTTTTCTGCTTATGCGGACAGATTATCTCACCGGGCAGCTGCCCGCCACATCTGATTTCGCAGCCTTGGCATTCCTTTTCAGAACCGTTTTCACAAGCTACCCGCATCAGCTTATCCATGTCATAAGCCTCGAATACCAGCTTTAAATGGCGCGATTTCAGTTCTTCCAGGGAAGAGCGCAGCTCCCGGTAATGACCGACGCCAGGATTCCCAAGGAATGTTTTCCCGGTGGCCAGATGCGCCACGGCAGCTTTTAAAATGCCTTCCGTTACGAAAACGCTGCTGTCATCTGCATTCCCGAAAAATCCCACCGGACTTTTGGCGGAGCATCCTTTCCGCTTGCCGGAGCTTGACAGCCACGTATATTTCCTGTCCTGGAAGGGATGGTCCATACGGATCTGGAACCCGGCGATTTTCCCGTCTACGGAATAAGCCGGGCAGAGGATGCCCTTATTGCATCCATAAAATGCCAGTGTCCAGTCCCGTTTATCATCCACATAAAAGCCGGGGAGCCCATCCAGGGAAAATCCCCGCTTTAAAAGGCGCCTCGCCAGACTTTTTGCCTCTTTGGGAGCCGTGCTCTTAAAACCCAGATCAGCCATTGCTGCGACCTGCCCACTGGTAAGACCGCGGAGCATCAGATCGGCAGCATGCTGTTTTTCCAGATGCAGCATCGACAGCATTTCCCGGTATATCGCATCCCGTTTTTGCAAATCCGCCATCTCCGAAGACTGTCCCGCAAGGTCGCGGACTTCATTCCTCCTGCTTTCCAAAGCCGAATCTGCCAAAGGATTTTCGGTAAGCTGGTCAAGGATGAGCCGGTAAGCCTGTTTGCAGGCATCCGCACCGTCCAGGCCTGAGAGCTTCGCATAAAGCTGGAGCATGTTGCCGCTCTCTCCGCATTTGTAGCAGTGGTAGGTATTTTTCACCTGCCCGTCTTTTGAAATACAGAAATTCATTTTCCCGCGCCGGTCGCCACAGAATGGACAGACCACGCCAAAAGACGTGCCGGAGGAGGCGCCGACCCGCTCAATCCCAAGCAGGTCGGACACATCCGCAATTGAAAACGGAGGTATAAACATCTATCGTCCCTCCCCGTATTTCCTGTTCCTCTTATGCCGCCATCTTTCCCTGGAAAGACGTCCGATCCATCTCATCGAGCAAAACCATCGCCGCTTCTTTCTGGTTCGGATCTTTCCCGGAATATTTATTGGCAACCCATTCCAGCGTATTCCTGCCCCGCTCACCAGCATCGTATACTTCGCCGTATGGCCGGTTCTTAAACGCGCCGACCACACAGGTCACTTTCCTGGCTTCCGTTACTGACATTCTGCCGTCGTCCGTTTCTTCCAGACCCTCTTCCATGTCTTCCTGGAGTGCGCGGAGGAATTCCTCCTCCAGATCTTCCGTGTCATCAAACGGAATCTCATCCGCATCGGTCAGCTCCTCGAATTCCGCCATCAGATCCTCCTCGTTCGTATCACTGATGGAAAGCTGCCCGTCAGGCTGAAGGATATCTTCATCTGAGGTTTTTCTCTCTACGCGCTCTAATCCGGATGTATTCTCTTTCATTCCAGCATCCTTTGGGGAAAGCGCTGTCTGGGCAGATGTCTTATTCTCTACCAGTCGTCCTGTTCCAGCATCCGCATTTTCCCCTGTAGATGCACCGCGGCTCTGGGCTGTCCGCTTCCTGGCACCGTCTGTCGGCTGGCGGTAATCACTGCCTTTCTGCTCCGATGTTTTACCAGTAACCATCTGATCCGCTGCTGCCGCTGTCTGCCCGACTGTCCCTTTCTGGTGCTCTACATAACGTTTCCCATCACTCCTATCCGAAATATTCTTTTCAAAAGTTTTCTTTTCGAAAGACTTTTCCCCTGATGGCTGCGCAACACCCTCTGTCCGACGGTTCCCGCCGCTCCGGTTAGAAGCCACGGTCGCTTTCACACTCTGACGGACCGCATTCGCCTCTCCATCCTGTTTTTCTTTTCCATTTACATTTCCCTTCCCATCTGTTTTTTCCGGGGCTGTCTGGAACTGGTTATTATCCGAATCTTCCGCGTTCCCGCCCTGGTTGATATTAAAGCGGTTCAGGAAATAATATTTCAGCCCGTAGGTGAGCGCTGTCCCCCTGGCCTTTTCCGGAACCTCATGCGTGCCGATCAGCAGAATCTGCGCAGTCTCCGTATCATCCGGGTTATCCACATCGACCCACTCAACCAAAAGCTGTGCCTCGTAATGCCAGAGTCCGTCTATTTTCTGCAGGAAGACCGGATTGCCCTCTGCGTCACGCTTCATCGGCTTTTCTTCCACCACCTGGAAATTCACGCCATACTTATTCATTGCCGGTGTCATGGTTTCATAGATATCATCGATTTTCGTGAACTCATAATTCACATCATCACTGTGGCGCTTCTTTGCCAGAACAGGAATTTTCTTCCGTATACGACACATTTTCTGCTGCAGGCTTAAATTGTTATAGTACTTCATCTTTCCATTCCTCACTTTCTGTAATCTTCCTTTTTACTTTCATTTCTTTTGCCGCTCCAGCGTATACCGGTAATCCTCCCGAATTCCGCTGTAACGGATCTTTTCCTGAAAAATCATTTCACCAAACTGCATAATCCACTCCTGTTCCAGTCTGTCGGCCGCTTCCTTGGGAGAGCGGAGATAAAAAAGATATCTCTGCCAGGTAAACCCTCCTGCTTCCCTGCCAAACCGAATATCCGGAATATAACGGATCTCCTCCTCCGGGATGCCCTTCTCCAGCATTTCCATTGCGCGCCCGTGGATCTCCGCCCTGCTTACCGCAGGGATAATACCCCTGCCAAGTGCGAAAAACAGCTCCTGCCGATGTTCCATGTCATACAGCAGCCGCGCGTTTACTTCCTTTTCCAGCTTCATCCGGGCGTGGAGTTTGCTTTCAAACACCAGATCATCCGGGAACTGAAGCAGCCTGCGCAGGGCATTGCTTACATCGGACAGCCGAAATGTTTCCCGGTCGCAGACCGCAGCCAGACGGGAATCCGGTTTCCTGCTTTTGTGGAAATGTGTTTCCAGAAATAAAAAGCAAAACCCATCCCGCAAAATCGGCCGGATAGCATACGCCCCAAAGTTCAGCGGACGCAGGCTTTCTTTTTTCAGCCATCGGTAAAATTCCCGGCTTCTTTCGCTGCATCTGATCCATTCCGGCAGTGACCGATTCGCATATGGATGCTTCTCCTGTGCATGTTCCACCTGTAATTTTCCCCGCTTCGCCTTCCTGCTCATTAACTTTTCTGTAATTCCATCAGCCATTTTATCTGGCACGCCACACATCCTCCTGTCCTCTTTCAATATTTAATCTCTCCCGGGATGTCGTACTCGCTCCAGCGCGCTGTAATACACCTGGCAATATCTTCTTCCATGTCCAGCATCGCCCGTTCCTTCGCGCCATTCTTCCTGGCCAGACACAGGGCGTAGCAGATTCCGCAGTAGGCGTCGTACGCGTTGCAGGGTTGGTAGCCATTCTGCGCTTTAAACTGCTCTACCGTCTCTGCGATCAGCTTCTGGCCAAGCTTAACACTCCCCATTACACCCGCCATCGCGTTTTCCGGATAGCGCAGCTGGATATCAAACAGACGCTCAATCCCTTTGATGGTGGACTTGTAGTATTCGAAAATATTCCGGATATTTGCTTCCACCATCTCAATGCCGCCGTTCCCCCGGTGTATGGTCTTCAGCGCTTTGCCAAGCACAATGGTCAGGCCGCCTTCTTTGATGCTGTAGGAAATATTCGCTCCGGAAGCAGCGACATCCGAGGTTGTGATACGGATATCCGTACTCAGTTCCTGCGGGGTGCGCCGCCCATAGTGTGCGAGCAGCTCCTGGTAAGCCGTGAGCAGCTTCTTATCTTCCACGGTCCAGGTGGCATATGTCATCGCGTGGTCTGCATAGCCGCCGGAAAAAACTGCCCTGTCAAACCCTTCCTCAATATAAGCGGAGGCCGCCATAAAAATATCCGGCATCTCGATGATGGAATAATCCTTCTGATCACCTGCGTGGACAGCCCGGATTTTCCCTTCACTGTAGCGCAGCAGCGCCTTCCCTTCCGCGACCGCAAGGCACTCGTTCAGGATATAGGCAAGCTCCGGTTTCCCAACCACCGACAATGCGCTTCCTGAAATCCTCGCCCGCCGCTGCAGGGTCGGCAGCGCGGTTGCGCCCAGCAGGTAGGTTTCCCCGTGTGCCTTCAGCAAAAGGGATGTGTGCTTCATCGTATCCAGCAGCAAAGCCTCACGGTTTTCCCCGTCCACCTCCGAAGCCATATCCTCATGCCCGGACGCGGAAATCACCTCCAGGTCACTGCTTGGCATCCGTTTCCACCAGCCCCGCCTGTCAATCTCGTACAGATGCTGGTGCAGTTCTGCCTCCTCCCTGAACGTGCATGAATATTCATCCTGATAATACATGGTTCCTCCTTTCCGATTGCTCCATCCTTCTCCTCCTTTCCCGGAAATAAAGATAAAAAAAGATGCATAAGAGATTCTTTCTCTTTACGCATCTTCCATCCAGCTTATTCCGTTTGTCATGCCAGCATTCTTTAAAATTCAAAATGTAACTACTCTGAACAGCAGGCCACAGACCGCCTTCTTCGAAGGCTATATGCCGCTTACGCGTCATATGTCTGAGGCTTGATGGGCGTTCCGCCCATCCCGAAATGAAAATACAGCCTTTAGCAGGTAAACCTGCACAGTCTGTCTTTTCATTTCGATGCTGTTCTGAACTGTTGCAAAAACTAACTCTTCCGGACTCATTCATCCGGGACAAAATTTATGTACAGGGAACCCTCGGCCGCCTGCAAAAATTTATATCGCACTTATCATAGCACAATATATTGTTATCGTCAATTCATTTTTAAACTATATATTGTTATTCAACTGCAGCTTATTCAATTCTGACCTATGATAATGGTTGTCCGATACAGGGACATTCCTGTTTCGCAACCACTTTCTGTTATCTTATCCCGGAGTTATATCCGCCATACCCCGGGTTATCGATATCCGTAAAACCCTCGTTGCGCACCACGTTCTTCGCCACGTCGCGGCCATCCCTGTCCTGGCCGATCTCAAACTCGACGTTCTCTCCGCCTGTCAGCTTCCGGAAGCCTGTCCCAATGATCTCTGAGTAATGCACGTAATAGTCCCTGCCGCTCTCTGCAGTGATAAATCCATAGCCTTTCTGTGCGCTGAACCATTTTACAGTTCCTTTCACCTGCTCCTGTGCAGTATCAAATGTTACCTCTGACATATCCGATCCTCCTCATATTTGCCCTATACTATTTGCTATTTGCAATTTCCGTCATTCCGTGCGGATCTCTTCAAAGCCCAGCAGGCCATCCGACCCCAGCGGGTCAGAAAGCCCCGGAAGAACACCCGATCCCGGCAAGCCCTCCAGTTCCTTCCGGGCATCCAGTCCTGGCACGTTCTTTCTCCCATGCGTATATTCAGGCAAACCCTGTTTCTCGACGAAGTAAAACCGGTATTTTCTTCCCACCTGGACATGGGATTCCTTTTGTAATGTCAGCGTTTCCTCTTTCCCATTTCCCACAGATACGCAGACTTTCTGCACCCGAGAGAGCCCCCAAGTCTTTTGTATTTTCGTCACCGTACCCTCCAGGACACGGTATTTTTTCCCCAGCGCTGCCCTGGCAAAACAATAGCTATAAAGAAGGAATGCCGCGCCAAGGATGAATGACATCACCAGACAGGCGCAGTCCTGCATCCGAATACCAAACGATACGCCGGAAAGCAGAATCAGGACAGATGCAAAGAACAATCCCCCTGTTCTTCTTAGAAGCGCGGGAGGAAGCATAAGAAAACGTTCCACCCACCTGCTTCCTTTCCCGATCACGTCAGCAAACCATTCCTTTCCCTTATTCGATTCCGCTTCCCCATACTTCAAAAATCCACCCCCAGTTCTGCAAAAATGATTTTCGGCACCACATAGCAGATCAGCAGCACCACCACAAGCAGGAGTTCTTTCTTCGGCTTTTTTAGATCCCATACCTCCTGTCTGCCCGTCCCTGCAATCTGCACCTTGCCCGGCACTTCCCACCGCAGAGCCTGGTAAAATTTCCGGAAGCTTTCCGGCTTATAACCAAAAGAGCGGATCCAGAAGACCCGCCCCGGACGCCGCTCTTTGTCCAGCAGAAGAAAGCTTTTGACCGCGTTATCCTCAACCACGATATAAAACTCCGGGATGCCGCGCCTGCCGCCTTCCACGATTTTCTCAATCTCATCCAGGAAAACCTGGCAGTATTCATAGTGCCCGCTTTTCTCAATCTGCCGCACGGTCAGGCTATCCGGATCAAGCTGAAGGTAACAGCCCTTCGCCTCCATGATCTTTTTCCCTTCCCGGATACCGGCGCGCAAAAAGAATACCGTCCAGGCAAGCGACGCCGCAAGGAGGTACACCGTTTCCCAGCTTACCCGTACCAGCGCAGCCACAAAAAAATCTGCGGTAAAAAACAGTGCGCCGCCCACCGCCAGTATCAGGTGATGCTCCCGTATGTCCATCAGTTCGTAGATTTCCTCATCCGTCGCTTCCAAAACCATGCTGCACCTCCCCTCTGCCAAACGGTATTTCTGCCCATAGCCGGCTTCCACTCCGCAGCCGTCCAAAAAGAACCATCATCCCGCCTTACGCATACCTGCGTATCAGCCGCGTAATGATGCCCTCCGCAACTTCAAAATTCTCATTGATCCTCGTTACCACGAGTACAACCTGGTCGCGTTTGCCCGGAAGTGAGGTCAGGTTGCAGGAATGGGCCACCGCATTCACGCCAATGCCCAGGCGGATAAAATACGTTCCCTTATAAACATCCGTGATGATGCCCGTATACTTCCCCTGCCGGTGGCATTTTTTCAGGTTATCCTTATTCGTATTCGCCCCAGTCTTTGCATTCACGGTAATTGTAATATCATCGGCCGTCTTCATCTGTATCTTCTCAATCATGACAAGCACCAGGTCGCCAACCGAGAATTTTTCCCCTGCGTCCACCATCCATTCCCATGCCATATCCCGCGCCCGGACAGAGACCTCCACGCCAAACACCTCCAGCCGCACCGCGCGCGGCGCCACGGCAATCACTCGCGCCTGTGCCAGCCGCCCCGGGTAGAGCATCGGTTTCTCCTCCGGGTTCTCCGACTCGTAAAACATCTGCCGTTTCTTCATCATCGCATCCCTGCGGGATGCCACAATGCTCTTCGACTCGGAGTCCACATCCTTCACGATAAAATCAATCTCACAGCCAAACATGTTGTTGGCGATCCGTGTCTGGCGGTTCAGCGTATTCGCGTTCTCCCGCCCATCCCCGGACAGGTTGATCATCATCTCATCCATCGGGATAATCACCCGGAAGCCGTTATAATAAGTAACCGCGACCACCCAGCCGCTTTCGAGCGTCTCAATGCCGCTCAGCGTCCCGGTCAGGATCTTCCTGGTCCGATGCGCATTCAAAACTGAGTGCCACCTCGCATCCTCCTTCTCCTGGAACGATTCCACATGGGCATCCACATCAATCGTCAGGATCGGGTCTGATTGTACCGCCTGCGGTATTGCTTTCCCTTCCGCGGCTGGTTTTTCTTCTGTCTTCTTCCGTTTCACAGCATCCTCCATGCATTCCCTCCTTTTCGTGATAATCGGGCACAGATGTACCCCTGCGATTGAGCAGGAGACAGCTCGCTGAATCCTACCCGTCCGCGCGTCCGCATCTGGAATTAGCCAGAAATATTCCTTACGCGGCCGTGTGCATAAAAGAAAGCGCGAAAAAAGACAGCCGCCTCAGGCTGCCTTTCATTCGCGCTTTTGTACGCCTACCATTCTAATTTATCCGGAATCGTATGTCAATAGCATGGCCGTCGCAATTCGGTCGCAAAACAGTCGCAATTTCGTCGCATCCAATTCACTATTAGCCAGGAACAACACAGCTGCTACAGCTTCCGATAAGTTACATTACAGCGGCAGATCCTTTTTCTGGAACCGTATCATACCCACCACATAGCATGCAAGTGCAATTACAGCAAGAGCAACTAATTTCGGTACAAAAGCATAATCTACGCTCCCGGAACCAACCGTTCCCAGCGCTTCGATATCAAACAGACCAACAATGGTAATCTTATTGAAATTTCCCAGCATTTCCACACCGATGCCCATGCT
Organism: Lachnospiraceae bacterium; assembly: GCA_021202635.1. GTDB lineage: Bacteria > Bacillota > Clostridia > Lachnospirales > Lachnospiraceae > Choladousia. The sequence continues at coordinate 5,587 of JAJQCQ010000030.1, read as the reverse complement.
GACCATGCTCTCCGATCCAAACATGCCAAGCAGCGAGCAGAGGAAAAACCAGACGTTTAAGCCGCCGCCCAGCGCCAGTGCATACTTGCTGAGGTTAAACAGGCAGCTTGCCAGATAGCAGATCGCCGCCATTGCCTCCGCCAGCAGATACAGACCTCCATAAAGTGCGGCAAATCTCGCGACCTCCACTTCACCGGCAAATGCCTGTGTCGCTGCCAGCTTTACCAGGAAAGCGCATCCAACCATGAGAAACGGCATTATAACCATATAAATCGCCTGCGTGATAACCACCGCACTGCGCTTCGTGGGTGTGGAGAGGATATAAGCCATGGAGCCTTTATCCACCTGATCGACCACCAGCGCATTTCCGGCAAATACAAGAAACAGAATTAACGGCAGCAGGTTCATGATCGTAAAATACATCTGATCCATCATGGCAGTCGTGTCCATTTCACTCATCGTTTCCAGCATATCGGAAGGAATACCCATCATCTCCAGCATCATGGTCATCATAGATTCAATATCCAGATCGTCTCCGGAGAAGCAGCCTTGTACGGAGCCGAGAGCATAAACATACTCAAATTGGGAAATATAGGCATCCAGGCCAGCTTCTGATTCGGCCAGTGTTTCCGCCGCCGCTTCAAAATTTTCACAGGAAAGATCAAGGTCGGCGGACTGTTGGGAGGCCATCTCAAAGGCTGCCTCATACATGCTCTGATCTTCCGCTTCCGCAAAATCCTCATAGCTCAGTTCCGTTCCCGCCATTTCATTGTAGGAAGCCAGCACATACAGATGGCTGTAGAAATCCGTCTGCGCATCGGTATAATCCACGGTTTCCGTTCCGCCCAGCAGATTATTCGCATAGGTTGTAACCACTGTCATCAGGCACAAGACAAGCGTGCAGGCGATAAACAGGACTTTATTGGCATTCAGGCTCTGCTTCATCAGCGGCCAGGAAAATATTTTTGTAACTTTCATTATTGTCTGATCTCCTTCCGATATATATTCATGAAGTATTCTTCCAGATCCTCATGTGTCTCATCAACGGAAACCACCGGCAGGCCTTTCGTTGCCTTAATTGCGCGGTCGGTCTCGGCAGCAGGAATAGCGAAGGATACTTTTCCTTTTTCTTTCTCATCTGTGACTGCCTCCGGGACTCTGCTCCTGTACTCCTGCGCAGCTGTCTCACTGGCAAACGTGATCCGGAACATTCTCGGCGTATCATGGCGCAGCTTATAAAGGCTTAGCACATCCTTTATCTTTCCGTTTCCGATGATGGCAACCCGATCGCAAACGTCCTCGATCTCCTCAAAAATATGGCTGGACATGAAAATAGTCCTGCCCTTTTTCTTTTCCTCGCGGATCAGTTCCAGAAAGGTCTCGCGCATCAGCGGATCCAGGCCGGTAGTCGGCTCGTCCATGATTAATACTTTCTTATCTCCCATGAGTGCGGCAACGATCGCCGTCTTCTGCTTCATGCCTTTGCTCATGCGCTTCAGATTGGCAGAGGGATCCAGACCCAGAAGGTCAATCAGATGATTCATGTAAGTAAAATCCTTTACACCAAGAAACTGTGCCTGTACCTTAAAAAAATCCGTGCCGGTCGCCACATCTGGGAACGCGATCTCTCCTGGAATATAGCTGACATCTTTCATCACTTCCGGTGCCTGTTTCCATGGATTCAATCCATTTACCAGCACCTCGCCGGAATCCGGCTTCAAAAAACCCATCATATGCCTGATCGCGGTCGTTTTTCCGGCGCCATTCGGGCCAAGGAAACCGTAGCATTCACCTTGATTTACCTGAATTGATACTCCAAACAGACCTCGCTCCTGCCCAAAATCTTTGGTCAGATTTTTTACAGAAATAATCGACTCACTCATGCGCTCACCCCCTTAAAATGATGGCCGGTATCGTAAAAGCCCATGAAATAGTCCTCCAGAGTAAACGGTATTTCAATGAAGTCTGCGATATTGTAATCGCAAAGACTAGTCATCAGTTCACCAACATGGTCTGCTTCCATCTGCACCCTTGCACGGAGTTTTCCCTTATTTTTCGATGTGAACCGGTACGGCTTCTGAACAAAAGCCGCATAGGATGCTTCATCTGAAAAGGTCACACGGTAAATGTGGTCATGCTTCTGCTTCAATTCCTCCGATTTGAATTCAGAGACAATCTTCCCGTCCCGTATAATGGCAATCCGGTCACATGTGGCATCCACCTCATGGAAGATATGGGAAGAAAGGAAAATCGTCTTGCCCCGTTTCTTTTCTTCCTTTACAAATTCTATAAAGGTCTCCTGCATAACCGGATCGAGACCGGAAGTCGGCTCATCCAGGATCAGGATATCCGGATCCTGCATAAAAGCCGTAACGACAGCAAGCTTGCGCTTTACGCCCAGGCTCATCCGTTTGATGCTGACATTGGGATCCAGGTCAAACTTTTCCAGCAGCATCTTCAGATAGCTGTCGTTTTCCACATGACGCATCTGCCCCATCATGCGCAGGAACCCGGTTCCCGAAAGTCCCGCCGGAAGCGTTACTTCCCCTGGAAGATATCCAACTGTATTTTTTAACGTTGCACTGTTCTTCCAACTGTCCATCCCGGCGATTGCGGTACTGCCCTTCTCAGGCTTAGAAAAGCCCATCAGATGACGTATGGATGTCGTCTTTCCGGCGCCATTCGGGCCCAGGAAGCCATAACATTCGCCTTTATTTACCTGAATTGATACATCAAACACGCCGCGGCCGTGACCGTAGTCTTTTGTCAGATGATCCACAGAAATTACTGTCATAAAATTCCTCCTTGATTTTTCCAACATTCTGTTGTATGATGTATTATACACGGGTAAAAAGCGTAATTCAACCATCAGATTTTCAAAATCTGTCGGATTTTTCGTTATAAAGATCTTTAGCAGCCGATTTTGCTGCAAGTAATATCTGATAAGAAACGAGGAAAAAACAAATGAAAAAACAGTCTGAAACCGCCAAAAAAACGCGCAAGTGCTTTCTGGATGCGTTCTGGTCGCTGATCAGCGAAAAGCCAATTTCCAAAATCGCTGTAAACGAGCTTACCAGGCGCACATCCTATAACCGCGGTACCTTTTATGAATATTTTTTAGATATCGACGACCTGGTTGCGAATGCCGAAGCTGATCTTTTGGAAGAAATGAAGCAGACGATTCTTCAGGTGACATCAGAAACAAATTCTCTGGAGAAGATGTTTCAGATTGTATTCGCTGCTATGAACGAAAAAATCTATCTGTTGCTGGGACCGAACGGAGACTCTGCGTTTTTTTCAAAAGTGAAAACGGAGCTGCTTCCTCTGGTGGAGCGTTATCTGCCGCTTTCACCTGATATGCCCAATTTTGATTACATGATCAATTATGTTAATTCTGCTATGTTTGGACTTTTGCAGCTCTGGAATGAAAAGGGGAAAGACCTGAGCATGGAAGAAATCAGCGCGTTGATGCAGAACCTGGTAGTACGTGGCTTAATGGCATATATTACCCCTGACTCATTAGAAACAAAAAGTCTCTCTACATCTATAAATGAATAGCATTACTGTCACAACGTTTAGCCTGGTCTGCGCTATATGTTCAATCATAGTCTGGAACATTTCCTCAATCTCTGTTTTGCTGATTCACAAAGAAGCTTTAAGGCAGAAGTTCCATATCCTTTTCCTCTAAACTGAGAATGAGCACAAGTGTGCCCCTATTAACAAAAGAAAGTGCGAAAAAGGCAACCGGGGTCAGCAATGATCCCGGTTCTCCTTTTTATCCGGCATTTTGACGACAAAAACACCGTAATTTCGGCAGCAGCAGAATTACAATACTTAAGAAAAAATTCCGAAATGAATCGTTCCTCCGATGATAAAATAAAATCATACGCAGGAGGGACAGTCATGAGATACGAACGTCAGGAAGAAATTTCAGATAACAGCACGAACAAAAATGACCAATCTTATAATATTTACAGTGTTTCACACAATAATAATCATGATTCGTCAGACGAATTTGACAGGCACACATCCTCGCATAAAGCAAAGCCACAATGGAAAATTGCCCGTCAACGTTCGTTGCGGCGAAAAATTACAGCTATCCTCTCCGTAGGTATTGTACTGCTCCTGCTTGTATTTCTAATCCATAATTTCCGTTTTGGCTCCGTCCAGCCGGTTCCATTACTTAATAAAGACTGGGTAACTGTCTCGCTGCTCCCGGAAAACCAGTATTCCCGGCCCGGAATTAAGATAGAACAGATCAATGCAATTGTCGTACATTATGTTGGGAATCCAGGGACAACAGCTGAAGAAAACAGAAGCTATTTTGCAGGACTTGCGACATCTGGTAATACTTACGCAAGCAGCCATTTCATCATCGGACTTGACGGCGAAATTATTCAATGTGTACCTATGGATGAAGTTGCCTACTGTTCGAATAACCGAAACTATGACACGATTTCTATAGAATGCTGTCATCCAGGCGAAGATGGTGCTTTTACTTCCGAAACATATTCTTCTCTACTACGCCTGCTTCGTACTCTCTGCCAGATGTATCATTTGACAGAAGAAGATATCCTCCGCCATTACGATGTGAGTGGAAAATCCTGCCCATTATATTACGTTGAACATGAGGATGCATGGGAACAGCTAAAAACAGATGTGTTCAGTTGAATCAATGGATTTTTTTCATGAATACGTTTTTTTTCATTCATATATAAAGATTTCATCAAACGCAAAAAAGGATTCCGTTCTAATCAATCATTAGTCGGAATCCTTCCTATTTTGTAACATTCACTGTTTACAATATTCTGGTTTATTTCTACATCAGTTTATATCAGATATCAATATAGTTAAGATGCGCACCCCTGCCACCTTTATTCCGCCAGGTGCAGGGTCGCCGTCTGCATAATATTGCTTACTACAGTATCCAGGTCAGTCTCGCCTGAGAGGTATTTCAGACCTTCCTCTTTCACACTGTCTGTAATAACTGCATCTGTAACGCTACGGTTGGATAGCTCCGGTATCATAGTTTCTATCTGGTCAAACAGGTTACGAAGCTCTTCCGCGCTTACTCCCCAGCTTGTTTCTCCGGTATCATCCGCACCCAGGACATCCTGTTCCATGATCTCGAAAGCGGTTTTATTGATCGGATAGCCGCGGTCTGAAACGCTAAGCTCGCTCTGGCATTCCGACGAGAGGAATTCTTTTACAAATTCCAGAGCAGCTTCCTGGTTGGAGCTTTTTGCGTTTACACCAATGATCTGTGCCGGAATAAACACGTTGCTGCTCTGTGCCACTGCACTTTCATAGACCAGATCCGTGCCCAGATATTTCGCAATGGCTGCTGTCGTATTGAGTGCCCTGGATTCAAACAACCCAATGATCTGTGACTGGAAAATTGTGATATTCTGTACAGTATTTATCTCACCCCACTCATCAGAATCGTCAGACGCGGCAAATTCATCTATATCTGCCTGGCTCACATTTTCCTTCTGTGTATCATTAATGGATTTTACTGCTTCCAGAAATTTTCGAAGTGCAGTTTCATCCAGTGAACCGTCCTCTGTCATCCATGCAGGTGAGCAGA
>JAJQCQ010000038.1 GCA_021202635.1 Lachnospiraceae bacterium | reverse complement strand
ACGGAGCCGGATGGAAAATTATCCCACCATGCAGCTTTCGGAGATTTCCGACAAAATGACGCTGCTGGAGCTGACGGGCCGCTATTATTCTGCAGCAAAAGAACAGGAACCTGTGCTGTCAGAAATCATTGACACCGTTCACAGTCACACGCTCGCGGTTGAACTTGCCGCCCGTCTGCTCGAACATGGCCTGCTGCAGCCGCATGAACTGCTGCGAAAATTACAGGAAGAAAAGGTTGCTCTTGATGATGCTGACAAAATATCCATTACCAAAGACGGGAAGCCTGCAAAAGAAACCTATTACGGTCATATCCACACGCTGTTTTCCCTTTATCTTCTCACAGGAGAATATCAGGGAATTATGCGGAATATGGTGATGGTTCCGGTCTCCGGTATCCCTCTTAGACTGCTGGCCGAATGGCTCTCCCTGACCGATCTGAATGCGGTAAACGACCTGATAGAAATGGGATTTGTTACGCCCCTGCCCGGACACTGTGGTTCCCTGCATCCAATGATACAGGAAACCGCACTGGCAGATTTAAAACCCTCCATTTCCAACTGTCGGGGGCTTTTAGAGAGCCTGCAGAACCTCTGCCTTTTCCATGGGCTGGAGATATCCTATTATAAACTGATGTTCCAGACGATTGAAAACATTATTCGCTTTACAGAAAAGGACGATCTGCCGTTTTACCTTCGCTTTCTGGAAGATGTATTTTCATATATGGAAAAATATCAGTACGGGCAGGGAATGCATCTGATTCTCCGGGAATTGCAGACATTTTTAGATCAGTCCTCTGTCGGCACTGTACGTGACAGGGCATTGTACCTTGATTTCCGCGAAGCAACGAGCCAAGTAGCCGTGCTTGCACGGATATTTGACGACTGCCGCGAGAGTGCCATACCGCGTAGAGGTATGGCACTCTCAGGCTGCCTGTGAAAAGCACCGGGAAAAGGCCGTTGAACTGGAAAAGGACGCCTTAGACCTATTTCCGGAAGTTGATGAAGATACTGCGCTCCTTGTTTCCAATCTTCACGCAAACCTGGGCGGAATGTACCGGGAAATAGAAAAATATGATCTTGCCCGCCAGCATATGGAGGCCGGGATTAAACTTCTGGAAAAGTACCGTCCAGTCTCTATGCATGACAGTATTCCCCAGTTCACAAACTATGCAGTCTTTTTATCCGATATAGGAGAACCGGAGCGCGGGATGACGGCTTTGAAAAGATTAGCCCGGTACATAAAAACTTATAATTCCGAAGAATCTGAGGATTTTGCATTGGTGCAGGAAGCTATGGGCGGCATCTGTCTGACACAGGGCCGGATTTCAGAAGCCAAAGAGCATTTCAAAAAAGCAATCGATATTTATGAAACCATATGGGCCGACTCGCCGGAACAGGTCGAAGCAAAATATCAGGAAATCGAAGAGCTTTACCCACAGGCAGGAATCCGGCTTGCACAAAAAATCCTGTCAGGGGAATAAGAATAACATCAGGATAATTCCGAACAGACGAAAAGATGGCTCTAATGTGAACCATCTTTTTTTTCTGCCTATTTATATTTTTCACAGAGTACAATAAATTCTTTATCGCGCTCAGAGTGGCGAAACACTCTCTCGTAACTTTCTTGCATATGGGTCAAGAGAAACCCGCTTTCTAACTTTCTCATTCAGGGCTGAGATACACCCGCTGTTAGCTATGTTTATTATATGCAATCACGCCGGGAAAATCAACCGATTTTTAAAAAAGTGTCAAATTGCGCTCAATTCCCAGTCAGTGCTTCTTGCTCCCCTTTTCGTTAAACTATTTTTGCAGGCAAGCGGTACCAGATTACAAAATCTGATACCAGATTATCAGAGAAACATTAAAAAGGGGGTTTTATTATGCCTGAAACAAACACCGCCGCCCTTGCGGCACCGTACACACACACAATCGGCAAAGTGACCTTCCGGGTTTCCTCATTTGGAAATCCGAATGGCACAAAGTCGGCCACAGAAATGCTGGTGCCGATGATGGAACACCAGCTGAGAAAAAACCACAGCGATAAGGAGGCAGAAAGCGCATGAAAGAACTGAACAACACAAAAATCATTGCCATTGATCACGGTTACGGCAACATCAAGACCGCCAATACCATCACGCCAACAGGGATCACTGCTTATGAGACAGAGCCGATCTTTTCCGGTAACATTCTTGAGTATAACGGCATGTATTACCGTGTCGGAGAAGGACACAAGGAATTTATCGCAGATAAGGCGATAGATGAGGACTACTATCTCCTGACCCTGATGGCAGTTACCAGAGAGCTGAATATCTGCGGCATCCGAACCGCCAATGTCCATCTCGCTGCCGGCCGCGCCGTCCCAACGCGAAGCGTTTTTCAATGGACGGCGCAAGCTGCCGCCGAACGGCGCTGGAGGTCCAGTGAACGTCCGTTTAGCGCGGACCGAAGCGGAGCGGAGATGTGAGGGGGCGTTTCCACGCTGCCGCTGACATGGATTCGGAAACAGCGAGAGGAATTCCGGAGTTACCTGCTCCGAAATCCGGATGTAGAGTATTGCTTCAATGGGAAGGAATACCATATCCATTTTGTCGGATGCAGCCTGTATCCGCAGGGTTATCCGGCCATTGTCAGCCGTCTCGGTGACTTTAAGGGGACGAACCTTCTGGCAGACATCGGGAACGGTACGATGAATATTCTCTATATCAACAATAAGAAAGCCGTTGAGAGCCGCTGCTGGACAGAGAAGTTCGGCGTCAACCAGTGCATGATTGCTGCAAGGAACGCTATCCTTGACAGCTTCGGCGTGAAGATCGAGGACGCGACCGTGGAACAGGTGATCCGTTTTGGAACCGCTGATATTGGGAAACCGTACCAGGACTGCATTACTGCGGTTGCCAGGGCATATGTGTCGGACATTTTTGCTACGCTTCGCCGGTATGAATACAATCCTGACCTGATGCGGCTTTTCGTCGTCGCAAGCTCCATATCGCTCGTCCCACCGCCAGCGGCGGGACTCGTTCACTACGCTGCTCCTCCTCTCCCCACAGAGCAGGCTCTGTGGGGACCCCTAATGGGCGGAGGCGGCTGCCTTGTCCGCAACTTTGGCAGCTATGACAAAGCACGGGTAACGATTGTTGATGATATTTGCGCGACAGCCAAAGGCTATGAATACCTTGCCTATGCCAGCCTGCGCAGGAAGGAGCAGCCATGAACCAAAATCATATCTGGAGTACCAATCTCCGTTTCAATCTGGATAAAGAGATGCAGCGCAAGGCATGGGAATATCTGCAAACGATGGACCTGTTATTTAAATAAGCCAGTTTTCGCAGATATGGGTGTGCCGCTGTTCCGTGACACACCCATTTTCTTTCTCAAAAGAAGCAAAATGGAAAGGACGGTGATTGCATGGCAATCTATCACTTAGAGGCAAAAGTCATCAGCCGGGGAAATGGGCGCTCCGCCTGCGCTGCCGCCGCCTATATGATCTGCAGTCAAATTTACAACGACTATGATGGTATTCAGCATGATTATACCCACAAACAGGGGCTTGTCTGGCAACAGGTATTCCTGCCGGACAACGCTCCATCTGAGTGGCAGGACAGGGAGACACTCTGGAATGCCGTAGAGGAAAACGAAAAAACAAAAGACAGCCGCCTTGCCCATGAGTTTGTGGTGGCGCTGCCGGTGGAGTTGGATAAGGCACAGTGGGAGGCTTTGCTGACAGAGTTTGTGCAGGAGCAATTTGTCGCTGATGGAATGTGCGCGGATGTCTGTATCCATGATACGGATGGCCACAATCCACACGCCCATATCATGCTGACCGTGCGCCCACTGGATGAGCACGGGAAGTGGCAGTACAAGACGCAGAAAGAATACCTCTGTGTCCGCGACGGTGAGGAACGGGGCTTTACCGCCTCCGAGTTCAAATCAGCTCAGGCCGAGGGCTGGGAAAAACAGTATCTTTATAAGCCGGAAAAGGGAAAAAGGAGAATCTATCTGCCGCCATCCGAAGCCGGGCGCCGTGGCCTGATCCGTGCAGACAAGCATCCCAAAAGCACAAAATATGGAAGACAGAACCCTATCACAGAACGATGGAACAGTGAGGAACAGCTTCTCTCCTGGCGGAAGGCATGGGCAGATGTAACCAACCAATACCTGGCCCGTGTCAATGCCGTTGACCGAATCGATCATCGCAGCCATGCAGAGCGCGGCCTTGATGAACAGCCTACCATCCATGAAGGCGTAACCTCGCAGGCAATGGAGTACAAGGGGATCATTTCAGACCGTTGTGAACTGAACCGGCAGATCAAAGCGGACAATCTTTTCCTCAAGGAGCTGAAAGCACAGGTACGGAAGCTGACAGAAGCAGTAGTAAATACCGTCCCGGCCATCGCAGAGCGATTAGAAGATATCCGGGCGCACATGATCAAGCTGCAATATCATCTGCTCCATAACCGTGCAGAAATAAAAGATATATCCGGGCGCGTTGACTGGAATCTGCCGCTTATCAAAGAATACCAGTCTGTGAAAGAGAAGCTGAAAGAAAAACAGACAGAAAAGAAAAGCCTTGCATCCGAAAAAAATAATACAAGCATTTTCAACCCTGCAAAACATGTCCAGTTAAATAAACGGATCTCTACCCTTACAGAAGAGATCGAAGAACTGAAAACCCGAAAGAATCAGCTGAACAGGGCAAAAAGAAAATCGAGAGATTACGAAAGGTAGACTTATAAGATATTCAGATATATCAAGCAGACATTGGCCGGTACGCCTCCGACGACACAGTTGTCCGGCACATCCTTTGTAATAACAGCCCCTGCCGTTACGACCACATTGTTTCCAATATTAACACCGGGCAGGATAGTCACATTTCCACCGATTCACATGTCATTTCCAATGATCACAGGCTTCGCGATTCCAAGATCCTTGACGCTATGGAGGCATGGGGAACAGCTTATAAAAATAGCATGGAATAAAAATAATCCGGCAGGACATCACAACTTCTGTTGTGACAACCTGCCGGGTTAAAACTGTCTGATACTCTACTATTATTAGAACACAATAATCTTCTTGCCTTTATTATGCCCGTATTCAAAATCATGATGAGCCTGCTTTATCCCTTTCAGATCGAACGGATACTTTTTGTCGATTGTCAGGCTCAGTTTTCCTTCAGCGTAGAGCTTAACTGCATTGGTCAGTTCTTCGATCGTCATAAAGCCCTGTGAATACTTAATTTCAATGTCACGCTCTGCTGCTAAAGTCGGGTTGGGAAGCCCATTTACAGATGTTACCTTTCCACCTGTTTTCACAACCTGGTAGCTGTTATCAAGGGTAGCCTGACCTGTTATGTTCACAACCAAATCAAGGTCGTTCACCAGCTTTGTAAAATCTTGCGATTCGAAATCAATCGTCTCATCCGCACCGAGCGATTTCATATAAGATGCCTGTTCTGCTCTTCCTGTTGCAATAACATAAGCACCGGCATTTTTCGCAAGCTGAATCGCCATCGATCCAACACCACCAGCACCGCCATGAATCAGGACTTTCTGATTTGCACCTGCCTTACCATCACGAATTGTTGCAGCATAGGCAGTAGCCACCCCCAGATAAAACCCACCCAGCGGAATTAAATCCAAATTCTCAGGGATTGTTACGAAGATTTCCTTCTCATCCAGCAGGATATATTCGCTGTAGGTTCTCATAAATGCCAGGCCCAGAACATGATCACCCACCTTAAACTGCGTGACAGCCTTTCCAACTGCTGTGACGGTTCCGGAGAAATCCTGACCCAATGAGTGAGGCAATGTTGGCTTTAGCTGTGCTGGCATAGTAGGGAATGGACCATTTTTCCTCATCACGATATCAGGGTCATTTACCCCGATGGCAGCAGTCTTTACAACGACCTGGGTATCGGATGGCTGAGGAATCTCATGTTCTTCCATCTCCATCACATCAACAGAACCATAAGTGTGCAGCATTATCTTTTTCATTTTGTTCACCTCATAATTTATTTTAATTCCTGATGGAATCTTATAGCGTTACATTCGGGTTTGTGTATCTGCCTGTTTTCTCTGTTTTCTTACCATACTGGATTGCCTGCTTCGGACAGCGATGAATGCACCCTAAACAGCAGGCACAATCGTCTTTCGTCCAGACCGGTTTTCCGTCCTGCAAACGAATCAAATTTTTAGGGCAGATCGTCTCACACAGTCCGCAACCAATGCAGTTTTCGTTCACCCAGAAATTTTTCGTAGCCTTGCGCTGACCCGGAATAGCAGTTTTCTTAATCAGAAATCTCATTGGAGCAGGCATCTGCTGCGTTGTGATAGTTGCATGCTTGCGGGATTCGATGTCCTCAATTACGCCATTTAAACATCCTTCAGCGTTTTCCAACATTCGCATCTGCTCGTCTTTTTCTGCCAATGGGAACATGGGGATATAATTATCCGGCATCTCGACCTTAAACGCGGCGCTCAGTTTCATTCCCTTCTTGCTCAGGATGTTTCTAATGGTTTCTTCTGCGCTTCCAGAGCTTCTGCCGCAGGTGAAAACCGCAAATATATAGCAGCCATCCGGTACATTCCTTATAACGAGAGTTTCCAGAAACTCTGCGACTGCGTATGCCATATTAAAATTATAGGTTGGGCATACAAAGCCCAGCAGTGGATTTTCTTTGACATCAACTTCTGCAATCTGCTTTTTCATCATATCGTTGATGGAGCATAACTCACTGTCCGATTTAGATGCGATTTTTTCCGCACAGTATTTGCTGTTTCCTGTTCCTGAAAAGTATAATATCATGGTTTAAATCCTCGTCTTTCTGCCGCGTACTACACAGTTACACGTCGGTTCCGCTTTACATTTCAAATTATACATGGTACAATTTCAATACACAAGTACGTTATTATTTGATAGGTACTTTCATTTTTGATAGTAATGGAGGTTCATTATGAAAGATTACAGTGAGGAAATAGAAAACTGCCCACTCGCCAGTGTTCAGAAAATTGTACATGGCAAGTGGACAATGGTAATCATCTACTTTTTAAGTCTGGGGACATTGCGTTTCAGTGAATTAAAACGCAAACTCCCAAATGTTACGGAGGCAAATCTGACAAAAGAATTAAGAGCGCTTGAGGAATATGGCCTTGTTCACAGAGAAGTCTATAGAGAAGTCCCTCCACGAGTGGAGTATTCGCTCACTCCGATCGGAATAAAGTTCATTCCTGTTTTAGAGGCTCTTGAACAATGGGCGATTGAATATAATGCGCAGTGCTGAAACCCGAAAAACAACAATACTGACATGAATGGCGCTCATCAGAGAGATGATTGTTTCTCTGATGGGCGTTATTTTATTGCTTTAATTGTGCAAGCAAACCGTTACACCAGATGCCCTGAACCAATGACCCCAATTCTTCTACTGACAGCTCATCAGGCTTTTTGATCCATTGCATCAATATAGTCGACATCCCGGTAATACCAAACTCCATGGCGAGAACTGCTTTTGTATTGTCTTCACTAACATGATATCGTTCCATCATAACAAGTATGATGTGTTCTCTCATCTTTTCAAGCAGACTCGAGCTCACTTCGCCTTTTCGGAGAAGTACTGTATAATATCGGTGCTTTTGCAGCGCTTCTGATAATCTGAGCATAAGCTGCTGATTAAAATCAGGTGCCTCCAGCTGAATCGTCGAAACTCTTTCCATACCGGCGGCAACCATCTCATCTTCAGCGTAGTCTAACAGTGCGTGAACATCCTTGAAATATTGATAAAATGTAGAGCGGTTATAGCCCGCGATATCCGTAATCTCTTTTACGGTAATTTTACTGATTGGCTTCTCTTCATAGAGCTCGCAAAATGCCTGGATCAGCTTGTTTCGTGTAGCATCTGTAATTTCAGGACTTTTCTTCATAGTTACCTCCATTCATTATCCAACATCCGTTGTGTGATTGCTGGTTGACGTCACCCTTTATACACGTTATAATGATACAACAGTTGTTTGGTGATGTCAAGGAGGTAAACAGATGTCAATTATATTAATAGAACATCTTACAAAAGACTATGGCCATGGCCGCGGTGTGTTTGATGTGAATATTCAGATAGAAAAGGGAGAGTGTTATGGTTTTCTCGGACCGAACGGTGCCGGTAAAACCACAACGATCCGCCATCTGATGGGGTTTTCCAGGCCGCAGGAAGGAAGCACCGCTATTCTGAATCAGAACAGTTGGGAGCACAGCGCTCAGCTGCAAAATGAGGTAGGTTATCTGCCCGGTGAGGTCACACTGCCGATCGGGCTTTCCGGGACTGAGTTTCTTCATATGATGGAGCAGATGCGGGGAGTAAAAAATAAGGTATATCTGCAAATGCTGCTTGAGAGGTTTGAACTTGACCCGAATATAAGTATTAAGCAGATGAGCCTTGGAGTGAAACGGAAGCTGGCGGTTGTCACCGCCTTTATGCATGACCCGGATATTCTTATTCTGGATGAGCCGACTTCCGGGCTTGACCCTGTCATGCAGGAGACATTTATCAGCTATATCCGGGAGGAAAAACAGCGGGGGAAAACGATCTTTTTGTCTTCTCACATTTTTCATGAGGTGGATGCCGTCTGTGACCGCATTGCCATCATCCGTGATGGAAGAATTGTGTCAGAGTTCCAGTCGCAGGAGTTAAAGCAGAAGCATGACAGGATTTACCGTGTCTCTTTTACAGACATGGAATCATACGAAAAATTTGTAAACAAGCCATTTTCTTTCACATCGAAGAATAAAAAGAAACTGCGCGCGCGAGTGCAGATTCCGGCAGAGCAGGTCGGAGAACTGACTGCCAGCCTTGCCGGCTTCCATATTGCTGATTTTGTGGAAATTCCTTTTACATTGGAGGATTATTTTATGAGCTTCTACGATACAGGCCATCATTTTGAGGAGGTGAAAGCATGAACGGCTCTATCATTTCAACAGAACATCTGACAAAAGATTATGGCCATGGCCGGGGGATATTTGATGTTTCCTTAGACATCCGGGAAGGAGAAGTGTTCGGCTATCTCGGAACAAATGGCTCCGGCAAAACAACAACAATCCGGCATATGATGGGGTTTTTAAAGGCTGACAGCGGCACAGTAGCCGTAAACGGGTTAAGTTCCTGGAAAAACGCACCGGACGTTATGAAAAGTGTAAGCTATATTCCAGGCGAGATCGCTTTTCCGGATTTGAAGACCGGGACAGAGTTTTTCAAAGTGCAGGCTGAGTTTCTGGGCGTAAAGGATTTTTCCTATATGAACCATCTGATTGATCTGCTGGGTCTTGACCCATCCGCCAGCCTGAAACGGATGAGCAAGGGCATGAAACAGAAAACCGCCATCGTGGCAGCGTTGATGGGTGAACGAAATATCCTGCTCCTGGATGAACCGACCACAGGGTTGGACCCACTGATGCGTGAAACCTTTCTGGAGTTAATCCGGGAGGAAAAGGCAAAGGGCAGAACCATATTTATGTCCAGCCATATCTTTGAGGAAATCGAGGAGGTCTGCGATCGGGCAGCGATCATTAACGCCGGGAAAATACAGAGTGTACTGAATCTCTCTGAATTCCGACACGGTTCCGTGCGAACATTCCATGTGGAATTTTCAGAAGAAGCCGAAGCAAAATTATTCTGTGAGAGGTTGCCGGGATGCAGTCGAAATGGTATACAGGTACAATTTGACGCTGTGGCAAAGGATGTAGACGCGGCCTTTCAGGCACTGGCCGGATTGCAGATTCTCTCCCTTTCAGAGAGTCATCCCGATCTGGAACAATATTTCATGAACACCATACAAAGCAATCAATCCGAGGAGGAAAAGAAATAAAGATGAAGACAACTAAATTTTTTCATGGCCACTGATGAAGCAGAGTATCAAGACCAATAAGGTGCTGTTCATAGCATGTACGCTTGTTTTCTGCATGATGACAACGATTATCACCTTTGCAGGAAACAGGATGGGAGGGGATTCCGATTCTGTAGATTATACCGATGCACAGACAGAATTTTACAGTTATCTGTATGTGCTGGCCTCTTATAATGAAATGGCCGGAACAGATTTGAGCTATGAGGATTTTTCCGAAACAGATGATCAGACACAGTATGATGCAGTGTTTGAGATGATGTCTGCACAGTCGGAAGAATTAGACTTAAGCAGCGAAGGCTTTAAGGCGTCGGCGTATACGCTGTCTCAGTCAGAACTCGGGCTTGACGCTTATATTTCCAACTTTGAGTATGTTTACGCACTGGGTTCCGTACAGGGCTGTTTCTCAGGGGAAGACCTGGATGTGGAAACAATGATGACCAATATGCTGGAAATGATGGGCGTATCCTCCGACCTGGTGACGAACATGAGCGAGATGGATACGTCAGCCATGATGAATCAGATGTATTTTACAGTCATGTGTCTCCTGCCGATCCTGCTGTTTATTATCTTTGCCGGCAACTCTCTAATCGTAGATCAGGTTGATAAAGGCTCCATGGCTTATATTCTTTCCACCCCCACAAAGCGCAGTGCGGTCGCCATTACACAGGCTGTCTATATGGTCGTGGCTCCGCTCATCATGGTGGGCTGCGCTTTCCTTGTGAAACTGGCTGCATGCAATGCGATTGTTGGTGAAGTGGACGTGGCAAAATATGCGGCTCTTTATGGAGGTCTGTACCTCCTTACGGAAGCCATGGCAGGCATCTGTTATCTGGCCAGCTGCATCTTCAATCGGAGTAAGAACGCCCTTGCTCTGGGCGGCGGATTAAATATCTGGTTTTTCATCTGTTCACTTCTTGGAATGTTCGGTTCAGAAAACATGGTCACGATGGGAATGGGCGTTGAAGAGCTGGGAAGATTTAACCGGCTTTCGCTTGTCGGCCTGTTTGACATCGATGCGCTGGGAACCGTCGGCTCCGGTGCGGTAGATACCTCCTTTGTGCCTAAGTTAATTGCGCTTGTTGTCGTGGCGGTTGTCTGCTATGTGGCGGGAGCTGTCCGATTCCAGAAAAAAGACCTGCCGTTATAAATGGCCATTTACAGTAAAGGGAGATTATTATGCTTCATATTTTCAACAACATGAAGGCCAAAGACAGGTGGCTGGTACTTTTATGCGTGCTACTGGTCTGCGGTCAGGTTTATTTCGATTTACGCTTGCCAGATTACACGGCAGAAATTACTGTGCTCATCAGCAGCGAGGTAACGGAGCTGTCAAAATACTTCTCTGCTGGTGGGAAAATGCTGGTCTGCGCCCTGTGCAGCGCCATGATGACTGTGATAGTAGGTTATCTGGCAGCTATGATCGCAGCGGACTTCTCCTTTGATGTCCGGGAGAAGCTGTTTCGTAAAGTCACGGCCATGGGCAGCGGTGAAATTAAGAAGTTTTCCTCTGCCAGCCTGATTACCCGTACCACGAACGATATCACCCAGATCCAGATGATCATCGCCATGGGCTTCAGATGCTGCTTCGTGCTCCTATCATGGTGGTTTGGGCCATCGTTAAAATCGTTGGGAAAAGCTGGCAGCTTTCTGCAGTGGTGGCCGCCGCTGTGGTAATCGCGGTGGGGGCGCTTATTGTACTGCTGGCAGTGATGATCCCAAAATTCCGTATCGTACAGAAACAAATCGATGATGTGAACCGCCTCACGGAAGAAAATCTGACCGGCATTCGTGTCGTCCGGGCTTTCAATGCGGAGCAGTATCAGGAGGACAAATTCGAAAAAGCCAACGAAAACCTGATGCATACGCAGTTGTTTACCGGCAGAGGGATGGCGTTTCTTTCTCCCATTATGATGTTTGTTCAAAGCAGTGTGACGGTTGCCATCTATTACGTGGGTGCCAGGCTCATCAACGCCATCGAGGTACCACTGAATGGAACCATGGCAGAGATGATGGCTGCTGTTTCTGACCGTTCACTCATGCTGGGCGATGTCGTCTCTTTCAGTTCCTACGCCCTGTATGTAATCATGGCCTTTGTAATGTTGCTGATGATTTTCATGATGCTGCCCCGTGCCCAGGTGTCCGCAAACCGCATCAATGAGGTCATTGATTCTGACATCTCCGTGACAGAGGGGAAAGAAACCGCCTCCGGAGAGACCGGAAACATCGAATTCCGGGATGTATCCTTCCGCTATCCGGAAGCCTCCGAAGACTGCCTGAAGCACATTTCCTTCTCAGCTAAAAAAGGGGAAACCGTGGCCTTTATCGGTGCCACCGGCTCCGGGAAATCAACCCTTGCCTCTCTTACGGCCAGACTTTATGACGCTACGGAAGGTGCGGTTTTGCTGGATGGAAAATCTGTCTCGGAATACAGCTTTGAGACCCTCTACAGCAAGATCGGCTATATTACGCAGAGGGCAACACTGTTTGCCAACAGCGTAAAGGGAAATGTGGCCTTCGGTAAGAGTGGAAAGGAAATCACTGATGAGGACGTAAAAAACGCACTGGATATTGCTCAGGCGACAGAGTTTGTCCAGACGATGGAAGAAGGGATAAACAGCAGTGTATCCCAAAGCGGATCAAATCTGTCAGGTGGTCAGAAGCAGCGGCTTTCAATTGCAAGAGCCATTGCAAGAAAACCAGAGATTCTGATTTTTGACGACTCCTTTTCAGCGCTGGACTATAAGACAGACCGCATTCTGCGTCAGCGGATTAAAACCGATTTGCAGGGAACGACCTGTCTGATCATAGCGCAGCGCATCGGCACTATCCGCAATGCAGACAAAATCGTGGTGTTGGATAACGGCGAGGTCGCTGGAATTGGTACGCATGAAGAATTGATGAAGAACTGCTCTGTCTATCAACAGATTGCCCTGTCGCAGCTCTCGGCAGAAGAGCTTGCGGCAAATGCGTAAGGAGGTGAGTCTCGTGCCGGAAAACAATCAAAACAAATCATCTGTACGGGCAGATATGTCAATGAGAAGAGCTGCTATGGGTCGCAGAGGCGCTATGGGAGGCGCACCAATGGGAAGAGGACCTATGGGGCGAGGCGGCGCCATGGCAGGCATGGGTGCCGGAAGAGCGAATGACACCCGTGGAGCCCTGGGGAAACTGATTGCCTATTGCAGAAGCCAGGTGAGAATCATCTTTTTTGCACTGATCCTTGCTGCCATTGGCGCAATCTTTACCATTATTGGCCCGAACCAGATTAGCCGGCTGACAGATTATATTTACGACGGCCTTTCCAGTGAAATTGATATGACCGGGGTTCAGAGCGTGACGCTTCTGCTGCTTGCGATTTACCTCATCAGTGCGGTCTGTAATTTTACGCAGCAATACATCATGCAAACCGTGACCCAGCGGACAGCTAAACGGCTCCGCGGGGATATCGACACTAAGATCAACCGTCTGCCGCTGAAGTATTTCTCCGGCAATGCCGCAGGTGATGTGCTCTCCCGCATGACGAACGATGTGGACATGATTGGGCAGGCTATGTCTAACAGCCTTTCAAATCTGGTAACAGCCTTCGCGCAGTTTGTCGGCTGTCTCATTATGATGTTTTATACGAACTGGATCATGGCAACGACCACTGTCCTTGCTACCCTCATCGGACTTGTTTTGATGATAGTCATCATGGGGCATTCCCAAAAATATTTTACAGCCAGACAGAAAAGCCTGGGCGAACTGAATGGTTTTATTGAAGAAATGTACAGTGGCCACGATACAATACGGCTTCTGAATGCCGGGGATGAAGTAACAAAGACGTTCTCCTCTATGAATCAGGCCGTCAAAACTGCGAACTTCCGCTCCCAGTTCCTGTCCGGATTGATGCAGCCCCTGATGACTTTTGTAGGCAACCTGGGGTATGTAGTGGTCTGTGTGGTGGGTGCTGCACTGATTATCAACGGGAAGATCACCTTTGGCGTCATCACTGCTTTTCTGATCTATACCCGGCTGTTTGAATCGCCTCTGCGTCAGGTTTCACAGGCTATGACTCAGGTGCAGTCCTGTGCAGCGGCGTCCGAGCGCGTTTTTGAATTCCTGGCCGAGGAGGAGATGGAAGACGAGTCTGATAAAACGCAGCATATTGATAACATACATGGTGAAGTGGAGTTCCGTCATGTTAAGTTTGCCTATCCTAGCGCACCGGAGAAAGAAATCATTCATGACTTCAGCGTAAAAGTGCAGCCGGGGCAGAAAGTGGCCATCGTTGGTCCGACCGGTGCTGGAAAAACCACGATAGTCAACCTGCTGATGCGTTTCTTTGAACCGACAGGCGGGACTATTCTGATCGACGGTATTCCGACAGAGAATATTCCAAGAAACAATGTCCACAGCCAGTTCGGCATGGTGTTGCAGGACACCTGGCTGTTCGAGGGAACCGTGCGGGAAAACCTGCTCTATAACACCCAGGGTGTAACCAAGGAGCAGATGATAATAGCATGTAAATCCTGCGGCATCCACAGTTTCATTCAAGCTCTGCCCCACGGGTATGATTCCGTCCTGAGCGACAACACCGCTATCTCCGCCGGGCAGAAGCAGCTGATGACCATTGCCAGAGCCATGATCCAGAACAGCCCCATGCTGATTCTGGACGAGGCCACCTCCAGCGTGGACACCAAGACCGAAATGCTGACCCAGCAGGCCATGGACAAGCTGACCGACAGGCGCACCAGCTTCGTCATCGCCCACCGGCTGTCCACCATCAAAAACGCCGACCTCATCCTGGTCATGCGGGATGGCGACATCGTGGAGCAGGGCAATCATGAAGATTTACTAAAACTTAACGGCTTCTATGCGGAGCTGTATAACAGCCAGTTTGAAGAGGCGTCATAAGCCTGAGGTTGATATAAAGAATAGAAATTTTCTTTCTTTATTGCATTTTTCCAGAACGTACTGTATTTCATTCCGTTGGAACGAATGATTGCAAAATAAAAAACTCCGGCGCAGCCAATCCCAATTTTAGGACGGCTGCGCCGGTTGTGCGTTAATGTGCTTCTACGATCTTGCACCTGTCGCACCTGGCGCTCCTGTTCCTCCTCTTCCTGCTTCATCTCGAAAAAACACCTCTACATTATGCCGTGCCCTCTGATACTCCTGCATCTCAGACCGGGCAACGCGGTACTCCACATAGAGAATTCATGATATTTCTGCGATACAAGTCTCTCAATCGACAGGAGACTACCTTCCGGCAGCCCCCTGTCATTATAAAAGCTTTTTAGTTGTAAATCAGTTCTGACAATACAATCTCTTCCGCAGCATTACGGATGTTGTTCATCGCACCGACCCAGCCCATCTGATCGCGGGCTTTCAGTGCCTCGTCAATGTGCTGCCGCTCAGCCATCTTTCTGATCAGCAAGTCCATCCTCTCATGAGCAGCATCGTCAATCTCATTCAGATGTGCTGTCAGCTTTCCGGTCAGCAGCAGTGAAGAGTACATCCCGCTCCGATGCTCTTTCAAAAATGTTTTTCACATCCTGCCATACTTGCCGTAGTGCGGTTCTTCTCCTTCCGAAAGAATCAGATCAGGATAATACATCCCATCCTCTGCCAGTGTATAGGTGCCGCCCATTCTTTCATACAGTGATTTCATTTTATTTATCCTTTCCGGCATATTGCCTAACAGTTTTGAATAATTGTCAGATGCCGGTTTCCACGACGTACAGGTTACAGTTGCTCCAATACTTTTCCAATATCATCATTGATACAGATGGATTTTTTCCGTATTTCATCCGGGGCATAGGCTTCATTCAAGTTGATGCAGGCATATGTCGCATCGGGCCACTCGTGAACCATTCGCCAGAAGCTG
>JAJQCQ010000081.1 GCA_021202635.1 Lachnospiraceae bacterium | reverse complement strand
ACAAGAAGACACAACTTCTTGTCTTCGTTAAATGATGACGAGTGACGGTTCTGACTCGTCGGTAAAATAAAAACTGACCGAGCGAAGATGATGTGTGACGGTTCTGACACATCGGTAAAATAAAAATTGACCGGGCGAAGAACAATCCGGCGGGGTTGGATTAATCATCCATCCCCGCTTTTTACGTGAGGTATTCAAAATGGAATTTGATTCCGGTTTATATCTTTTATCATCTAAATTTATAATGGACTACCCTGCTTCCACGTACCCTGAACTTATGCATAAACAGGGACGTCCTTACACCTGTTTACTCATAGATTCACATGAGGATTATTTTATCTGCGTTCCTTTTCGTTCAGATATCCGACATAAGAATTCTTTCCTTATTCTCCGGAACAAAACGTTCAAAAAGGACAAGTTCTGGGTTGGATTACTCAAAAATCGTAATTATTAAAGACTCTGAATATATCGACTCAGATACCTCAGTTGTCATAGACCAGGACGAATATAACGAAATGATCAGGAACCTTCCGACTATCGTTCAGGAAGCCAATGATTATGTAAATACATACATTGACCACGTTTCTGGTAAAACACAGATTCATCCAAGAGAATTTTCCCGGAAATATCAGTTTTCGACATTACCATATTTTCATGATGTCATGAAAATATAAAAGCTCCACACCAAGAAATTTTCTTAAAATTTCATGCAATCACCCCAGCCCCAGGCACCGCCGCACTACTGTATCTGCCCCCTTCACACAGGCACACGCCGTTATCATCGGCAGGCAGTATTCACATATTCCAAGCACTACGCCGACCACTCCGCTGACGCTCCCGAATGCGGACGTGTCCTGGAACAATCCGTAGCTGATGTCGATTGCCAGGATAATCACCACTGCTTCCAGGCAATACCCGATATACGTTTTCAGCCACGCAATCCCGGACTGTGAAAACTCCCGTCCGCCGGCAAACCCGGCAAACGCCACCGGAGCAAAGGGAATACACAGCAGCATCTTGAAGAGCCGCGACAGAACCGATAAAATCAGCTGAACCGCGCATACGATTATGACAAGCCCGCCGATCACGCCTCCGGTCATTGCCACAATCCCATAGGCCAACCAGGTGCCTCCGTCCGCATCGGAGTTTTCCAGTTCCTCTTTCATTTCATCAAAAAGCCCGCCCGCATCTTCAGATTCCACTTCCGCTGATAAAGTCGAAACAAGGGCAGTCGCGCACCGTGTAATTCCCGTCGCCAGCGTCAGGGAATTTACGATCAGTGACGCTGTAATTACATACCGGACAAAAAAGCGGAGTTGATCGCATTGCTTATATAGCCTTCGAAGAAGGCGGTCTGTGGCCTGCAGTTCTGAATCAGTTACTTTCAGTTACCTTACTCCGACCCTCTTCTGCCGGACGCTCCGTTTACATTTTCTATCACTCCTTTCTTTCAAAGCCGGGTCTCTATTGAAAAAAGGCAAGAAAAAAAGACTGCCACTACAGTCCTCTTCTCAAGCCCTCTTGCGCCCAACTCTGGCTACCTGTTAGATTTGCAGCTGCCTGATACGATTCTGTCATCCCTCAGCCAGCCGCTATCAGCATATATACTACCACACTTTTCGTTTCATCGGGTTTCAATTTGTTTTAAAAAGTTCCATCCGTTTTCACAAAGTTTCACGGAGTTTCATCTGTTCAGCGGAAGTCAGATGATGTATAATGACCTTGCAAGATAGACAAATCGGAAGTTGTAAATCAGGAGAATATTATGGATTGGAAAACAGTGAAAAAAATAGATGCCCATGTGCATCTGCTTCCGGCGGAGACACTGGAGTGGATCGACGGCGTATGGAAACAGGCAGACCCAACTGTTTATCTGGAACTGATGAAAAAATATCATGTAGAGAAAGCGCTTCTCGTTCCGATCAACGAGGGGCAACCTACTATCGGGACTGCAGCCGGACAAATCAGTGGCTTGGCTGTATGGTAGATCGTACAGATGGAAAATTTATTGCGTTTGCAGATGTTCTTCCTATGGGTGGCTACTTCTATGATACCGCGCCTTATTCCCTGGAGCAGGCAGTGACAGAGTATGGACTGAAGGGCCTGAAGCTGCACCCGTCGAATCTGGGCATTCCGATTGACTCACTGGAGATGGTGCCGGTCATGGCAGTCCTGGGTTTCCCATCTGCACGGAAGACATTGCTGAAGCAGCTGCTGGTGATCTGGAACGGGTATCCGATGGCGAGGATTCCCAAATACTGTGCGGTATATCCAATGGTGTCGTCACTGGCTCCAAGGATTCTGCATATCGGATGGACAAAGCAGAGCACAATTACAGCAAAAATCACGCCGAGCCCCACACTGCTCCAGAAGCAGAACGCAGAAATATGCTTTGCTTTTTGATTATCCCCAGATCCCAGCGTGCGGGAAATCAGAGAAGTTCCCCCGACGCCGAAAAGATTGCCGAAGCCCACATTAAGCATAAACATGGGCATTGTCAGCGATACTGCGGCTACCATCAGAGGATCGTGTGTCTGTCCTATGAAAAACGTATCTGCCAGATTGTAGATCATCATCATAACCATGCTGATAATGGACGGAATAATATTTGTGATAACAGCCCTGTGTACAGGTGCTTTTAAGATCAGTTCTGCATTTTTGTCTTCCATAATTCTGTCTCCTCCTCCTCATATTGTCAAGCGTTTTTTCGCTTAAACTCAAGGTTTTTTGTTG
>JAJQCQ010000033.1:26775-74186 GCA_021202635.1 Lachnospiraceae bacterium | reverse complement strand
GGTAGAACACCAGCCTTCCAAGCTGGACACGTGGGTTCGATTCCCATCACCCGCTTTTTGAGTCTGTAGCTCAGTCGGATAGAGCAACGGCCTTCTAAGCCGTGGGTCGGGGGTTCGAATCCCTTCAGGCTCGTTTCCATTTCAGATTCATGGATATGGTTTCTATTGTATAATAACTATGGTGGGTATAGCGCAGCTGGTTAGCGCGCCAGATTGTGGCTCTGGAGGCCAAGGGTTCGAATCCCTTTATCCACCCTTTTTATAATGAAAACCCTTTAATGGGCTATCGCCAAGCGGTAAGGCACAGGACTTTGACTCCTGCATTCGCCGGTTCGAATCCGGCTAGCCCAGCTTGGCGATTCGTCGTTCCAGAAAACGATGCGGAGCCGTTACGTGATTTGCTGCGGCCATGACGGAATTGGCAGACGTGCAGGATTTAGGTTCCTGTGGGAGACCGTGTGGGTTCAAATCCCACTGGCCGCACTTTATAAAGTTTTTCTTTTGCGGTTTTCCGCTTTTCTTTTACATATTGTCTGCATAGTGAGAGCCTGTTTGTGCAGGCTTTTCTGATGTTTTTTTGTTTTTTTCGGAGGTACGAGATGCTGTCTTTTGAGAGTGACTATACGACCGGCGCGCATCCGGCGATCCTGCAGCGCCTGGCGGAGACGAATCTGGACGCGGTCTCCGGCTATGGGGAGGACCCGTATTGCGCCAGTGCGAAAGAGAGGATACGGATGGCCTGTCGATGCCCGGAAGCGGATGTCTGGTTTCTGACGGGAGGGACGCAGACGAATGCGACTGTGATCTCCACGATGCTGCAAAGCTATGAAGGCGTGGTTGCGGCCAGTACAGGGCATGTGAGCACCCATGAGGCCGGTGCGATTGAATATTCCGGGCATAAGGTGCTGACCGTTCCGCAGCACGCCGGGAAAATCGATGCCGGAGAGCTGGAGCGCTTTCTGGAGACCTTTTATCAGGACGGGAACCATGAGCATATGGTCTTTCCGGGAATGGTCTATCTTTCCCATCCGACGGAGTATGGGACGCTGTATACGAAGGCCGAACTGGAACGTCTGTCTGAAATCTGCAGAAGATATGAGATGCCGCTTTATATGGACGGCGCGCGCCTGGGGTATGGGCTGATGAGCCTGCAAAGTGATATGACACTCGCGGATGTGGCGCGTCTTTGCGATGTGTTTTATATTGGCGGAACGAAGGTTGGCGCACTCTGCGGGGAGGCAGTCGTATTCACAAAGCGCAACACACCGCGGCATTTCCTGCCGCAGATCAAGCAGCGGGGCGCTCTGCTGGCGAAAGGCCGTCTGCTTGGAATCCAGTTTGATGTGCTTTTCACGGATGATCTTTACTGGAAGATCAGCCGCCATGCAATTGAGATGGCAGAGCGCCTAAAAGCACTGTTTCATGAGAAAAATTGTCAGATTTATCTGGAGTCGCCGACGAATCAGCAGTTTATTGTCCTGGAAGACGCGAAGCTGGAGAAGCTGAAAAAACAGGTCGCGTTCAGCTTCTGGGAAAAAGCGGATGAGACGCACACGATTGTGCGTTTCGTGACGAGCTGGTCAACAACGGAAGAAGACCTTGCGCAGCTGGCGGAGCTGCTGTAGAAGCCGGGGAATGGTGTGGATACAGAGCCGTTGCGAACCAGAGAGGGGACGGCCTGGAGCATTTGCGGCGTGTATGACACCTGCTGTCAGACACGCCGCCTCCTGCTCAGGACGGGTATTTTTTCTTAAAGCATATGAACTGCCAGACTTCCTTCTGGCTGTTGGCTGTGAGTGCGCAGACGGTTTCGAGCAGCCGCCGTTCGCTGGTGCGCAGATGGCGGTAATTTGCCGGAATGTCGTCTTCACTGGAGCAGGTGAGAATATAATCTACGCTGACCTGGTATAATTCTGCCAGGCCGATGATAATGTCCAGCGGCGGCAACCGAAATCCCAGTTCGTAGTTGCAGTAGGTCGCACGTTGGATATTCAGCTTTTCGCTGACTTCTTCCTGTGTGTATTTTGCGCTTTCGCGGAGCGCGCGCATGTTCCTGAGGTAAATGGGCTGTTCCTTCATCGTTCTTTATTCTCCCCCCTGAGGTTCCTTCCGGGGCAGTGATCTGGGCTGCCGGACAGGATTCCTGTATTGAATGCGTTTCCGGATCGTTACACTGTTTTCCATATGAACCGCTGCGGAAGCAGAACGGTCAGGCACAGAAGAACGCATTCAAAGAATATAACGAAGAAAAAACTCCAAACGTTCGCGAAAAACGCAAAAAATGTCGAAAAAAGTTTTTCTACGTCAGACAGCAGCTTTTCTTTTACCTGCACTGGCTCATATTTGAGTTATGGTATGCCGGGTCGTAGGTGACCTCACGGCCAAACCAGTCGGGGGGAGTGAAGGCGTTTGCACTTTCTTCATCCGGGAATTCGACCTCTGCCATCTGGAGGCCGGCAAATTTCCCTTCGAAAAGATCCAGCTCGATTTTCAATTCCCGCGTAAGAGGGATGAGATAACGCTTTTTCGTGAGAATGCTGCCGTCTGCTTTGGAAAGTAGATGCGCATAAGCTTCTGCTGTGAGCGGCAGGTTGTATTCTTCACGCATCATCATGCCCTTTCCTTTATAGGTAAGAATGTAATCGTCGTCCTGCCTGCGGATACGGATGACCGGAGCGGTGCACAGGTAAGCCTGTTCGATCCGATGGAAGGGATAATCCTCCAGATTGGACGGAAGCACATCAATTAAATATTTTCGCTCAATTTCCATTATTATTGAATCCTCACTTTCGCATAACACTATAACACTTTTTTTTACATGAGAAAAGGGGATTCGCGTATTGATTTTGTGGGAATGGTCTGATAAACTTAGGAACGGTAACAACCGCTTTCTGTCAGGAATATGGAAAATATGGAGCAAAGGAGTGTTTTACAATGGGGAAAGCATATGTTTTTCTTGCGGATGGATTTGAAGAGATTGAGGGCCTGACGGTGGTGGATCTGCTGCGGCGGGCCGGGATTGAGGTTCAGACGGTCTCAATTATGGAGCGTGTGCAGGTCTGCGGAAGCCATGGGATTGAAGTGAAGGCGGATCTGCTGTTTGACGAGCTGGACGCAGAGGCGGCGCAGCTGCTTGTACTGCCGGGCGGGATGCCGGGGACAACACATCTGGCGGAACATGAGGGACTGGCGAAGCTTTTGAAGGAGCAGAACGCGGCGGGCAGACGGATCGCGGCGATCTGTGCGGCTCCGACTGTCCTGGGAGGACTTGGACTGCTGGAGGGAAGAACGGCGGTGTGTTATCCGGGACTGGAGGAGAAGCTGACCGGTGCGACGGTCACAACGAATCCGGTGGAGGTCTCGGGAAATGTGACGACCAGCCGCGGAATGGGAACCGCGATTCCGTTCGGACTGTCGCTGATTGCGCAGCTTTTGGGAGCGGATACAGCAGAAAAGCTCGCGAAAAGCATTGTTTTCGCGTAAAAAGTGCTGGTGTTTTTAATGGCGCTGTGCTATACTATACAAATGACTGCAAACGTGGGAGTTTTGACTATGGTTCGCACCCGGAGAAACAGAGATGGATGGAAATCTGGTCAGAGGGCGGCTCGTAGGGGATCCTGCGTTAAGAAATGCGGCAGAGAATGAATCACCGCGGAGAATCAAGGAGGATAGACGTACAATGAGTGTACAGGTAGAGAAACTCGAAGGCAATATGGCGAAGCTTACGATTGAGGTTTCAGCAGGAGCATTTACGACTGCTTTGGATAAGGCTTATCAGGCTCAGAAGAATAAAATCAGCGTGCCGGGCTTCCGCAAGGGCAAGGCGCCGCGCAAGATGATCCAGAAGCTGTACGGTGAAGGCGTTTTCTATGAGGATGCCGCGAACAGTGCGATCAACAGTGCGTATCCGGCAGCAGTCGAGGAATGTGGGGAGATGATTGTATCCCGGCCGGAGATTGACATTGTACAGATCGAAGAGGGCAAACCTTTTATTTTTACCGCAGAGGTTGCGCTGAAGCCGGAAGTGACGCTTGGCGAGTACAAGGGACTCGAGGTAGAGATTAAGCAGCCGGAGGTCTCTGAGGAGGAAGTAAACGCGGCGATTGAGAAGGAGCGTGAGCAGAATTCCCGTGAGATCGATGTGGATGATCGTCCGGTACAGAATGGGGATTCCATTAAGCTTGATTTTGAAGGCTTTGTCGATGGGGAAGCGTTTGAGGGAGGCAAGGGTACGGATTATCCGCTGACCATTGGCTCCGGTGCGTTTATTCCGGGCTTCGAGGAGCAGCTGATCGGTAAGAACATTGGCGAGGAGACCGAGGTAAATGTTACTTTCCCGGCAAATTATCAGGCGAAAGAGCTGCAGGGAAAGGAAGCGGTGTTTAAATGCACGGTTCATTCCATCAGTGTGAAGGAGCTTCCGGAGCTGGATGATGAGTTTGCGCAGGATGTATCCGAGTTTGATACGCTGGAAGAATACCGCAGTGATGTGCAGGCAAAGCTTCTGCAGCAGAAGCGGGACGCGATGAAGCGTGAGAAGCAGAATAAGGCGGTAGAGAAAGCAGCGGCGAATGCTCAGATGGATATTCCGACTCCGATGGTAAATGAACAGATCAGCCGCATGGTAGATGAGTTTGGCGCACAGATTCAGAGACAGGGATTGAGCCTGGATCAGTATCTGGAGTATACAGGTATGACCAGAGAGCTTCTGGGAGAGCAGTATCGCTCGGAGGCACTTCGCCGGATCCAGAATTCCCTTGTTCTGGAAGCGATCGCTGATGTAGAAAAGATCGAAATCAGTGAAGAGCGTCTGGATGAAGAAATTCAGAAGATGGTGGCTTCTTACCGGATGGAAGCGGATAAGCTGAAGGGACTTCTTGGCGAAAACGAGCTGGAGCAGATGCGGGAAGACCTTCGGGTGCAGGCAGCTGTGGATCTGGTGACAGACGCGGCGGTAGAGGTAGACGCGGTAGAGACCGAGGATGATGAGCTGGAAGAGATTGCTGTGGAAGGTTCGGAAGAAGTGGCAGATGAAGCAGAGGAAGTGACGCTTGCTGCTTCGGATGAGGAAGAATAAGCACATTCAGTAGCAAAGAAGCGTACTGAACGGCTGCAGCCATTAAGGGGGAAGGAAAATATGAGTTTTGTGCCGTATGTGATTGAACAGACGGGCAGAGGAGAGCGTTCCTACGACATCTATTCGAGACTGTTGAAGGATCGGATTATTTTTCTGGGAGAAGAGGTAACGGATCTGAGCGCGAACCTGGTGGTCGCACAGCTGCTGTTCCTGGAGTCAGAGGATCCGAATAAGGATATTCACCTGTACATTAACAGCCCGGGGGGATCCGTATCGGCCGGACTGGCGATCTATGATACGATGCATTATGTGAAGTGTGATGTATCGACAATCTGTATGGGTATGGCCGCGAGCATGGGAGCGTTCCTGCTGGCGGGCGGCGCAAAAGGCAAGCGGTACGCGCTTCCGAATTCAGAGATCATGATTCATCAGCCGTCCGGTGGTGCACAGGGCCAGGCGACCGATATTAAGATTGCCGCAGACCATATTTTAAAGACAAAGAAGAAGCTGAACGAGATGCTTGCAGCCAATACCGGCAAGCCTCTGGAAGTGATTGCTGTTGATACGGAGAGGGACAATTTTATGTCCGCCGAGGAAGCGAAAGCCTATGGGCTGATTGACGAAGTGGTTACATCGAGATAAGTAAAATCAGGTAACTGTTCAGTTCCTGCACAGTTACAGATCAGGACTGTTGCGCATGGTTAGGTAACAGTCCTTGTAACTATATAGGCCAGTTCTTCGTGCTTACAGCGAAGACCGTTTGATGAGGAGAAGATATGCCGGGTAAAATCATGGAGAAAGTCAGATGCTCCTTTTGCAATAAGACAGAGGATCAGGTGCGCAAGCTGATTGCCGGGCCAAACAGCGTATATATCTGTGACGAATGCATTGATATCTGCGCAGAAATCGTGGAAGAGGAATTAACCGAGGAATATCTCGGGGAGGACCCGGATGCGATCAACCTGCCAAAGCCTGCCGAGATCAAGGAATTCCTGGATGAGTATGTGATTGGGCAGGATGCGGCGAAAAAGGCTTTGTCTGTCGCTGTATACAACCATTATAAAAGAATTACCAGCGGGAAATATTTGGATGTGGAGATTCAGAAGAGCAACATTCTGATGCTGGGACCGACCGGATGCGGAAAGACGATGCTGGCGCAGACGCTGGCGAGACTTTTGAATGTACCGTTTGCGATCGCGGACGCGACCGCCCTGACTGAGGCCGGCTATGTCGGTGAGGATGTGGAAAATATTCTGCTGAAGATCATTCAGGCAGCGGATTACGATATCAAAAAAGCGGAATACGGAATTATTTATATTGATGAGATTGATAAGATTACGCGAAAATCGGAGAATGCGTCGATCACGCGGGATGTCTCCGGGGAAGGCGTGCAGCAGGCACTTCTGAAGATTCTGGAAGGAACGGTTGCCTCGGTTCCCCCACAGGGTGGGAGGAAGCATCCGCATCAGGAACTGATTCAGATTGATACGACGAACATCCTTTTCATCTGCGGAGGAGCCTTCGAAGGGCTTGATCGGATTATAGAGAGCCGCATGGACCGCAAGGGCATCGGCTTCGGTTCGGAGCTGACGCAGAAAAGTGACCGGAATGTCGGAGAGGTTTTAAAGCAGGCGTTGCCGGAGGATTTCATTAAGTTCGGTATGATTCCGGAGTTTATGGGGCGTGTGCCGATTGTGGTATCTCTGGATGATCTGGACCGCGATACGCTGATCCGTATTCTGACAGAGCCGAAGAACGCGCTGATTAAGCAGTATCAGGGACTCTTTGGTCTGGATGATGTGGAGCTTAGCTTTACGCCGGAAGCGATCGAGGCGATTGCGGACCGCACCATCAGGCGCCGGATGGGAGCGAGAGGCCTGCGTGCCATCCTGGAGGACACGATGATGGACCTGATGTTCCGGATTCCGTCGGATAATACGATTGCGACCTGTCTGGTGACAAAGGAGACGGTAGAGGGTACAGGCGAGCCGGAACTGACCTGGCGCAGCAACGATTATACCCCCAGAAGAAAACGCAGGTTCCGTCTTTTTGAAGAGACAGCATGACGAATGAAAGTGCCATTGGCACGATATAATACAGCTGCGAAAGAGCAAATGAAATGGATGATGCTCTGAACGGAAGGTGTAAAATTATATGGAAGACATGATTCGAAATATGCCTGTCATACCCCTCCGCGGCATGACTGTTTTTCCGACCATGGTCTTGAGCTTTGATGTCAGCCGGGATAAATCCATCCGGGCGGTAGAAGAAGCGATGGCGGCAGATCAGGCGATATTTCTTGTGACACAGAAAGACCCGGACGCAAGTGATCCGGGTCTTGTGGATTTATACGAGGTTGGAGTGGCGGCGAAGGTGCTGAATGTAGCCAAGCTGCCGAAAAATATTGTGCGTGTGAGAGCGGAAGGACTCGAACGGGCGCGCATACAGGATATCATCGATCAGGAAAGCTACCTCGAAGCGCAGGTTGCAATTCTGGAGGATGAAGAAGTGGAACTGGATGAGCTGACAGAAGAGGCTATGACTCGGGGGCTGGAGGATCTCCTGACCCGCTATGGCCAGCTGAATCCAAAGTTTGGAAAGGAAATGCTGCATTCCCTTCTGGAGATTCATGAGTTTGAGAAGCTGACAATGGCAGCGTGCGTCCACCTTCCGGTTCGCTATGAAGCGAGGCAGAGTCTCCTTGAGACAAAGGACATGGTGGAACGCTATGATCTTCTCAGCTCGCTCCTTGTTCGGGAAATCGACATCCTGCAGGTACAGAATGAGATTCAGATCAAGGTGAGAGAACGGGTGGATAAGAACCAGCGTGAGTATGTGCTTCGCGAACAGATCCGCGTGATTCAGGAGGAGCTGGGCGAGGATACTCTGCTTTCGGATGTGCGGCATTACGAGGAAGAGGCGGAACGCCTGGATGCTCCGGATGAGGTAAAGGAGAAAATTCATAAAGAAGCGGAACGCCTGAAAGGTCTTGGTATGAATTCCGCGGAAAATTCGGTTCTCCGGGGATATATCGAGACTCTGCTGGAGCTTCCCTGGGGGAAGCGTTCGACAGATAACCATGACCTGAAAAATGCCAGAAAGATACTGGAACAGGATCACTATGGACTCGAGAAGGTCAAGGAGCGTGTTCTGGAATTTCTGGCGGTGCGTACCCTGACAGAAAAGGGAGACAGCCCGATTATCTGTCTGGTAGGTCCTCCCGGTACAGGTAAGACGTCGATCGCCCAGTCGATTGCGCGTGCTCTGGAGAAGAAGTTTGTGCGCATCAGCCTGGGCGGCGTGCGCGATGAGGCAGAGATCCGCGGGCATCGGCGCACTTATGTCGGCGCGATGCCGGGGCGGATTGCGGATGGCCTGCGCCAGGCGGGCGTCAAAAATCCGTTGATGCTGCTGGATGAGATTGACAAGGTGAGCAGTGATTATAAGGGAGATACCTCCTCCGCCCTTCTGGAGGTGCTGGATTCGGAGCAGAACTGCCGCTTTCGGGATAATTATGTCGAGCTGCCGATCGATCTGTCGGAGGTACTGTTTATCGCTACCGCGAACGATGTACACACGATTCCGAAGCCCCTGCTCGACCGTATGGAGCTGATTGAGGTTACGAGCTATACCGCGAATGAAAAGTATCACATTGCACGGGAGCATTTGATGAAAAAGCAGCTGGAGCGGAACGGCCTTAAAAAGGGGCAGCTGACGATCTCCAAATCCGCGCTGGAGGCAGTGATTGAGGGGTATACCAGAGAAGCCGGGGTACGTCAGCTGGAGCGCAGACTGGATGAGATCTGCCGAAAGGCAGCCAGGGAGATTCTGGAAGACGGAGCAGCTACGGTAAAGGTGACGGGAAAGAACCTGGAGCGCTACCTGGGGCGGAAACGCAGCAATATCCTGATGCGGAATGCGAAGAACGATGTCGGCATTGTACGCGGACTGGCCTGGACGAGCGTCGGCGGCGATACCTTACAGATCGAAGTGAATACGATGCCCGGAAAAGGAGAGTTCCTGCTGACAGGGCAGATGGGCGACGTAATGAAGGAATCCGCGCGGACAGCGATCAGCTATGTGCGCTCTCTTGGTACGCAGTATCAGATTGAACCGGATTTTTTTGCAAAGAATGATATCCATATCCATATTCCGGAGGGTGCGGTGCCAAAAGACGGGCCTTCCGCGGGGATTACCATGGCGACGGCGATTCTCTCGGCAATCACGGAAATTCCGGTGCGGGCGGATGTGGCGATGACCGGAGAGATCACCCTGCGCGGCCGGGTTCTGGCGATTGGCGGACTAAAAGAAAAGCTGCTCGCTGCGAAGCAGGCAGGTATAACGACGGTACTGGTACCGGCAGAGAATAAAGCGGATGTCGCCGAGATTCAGGATGAGATCAAAAACGGACTGAAGATCCTTTTTGTGAGCTCCATGCCGGAAGTGCTGAAGGCGGCGCTGGCATAATCAGCCTTGCGATATTGCTGCGAAGCCTCTCCTTTGCTCCGGCAGATAGCTGCCTGTAACGACTGCTTGCGGCGCGAGGAGTGACACAGTAAAGGAAGAGAAAGATGGTTATAAAACAGGCAAGCCTGGAAACGGTATGTGGAATTACGAGCAGGCTTCCCGAAAACGACAGACCGGAGGTCGCGTTCGCGGGGAAGTCAAATGTAGGGAAATCTTCCCTGATCAATACGCTGATGCAGCGGAAATCCCTGGCCCGGACGAGTTCGCAGCCGGGCAAGACACAGACGATTAATTTCTACAATGTCAATGACAGCCTTTATCTGGTGGATCTGCCCGGCTACGGTTACGCGAATGTGCCACAGGCAGAAAAAGAAAAATGGGGGAAGATGATTGAGCGTTATCTCCATTCCTCCCTTCAGCTGAAGGCGGTCTTTTTGCTGATCGATATCCGCCACGAACCGGGGCAGAATGATAAGACCATGTATGAATGGATCTGCGCAAACGGATACGAGCCGGTGATTCTGGCAACGAAGCTCGATAAAATCAAGCGCAGCCAGATTCAGAAGCAGCTGAAGCTCATTCGGGAGAGTCTTCATCTGCATCCGGCTGCGAAGATGATTCCATTCTCTTCGCAGACCGGACAGGGACGGGAAGAAGTGTGGGAACTGATGGAAGCGTTCTGTGCGGATGTGGAAAAAAGATAAGGTTACAAAAAAGGCAGTCACGTGACGGTGTGACTGCCTTTCTTATGCACACAGGCGGGGTGTGGAAATTTGCGGCTTGCGCCGCACCTGTCTGGCGCAGCGGATAGGGTGCCCCCTATCCGATTTAATCTGTGATTAAGCCATGGTATTGACTGCCTTTGTCAGACGGGAAACCTTTCTCGCCGCGTTATTCTTATGATAAACGCCTTTTGTAGCTGCTTTATCAATCGTAGAAGTCGCAGCCAGCAGCGCTGCCTCAGCCGCTGCCTTATCATTCGCCGCAACAGCAGCTTCTACCTTTTTCATCGCAGTCTTTACGGAAGACTTGATGGATTTATTTTTGTCATGTTTCTTCTGGGAAACAAGAATTCTCTTCTTTGCAGACTTAATATTCGCCAATTCGGACACCTCCCAACTTTACGTAATTATCATGGTTTGTTTATAAACGGACACGGTCGTTTTTCGTAAACACACTAGATTATCTTAGTCCAAACAGGGATTTCTGTCAAGCGTTTTTTCGTGTTTACGCGTTTTTGTAGTAGATATACATCAGGCCTTTCAGGAGCAGAGCGTCATCAAGCAGGATTTCATGGGTGCAATGGGGAGTAATCCTTGCTGCCAGTCCTCCGGTAGCGATTACCGTCGTTTTTTCTCCGATTTCCTGTTCGATTCGGTCTATCATGCCATCGATGCAGGCAGCGTTTCCGTGAATGATGCCGCTTTTCATACACTCTGCAGTATTTTTCCCGATCAGGCGCTTCGGTGCCTCCAGGCTGATGCGCACCAGCTGGGAGGTCCGGCTGACAAGGGAATCCAGGGAAACACGGATACCGGGAAGGATCATGCCGCCGATATAATTTTTATTCCGGTCAATTACGGAGAGCGTGGTCGCGGTTCCCATATCAATAATAATCAGGGGAGCCGGGTACTCAGCGATCGCAGCGACTGCGTTGACGATCAGGTCGCTGCCAACCTGTGCGGGGTTGTCCATCAGAATATTCAGTCCTGTCTTCACACCGGGGCCTACCACCATCGGGCGGATACCGATGATTTTCTCGACGGCATCGCAGAAGAGATTTGTCAGCGGTGGTACAACGGAAGAGATAATCGAGCCGGAAAGCTCGTTCCGGTCGATTTTGTAGAGCTCCAGTACATTTTTGATGCTGATCGCGTATTCCAGTACTGTACGGGAAGGCGCTGTAGAAAGGCGTTCTACGAAAAGAATGCTCTGGCCGCGGCAGCAGCCGATGACCGTGTTCGTATTTCCAATATCAATTGCCAGAATCATGGCGGAACCTCCTGAATCGTTCTGTTATGCCGCGCCCAATGCAGGGCTCGCAGCCTGTTTGCGCACGTACACGGCGCGGAGTCGAAGCCGGCACAAAATTACGCGCGAGCACGGCGCGGTGTCGAAGCTAACGCAAAATTACGCGCGAGCACGGCGCGGAGTCGAAGCCGGTACGAAATGCGCTTTGTACAGCGCGATGCCGACTGCGCCGGTGAGGATGGTCGAAGAGATCATTTCACATACAGCATTGACACCGACAAATCCGCAGATAAAGAGAATGACATTCTTACCTCCCATCAGGTTCTGCATATACTCCGTATTGCCAAACAGCAGTACAAGTGCGCTCATAAAAAACAGCGTGTTCAGAAATGCAGAGCAGAAGCCGGTCACGAAGCAGGCCACGGAAGTATTTACTGCCTTTCTGACGCCGCGGAAGATGTATCCGAGAAGAAGGCCGTCCAGAAATCTGGGTACGAAGCGCTGGATAAAGGCCAGAAGCGGATTGATGCCAAACAGGATGGCTCCCATGGCGCTGGTGCCGCCAATGCCGATGCACTGCAGAAAGCTGGTCAGTCCAAAGACGGAGCCGGTCACTGCGCCGCCAACCGGGCCGAGCGTAATCGCGGCGATCGCCACAGGAATCACATTGAAGGTGATTGCGAGAGGGCCGATATTCAGGTATCCGAGCGGCGTGTAAGCCATGAGAAGAAGAATGGCGGTCATAAGACCAAGAATGACGAGCTGCGAGGTGTTGAATTTTGTGTTTGTGTTCATTTGATTTGTCCTCCTTGTTATTATTCCCTGTGTGAAAGAGCACCGCGGTGTGCCGGATGCGGCTGCCAGTAAGCTACCCTCCATGGCGGTAGGATGCTTAGAGACAAAGAGCCGATGCGTCAGACACAGATATAGACTGTGAGAATCCAGGCGGTTTTGCTTTCGAAATCCTGGAAGCTTCCTAACTGTAACAGGTCGGAACAGTGACGGTTCTTCTTTCCAATTGGGATACAACACAACTACCGGGACAGTATACCACATAGAGAGCAGAAGATACAAGAGAAAAAAATTCCCCAAAATCTGCTATATTTTCCTTAATTCTGTCACATTTTGGCAAGGTTTTCGTTTCTTGGTCGTGTCAATCGCACAGGTACAGGGGAGAATTGCGGCTGTTTCTGTCGGAACGGCTCGATGAGATTTTCTTGCGAAATCAGGCGAAAAAAATATAATAAAAAGCAGGCCGGTTGTGGAAGCGGCACAAAAGGGAAACGGCGAAAGCTGCTTTTTAGAAAAAGGAGAGGAGTATAGAAAATGGAAAAGCTGAATGTTGCAATTGCAGATGACAATGACGGGATGGTGCAGATGCTGGATCACATTGTCAGCAGTGATGAGGAGCTGCAGGTGGTCGGCAAAGCGGGAAATGGAGAGGAACTGATTGAAATTATAAAGGAAAAAAAGCCGGATGTGGTTTTGCTGGACATTATTATGCCGAAGCTGGATGGACTGGGCGTGATGGACCGGGTAAACCGTGAGCCGGATCTGAAAAAGCCGGCTTTTATTGTCATATCCGCCGTCAGCCAGCAGAGAACCACCGTGGAAGCATTCAATCTGGGTGCAGAATATTATATATTGAAGCCATTTGACCAGGAAAATGTGCTGAATCACATCAAACGAGTACGCGCGCGCAGCGAACGGGTCCTGCCCAGAGAGGGAAGAAAAATGCCGGAAGAAGGTTCCATGGATTA
Organism: Lachnospiraceae bacterium; assembly: GCA_021202635.1. Classification (GTDB taxonomy): domain Bacteria; phylum Bacillota; class Clostridia; order Lachnospirales; family Lachnospiraceae; genus Choladousia. The sequence goes on along the minus strand of JAJQCQ010000033.1, from coordinate 60,911 downwards.
CCTGGAACAGAATCTGGAGACCGATGTGACCAATATCATTCATGAAGTCGGCGTTCCGGCGCATATCAAGGGGTATCAATATCTGCGTGATGCGATTATCATGTCCGTGACGGATGCAGAGATGCTCCATTCGATCACGAAAATCCTTTATCCGACCATCGCGAAAAAACACCAGACCACGTCGAGCCGTGTCGAGAGGGCGATCCGTCATGCAATCGAGGTTGCCTGGAGCCGGGGAAAGATGGATACCATCGAAGAGCTGTTTGGATATACAGTCAGTAACGGGAAAGGAAAGCCGACAAATTCCGAGTTCATTGCGCTGATCACGGACAAGATTCGGCTTGATTATAAAAGAAGAAAATAAACAGGAACAGAATCAGATGGATTTTGCAGGATTTTTTCCTTGCAAGAATCGTATACCGGGTATATAATACACTTCGATATCCGAGCAAAATGGTCGGGATTACGGAGGATTGATATGGCTGAAAAAATATTACAGGTAAAGCATTTATCTGTCAGAGTAGAGGAAAAAGAGATTCTGCATGGAATTGATCTGGAAATTGGCAGAGGCGAGACGCATGTGCTGATGGGGCCGAATGGCGCCGGAAAGTCGACCCTTGGTTATGCGCTGATGGGGAACCCGTCTTACGAGGTGACGGACGGCGAGATCCTTTTTGACGGAAAAAATCTGGCTGATGCGACTGTGGCAGAGCGTGCGAAAGCAGGTCTGTTTCTGTCGTTTCAGAATCCCCTGGAGGTGCCGGGGATTACGCTGAGCAATTTTATCCGCAGTGCGCTGGAGCAGCGGACAGGGGAGCGCATCCGTCTGTGGGATTTTCGAAAAGAACTGGAAGCGAAGATGGAAGTATTGCAGATGGACAAGTCCTATGCAAAGCGTGACCTGAATGTCGGATTTTCCGGCGGTGAGAAAAAGAAAGCGGAGATTTTACAGCTTCTGATGATGAAGCCTTCGCTTGCAATACTGGATGAGACGGACTCCGGACTGGACGTAGATGCGGTGCGCACAGTTTCCCGCGGAGTGGAAGAATATCAGAAGGACAAGGACGGTTCGCTTCTGATCATTACACATAGTACCCGGATTCTGGAAGCGCTGCATGTAGATGTGACCCATGTGCTGGTGGACGGCAGGATTGTAGCCGAGGGCGATGCGTCACTTGTGGATGAGATCAATGAAAAAGGTTTCGAACAGTACCTGCAAGGGTGAGGACGCACCCGTGAAACATATTCTGTCCGTCAGTGCTTTGGGCAGGAAAAAACAGCAGGAAAACGGGAACCGGAGGTAATGACAGAGCATGAAAGAAAAAACCTGGGTTGAGGACGTCAACCGCAGTATTTATGATATAAAAAATGAAGAGAAAGATGTCTACCGGCTGCAGGCCGGGCTGACACCGGAGATTGTGGCACAGATTTCCGACGAAAAGCATGATCCTGAATGGATGCGGGAATTCCGGCAGAGATCCCTGGAGATTTACAACGAGATTCCGGTGCCGGACTGGGGACCGTCGATTGAAGGTCTGAATATGGACAAGATAGCGACTTATGTGCGGACGAATACCAATATGAAGGCCAGCTGGGATGATGTGCCGGAAGAGATTAAAAAGACCTTTGATCTGCTGGGCATCCCTCAGGCAGAACAGGAGTCGCTGGCCGGAGTCGGTGCACAGTATGACTCAGAGCTTGTCTATCATAATGTTAAGAAAGAAGTCGCAGAGCAGGGCGTGATCTATACGGACATGGAGAGTGCCCTGACGGGGGAGTACGCTGACATGGTCAAGAGCCATTTTATGAAGCTGGTGCCGCCGCGCGATCACAAATTTGCGGCTCTGCATGGGGCAGTCTGGTCCGGCGGATCGTTTGTTTATGTGCCGCCTGGCGTAAAGGTGGATATTCCCCTGCAGTCTTATTTCCGGCTGAATGCACCTGGAGCAGGACAGTTTGAGCATACGCTGATTATTGTGGATGAAGGGGCGGATCTGCACTTCATCGAGGGATGCTCGGCGCCGAAGTACAATGTGGCAAATCTGCATGCAGGCTGCGTGGAGCTTTTTGTGGGCAAAAATGCCCGCCTGCGTTATTCGACGATTGAAAACTGGTCGAAAAACATGTATAACCTGAATACGAAACGTGCGCGTGTTGAGGCGGGCGGCAGGATTGAGTGGGTGTCCGGCTCCTTTGGCTCTCATGTTTCCTATCTGTACCCGATGAGTATTCTGAACGGGGATGGCGCGCGGGCAGAGTTTACCGGTGTTACCTTCGCCGGACAGGGGCAGAATCTGGATACCGGCGCAAAGATGGTGCACAATGCACCGAACACGTCTTCTTACATGAATACGCGTTCCATCTCAAAGGGCGGCGGAATCAGCACCTTCCGCAGCTCTGTGGTGGTGAATCCGAAAGCAAAACACAGCAAATCCTCGGTTTCCTGCCAGTCACTGATGCTGGACCGCATTTCCAGGTCAGATACGATTCCGGCGATGGACATTCGCACCAGTGACGCAGACATCGGCCATGAGGCAAAGATCGGGCGGATCAGCGATGAGGCGGTATTCTATCTGATGTCGCGCGGACTTCCGGAGGACGAAGCACGGGCGATGATTGTGAGCGGCTTCGCGGATAATGTCTCTAAGGAACTGCCGGTCGAGTACGCGGTCGAGATGAACAATCTGATCCGGCTTGAAATGAAAGGGAGCATCGGGTGATATTGAGATACAGAGGATCAGGCCACAGAGAGGAGTAAGATCTATGGATATGACAGTAAACCGGCTGCCCGCCCCGACCTGGAACTGGCTGCACGTGAACGAAGGCAGTTTACGCGGCGTTTCTGTTCCTGCCAGAGGACCGATTGAGATGGAGACGCCGGATACGATTTCATATAGCTATTATAATAAGGAAGAAAAAGAATTCCCCGCGGATATTCTGGGCGCAGTCGGTACGGACCTGGATGCGCTTCTGGAGCAGAGTGAAGCAGGATTTCATGGCTGGGAGATAGCTGCGGGAGTGAAAGAGAGTGCGCCGGTACGCCTGCACTTTTCCTATGAGACAGGAAAGTCCGTACAGAACCGCATTGCTGTCCATGCCTGTGAGAACAGTGAGATCACCGTGATTATGGATTTTTGCCAGGCAGAGGCGACAGACACCGTGCAGACGCCGGCTGTGGCAGAGCCGCAGGGCAATTTTGCAGCGGTACAGACCAGGATCTGTGCAGAACGTGGGGCAAAGGTACATCTGGTGCAGATTCAGAAGCTGCCGGAGGACTTTACGTTTTTGAATGATGTCGGAACATCCTGTGCAGAGAATGTACAGATTGAGACAACCCAGATTGTGCTTGGCGGCGGTGAAACCTATATGGGGATGCGCACCGATCTGCGTGCAAAGGCAAGCTCTCTGGTAAGCAGGATTGGCTATCTGCTGGATAAAAAAGAGTTACTGGACATGAATTATCTGGCTGTCCACACCGGCGCGAAAACGACGAGCCGTATGGATGTCTCCGGTGTCCTGCGCGGAGAGTCAAAAAAGCTGTTCCGCGGTACGATTGATTTTCGGAATGGCTCCATCGGAGCGAAAGGCGATGAGAAGGAGGATGTCCTGCTGTTCTCGGAGGGAGTAGTCAACCGGACGGTTCCCCTGATTCTTTGCGAGGAAGAGGACGTAGAAGGGAACCATGGCGCAACGATTGGACGGCTGGATGAAGCCCTGCTGTTTTACCTCGCTTCCCGCGGGATAGAGGAGCAGGAAATTTACGAGATGATGGCGCGGGCGCGGATCGATGCCATTTGCAGTGAGATCCGGGATGAAAAGACACGGGAGCTGGTGCAGGGGTACCTTGCGTGAGTGAGAGCTGCAGCCACTGCGCTTTCCGTCCTCGCCGGGCGGCAGGAAAGGATAAATGAGTTTTATGCCAGAGATGAATCGGAATAAATGGAACATAGAAGATATTCGCCGGGATTTTCCGCTGCTTCAGAATACAGAGTATGCGTATCTGGATAACGCGGCGACCTCTCAGAAGCCGACGGCGGTACTGGAAGCGGTGCGGGATTTCTATGAGACGAAGAACGCGAATCCCTTCCGCGGTCTGTATCCCTTAAGCGAGGCAGCGACAGAGGCGTACGAGAATGCGCGGTGGATCGTGAAGGATTTTATCAATGCGAAAAGTACCGAGGAAATTATTTTTACGCGGAATGCATCGGAAAGTCTGAACCTGATTGCCTACAGTCTGGGCAGCGTTCTGTTTCAGCCGGAAGATGAGATCGTGGTAAGCATTGCGGAGCACCACAGCAATATGCTTCCGTGGCGGCAGGCGGCCGAGCGCGCAGGTGCGAAGATCGTTTACCTGGAATGCGACGAAAACGGGGCATTTACAGAAGAAATGCTGCGCGCCGTACTTACGGAGCGGACACGGCTGGTTGCCATTACGCAGGTGTCCAATGTATTTGGACACAAAAATGACATCAAACGCTTTGCGGAAGTCTGTCATGAGAAAGGCATCGTGATTGTCGCGGATGGCGCACAGAGCGTGCCGCACATGGCGGTCGATGTGCAGGAGCTGGATGTGGATTTTCTGGCCTTCTCCGGTCACAAGATGCTGGCTCCGGATGGGATCGGTGTCCTTTATGGAAAGAAAAAGTGGCTGAAAAAGATGCCGCCGTTTTTAAGCGGGGGCGAGATGATCGAATCGGTATCCCGCGACAAAGTGATCTATGCGGAGCTGCCGCATAAATTCGAGGCAGGCACCGTCAACGCGGGCGGCGCGGTCGGTCTCGGGGCGGCGATTCGCTATATGCAGCGACTGGGCTTTGACTGGATTGAAAAGCGGGAACAGCAGCTGACGGTGCTTGCGTATTCCAGGATGAAAGAGATTCCGGGTGTGCATGTGTACGGCTCGGAGGATGCGACAGACCATCATGGCATTCTGACCTTTACGGTGGACGGTGTTCATCCGCATGATGTCTCAGAAATCTTAAGTGCAGCGAAAATCGCGGTGCGTGCGGGACATCACTGTGCGCAGCCGCTGATGCAGCATCTGAAGGTTGGTTCTACGACCCGGGTCAGCCTGGCGTTTTACAATACAGAAGAGGAAATCCTGCGCTTCACAAAAGCGCTTGGTCAGGTAAGGAGGAACATGGGATATGGAGAGTAGGACCTTTTACAATGAAATACTGATCGACCACAACCAGCATCCCGGTCATAAGCATGCGCTGGCAGACGCCAACCTGGTGCTGGAGGGCGTCAATCCGAGCTGCGGCGACGATATTTTTCTGCACCTTAAGGTGGAAAATGATACGATTGTGGACGGTTCCTTTGCAGGGGACGGGTGTGCGATCTCGCAGGCATCCGCCGATATCATGCTCGACCTGATCATCGGGAAATCCAGTGAAGAGGCGCTGCATCTGGCGGATATTTTTAAACGGATGATCCACGGGGAAATTACAGACGATGAGCTGGAAGAGCTGGAAGAGGCCGGAGCGCTGCAGGATATTGCCCACATGCCGGCCCGTGTGAAATGCGCGATGCTTGGCTGGCGGACGATGAAAGAGATGCTGGATGAAGAGGAGACCGAGTGATTTGTCTGCCATTTGTTTATGGCTGCGCAGACAGATACCGGAAGAATAAGTAGGGATGAAATTACAATACAGGCATACGATCTACGCCTGCTTCATCGGATACACGGTGCAGGCGATTATCAACAATTTTGCGCCGCTGCTGTTTCTGACCTTTCAGTCTCAGTATGGTGTCACGCTGGATAAAATCGCGCTGCTGACCGGTCTGAATTTTGGCATTCAGCTTCTGGTGGATTTGCTTTCAGCGAAATTTGCGGATAAAATCGGCTACCGTCCCTGTGTGGTAAGCGCGCATATTTTTTCCGCGGCGGGGCTGCTTCTGCTGACGGTTCTGCCGGAACTGCTTCCGGATGCCTATGCGGGACTCTGCATTGCAGTGGTGGTCTACGCACTCGGCGGCGGCTTGCTGGAGGTGCTGGTCAGTCCGATCATGGAGGCCTGCCCGGGCGATGAAAAAGCAAAGGCAATGAGCCTTTTACACTCCTTTTACTGCTGGGGGCATGTCGGTGTGGTACTGCTTTCCAGCCTCTTTTTTGCAGTGTTTGGCATACAGAATTGGAAGATCCTGGCGGTGATCTGGTCCATTGTGCCGATCGCGAATGGAATCCTGTTTTCAAATGTGCCGATCGGTTCGCTGCTCGAAGAAGGAGAGGAGGGCTACAGCATCCGCCAGCTGGCATCAATGCGCATGTTCTGGGTATTTATGCTGCTGATGGCATGTGCGGGCGCTTGCGAGCAGGCGGTCAGTCAGTGGGCGAGCGCCTATGCGGAGAGCGGACTGGGCGTACCGAAAACGGTCGGCGACCTGGCAGGACCGCTCCTTTTTGCAGTGACCATGGGAAGCGCGCGCCTGTTTTACGGTAAATTTGGCGAAAAGATTGATCTGAAGAAATTTATGTGGGTGAGCGCCTGCCTCTGCTTTTGCAGTTATCTGATCATAGGACTTTCTTCTGCGCCGGTTCTGGGCTTTCTCGGCTGTGCGCTCTGCGGACTTTCCGTCGGCATTCTGTGGCCGGGCACCTTCAGCCTTGGCACCCGGGCGATGCCAAAAGGCGGGACCGCGATGTTTGCCCTCTTTGCGCTCGCCGGCGATGTCGGCTGCAGCGGAGGACCGACCTTTGTGGGGACGATGGCAAACAATTTATTTGGAGGACAGCTGAACCTCGGCATTCTCTCCGGGATTGTATTTCCTGTTTTGCTGTTGACCGGGCTGGTACTGGAAAAGAACGTGTGCGTACGGGAAAAATGAAAATGGAGGCTAACACATGAGTTGCGGAATCAGCCGGAAACTGTTTCTTGAATTGGATCCTCCCACGGAGGAGGATAACCGTTCCTCCTGGCAGCGGATCTGTGATTCGCTGCGGGAAAAAGGGTGTGAGGATGTAAAAGCATCGGCTTTTGTGCTGCGCAAATTATATCCGCTCTGCGAAAAAGCCGGCTGGAAGCTGACCATTTCGCTATGTTATGACGGCAGAGGCTGGGAAGCAGTCGATCTGGAGGCGGGGGATACCAGCGACGCGCATTATGGTTTCGCGGTTGACCTGGGAAGCACGACCGTGGTCATGCAGCTGATCCATTGCAATACCGGGGAAGTGGTCGCGCAGGAGAGTGCATACAATCAGCAGATCGCGTTTGGAGAGGATATCCTGACGCGTATTTTTTATGCGCATGATCGTGACGGGGGATTGTCACCAGCGCCTGACGCAGGCGAGCAGAAGCGCGCATATTTCCCTTGCCCGGCGAAGCACAAGACCTTCTCAGAGCATCTGGAAGAGCTTCGACTGGCGACCGTGGATACCATTATCGGATTGATGGAGCGCATTGCTGCGAAAACCGGCATTGCTGCGAAGAAATGTCTTTCGATGACCGTGGCCGGTAATACGACAATGATCCACTTTCTGATCGGAATGGATGCATTCTGTGTTTTCTCTGCTCCATACGCGGTCCAGGCAGACCAGCCGGGATTCCTGAGAGGGGAGGAGCTGGATATCCCGATTCCAGGATATGTATTCTGCTATCCGGGAAAGGCAAATTATCTGGGCGGGGATATCATCAGCGGAATGGTTGCCACGGATTTGTATCACAGGGAATCCATTTCTCTGTTTTTTGATGTGGGGACGAATGGAGAGCTGGTCGTCGGAAACCGGGATTTTCTGCTCTGCGGCGCCGGAGCGGCAGGCCCCGCACTGGAAGGCGGCGTTGTAAAGACCGGGATGCGTGCAGCGGACGGCGCGGTACAGCATATCTGTTTTTCTTATGCAGATTCGTCTCCTGAGTCAGAAGAGTGTGCGGGACAGGAACAAACGCCCGCAGAGAGACTTTCGCCAGCAGACACATATAGCGGAAGGAATAACCAGGAGACAATTATAATAGGAAGAAACACATGTACCGTCCAATTGGATGTCATTGGCGGCGGAATGCCGACAGGAATCTGCGGTTCAGGGATTATTGATCTGATCTCAGAGCTTTTTCTGCATGGTCTGATTGACCTGCGTGGAAAATTTGTACCGGAGTCGAGTGATGCGATCGCCTTTCGTCCGCAAGAGGGAGAATATGCTTTCTGCTACGCACCGGGATTGTGGTTTTATCAGAGTGACATTCAGGAATTTATCCGTACGAAGGCTGCGGCTTATACGATGATGGAGCATCTCCTCTCTGAGACCGGGCTGGAGTTGGAGGACGTGACAGATTTCTACATGGCCGGTGCGTTTGGAACCCATGTAAGGAAAGAGTCTGCGGTGAATATCGGTATGTATCCCGATGTGGATCTGGAGCGGATTCATGCGGAGGGCAATACGTCGCTGAAAGGGGCGCGGATGCTGCTGCTGAACCGCGCTATTGTAGAGGAGCTTCCGGAAATCCTTGACCGGATGACGTATGTGCAGTTTGGTGCCGTCGAGGACTTTCTGCAGAAAATGACGGCAGCCTCTGCGCTTCCGCACACGGACCTGGAGCGCTATCCGTCGGTAAAAGCGCGGCTTGCGATGTTTCACTCCGCATAAGAATAATAAAAATCCATCTCCGGATACTGCGCGCGCATGGCTTCTGCCTGTTCGGAGGTGCAGTAAATCGTGCGCAGATTCGGAAGCGCGTCCAGTCCGTCGTAGCTTTCACAGACACTGGAATAGATTTTCAGTGTAGAAAGCTCAGTCAGGGAAGACAGACCATAGAAATCGGAAATGGTGGCATCTTTTATATCCAGCGTCTGCAGGGAAGAAAACGCAGCCCCATCCAGGGAGATGGTTTCCATGGAACCGACGTAGACGCCCAGATCTTCCAGCGTATTCAGCGGAGAAAGCGCTCCTAAGGAATAGCCGTTCATATGATGCACGAATAGCGTTTCCAGAGAAAGTGCTTTCAAGGTCTGTATCATCGGCTCTGAGAGATACTCAATCTCCAGAGAACGCAGATCTTTGAGCTGCTCAAGCTCTGTATAATCCGTCAGACTGACCTGAAAAAGATTCAGTATTTCAATCGGGCAGTTTTCCAGTCCGTTTAGAGAAGAAATCGAGGTTGCGCTGATGTTAAGCTCTCGCAGACTGCTAAGGGTGGCGATCACAGATGGGTCGGAAATATCCAGTCCGGCCAGGTTTAAAACAGTGATAGTGTCATTGCCTTCTAACGGAGTCAGATCCGACAGGGGGTTGTAGCCAAGCCCCAGCTCCGTGATGGTCAGTCCGCTTTCCATCAGCACCGAAATGTCTGTGATCTGCTGCCGGTAGAGACACACGCAGGTCAGGTTGGGCATATGGGTCAGGTCCTCTAAGGAAGAGATGGTTCCGGTCTTCTCATAGAGGCCGCTTTCACGCATCTCGTCATCGTACACATAGGGGTAGTCTCCCTGAAACCAGATCTCATCCTCATCCGAATAGACCTGAAGTCCCATGATATGCAGAGCAGTCACCTGTTCCAGATCCGCTTCCGTGATGCCCTCGTCGCTCGTGAGTCCAAGCTGCTCGCGCACTGCCTCTTCGATCAGAGGCTCTGTAAAGGTATACGTGGGAGAGGATTCTGCTGTGCTGCCTGCGACTGGCTCTAAGGAAGCCTCTGTATTGGCTTCGGAAGCCGGAAGGCTGTCCGGCTGGTTCCGGAAACGGACCAGCAGCAGGAGGGTAAGGATCAGAAACAGGCAGAACACGCCAGGCAAAAGAGGCGTAAAATGGGTTCTGCTTTTGCCGGTGCCTTTCCGGACGACTGTGGTTTTTGACTGGCCTTCGGTGGCAGCTGGCATAACAGGAGCATTTTGCGGTGTGTCGTCAGCCTGGGAAGGGTTCGGTTGTCCTATAGGATTCTGATTGACATAGGGATACCGGACTGCGAGCAGGTCGCTCAGCAGCTCCTTTGCGGACTGGTACCGGTTTTGGGGGTCAAACATCGTGGCCCTGCGAATGATGGCAGCGACAGAAGCATCCAGTTCATCCAGGAGCGAGGGGTTCAGACTGTATTCCCCTGTCAGACTGTAAAACAGCACCACGCCCAACGAGTACAGGTCGCTGCGGGTGTCACATTGCTGGAAGCCAAACTGCTCCGGCGGAGCAGTGAGACGGGTGCCCATGGGAATCGTATCGCTGTTTTTGCCGGACTGGTAGAAGCGGGAGATGCCGAAGTCAATGAAGTGGCAGACTCCATTCACGTCGATCACGATATTCTGAGGCTTGATATCCCGATGAATCAGAGGAGGCGTCATGGAGTGCAGAAACTGCAGCATATCTGTCAGGGAAATGATATAATCCAGAGCCTGCCAGAGCGGCAGCCCGGCCTGCTCATAGTTTGTCTCGCACAGCTCTTCCAGCGTCTTCCCTTCGATGTACGTGCGAATATAAAAAGTCACCTTCGATGACGGATCCTCATAGAGCAGAACCGCGTAAGGAAAGCGTTGAGAAAATTTGCTGTCCATGGAATGATGGATGCCATCCAGAATGTTCTTTTCATTCGCCAGCAGCCCGGCAAAGATCGGGTCTGAGGCAGTTTTTAAAATATACAGACTGTCCGGGTCTTTTCCCTGGAGAAGGTAAGAAGTGCTTTCCGTGGAATCCTTCAGGCAGGAGAGCACCTCATAAGTCTCTGCAAGTACATCCGGAAGAACAGAAGTGTACTCATCGTTCCAGCTTTTCATGAAGTATTACTCCTCCTCACCGGAAGGCATCCTGTGGCGTTCACAGGACAGATTCTTCGAGCGTCTTTCGTACAGAGGAAGCTCCTTTTCCTGAAGCAGCATATCATTGGCCTGCTGCATCGTAAGTTTCTTTTCAATCGCATAGATCAGAATGGCATCGCGCCGTACCCGCGGATACAAAGCGCCCTGTCCCGCCAGGCGGAGCATCTGAGAGGTCTCTGCATAGGTGGCTGACATACAGAACGCAATGCGCAGGATGATATTCCGCCCGGGCATCTTCTTCCCGCTCTGAACATGATAAAAATAAGAACGCTCAATACCGCTCTCCACAATAATGTCTTTCGGCGCTACACCATGCTTTTCCATCAGCTGATACAGGTAATGACAGAATACCGGGTCCTCCGTATTGTCATGGTAGGCTTCCTTTACTTCCGAAAAATCATTTGACCGCTTGATCAGATTGAGAAGCTGGGATGTCGTCATTTTTTTCTTGCCATTCTCTTGTGCCAAAGGAATTTCCTCCCCCGAAATCTGTGATATCCATCAATAGCTCCAGAGGAAAGACACAAAGTGTGTTTTCCCGGAACTGTTACATTTTTTCCAGTATATCACACAAAACCGAAAGAAAGCAATCGCTTCTACAATTTGTCGAAAAAAGTCTTCTGACAGAACACAAAAAATCTTCTGTAAAGACAACAGGGATGACATCTCGCACCCTTTCCGCGTTCCGTTTCGGGAACGTGTCATTTGTTACGAAAATGTTAATATTATTAAACCTCCGCCATAAATTCGAAGTCTTCTTTTGGGACACCAAAACAAACTCCAATCATGGTACAATCGCCGTAAGTATTTCACTTGCGGATTATGCTGTGTAAAGTTTACTTGCATATACTAAGAGTGCGAATGCAATTTCCCTGACAGGCATGATCAGGAGAAGTTAGGAGGATCTTTTATGAGAAATAAGAAACGGTTTGCGGCGCTTGCGCTGGCAACGGTGCTGGCAGTTTCTCAGGTGACTGCGGTGGCGCCTACGTCGGCCGTAGTAGCGGAAGAATCGGAAGCGGAAACCGATGACGGTTCGGATGCAGATGCAGGCGATGTCTCAGAGGATGAGACAGATGCCGCAGCGGAAGCAGAAACAGATGACAGCTCAGAGGATGAGACGGAAGCTGCAGCAGAGCCGGAAACGGACGATGCTTCAGAGGAAGAGACCGGCGAAGGTACAGATGATGGCAATTCCGGGACGAGTGCGGATGGTACGGTTGCCGGGGTGACATCCGTCGGAAGCTCAGCGGAAGGCACGGAAGGGGAAGAAACAGAGGCTGACACAGAGACAGAAGAATCAACAGAGCCTCAGACAGAGGAAGGAACCAGTTCGGAAGAAGCAGAGGATGAGGATGGACCGGAAGTTTCAGAAATCAATTACTGGTTTAACTCTGAGTGGCTGGACGGGACATCTGTGACTCTGAATGGGGAAACGATCCGTCTCTATATTTCCTCGATTGAATGGCAGGTGATCTGGGACGATGGAAGTGAAGATTATACCGAAATCACGGATTTCACGATTGAGCCCTTTACAACCGGACGCTATACGGCTCTGGAGGTAGAGGATGCAGAGGACGGCGGGTATATACTGTCCTTTACCGGCATCAGAGAGGGTGGTACAGACACGGTTATCATTGCTGGCTATGACAGCGATGGGGATTATGTAGTGGAACAGGAATTTGGCGTCAGTGTATCGGAAGAGTATTATACACTGAGCTATGACAATGGCTCGATTCCAACGGATGCGTTCCGGATCGGCGACACCTACTCTCTGGCGAATGAGGATTTTACCCTGACAAGGTATTACACAGATGAGGACGGTTCTTCTCAGTCTGAGACGGTGGAGATTGATGGAGAAACGTACTGGCTGGAGCTGGAAGAAGGCTCGATTGACACATACAGTCTGGCGATTCAATATGCGGAGGATGGTTCGATCGATTCTCTGCTTCGCAAGGTAAACTGGGATACGAACTTCTGGGTACAGGTCTGGTATGCGAATGAAGATGGAGAAGATGACTGGCTGGGTGATACCTGCGTGTATGTGGACTCTTACGATATATCGAAAGAGATCAGCAAGACCTATGGTACAGAAGAGGATGAGTATTATTACTATGTCTTTGCCGGAAATCCACAGACCTTAACATTAAATTTCGCCGAGGATGTTTCTTTCCCGGAGGATTCGGCCATTGTATGGGATGTGCACCCTTATGATGAGATCAGTGAGTATGTATCCTGGACGGACAACGGCGATGGCAGTATTACATTCACAGTCGATGAAGCACTCCCGGATGAGTACAGGGAAGGCTACTGGATTGATTTTTGGTATTATCTGGTCTATGAAGACGGGACGGAAGTGTATCTCGGAGAAGACAGCCTGGAGGTCCTGAAGGCATACTATGAGTATGATGAATTTGGCGACTGCACGATGCTGAATGACTGGTGGTGGGATATTGGTTCCACGCTTGGATGCAGCTATCGGGATATGGACCATCCTTACGGCGACTGGACTGAGGTGACGATCACGGATGTCTCCATGGAACAGTACAGCTGGGATGACACCCTGCTCAGTGAGGAGGAAGCAATCCTGGAGGTATCCGGCAGCGCGGAAGATGGCTGGACGATCGCCGCCACTGGGGGTGACAGCGGGTATGCGCTGGTTACGATCAGCCATGAGACGGTGGAAGGTGATGAAGAAAGCTCCGGCACGAAACAGTGCTATGTCTATGTGACAAATGAGTATTATGACCTGCAGTGGGAATATTCGACCGGGACGGGCACGATGCTGGCCGGTGAGGAGCAGACAATTGATTCCCTGACGCTCTTCTGTGCATATATGACTCCGGTGGAAGATTACTACGAGTACAGCGACGAGTACATTACAGATTTTGAGAATTCCGGCTATATGCTGAGTGTGATGGATGACGATGGGGAGCTGACCTACGATGACTCTATTATCTCTGTTTCACTGGACGATGGAATTGTGACAATCACAGCGCTGGAGGAAGGCTGGACAAGCATCTGTCTTCGTGTACTTGATGCGGATGGCAATGAAGTGGCTTCCACGAACATTGATATTGAGGTTACCGATTATTATTATCAGCTGACCGGGTCTGTAGAGAATGTCGGCCTTGGCGAATCCCTGGATGTAGAAAACGCGGGATGGGTTCTTACGCGTAATTATACAAACGAAGATGGCGAGGCCGTGCGAGAAGAAGTATCCGAAGAGGAATATACACTGTACTTTTCTGAGATTGATACGGATTTCTGGGGACTTGATGACGAGGGCTGGGGCGAGCTGCTGACGACCACGTTTGTCCGCAATGATACATATGGTACCAGCTTCCGGGTATATGCTGTCATCGAATATGAAGACGGCAGTACAGAAGACGTGGCAGATTATCGGCCATATTTTTCATCGATTGATTACGGTGCGTATATTGAGATTACCTATGGGGATGAATATGCGTCTTACCTGTATATGGGTGAACCGGCGACGATCACTCTGATTCCTTATGGAAGCAATGAATATGAATATCCGGACGGCTGCGAGGTTTTCTGGACCGTTGAACAGTGGGATATGGAAAACTGGTGCTGGGTAGCGTCTGATGTTTCCGTTACAGAGGGCTCAGATGTATTTACGGGCACACTGGAAGCGAGCAACGAAACCTCTTATTATATCACAGCGACAATCTTGTATCAGGGAAATGAGATATCCTGGAGTGATTATTATATTAGTTCGGTGGATGAGTCGACGGTGGGACCTTATGTAGAATTAGAAAAATATAATCTGCTGGTTGGAGAAGAGATCAGCGTTCTCTATGCTTCCGGCTATGAATACAGCATGGCTTATCCGAACGGAAAAGATCTGGCGGAGGATGGAGAGTATCTGTCGATCGTTGACGTACAGCTGGTTGGTGTGATCACATCTGAAAGTGACGGATGGGTGATGGGTGAAATTGAAACGCCTACCGTCATCATCAGTGGGAATGAGCAGGACGGATGGACAATCGAGGGTGCAGAAGTCGGCTATGCATGGCTGGAGTTTACCCTGGAGGCAGAAGATGGAACGGAGTATTCTACTGGCTATACCCTGACAGTAGTGGATGAACTTTATGAGCTGAATGTTGACGAAGTATATACCGTGACCATTGGCGAGACCGTGACGATCCCTCTGACGCTTACTTACAAGTATACAGATGAAAATGGTGAGGTTCAGACAGAGGATATTACAATTTCCTCTGAATGGCCGAAGGGAGCTGGCTATTCGAGTGATTTGAGCGGCTGTGTGGAAATCACACTGGATAAGGTTGATGGGATTCAGGTGACCGGAACAGCGGCTGGGGAAGGTACCCTTTATGTTTACGTGATGGTTCCGGACAGTAACAATGAAGGATACAGTTATGCGAATTCTTATACTACTGTAGTAGTAGTGAAGAAGGATGCGGAAATCACGACGGATGCGGATTCCTACACGAAAACAGTCGGGGATGCGGCCTTTGATCTGAACGCATCTACGACCAGCGATGGAACGCTCACCTACGAGGTGGACGGAGAAGCGGTGACCGTGGACGAGGATGGAATTGTGACGGTTCAGTCTGCTGGTACAGCAACGATTACCATATCGGTTCCCGAGACAGATACCTGTAACGCGGCTGCCATCACAGTTACCGTTACTGTAAATGCGGCTGAAACGGAAACAGAAACGGAGACGGAAACAGAAACTGAGACAGAAACGGAAACTGAGACAGAAACGGAAACGACTGCGACAGAGTCTGAGACGACTGCCACAGAGTCTGAAACGACAGCAACGGAATCTGAGAGTGAAACGGAAGCGCTTTATATCATCGTAGCAGCAACGGATGATGAGTATACGATCGGCAAAGATACCAGCGCAGTGATCAAGTGCAGTGGTGCGCTTTCTGAGTTCATTAGTGTAGCGGTGGATGGTGTGACGGTAGATGCTTCGAATTATACACTGACAGAAGGCTCTACGATCATTACCTTTACGCAGGACTACATGGATTCGCTTTCTGTAGGGGTACACACCGTGACACTGACCTATACGGGCAATAGAACCGTGAGCACGCTGCTTACCGTAAAGGAACTGTCAAGCGGTTCGGGAGATCAGACACAATCTGAGACGACCGCAACGGAAACGGAGAGCGAGACTGAGACGACGGCGACGGAATCTGAGAGCGAGACCGAGACGACGGCGACGGAATCTGAGAGCGAGACTGAGACAACCATGACAGAATCCGAGAGTGAGACTGAGACCACCGCGACGGAGTCGGAGAGCGAAACGGAAACGACTGCGACGGAATCCGAGTCTGAGACGGAGACGCTGCCGACGACAACTTACAACTAGAACACCGAGTACGCATAATCAAAAAAGCCGACAGAGACCGAGACGGAGTCGACAGAGACCGAATCTGAGACGACCGCGACAGAAACCACGGCAACCGAGTCTGAGACGACAGCGGCGGAGACCACAGCAACGGAGTCTGAAACAGATTCTACGGTAGCAACCGGTGATAACAGTCCGATTGAGGTTTACGTGGCAGTGATGCTCCTGGCGATGTCGATCCTGATGGCGGGGACGCTCTACAGAAGAATGAATAAGAACGTGAAATAAGATATGTAAAGAATATACACGGCAAATGCGGTAATTTTGGGTAATAAGACAAGCCGGATACTTTGGATGGGTAACCACGGGGTATCCGGTTTTTCATTCTTTTTGATTTTTTTTCTTGAATCGTTAGTAGGGGTATGATAATCTTACGTTATGGATGGGAGGTCAGGTATGTGGATAGAAATGTAAGTATCATAAATGATATGGAAATAAAAAAAGAAACGAGAAACCTTTTCTAATCCGAAGATCTTACTCAGTGAAAGAACCCGTTTCCTTTTATATGTATTTTATTGGGTAAAATAGTATTTGTCAAGTGGAATTTTGGTATATGATTGAAATAAAACAGGGCAAAACAAGGACAACAAAACAAGGATGGAGACGAGACAGCAATGAACAGACAGAATATCACTTATGACTACCCCCTGTCGATCCGCCCGATGCGGGAGATCAATGGCTTTCAGGTACGGCCGGGGTATTTTGATATGAATGGGGCGATGGCGCTGGATTCCGGCGTGAACTTTACGGTACACACGAAGGAAGGCAGGTCCTGTGAACTGCTGCTGTATAATCCAAAGGAAGAGGAGCCGTACGCGGTGTTGCCGTTTCCGGAGGAGTATAAGATCGGGGACGTTTACTCGATGATCGTGTTCGGGCTGGACATAGATAAATTTGAATACGCCTATCGCGTGGATGGGCCGTATGACCCGGAGAAGGGACTGATCTTTGACCGCAATGCGGTTTTGCTGGACCCGTATGCGAAGGATGTGGCCGGACAGCGGCTCTGGGGGGTGAAGAAGCTGGACAGCTACCGCGCCCGTGTGATGAAGGATACCTTTGACTGGGGCGCGATGCCGCAGTCGAAGAAGGAGCTCAGTGACCTGGTGATCTACGAGCTCCATGTGCGCGGGTTTACCCAGCATCCCTCTTCGGGAGTTTCTCATCCGGGAACCTTTGACGGGCTGCGTGCGAAGATTCCCTATCTGAAGGACCTCGGGATCAACGCGGTGGAGCTGATGCCGGTTTTTGAGTTTGATGAGACGCGTGACGCCAGGGTCGTAAATGGTCGGCAGCTGCTGGATTACTGGGGGTACAATCCGGTCTGCTTTTATTCACCGAATTCCAGCTACGCGGCATCAGCGGCAGTGCACCGGGTCAGCGGAGAGCTGAAGAACCTGATCCGCGAGCTGCATAAAAATGACATCGAAGTGATTCTGGATGTGGTTTTCAACCACACGGCAGAGGGCAATGAGCTGGGACCGACGTTCAGCTTCAAGGGATTTGACAACCGTGTCTATTATATGCTGACACCGGATGGAAATTATTATAATTTCAGCGGCTGCGGCAATACCTTAAACTGCAATCATCCGATCGTCCAGCAGATGATCGTGGACTGTCTGCGCTACTGGACGATCAACTACCGCGTGGATGGGTTCCGTTTTGACCTGGCGAGCATTCTGGGGCGTCATGAGGATGGGACACCGCTGAACAATCCGCCGCTTTTGCGCTCCCTGGCCTACGATCCGGTTTTGAGCAATGTCAAGCTGATCGCGGAGGCCTGGGATGCGGGCGGGATGTATCAGGTTGGAAAATTTCCGGCGAGCCGCCGCTGGGCGGAATGGAACGGCCGGTACCGTGATGTTATGCGCTCCTATTTAAAAGGGGATAACTGGGTGTCCAATACGGCAGCCTGGAGCCTGGCGGGTTCCGGCGACCTTTACGGCGGGGCATATGAGGATGGGAAGGGAAACTATGTGGGGTATAATTCCTGTGTGAATTTTCTCACCTGTCATGATGGCTTTACGCTGTATGATCTGTATTCTTATAATGAAAAGCACAACGAGGCCAATGGCTGGAACAATACCGATGGCTCGAATGACAACCGCAGCTGGAACTGCGGCGCGGAGGGGGAGACGGACGACCCGGAGGTAAACCGTCTCCGCCGCAAGATGATCCGCAATGCCTGTGCCGTGCTGATGTGCAGCCGCGGGACGCCGATGTTCTATGCGGGAGATGAGTTTGGCAACACGCAGTATGGAAATAACAACGGCTACTGCCAGGACAACGAGATTTCCTGGCTGGACTGGAGTTTTCTGGAGAAAAACCGGGATATTTACGAGTTTTTCAAATTCATGATTCATTACCGCTTCCGCCATCGTGTGATCCAGAAACGCCTGCCGGATGCGGTCTGCGGGATGCCTGCCATCCGTGCGCATGATGTCAATCCAGAGATCACAGAGCTGCCGCCAAACGCGCCGACAATCGGCGTGAGCTTTGCCGGTTATGACCGACAGAAGGGGCGCGATGATATGATCTACATTGTTGTGAACTCCTACTGGGAAGAGGTCGAGATCGGCCTGCCGCAGATCCCGCACGGGGGCGTGTGGTATCTGAGCGTAAACACCAGCGGCGATGAATGCGGAAGATACTGCTACGAGGAGAACGAAGAACGCCGGATTGATGGAAAATTTATCATGCAGCCGCGTTCCGTTGCAGTGTTTGCGGGACGGCCGTATTGAGGAAGAGGAACGCTTGTAATTATTCAGGACAATACTTCGCACTTGCTGCGAAGTATGTATGAAAACGTATATTATGATGGGGACAGACCTGCCCGTCATGGAAAAAGGCGTCCTGCCGGTCAGAGAACTGTGAAGGAACCAGATCATTACGAAAAAAGAATCAGGAGAATGGAGCATGGAAAAAACCATCCGCATACAATATTTAAACGATCAGATCAAACATCTGGAATATATTGACGGCAAATCGGACTGGATTGATCTGCGTGCGGCTGAAGATATCACGATGAAAAAGGGAGAGTTCCGTCTGATCCCGCTCGGGGTGGCGATGCAGCTTCCGGCGGGATATGAGGCACACATTGTTCCCCGCAGCTCGACCTATAAAAATTTTGGCCTCATCCAGACCAATCATATGGGGATCGTGGATGAGACCTACGCAGGGCCGAATGACTGGTGGTATATGCCTGCCTACGCGCTGCGTGACACCCAGATTCACAGGAATGACCGCATCTGTCAGTTTCGCATCATGGAGCACCAGCCGAGGCTTTGCTTTGAAACAGTGGAAACGCTGGACGCGCCGGACCGCGGCGGAATAGGAAGCACAGGGAAAAATTAATCGGATAAGGGAAGCTCCTTTTCCCTTATCCGATGTGGTACAAACAGGATCGTCTCTTTGTCAGGCAATGACGGTTCCCGTTCTGCCAAGATAAGCGTCCTTCGCCTTGTCAAGCGAGGTAATAATCGCGCTGCGCCCGGCTTTCTGGGAGACAAAATGGACAGAAGCCTCGACCTTCGGAAGCATCTGGTCTTTGCCGAATTCGCCATTGTGGATGTGCTGCAGTGCTTCCGAGATATTCATCTGGTGAATGGCCTGCGGATTCTCAGAACCATATCCCAGATATACATACTCTTCATTGGTCAGGATCAGCAGCAGATCCGCGTCGACCAGATCTGCAAGGCGCCCGCTGACGGCGTCTTTTTCTATGACGGCACTGGCTCCCTTCAGATTATTTCGCTGTTTCAGCACCGGAATACCGCCGCCGCCGCCCGCAACGACGATGTGTCCTGCGTGAACCAGGGTATTGATCGCGTCAATCTCTACGATGTCGAGTGGCTTTGGAGCGGCTACGATGCGGCGGAAGCCTTTTCCCGGCTCTTCAATGACATAATTGCCCTTCTTCTCTTCCTCTGCCGCTTCTTCGGCATTCAGATAGCGGCCGATCACCTTGACCGGATGATAGAAGGCCTCATCGTAAGGATCTACGGTCACCTGTGTGAGGACGGTAGCCACAGTTCGATAGATGCCGCGGGAGAGCAACTCAGAGCGCAGCGTGTTCTGAATATCATAGCCGATGTACCCCTGGCTCATCGCAGAACACAGAGCGACTGGTGCGCTGTAGGTCTCATGGGTCTTTGCATATTCATTGATCGCGGTGTGGATCATGCCCAGCTGCGGTGCATTGCTGTGCGTAATGATCAGCTGCGCGCCTTCTTCTATAAGGTCAGCGAGAATCCTTGCTGTGTGGAGTACAGCGATACGCTGCTCCGGGAAGGTAGTACCCAGCGCCTTGTGGCCGAGCGCTACGACAACTCTTTTTTTCATAGTCTGTCTGCCCTTTCTTTATGATTCGTAACAGTCCGGCACATCAGGCGGCCTACTGTACCGCATGGTTTTCTATCTGAGTAGATATGAAAAGAACGTAAATCTGGTCGGGGTGTGACCTGTAATGATTATATCGGCCTCTTATCAAAAATGCAACCTTGAATTTCAGGAATATTCCCAAAGGCTGTCCCATATATATGAATGGAGAAAACAATCCGGGAGGAATGTACTTGCAATATGAATCGGTCTGCCGGCTTCTGGCTGCACCGCTGGCACGTGTGTTTGCGGACTGCACCCTGGATATGGAAAAGCTGCAGGAAATCCGCCTTCGGGTGGGCAGGCCGCTGCTGGTGCGGTATGATGGACAGGAATATGCGCTTGGCACCGCAGGAAAGCTTTCGGCAAATATGGCAGACGGCCGCCGGATTACCGAAGAGGATCTGAAGGAAACGCTGGAATGTGTCTCCGGCTATTCCCTGTATGCCTTTGATGAGGAGGTGCGGCAGGGGTTCCTTACAGTATCGGGCGGGCATCGCGTCGGACTGGTGGGACATGCGGTGATGGATGGGGAACGGATCCAGTCGCTTCGCTCTGTTTCCAGCCTGAACATCCGCTTCTCCCATCAGGTTCGGGGCTGCGCGGATTCGCTGATGCCCTGGCTGTATGAAGAGGGCGAGGTGTGCAGTACTCTGATTCTGTCTCCGCCAGGAGGAGGAAAGACGACCCTGCTGCGGGACCTGATTCGCCAGATATCGGATGGAAACCGGTACGGGGAGGGCAGGACAACCGGAGTCGTGGATGAACGCTCCGAGCTGGCCGGTTCGTATCTGGGTGTGCCGCAGAACGATCTGGGACTGCGCACGGATGTCCTGGACGGCTGCCGTAAGGCGGAGGGAATGATGCTGCTTCTGCGCTCCATGGCTCCGGAGGTGATAGCGGTAGATGAACTGGGCAGTGAGACGGACGGAGAAGTGATTGAACACGTATTTACGTGCGGGTGTCGTCTGCTTGCGACGGTACATGGCGCGTCGATGGAAGAGATAAAACGCAAGCCGCTGCTGAAAAGACTGTTGCGGGAACAGTTGTTTGACCGCTATGTGGTGCTTGCGGGCAGAGGAAAGCCGGGTGAGGTGAGGGAAATCAGGGATCGGGAAGGGAAAATTTTATGATCCGGCAGTGCAGGAAACGGATGTTGCTGGTCACAGCTGTAGTGGTTGAAATAGCGTGAACCGGTCAGGGCTTATCCCGCACGAAGTGTGGGATGCCACCCGGCGAGGGCTTATCCCGCACGAAGTGTGGGATGCCACCCGGCGAGGGGCGAAAATGTAGATGTTGCAACGAAGTGGCAGAGATGGAGGAATCCGGGTGCGTGCAGGAATGAAATTGTGTGGAATGCTTTGCATTTTCGGAGCCTGTTTCCTGACAGGGATGGAACAGGAACGCCGTCTGAAGCAGCGCTGGCTTTTTTTGCGGGAAGTGAGCGAATTATTACAATTTCTGGAAAAAGAGATGACCTGGCACCGAAGCGCACTGGGGGAAGCTCTGCGGCACGCGGCTTTGGACTGTAAAACATCTCTGGGGGACGTATTGCTGGACTGCGCGGAGCTGGCGGAGAGCCGATGCGGCCTGTCCTTTCAGAAAATCTGGCAGATGAGCGTTTCAAAGGCGGCTTTATCCGATTTTTTAAGTGACGCACAGTATCAGTGCTTTCTGGAGCTGGGGACTGCACTGTGCGGCATGGATGCAGTATCGCAGAAGGCACAGCTGCAGAAACAGGAGCAGCGCTTTCTGGATATTTGTGAAAGTGCGCGTGCGGACTGGAAGGAAAAAGGTACGCTTTACCGGCGGCTTTCGGCGGCAGCCGGGGTGGCGGCGGTAATACTGCTGGTGTGAAGGATCGATCGGAAAGAAGCTGCTGCAGACTTACTGGTCACAACCTGAACACGTTCTTGTTGTGTGGCGAGGGCTGAAAACGTAGTAACGCTGCAGCTGCCTGGGCAGGTATGGAGCATGGGGAAAGACTGTGAGACGGGAAATGGTGAAAAATGAGTATAAACCTGATATTTAAAATTGCGGCGGTGGGGATTCTGGTTTCTGTCCTGAGCCAGGTTCTCAAACAGAGCGGCAGGGAAGAGCATGCGTTTCTGACCAGCCTAGCCGGCCTGCTTCTGGTTTTGTTCTGGCTTGTGCCCTATATCAGTCAGCTCTTTGAGACGGTAAAGTCCCTGTTTTCTCTCTGAACGGCTGGCAAGCGACAAAATCCTCAGTGTATAAGACGTGGAAGGAAAGGGAGAAAATCTGCCATGAATATGATAAAAATCGCCTGCCTGGGGATTTCCGCGGCGCTGCTGGGCCTTTTTATGAAAGAAGTGCGCGCCACGTTTTCGGAACTGATCAGTCTTGCCGCGTGCCTGCTGATTCTTTTCTACACATTGACCCGGCTGTCTTCGGTCTTCGAGCTGATGGAGACACTTGGCGGTTATATTTCTTCGCAGAAAAGCTATTTTAAAATTCTTCTGAAAATTATCGGGATTACGTATATTGCTGATTTTTCTTCCAGTCTCTGCCGCGATGCGGGATACAGTGCGATCGCCGGGCAGATTGAGATATTCGGAAAAATCTCCATTCTTGCCATCAGCGCACCGATTATCCTGGCGCTGATGGAGATGGTATATTCCTTTTTGTAAAAAACAGGGACGCAGCAGCAGTTTTCGCGGGACCAGGAACCAGGCAGGAGGAATGGAATGTTGAAAAAATATATGACATTGCTGTGTTTGCTCCTGCTCCTTTCGTTTTTGCCAATCCGCGTGCATGCCGCCTGGTACGACTCACCTTCGGAGGCAGAAGAAGAACAGGAGAACTCTGCGCTTTTGGAGGCGGCGGAGGAATATCTGGCTCTGGAGGAAATTGAGGAAACGCTTCTGGAGCTGCTTGGTACAGAAGAATTCTCCTTCTGGGAAACCGTAAAAGAACTGCTTTCCGGGAAGGTACCGTTTCGCTGGGACAGGCTGGCATCCATCCTTTTCGATCTTTTTCTGAATGAATGGAAGCGGCAGCGACAGCTTGCGGTACAGATTTTGCTTGTAGCGCTCGCCTCGGCGGTCTTTTCAAATTTTGTGCATGTGTTTGACAGCTGCCAGATTTCGGACATCAGCTTTTACATGACCTATCTGGTGCTGTCCGCGCTGTTGCTGGATGCGTTCTCTGCTCTTGCAGAGCTGGTCGCGGATACCTGTGCGGCGCTGAATACGTTCGTGGAAATCCTGCTGCCATCGTATGTGATTACAATTGTGCTGAGTTCCGGTTCTGTCACGGCACTTGGGTTTTATGAGACTGCGGTGCTGGCCGTAGGACTGATCCAGGCAGCGGTAATCCGGCTGGCTCTTCCGGCGATCCGGTTTTACATGGTCGTCCTGCTTTTCAATCAGCTTTCCGCCGAAGAAATCTTTTCCAGGTTGGCCCGCCTTCTGGAGACGGCTATTTCCTGGGGGATCAGATCCATGCTTGGGGTCGTCGTAGGTCTGCAGACGGTGCAGTGCCTGATTACACCGGCGGTGGATGCTCTGAAAAATACTGCGTTCAGCCGGATGGTATCCGTGATTCCCGGAATTGGCCAGGTGCTGAGTGCGGCCGCGGAAACGGTAGCAGGCTCCGCGGTCGTGATAAAAAATGCAGTGGGAGTGGCAGGCATCCTCGCTCTTTTGATGATTTGCCTGACGCCGTTTGTAAAGCTCGTGGCCTGTGTTTTTCTGTTCCGGCTGATCTGCGCGGCGATTCAGCCGGTCTGCGAAAAAAAGAATGGTGGAAGGGATTGAGAGTATTTCTGCCGGTACGATGCTGCTGCTGCGCGTGCTGCTGTCTGTGCTGGCCATGTTTGTGATCCTGCTGGCAATGATCACCGCCTCAGTCAGGGGCGCGTAAGGATGCTACCCGGCGAGGGCTTATCCCGCATGGAATGCGGGATGCCACCTGGCGAAGGCTGAAACTGGCAAAGCGGCTGCGAAGAGAGGAGAAGACATTGGCGCAGTGGATGAAGACAATTGCTGGAAGTATGTGTATTCTGACGCTTCTGCTGCATCTGGTTCCGGATGGACGTTTTGCAAAATATGTCCGCTTTTATGCGGGACTGGTGTTTTTTCTGCTTGTGCTCCATCCGATTCTGGAGCTTTTCGGCGATGCAGACCAGCTGGAACAGTTACTGGAGCTGGAGTTTTTAAAAGAAGAATATTATGAACTGGAATCTGCGGCGGAGGGACTCTCTGACCTGAAAAACGAACAGATTCTGGCAGCGTATCAGGAAGAGCTGGAAAGACAAGTTACCGAAATTGCCTCAGCGTATGGACTGACAGCGGTTACGACGGAGCTTACATTTGCCGGGGACGGCTATTCGATCGACACCGTGTCCATGGCGGTAGCAGAACCATCCGGGGAAGATGCCCAGACTGCTGTGGAAAAGGCGAAGAATGAGATCGCCGGGCTGTATCTGCTTCCGGAGGATGCGGTAAAGATCACCTGGAACGGGCAGGACTGAAAAGAGGAGCGGGGGATATGCAGCAATGGTTCAGCAAATGGAAAAACCGAAAAAGAGAGCAGATCGTCATTCTCCTGCTCTTTGGCCTGTTACTGGTGGTGATTGCCTGGCCCTCGGGCAGCGGTGAGACGGAGAATTCATTGGGGTCCGTGGGAGAGGATCACAGCTCCGATTCCTCAGAAATTCTGTCGCTGGAGGAAGACACGGAGAACCTGACAACAGAAATGGAAGAGCGACTGGCCCGGATCCTGAGCCAGGTGGAAGGAATCGGACAGACCCGTGTGATGATTACGCTGAAATCGGACGGGAGGAAAATCGTTGAGAAGGATACAGAGCAGTCGGAGGAAAAATCGGAAAGTACGGAAGAGAACAGTTCTTCTTCTTCGGAACAATCGATCTACAGCGAAGGCACGATTTATGAGAAAGCCTCCGACGGAAGTGAGACCCCTTTTGTGACAGAGGAGCTGGCGCCGGAAATACAGGGAGTCCTGGTGATTGCGCAGGGAGCGGATGACTCGCTCCTTGTGGCAGAGATTACAGAGGCGGTGATGGCATTATTCGGTGTGGAGGCGCATAAAATCAAAGTAATGAAGATGGAATAAGGAGGATCAGGTGAAGAAACTATTCAAAAAAAATCAGATGATTATTACAACACTGGCGATTATGGTTGCGATTGCGGGGTATCTGAACTACTCCGGACAAATTCTGGAGGAAACGGCGGATACGGTCAGCTCCGATGACAGTACGGTGCTTTTAACGGATGAAATTGAGGAAAATACATATGTGGATACCTATACGGATATTGTCAGTCTGGATGGGGATGGTCTGGAGGATTCGGCTTCCGATGAAAGTGAGGCCTCCGGAACAACGGAGGCCGCAGTCGGAGAAGCGGTACTGGCAAGTACCGGTGTCAGCAGTGCAAGTGAGATTCTTGCCGCGGCAAAGCTAAGCCGGGAGCAGGTGCGATCGAAGAGCAAAGAAGAGCTGCAGGAGATCATAGACAGCGCAGACCTTACGGAGGAGGAAAAGCAGGAAGCCGTTACCGCGATGACAACCTTAACCGTAAATGCCCAGAAAGAGTCAGCGGCAGAGCTGCTGCTGGAGGCGAGCGGCTACACGGATTGTGTCGTAAGCATGACAGAGGATACGGTGGATGTTGTTGTCAATGCATCTTCCCTGACAGAAGCGCAGCGTGCGCAGATCGAGGATATTGTCAAGCGCAAAACTGAGGTGGCCGGTGAAAATATTGTCATTACACCGGCTGCGGCGACCGTCTCGGAAACGGCCGCCGCAGAAAGTGCAGGCGCAGATGTCGCAGCGGAGGATACGGAATCAGCCGAGACGGTGAGTGCAGGGGAAACGGAATAATGATAAAAATGATTTGTTACAAATATTTTTCAAAAGTTTGACAAAGTGATAAAAAATATGGTAGGATATGGGAAGAGAAAAATGAGAAACTGAACCAGAAATAAGAAAAACGAAAGAGGAAGGTGATCGGAATGGGCAGAACAAAAAGGTATATGCTGCTGCTTGTCATGCTGATGGGTCTGCTGCTTTGTACGGGGAGTGTAAAAGCCTCGGAGACGGCTGAAAGTACAGAAACCGCAGAGAATGTGGTCAAGACAGCTGCGGTTGTATCGGGCGGCAGGTTTGTGACGAAGACGGCCGGATTGAAATATTGGTATGCCGAAGGGGGATATGCGAAAAACATCTGGCTGAATATTGACGGCGGAATCTATTATTTTGATTCCAAAGGTGTCTGCCAGACCGGCTGGTTTACTTACAATGGCAATACGTATTACGCCAATAAGAAGGGCAAACTATACGTGAGTAAATGGAAGACGTCCGGAACGAAAAAATACTATCTGCGTGCGAACGGCGTCATGGCGCAAAGCCAGTGGCTGAAAATCAGTAGCAAATATTATTATTTCAACGCAAAGGGGCGTCTGGTGACCGGAAAGATTTTTTCCGTAAACGGGAAATATTTTTGCGTGGATGGGTCAGGCGCGCGCGTGTGCAGCAGTTGGGTGACACAAGGCGGAAATACCTATTATTTTAATGCCTCTGGCGTACGTGTGCAGGGAAAATGGAAAAAGATCAGCGGATCATATTATTACTTCGATGAGAATGGCGTACTGCTGACAAGCCAGTGGATCGGAGACTATTATGTGGACGAAAATGGAGTTCGCCTGACGGACTGTGTGGTGGATGGTTATACGCTGGATTCGGATGGGAAGAAGGTAGAGGAGGCGTTTGACGGCAAATACATTTTTGTCGGTGATTCCCGTGTGGTCGGTATGGCGAGTGCGGTTTCTGACTCCAATACCATCTTTATTGGCAAGGTGGGGGCTGGATATAGCTGGCTGAAAAGCTCCGCGAGTTCGACCCTGGCTGCTTACCTGGACGCGGATCCGGATGCGAGGGTAATCTTTGCATTCGGTATCAATGACCTGGGAAACATTTCTTCCTATATTACTTATTACAATACACTGATCGCGCAATACCCGGATACAGAGTTTTATATGATGGCTGTGAATCCGGTGAATGAGACCACAGCGAAGAAATACGGATATTCCGTGACGAATACACAGATATCCGCGTTTAATACAAAGCTGGAGGCCGCGTTTTCTTCGGTATATCTGGATACCTATACGTATCTGACAGCAAACGGCTTTAGTACAACGGATGGAATCCATTATACCTCAGCGACCTATAAGACGATATATACGTACGTTCTTTCTCTGATAGAATAAATGAAAAACCGTCCGGAAATCAATACGCCGGACGGTTTTTTAACAGATCAGAACAGAAGCAAAATGACTGAAAACTACAGATTCTTACTCTTTTTGATTTCTTCCAGTTCATCAAAAACATAGTCATTCAGCACTTTGATATAGGTCCCTTTCATTCCGGAAGAGCGTGATTCAATCACGCCCGCGCTTTCGAACTTGCGGAGTGCGTTGACAATCACAGAACGCGTAATCCCGACCCGGTCTGCAATTTTGCTGGCTACCAGGATTCCCTCTGTGCCATCCAGCTCGTCAAAGATATGGATGAGAGCTTCCATTTCGGAAAAGGAAAGGGTGCTGATCGCAGATTTTACAATCTGAATCTTGCGGTTTTCCTCTGCATTTTCCTCATTGACGGAGCGCATCATCTCCAGACCGACCACAGTCGTCCCGTATTCACTCAGAATAATATCGTCAATGTCGTACTGGCTGCCGTATTTGTACATAAATACCGTTCCGAGCCGTTCTCCCGCAATATCAATGGGATTGATAATGGCCTGATACTGCCTGACATTTTCACCGACAAAGCCAAGAGTCTCCAGGTTTACGTTTTCTTTCGTGGAAAGAACCCCCAGAAGGCGCTCATTGAGCATTGGGTCAATAAAACCGCCGACCCGATCTACGATCAGCTCCCGGATTTCTTCTACTTCGTCGCATAACCCTACGCCAAGCACTTTTCCCTTGCGGCTGATTACCAGGATAT
This sequence comes from Lachnospiraceae bacterium, assembly GCA_021202635.1. GTDB lineage: Bacteria > Bacillota > Clostridia > Lachnospirales > Lachnospiraceae > Choladousia. The sequence continues at coordinate 32,403 of JAJQCQ010000033.1, read as the reverse complement.
TTGAATTTAGGATTCCGGTCAGCACGTCACAGATGTCATTAAAAACCACCTTGCTGGTGTTATTATTGTGCAACAACTGGTTAATTTTTCTGGTTTTATCCAGTAACTGTACACTCATTTGATACCTCCTTAGCACCCATGCTTTCCTTTGTTTCTGTGCCTGAGAGGGCAGACACCAAACCCGATCACGTATGTTTTAAACTGTAAATCATCTTATCATGAAATTTTCAGAAAATCAATACAAAATAATCGAATTTGATATATATTTAGATGAATTTTGTTACCGGCTGTCCTCTGACCACGCATTTACCGCATGGTTAGGCAGTTTTTTCATACGCACGGCCGCGCAGGGAATATTTCCGGCTAGCTTTCTTCGTCCGCGTTATTTGCACAGATGTAGCCGCAGGCTTTGTCTTCACACACCAGGCGCGCCCCTTTTTCCACCATATATCCGCCGCACTGGGGACAGCGCCTGGAGGAGGGTTTTGCCCAGGACATGAAGTCACATTCCGGCGCGCTTTCACAGCCAAAATAGCGGCGGCCCTTTTTGGCCTTGCGGATCACCAGGTCCTTGCCGCATTTTGGACAGGGAACACCGATTTTTTCCAGATAGGGTTTGGTATTACGGCATTCCGGAAAGCCCGGACAGGCAAGGAATTTTCCATGCGGCCCGTATTTAATGACCATGTTGCGGCCGCATTCTTCGCAGACGACATCGGAGACTTCGTCAGCGATCGTGACTTTTTCCAGATTGATCTCCGCTGCTTTGACCGCTTCGTCCAGGTCCGGATAAAAGTTTTCTACTACGGTCTTCCAGTTGGTCTTTCCCTCTTCAATCGAGTCCAGAAGAGATTCCAGATTCGCGGTGAAGTTTTCGTCCACGATCGCCGGGAATGCATCCTTCATGATATGGTTGACAATCTCGCCGAGCTCGGTCACGTAAAGGTTTTTATTTTCTTTGGTTACATAGCGTCTGGCAATGATGGTGGTAATCGTCGGCGCGTAGGTACTTGGGCGGCCGATGCCTTTTTCCTCCAGGGCGCGAACCAGAGATGCTTCCGTATAGTGCGCAGGCGGCTGCGTAAAATGCTGTCTGGCTGTCTTTTCCCCGGCTTTCAGTGTCATCCCCTTTTCGATATTTCCCCGGATCGTATGATTCTCATCCTGTTCCTCTTCGCTGTCCGTGTAAACACTGCGGAATCCGTCAAAGAGCAGCCGGGAAGCGGATACGGTAAAGCGGTATCCGGCCGCGCCGATGCGGATGGCGGTGGCTTCGTAGCGGGCCGGGGTCATTCGGCATGCGGTAAAACGCCGCCAGATCAGCTGATACAGGCGGAACTGGTCACGGGTCAGGGAGTCCTTTACCATGACTGGAGTCAGGGACAGATCGGTTGGCCGGATGGCCTCATGCGCATCCTGGATTTTTTTCCTGTCATTCCCTGGCTTATCCGGAGCCTCCGCGGCGTACTCTGCTCCATAATTCGCGGTAATGTATTCCTTTGCGGCGGTGATGGCCTCATCGGAGATACGGGTAGAATCCGTACGGAGATAGGTAATCAGACCGATTGTGCCGCTGCCCTTGATGTCAATGCCTTCATAGAGCTGCTGTGCCAGACGCATGGTTTTCTGTGTGGAAAAATTCAGCGCATTTGCGGCCTCCTGCTGCAGGGTACTCGTAGTGAAGGGCAGAGGGGGTTTTTTGAGGCGCTCACTTTTTTTTACTTCCTCCACGGTGTATTCCGCTCCATCGAGTGCGTGCAGAATGGCGTCCATCTCTTCCTTCGAGGAGACCGTCAGTTTTTTGTTTGTTCCAAAAAATTTTGCAGTCAGCGGCTTTTTTTCTTCCCCGACAAACAGTTCAATATCAAGCGTCCAGTACTCTTCCGGGATAAACGCAGTAATCTCGTCTTCGCGGTCTGCAATGATGCGCAGGGCGACCGACTGTACCCGGCCGGCGCTTAAGCCTCTTTTGACCTTTTTCCAGAGAAGCGGACTGATCTTGTAGCCGACCATGCGGTCCAGAATTCGGCGGGTCTGCTGGGCGTCCACCAGATCCATATCAATCGCGCGCGGATGTTTGATCGATTCTTTTACGGCGCTTTTTGTAATTTCGTTAAAGGTGATCCGCTTTTGCTTTTTCGGATCAATTTTCAGTGCCTCAGACAGATGCCAGGAAATCGCCTCTCCCTCGCGGTCCGGGTCAGTTGCAAGATAGACCTTGTCCGCTTTTTTCTCCGCCTTGCGCAGTGCCGAGAGGGTTTCTCCCTTTCCACGGATGGTAATGTATTTAGGCTCAAACCCGTGTTCCACGTCGATTCCCATCTGACTTTTCGGCAGATCCCGGACATGTCCGCCGGAAGCCATCACTTCGTAATTGGAACCAAGGAATTTTTTAATTGTTTTTACTTTCGCAGGTGACTCTACAATCACCAGATTCTTTGCCATAGAAACCTCACTTCATTTTCACATAAAAATTTTGCTCCGTCTCTTTTATCAGGCCCTTCAATTCAAGGGACAAAAGGCTGTCGCAGAGGTCGGACAGGGACAGAGCTGTGTTTTCCTGCAGTTCCCACAGGCTTTTCCCGTGCAAACCGACCTTACTATACACTAATTTCTCCGCAGGTGCAAGTGGAATGTTTGCCGCTGCTTTATCCGGCGGGCGTCTTCCGTCCGGGAACACGGCTTCCGTGAAATCTTCCACGGACAGAACCAGTCCGGCTCCCTGTGAAATCAGCTCGTTACAGCCGTAGCTCAGCTCATCGCCGGGACGCCCGGGGACAGCGTAGACCCCTCTTCCCTGGTCCAGGGCAAATTCTGCTGTAATCAGGGAACCGCTTTTTTTTCTGGCTTCTACGACAACGACCACATCCGCGAGGCCGCTGATGATCCGGTTTCGCATCGGGAAATGGGAGGGCATCGCCTTTGTTCCGGCGGGAAATTCAGAGATTAATGCTCCGCTTTTCACCAGACGGGAGAAGAGCTGCTGATGCGAAGCCGGGTAACAGACGTCTACCCCGCAGCCAAGTACGGCATAGCTTTTACCGCCTTCCTCCAGCGCGGCCCACTGCGCTGCGCCGTCAATCCCATAGGCCGCGCCGCTGACGACTACACCTCCGCAGCGTACCACTTCGCGGGCGATTGCTTCCGCCATTGCCCGTCCGCCCGGTGTGCACATACGCGCACCGACAATTGCCACAGAGCGTACTTCCTCCGGCGGCAGACTGCCGCGCAGAAAAAGGCCATAAGGCTGGTCGCGCAGAGAGGCCAGCCGCCGCGGATAGTTTTCCTGCACGGCGCTGATAAAGTCTATTCCCATCATAGCCCGCGTATGCATGGCTTCCGTTGGGGTAACCCTTTGCTTATAATCTATCACCTTCTGTACCCATCGGCATCCGCGGTCCCGCAGAAATGTCAGTTCCTCTATCGATGCCTCCCAGACTTTTTTCGGTTCATGAAAACAGTGCAGCAAAATTTCCCGCTGTGTCCGGTAAATGCCCGGAATACTGCAGAACCATTCCCAATATTTTTCCATTCTCTTACGCTCCCGTGTGTTGATTTATGATAACGATTCAGAACAGTTTTTCGCACTTACTGCGAAGGATGTATGAAAACGTTTACTCCAGAAACTTTGACGGCCGATAGCGCACAGCCTCACTCAGGTGCGGGATTTTGATCTGTTCGCTTCCGGCCAGATCTGCGATTGTACGGGCGACTCGCAGCATACGGTGACAGGCACGCGCGGTCAGATTCTTTGTCTCGTAGATTTGCTGCATAAAGTGGTCTTCTTCGGGGCCGAGTGCACAGTATCGTTCCAGCAGCGGTGCAGGAAGTCTGGAATTGAAGCGGATTTCACTCCCTGTATATCGTTTTTCCTGAATTTTCTGTGCTTGCAGGACACGCTCCCGGATGTCAGAGCTGGACTCCTCTTTTTCATCGCCGGACAGCTCCTGATAGGAGATCGGGCGCACCTCTGCGTGAAGATCAATGCGGTCCAGAAGAGGCCGGCTGATTTTGTGAAGATAACTGCGAATTTCACCCTCCGAACAGGTGCAGCGTGTGCGGTCCGGATAAAACCCGCATCGGCAGGGGTTACGCGATGCTACCAGCATGAAATCCGCGGGGAAAATATACTGTCCGCTGCTCCGGGAAATACGCACTTCCCCTTCCTCCAGTGGCTGCCGCAGAATTTCCAGAGCTTCCCGCTGGAATTCCGGCAGTTCATCGAGATAGAGAACACCCCGGTGTGCGAGGCTGATCTCTCCGGGCTGCGGAATATTGCCACCGCCTGCCAGTGCGGCGGAGGTGATGGTGTGGTGCGGCATACGGAACGGCCTTTTCAGAAGAATCCCTTCTTTTGGCAGGGTACCGGCGACACTGTGGATCTGGGAGGCTTCCAGCGCCTCGTCGGGGTGGAGCGGAGGCAAAATTCCGGGAATCCGCCGGGCAATCATCGTTTTGCCAACACCGGGCTGACCGGTCAGCAGCAGATTATGCATTCCTGCCGCCGCGATTTCTGCTGCCCGCTTTGCCATCGCCTGGCCACGGATATCCGCGAAGTCTTCTTCAATGCCCATCTGGTGTCCCCGCAATTTTTCTTCTATATTAATTGTGACTTCCTTCAAATGGCGTACTCCCAGAAGATGATTTACAACATCGCGCAGAGATGCGGCTCCGTAGACAGAGATGCCCTGAATCACGCCGCCCTCCGAAGCATTTTCTGCCGGGATGATACAGGAAGTGAACCCTGCCCGTTTTGCCTCCAGTACCATACCAAGAATCCCCGGAATCCGGCAGAGACTGCCATCCAGTCCGAGTTCTCCGGCAAAAAAGACAGTCTCCAGTCCCTGCTGCGGCAGATAAGAATGAGCCGCGAGCAGAGCAATGGCAATCGGCAGATCATATCCGGAACCGGATTTCCGAATGTCTGCCGGGGCCAGATTGACCATAATGCGTTTCGGCTGTATGTGGAATCCGGAATTTCGCAGGGCCGTCCGCACCCGCTCCTGTGCCTCTTTCACCTCAGAGGCCAGATATCCTACCATAGAAAAAACGGGCAGTCCGTCACTGACGTCTGTCTCCACTGAGATTAATCGACACTGCACGCCGTTAAGGGCAGCTGTATGTACCTTGCTGTACAAGAGATTTCCCCCTTTCTGGTCTGAAAATCCGGAGATTTTACAAAAAAACTGGTTGTAACTATTCATGACAGTCCTTCGCACTTGCTGCGAAGGACGTATGAAAACGTATATTACGACTTTGCAAAGGATTGAGAAGGTGATCCTTTTTCGACAATCATATGATTTGGATAATTATGAGAACTATTTGATGAAATAAAAAGAAATTGACACTATAATACAATAGAAAAACGGTTCTGTCAATCACAAAAATAATATTCAGACACAGAATTAATCAATCATTGACGCTAATTATCGGTCAGACAGGATCAGATGGAGGGAAAGAGCCGGCGATTTTCAGCTGTATGCAGAGGAAGGATTACAGGGAGGAAAACGTTTCGGCAGAGCGAAATTTTTCAAAAAAATGGAATTGTTATGAAAAAAAGAGAAAATGAGAGTTTTTAAGAGATATAAAAAGATATGTGTGAAAAATACGACTCAAATGAAAGTTGCA
>JAJQCQ010000033.1:0-26765 GCA_021202635.1 Lachnospiraceae bacterium | reverse complement strand
ATTTTCACTAATATAAGCATTGTTCGTTAGCACTCGAATTAAATGAGTGCTAATAAAATAAAATCGCAGATACCATCTAAGGAGGAGTTAGATATGAAGTTAGTACCGTTAGCAGACAGAGTTGTTCTGAAACAGCAGGAAGCGGAAGAGAAGACAAAGTCAGGCATTATTCTGACAAGTAAGACCCAGGAAAAACCGCAGGAAGCAGAGGTTGTTGCGGTAGGTCCGGGCGGACTGGTTGATGGCAAGGAAGTAAAGATGACAGTTAAGGCTGGCGATCGTGTGATTTATTCAAAGTACGCAGGCAACGAAGTAAAGCTTGATGATGAGGAATATGTAATCGTAAAACAGAGCGATATTCTTGCAATTGTGGAAGCATAAGATACAGGGGTGTTTGAGCAAAACGGTGTTCAGACTTTATAATAAAACGACTTACGTCGTTTACTATAATATAAATCAGGAGGCAAAAAGACATGGCAAAGGAAATTAAATATGGCGCTGACGCAAGAGCGGCACTTGAGACAGGGGTAAATAAGCTGGCAGACACGGTTCGTGTGACGCTTGGACCGAAAGGAAGAAATGTAGTTCTGGATAAGCAGTATGGTTCTCCGCTCATCACAAACGATGGTGTGACGATTGCGAAAGAGATTGAACTGGAAGATTCCTTCGAAAACATGGGCGCACAGCTGATTAAGGAAGTTGCATCTAAGACAAACGATGTGGCAGGTGATGGTACGACGACCGCTACAGTGCTCGCGCAGGCGATGGTTCATGAAGGCCTGAAGAATATCGCGGCCGGAGCAAATGCGATTGTTCTGAGAAAGGGTATGAAGAAAGCGACCGACACAGCGGTTGAGTCCATCAAGGCTATGAGCCAGATGGTAAGTGGCAAGGAGCAGATTACAAGAGTTGCTGCGGTATCCTCCGGGGATGAGACGGTAGGCGAGCTGGTTGCGGATGCGATGGATAAGGTTTCACAGGATGGCGTGATCACGATCGAAGAATCAAAGACGATGCAGACGGAGCTTGACCTGGTAGAGGGTATGCAGTTTGACAGAGGCTATATTTCCGCGTATATGGTTACCGATAACGATAAGATGGAAGCGGTTCTGGATGATCCGATGATCCTGATCACAGATAAGAAGATCAGCAATATCCAGGAGATCCTTCCGCTGCTGGAGCAGATTGTTCAGTCCGGGCGGAAGCTGCTTATCATCGCTGAGGATATCGAGGGTGAGGCTCTGACGACTCTGATTGTAAACAAGCTGCGCGGTACGTTCCAGGTGGTTGGCGTAAAGGCTCCGGGATATGGCGACAGAAGAAAAGAAATGCTGCAGGATATCGCGATCCTGACCGGCGGGCAGGTGATCTCTGAGGAGGTTGGCCTTGAACTGAAGGACGCAACCATGGATATGCTTGGACGCGCGAAGTCCGTCAAGGTACAGAAAGAAAATACCATCATTGTAGATGGCCTTGGTGATAAGGATGCGATCAAGGCACGTGTAGCTCAGATTCGCGGACAGATTGAAGAGACCACTTCTGATTTTGACAGAGAAAAGCTTCAGGAGCGTCTTGCGAAGATGGCAGGCGGTGTAGCGGTGATTCGTGTCGGAGCTGCTACGGAGACAGAGATGAAGGAAGCGAAGCTCCGCATGGAGGATGCGCTGGCAGCGACAAAGGCGGCTGTAGAGGAAGGCATCATTGCAGGCGGCGGATCTGCCTATGTACACGCAGCGAAGGATGTGGCGAAGCTTGCTGAGACCCTGGAGGGGGACGAGAAGACCGGCGCGAAGATTATTCTGAAGGCACTGGAGGCTCCGCTGTTCTATATCGCTGAGAATGCAGGACTGGAAGGCTCTGTCATTGTGAACAAGGTCAGCGAGGCACAGCCGGGCACAGGCTTTGATGCGTACAAAGAGAGCTATGTAGATATGGTTGAGGCAGGCATCCTCGATCCGGTGAAGGTGACAAGAAGCGCACTGCAGAACGCGACCAGCGTAGCGGCCACTCTGCTTACGACAGAAGCGGTTGTCGGCACGATCAAAGAGCCGGCTCCGGCGATGCCGGCAGGTGCTGGAGAGGGCATGTATTAATCTGTCCCGGGACGGATACCCGAATATGTGAAAAGTTTGTAAAAAAGAGGGTAAACTTGTAGAAGTCTGCCCTCTTTTCCCTCTTTTGTGTTACAATGCCTCTATATGCGAATGCGAGACACAGCAGATCCGTATTTTCGAGAGTCCTGCACAGGAGCGAAGCACCCTCTCGTAACTGTGAAGGTACGGAACGGCTATAAGTAAAGGAGCGGACAGATGGATGAGGACGACCGGAAACTGAAAGACAGGATCCAGGATAAGATCCGGGAAGAGTGGGGAAAGCTGAAGCTGCTTTCATGGAAAGGCAGACTGGCATATGTGTGGGACTATTACAAGCCGCTGATGGTGGCGGTTATCGTGATCATTTGCGGAATCAATCTGGGGATAACGATTTTTCATAACCTTCAGATGGATACTCTGTTATCCGTGTATATGGTGAACTGCAATTCCTACTATGTGGATTCGGAGGCGATGGTGGCAGATTATACCGAATACATCGGAGGTATTGGGGAAAAAGAAGAGATCACGTTCGATACCAGTACGATCCTGGATGATGACGATGCTACGACAAGCTACGCTTATCAGATGAAGTTTATCGCAGTCATTTCCGCGCAGATGGCGGATGTTGTCCTTATGGATGTGGAAACGTTTGAGGAGTACGCCGGGGAGAGCTATTTTTCGGATCTGCGGGAGGTCCTTACGGAGGAGGAGATGGAGAAATGGTCGGATCAGATTGTCTGGCTGGAAGGTGAAGACGGCGAATCCATACCGTGTGCGCTTGATCTGACAGGTGCAGCGAAGCTGGAGGCGTATGAGGCTTACCCGGATGCGGTATATGGCGGAGTGGTTGTAAACTCGGAGGCAGACGCTGAGATGGTGCTGTCGTTCTTTGAATGGCTGTTGAGTGAGTGAGCAGTCACCTGAAACGGAACCGGACGGGCGCTTTCCTGCCGGAAAAGAACAGCTGTTTCGTGAGAAATGCAGGAGAGGACGATGTGTGGAAGGAAACCCTGAAAAGGGGTTGATTGCGGAAAACAGACGTTTTCTGCGAATAAAAGGAGGAAAAAGAAAATGGGTGACACGTACAGAGAAATTTTGGTGAAGCCAGAGACACCGGCAGGAAAAAAATTTCTGAAAGGTTTTTTTCCGGTAATGACCGGAATCTGCGTAATATTCGGGATGGTATTGTGGCCGATCCTGATTCTCGCGCTGGGGTTTCTGCTGCTGACAATCTTTGTCGGGCAGAAGATGGATGTGGAGTATGAGTACCTCTATGTGAACGGTGAGCTGGATATTGATGCGATTTATTCCAGACAGAAACGCAAGAGAATCTGCAGCTACGATATGGAGCATCTGGAGGTTCTTGCGCCGATGAAGTCCCATGCGCTGGATTCTTATCTGAGCCGTCCGGGGACGAAGTATGACGATTACACATCAAAAAAGGAACCGCAGAAGACCTACATGCTGGTTTTTAACGGAGAAAAAGGCCAGAAGATTATTGCTGTGGAGCTGGATGACGAGATACTGAACGATATTCGCCGCATTGCGCCGCGCAAGGTGAATCTGTATTAAAACGAAAAAAGGTTGACATGATATCCGGGATTTGATAGACTAGCGGAATAACAATTCAGAGAAAGAGAGGAAAATGTCTTGGGAAAGATTATTGGCGAAGGAATTACGTTCGATGATGTACTGCTTGTGCCGTCCTATTCTGAGGTGATTCCGAATCAGGTAGATCTGACGACGCATCTGACAAAGAAGATTGTTCTCAATATCCCCATGATGAGTGCAGGGATGGACACAGTGACAGAACACCGCATGGCAATTGCGATGGCCCGGCAGGGCGGGATCGGTATTATCCACAAAAATATGTCGATCGAACAGCAGGCGGAGGAAGTGGACAAGGTAAAGCGTTCTGAGAATGGCGTCATTACCGATCCGTTTTACCTCTCGCCGGAGAATACCCTGGCGGATGCGGATGAGCTGATGGCGAAATTTCGCATTTCCGGCGTTCCGATTACAGAAAATGGCAGGCTGGTCGGTATTCTGACAAATCGTGACCTCTTATTTGAAAAAGATTTCTCAAAGCAAATCAAGGATTCCATGACGTCCGAAGGCCTGGTTACGGCGAAGGTCGGCGTGACACTGGAGGAAGCAAAGGCGATTCTTGCAAAATCAAGAAAAGAGAAGCTTCCGATCGTAGACGATGATTTTAATCTAAAGGGCCTTATTACAATAAAAGACATCGAAAAGCAGATTAAATATCCGAATTCTGCAAAAGACGAAAAAGGCAGACTTCTGTGTGGAGCGGCACTGGGCATCACAGCGAATGTTCTGGAGCGGGCAGCTGCGCTTGTAGAGGCGCAGGTGGATGTGGTTGTGCTGGATTCTGCTCATGGACACTCTGCGAATGTTCTGAATTGTGTACGTATGATAAAAGAAAAGTTCCCGGATCTTCAGGTGATTGCGGGCAATGTGGCGACCGGCGAGGCGACGAAAGCTTTGATTGAGGCAGGAGTTGACGCGGTGAAGGTTGGGATTGGACCGGGGTCGATCTGCACGACCCGTGTGGTGGCTGGCATTGGTGTGCCGCAGGTAACGGCTGTGATGGACTGCTATGAGGTGGCAAAGCAGTATGGGATTCCGATTATTGCAGATGGCGGGATCAAGTATTCCGGCGATATGACGAAGGCGATCGCTGCCGGCGCGAATGTATGTATGATGGGCAGCCTGTTCGCTGGCTGTGACGAGAGCCCGGGAACCTTTGAACTCTACCAGGGCAGAAAATATAAAGTATACCGTGGCATGGGGTCGATCGCAGCGATGGAGAATGGAAGCAAGGACCGTTATTTCCAGTCGAACGCGAAAAAGCTGGTTCCGGAAGGCGTAGAGGGCCGTGTGGCTTATAAGGGCAGTGTAGAGGATACGGTTTTTCAGCTTGTCGGAGGGATCCGTTCCGGTATGGGATACTGCGGTACAAGAACGATCGAGGAATTGAAGGAAAACGGTAAATTTGTGAAGATATCGGCAGCGTCCCTGAAAGAGTCGCACCCGCATGATATTCATATTACGAAAGAAGCGCCGAACTACAGCGTAGAACAATAATAGTAACTGTGAAGGTACTGAACAGTTACCAGTAACAGAGAAACGCGCAGCTGCAGGCCACATCCGTAATAGCCGGGTTTCCGTCGGTTTGAGCAGGGGTGACCTGCAGGGAAGCGCTTCAGCGGACAGATACAGGGCGAAGACCATCCGGAAATCAGAGGGATGGCTGCGGAACGGAGTACATCAGAATGAGCAGGAAAGAGAAAAAGAGAAAAGGAAAAATCAGAATGAGCCGTGTCCTGATCTGGACAGCCGTGATTGTCTTTACGGCAGCTGCCATCGGGCTTTTGCTCTCCCTGCTCCCTGAGGATGATATGGATATTGATGCCCTTCTGAATGAGACGCTTCTGATAGAGACGGAACGGCCGGAAACTGAGGCGGAGACAGAAGAAGAGGCTATGGTTGTGCCGGATCCGGGTATCGATGTACAGCTGCTGACCATTAACGACTGGTCGCGTCCGGGCGAATATTGTGACGAGATTACGAATATCGTGATTCATTACCTCGCCAATCCGAAGACAACCGCGCAGCAGAATCATGATTATTTTGAAAGCCTGAAAAATAACGGGGATCTGATTGAGAGCGGTCAGATCACGGAGGATGAAGCGGTGTCCATGAGCGCGAATTTTGTGATCGGTATCGAGGGCGAGATCATTGAATGTGTGCCGCCGGGCGAGATTGCTTATGCCTCCAATAGTGCGAACCATTATTCCGTTTCTATTGAAAACTGCCATCTGGATACAACGGGACAGTTTACGGAGGCGACTTATGAATCCCTGGTAAAGCTGACCGTCTATCTGGTTGACATGTATGATCTGGACCGTGATGCGATTATCCGCCATTATGATGTGACGGGTAAGGCATGTCCGCTCTATTATGTGGAAAATGAGGATAAATGGGAAGCGTTCAAGGACGATGTGATGGCGTACATAGAGGAATGCCGGGAGGCGGCGGAATAAGGGATTTTGGCGGTAGTTTTAGGGAGAAACGTGAAGTATGGTCAGAGAAAATTATGAAAAAATCTGTGCGGGGGAAGAGGTCAGAGAGAACCTCATTCACCTGCGTGAGGAACTGAAGGAAGAAAATGGTCGACGCGAATTTGCGTATTTGCTGGGAGGAGATTTTTCAAAGCTTTGCGAACTTCTCTCTCACGAGGATCCCAAGGTTCGAAAGAATGCCGCGCTTGTGCTTGGAAAGATGGAATCGGAAGATTTACTTCCGGTTCTTTTTGACGCATACCGGAAAGAGAAGACGCGCTTTATCCGCGCGGATTATCTGAAAGCGATGTCTGAGCTGGATTATCGGCCGCTTCTTGCCGGGCTGGAGCAGCAGCTTGCCTCGCTGCGCGATGTGCCGGAGTGGCAGCCGGAGGAGTGGAAGCATGTTTCGGAAGAGATCCGGGTTTTGCAGACGATGGTTCTGCGCTGCAGCGGGGTCCGTCATCATCGGTTTTCGGGAGAGAAAGAGCCGGAGGATGTGATTCTGCTTACGAACCGGCGTCAGAGAGAAGCGACAGCGGAACAGATTCAAAAAGGAAAGATCACAATGCTTGCAGGAGGTGTCCGTGTGGACGGTGCGTCCTTGAAGGATATCCGCCAGATCCGTACCTACAGTGAACTGCTCTTTCCTGTCAGGACGAGGACCCTTTTGGCGGATCAGCCTGCGCAGTGTGGAGAGCTTCTTGCCGGACCGGTTCTTACGTTGCTTGACCGGATTTATAATGGGGCCGGGGCTTTCCTGTTCCGTATTGAATTAAGAGGGCAGAACCCAGGCGGTTCACCGCACGGCGAGCATCCTTCGCGAGAGGCAGCGGCCGGAGCAGATGTGTTCTGTGTGGGGCAATACCAGGAGAAAAAGGGAGTTTATCTTCGGAAACTTTCTGACGCTCTTGAAAAAGCGTCTGGAGCGCGCCTGATCAATTCTGTGACGGATTATGAGGTCGAGGTGCGCCTGGTTTTGCGGAAGGATGGTTCCTTTGCCGCTATGCTGAAGCCGTCTGCATCTTTTGACGGGCGATTTGAGTACCGGAAAGAGGTGGTAGCCTCCTCCATCGCACCGGTGAATGCGGCTCTGACCGCTTATCTTGCGCGCCCGTGGCTGAAAGAGGGGGCACAGATTCTGGATCCCTTTTGCGGTGTTGGAACAATGCTGATTGAACGGAGCAGGGCAGTGAAGACCGGGACGATGTACGGACTGGATCTGTTTGGGGAAGCGATCGAGAAGGCACGGCGCAATACGCAGCGGGCTGGATGTATCGTTAATTATGTGCACCGGGATTATTTTACGTTTACCCATGAGTATCTTTTTGACGAAGTGGTCACAGATATGCCGCAGACGGTACCGGAAGGAAGCAGAGGGGCGCTGCGGGAGCTGTATCACCGCTTTTTTGGGACCATCGGTGCGCTTCTGAAGGAAGAGGCGGTGCTCATCATCTACTCTTCGGAGCCCAATTATGTGCTGGAATCTGTGCGTGCCGTGCCTGAATTTCACATAGAAAAGAGATTCCTGCTCAATGAAAAGAAGCAGACAACGGTGTTTGTGATTCGAAGAGCATGCCGGTAAATTTACATGAAACGTTCAGATGGAAGTGGAGACCGGCGAGGGGTGAAAACGTAGTGGAGACAACATTGGCCCCTCGCCGGGGAGGCATCCTCGTCCTGCGGACGGAATTGTATATATTTTTGAAATAATTTAAAAATTGAAAAAATTTGAAAAAAGGTGTTGACAGATCGGGAAAGATGTAGTATAGTATGCATTGTTCGACGGACAGAGATGCAGAGTCGAACAGAAAACAGAAGATGCGCGAGTGGCTCAGTGGTGGAGTACTGCCTTGCCAAGGCAGGGGTCGCGGGTTCGAATCCCGTCTCGCGCTTTTAGGTAAGCCGCCAGACATAGATTCATGTTTGGCGTTTTTTGTATGCATATAGTCATGTAAGGAATTTGGAAGGTTTGCTGCCAGCGTCCGACGCAGGCGAGTAAGAGGCGGTCAGCTGTCTCCTGCTCGATGCAGTGCTGTATAAGGGAATTTCCGGCTGACACCGGACGCAGCCCACGCAGCGGACAGGGGAGAATGGCGTTCCCTCGATCCTATTGTATAGAGCACGACGAACAGGCTTTGGCAGAAGCCGAATATGAAAGGAGAGTAGAATCATGAGTCATGTAGTAATCCCTGAAAATTATCACTCCTGTTTAAACAATTATGAAACACAGGAAGCGATCGGTCTGATCAAAAATCTCATGCAGAGTAAGCTGTGTATGGCACTGAAGCTGAAGCGCGTGACAGCTCCGCTGTTTGTGGATCCGGCTACTGGGCTGAATGACGACCTGAATGGTGTGGAACGGCCGGTTTCTTTTGAAATCCCGGACGCCGGGGTCTCTGTCCAGGTGGTTCATTCCCTGGCAAAGTGGAAGCGGATGGCGCTTTACCGCTATGACTTCCACGTGGGCAATGGCCTGCTCTGTGACATGAATGCGATTCGCCGGGATGAGGAGCTGGACAATCTCCATTCCGCCTATGTAGACCAGTGGGACTGGGAGAAAATTATCACGGCAGACGATCGGAATTTTGATTATCTGAAAATGACAGTGAAACGGATCGTAGAGTCCATCTGCAACACGCTGGACGAGGTGAAGTACCGCTATGAGCAGCTTGACACAGAATTGTGCCGCGAGATTTCTTTCATCACGTCTCAGGAGCTGGAAGATCGTTATCCGGATATGACGCCCAAAGAACGTGAGAACGCTTATGCGCGGGAGAAAAAAACGATTTTTATTCTGCAGATCGGGGATCTGCTGAAATCGGGTGTCCGCCATGACGGACGCGCCCCGGATTACGATGACTGGAAGCTCAATGGCGACCTCCTTTTCTGGCATGAGCCGCTGCAGTGTGCGCTGGAGGTCTCTTCTATGGGCATTCGTGTAGACGCAAAGTCGCTCGACGAACAGCTCACCAAGGCCGGATGTGACGAGAGAAGAAGTCTTCCTTTCCATCAGATGCTCCTGGAAAATAAGCTGCCGCTGACGATTGGGGGAGGCATCGGCCAGTCACGGATCTGTATGCTTCTGCTGAAAAAAGCCCATGTCGGCGAGGTGCAGGCCGGTATCTGGGACGAGGAGACATTAAAAGCCTGCCGTGAGGCAGGGGTGGAAATCTTATAGTCTGGGAGGAATTCAGAACAGGTCTTTGCACACGTCGCTCTGTACATCGGCCAGGTCGTTGAAAGGGATTTCCTGGATGATTTCGCCCTTTTCCCCCTGGATGCCAGTAGCGATGTGCAGGACCTGATACGAGGGATTAAGGCCAGTTACCTTACCGGAGAGGGAGATATAATATCCGGTCTCACTGTCGGAATTTTCCGGTTTAAAATAAATAACGGTTACGTTCATTCCGTTTTTGATCTGTGAAAGCTTGCCGGAGAGAATTTCTGTCTCTTCTTCCGATAACTCCATGCGTGTCGTGAGCAGAAGCTTTCCGGCCTCTTCCCCGAGGCGGTCGCTGTGTCCGCGCAGAGCCGCAAAGGGTGCAAAGATTTTTGCCCGTTCCGCAAGGGACATCTTCGGGTGTTTGCGGTAAATGGCCGGGTCTGCGGGCCAGTTTTTGTGGATGATGTCTTTGTATTTTTCTTCTGAAGTGGTCATAATTGAACTTGTTCTCCCCCTGAATGCGTTTCTCTTTGCAGGCTTACTTTATGCCTTATGGCCTCCGATCTGTCCATTTCGCTCCCGCATGGTCGCTCCTTCCTCAAAATTAGTGCCTTTCAGGATGGCATTTTTGCCATAGCGCCGCTTAATGGAAGCGACAGCCGCCTGCAATTTTTTTTCTTTTTCCTGTTTTTTCACATCGGTAAATAGATCCAGCTGGAAGACGCCCTCATCCGGGACGACATGACCGGCGGCGATGCTGATTTTGCGGATGGTCAGGTTCCGGTCAGCGATCTTATCAAAAATACCAACGGCAGCATCGAGAAGGACGGACCCGAGGTTTGACGGAGTGGCAAGCCGACAGCTTCCATGGGCCGGTTTTGGGACAAGGCGACCATAGTGGTCGGTCTTTACATCTCCATAATATGTTCCTCTGTCAACGTTTTCACGGTCATAAGAGATGTCCAGAGTAAGCTGATCCGTCA
This sequence comes from Lachnospiraceae bacterium, assembly GCA_021202635.1. Taxonomy (GTDB): domain Bacteria; phylum Bacillota; class Clostridia; order Lachnospirales; family Lachnospiraceae; genus Choladousia. Next base: position 16,441 of record JAJQCQ010000033.1, on the reverse strand, counting down.
CCAGTCTTTTTTCTACAAGCTGAAGAACCAGGCTGTCTGCCATTTCCCGGACGATGATTCTGGCACGGTCATATGGATAAGGTTCGGAGAGCACCTGCCCTTCCGAAATGCTGTTGCTGTCCGTCTTGTAGTTTTTGATATGTTCCATTGTGACTGGCTCGATGCCCCAGGCATGTTCCATGAGAATCTCCGCATCAATTCCAAATGTCCGGTAGAACCATTCCGGGTCATTCAGGCTTTCCCGCGCGACATCTCCCATGGTGTAGAGATAGTGCTTTTCCAGCCTTCTGGCGGTCGCTCTGCCGACTCTCCAGAAATCGGTCAGAGGCTGATGATCCCAGAGCTTTGCCCGGTAGCTGTATTCGTCCAGCTCCGCGATCCGTACGCCGTCCTTGTCAGCAGGCACGTGTTTCGCTACAATGTCCATAGCGATCTTTGCGAGATACAGGTTTGTTCCGATACCGGCTGTAGCGGTAATGCCCGTGGTGTAAAGAACTTCCCGGATCATGGTCATTGCCAGCTCATGCGCAGTCATCTGGTAGGTGGAAAGGTAAGCGGTCGCGTCAATGAAGACCTCGTCGATGGAATAGGAAAAGATATCCTCCGGCGCGACATATTTCAGGTAAATACGGTAGATTTGTGCGGAGGTTTCGACATACAGCTTCATCCGCGGCGGGGCTATGATGTAGGAAAGCTCCAGACTGGGGTCCTTTTCCAGGGCTTTGGCATCCCAGGATGGCATCGAAAATTCGGCTTCCGGGTTGCGGCTGATACGGCGAAGCCGGGTGAGCCTGGCGGCGTTGACCTCTTTTACTTTTTGTATGACTTCAAAAAGCCTGGCTCTTCCGGGAATGCCATGTGCTTTAAGAGAAGGAGAGACCGCCAGACAAATCGTCTTTTCTGTACGCGAAGCGTCCGCTACGACCAGATTCGTTGTTAGCGGATTCATCTGGCGGTCAGCGGCTTCGCAGCTGGCAAAGTATGATTTCAGGTCGATCGCGAGGTATGTGCGCGCGGACGCTGCATTTGCAGGCATAAATGACTCTCCCTTTCTTTTCTGAACTGTCATTATCATAGCACAGAAACTTACATTTGAGGAGAGATATTTCTTCGTAAATAAGAACAGAAAAATATAGATGAAAAATAAAAAACCTTCCAATACAGGAGGAAGGTGTCTGGTCAGGAGCCGAAGCCTGCCAGAACCAGCCTCTTTTGACCTGTTCCCGTGGCGGCTTCCTTGCCGGGATATGTTTTTTTCTCTGGTTTTTGGGTTCCTCGGGCTCTGGCAGACCTGCTGAATTGTATCGGATCAGGTCTGCGGTATATTGAAGAACCTCTGTCTCCAGGTTATTGGAAGAAATACATGCTTTAAAGTAATTCTTTGCAACCCGTTTTCTGTCGTTACTGCCCAGAATCAGATATCTCCGCTGTATATTGCATTCGAGACAGATGACCGGACTGTCATTATTTGGAAAGAGCGGTACGGATGCGTGCGGGTTTCGAATGAGTGTATCACAGATGCAACATCGCATAGCCATTCATCTCCTTATCTGTTTTCTGAGAGAATAGCATATTTTTTTGTCCCTGACAATTGTCATTTTTAACAAACATCGGAAAATATGCAGGAATAAGGTGAAAATACGTCGATTATTTCCGCATGATTTTCAATGTGATACGGGCCATTTCCTCCGGCGTCTCATCGGCTCTCTCAGTGAGCGAATGCGTCAGAAGGGCGAACAGCCCACCGGCCTCAAACCGTACGGCGTATTCTGATTCTGGCTGCGCATCTTCTTCCGAATGAATCGTGTGATACAGAAAGTCTGTAAATACAGAAAAACAATCAATCAAAAGCTTCATCAGATGCGCCTGTTCGAGAAGCTCGATCAGATTCCGGTGTTTCTGAAACCAGGTAAAAAAGAGGCAAAGCGCCCGTTCCGCGCTGTCCTGTGCGTCGGTGACCATCTTCTGCGCAACCTTCCGGAAGTGCTGCACCAGGATATCTTCCTTGGAAGAGTAGGTGCGGTAATATGTCATACGGGATACACCGGATTTTCTGGCAATATCCGTGACGGTGATGTATTTGTATTCCTTTTGCTCCATTAATTGCGTCAGTGCAGTAAAAATGCTGTCTTTTGTTGTTTCCTTGTCCTGGCTCATGATACCAAACCCTTTCTTTCTGAACTCTTTTACTCATAAATACCATTGATTGTAACTTCAAAGACTGCTTCCTGACCGTTCAGATCATCGACTCCGTAATCTTCAGGAAATGTGACTGTGACATCAACCGTATCTCCTGGATGATAGCCGATCAGCTGTTCTTCGAAGTCATCAATGTAGCTGCCGGAACCGATGGTAAGATCCGTGCCGGTCCCATTTGTGCTTCCGCCGGAAAATTCGACGCCGTCGATGGATCCGACGTAATCAATGTTTACAGTGTCGCCGTCCTCGACGGTCAGGGATGGGTCAGTGGAATAGGAAGTCTCTTCCGTTACGCTTTCCGTCGCCGTTTCATCCGTGTCATTGGTGGAACTGTGAAAAGGCTGGAAGATATCAACAAAAATGGCAATAATCAGAATCGCAAAAAAAGCGGCAGGAATTCCAATCGAAAGATTTCTTTTGATCTTTTTCTGTCGTTCTTTTTTTGCGCGCTCGGCCGCACGTTTTTGCTGCGCCATCTTTTTGTTTTCTTTTTTCATTCTCGAGTCCTCTCTCCTGTTGGAGTTTTTGCAGTAAGGAGTTTTTTCATAACTGCAAAAAATGCTGAGCAGTTATATTACTTTTTAGGTCTTTACTCTACGAAAAAGATGTGCCTATTTTGTGTACGATTTGCGAAGAAAATGTCAAAATATGTAACGAAATGAGCTTCCTGAAGATGAATTCATTCGCACGTGCGTGTGAAACACATGTTCTGTTTAGAAAGGTTAGAAAAATTTAATGAACATATCCGGTGAAAATGTAACAAAGCAAACTTTAATGGCTTGATTTTCTATTTGCAGAAAGCTATACTTGGACGAGATGAAAAAAACAGGAAGGAACGCGTGGACACACAATGCTTCTGGATGGTTTTTCACAATAAAACGGCGCATACTGTTTTCTATAATAATTAGAAAAAACGGAGGAAACAAAAGTGGGTAAAGTAATTGGAATTGATCTGGGCACAACAAACAGCTGTGTATCGGTAGTGGAAAATGACCAGCCGGTTATTATTCCTAATCCGACCGGAGGACGGACGACGCCGAGTGTGGTGGCATTTTCCAAAAACGGAGAGCGGCTGGTTGGCGATGCGGCGCGGCGGCAGGCGGTGACGAATTCGGCGCGGACGATTACGTCAGTCAAAAGGCACATGGGATCGGACTGGGACATCCGCATTGACGGGAAGCAGTACAAGCCGCAGACAATCAGTGCGATGATTCTGATGCAGCTGAAAAAAGATGCGGAGGATTTTCTCGGTGAGAGTGTGACAGAAGCTGTGATTACGGTACCGGCTTATTTTAATGATATCCAGAGGCAGGCGACGAAGGATGCCGGGCGCATCGCGGGACTGGATGTGAAGCGTATCATCAATGAGCCGACGAGCGCGGCGCTTTCCTATGGCCTGGATCACGGAGAGGCACAAAAGGTAATGGTTTATGATCTGGGCGGCGGCACATTTGATGTTTCGATCATAGAGATTGGAGAAGGTCTGATTGAGGTTCTTTCGACATCCGGCGATAATCATCTGGGCGGCGATGATTTCGACCAGCGGGTATCTGACTGGCTGGTGGCGGAGTTTAAGTCGGAATATCGGGTGGATATCAAACATGATTTCGCGGCCATGCAGCGCATCAGGGAAGCGGCGGAGCAGGCGAAGAAGGAGCTTTCAACGTCGGAGACGACGAACATTGTGCTTCCTTATCTCTCACAGGTGAAGGGAGAAGCAGTTCATCTGGAGCGTACCCTGACGAGAAACAAATTCAACGAGCTGACGGCGGATCTCGTTCGCCGCACAGAGGTACCGGTGCAGACGGCTCTTTCTGATGCGGGGATTACTGCGGCACAGCTGGGGCGTGTGCTTCTGGTAGGGGGTTCCACGCGAATTCCGGCTGTACAGCAAAAGGTTTTTCAGCTGACGGGGAAGGAACCATCCAAAAATATCAATCCGGACGAGTGCGTAGCGCAGGGAGCGGCGATTCTGGGGAGTACCCTGCAGGGCAATTCTCTGATGGCAGCGGATACCGGCATGGACCTGCTGCTGATGGATGTCACCCCTTTAAGCCTGTCGATCGAGACGGTGGGTGGTGTGGCAACACGGCTGGTAGAGCGAAATACGACTGTGCCATACCGTTACTCGCGGGTATTCTCTACGGCAGCGGCCTATCAGCGCGATGTTGAGATTAACGTGCTTCAGGGCGAGCGTACGATGGCGCGCGATAATAAATCCATCGGGAAATTCAAACTCAAGGGTATTCGCCGCGCCCCGGCGGGTGTGCCGCAGATCGAGGTCACCTTTGACATTGATGCGAATGGAATCCTGAAGGTTTCTGCGAAAGACCTTGACACGCAGAAAGAGCAGTCGATTACAATCACAGCGGATGACCGGATGTCTGAGTCTGAGATTCAGCAGGCGATCTTTGAGGCACAGGCTTATGCCGGAGCAGATGATCAGAGACGGGAAGCGATCGAGATTACAAACGAGGCGCAGAGTCTTCTGGCAAAAGCGCAGCAGGCATACAAGGAACGTAAAAAAGACCTGGATAAGAATGCCTCCAAACAGATCAAAAACGACTGCAACGCCTTGCAGAAGGCACTTTCCAAATTCCGGCTGGATAAGATGACCGATCAGGATCTGGAAAATGTAAAGAACGCAAAAGAAGCACTGGAGCGGTCAAGCTCACAGTATCTGGGAATGTAAAAGAACAGAAAAACCGCTCTGTATGCAGATGAGAATGCCACGTCTGCCGCAGAGCGGTTCTTTGTTTCGGGGTTCATTGAATATCGATGCCAGATGAATCTGTCCGTATATGTAACCATATCGCGTCAGACAAAATTCCGGACGCCGTTTCCCATCGATTTTATGCCATCACAGCCGTGATCAGCGCCATCTTGTACACCTCATCGGCATTGCAGCCGCGGGAGAGGTCATTGATCGGCGCGTTCAGTCCCTGAAGGATCGGTCCAAATGCGTCAAATCCACCAAGTCTCTGAGCGATCTTGTAGCCAATGTTGCCGGACTGGATTTCCGGGAAGATAAAGGTATTCGCCTGTCCTGCCACCGGGGATCCCGGGAACTTCAGCTGGCCGACTTCCGGAGAAACCGCAGCGTCAAACTGCATTTCACCGTCTACCTTCATATCCGGATATGCGGCTTTCAGCTTTGCTGTCGCATTGGCTACCTTGGTCACATCATCGCCCTTGCCAGAGCCCTTCGTGGAGAAGCTCAGCATCGCGACCTTCGGATCAATGCCGAAATAAGAAGCGGTCTTCGCGGTCTCAACAGCGGTCTCTACCAGCGCATCCTCGTCCGGCGCAATCTGGATTGCGCAGTCGCCCATCGCGATGCGCTCTTCCACGCCATCCTTCTCGCGGATCAGGATGAAGCTGGAGCTGACGCTCTTATTGCCGGGCTTTGTCTTGATCAGCTGCAGAGCCGGACGAACGGTGTCAGCGGTCGAATAGGTAGCGCCGCCAAGCAGAGAATCGGCCACGCCCATCTTTACAAGCATGGTGCCGAAATAGTTGCCCTTCTTCAGGCTCTCACGGCACTGCTCTTCGGTCATCTTGCCCTTGCGCAGTTCTACCATCTTTGCTACCATCTCCTCCATACCTTCATAGGTCAGAGGATCCAGAATCTGTACGCCGTCAATGCAGAAACCGCCCTTTTCCGCGGCTGCTTTTACATCATCTACATTACCTACCAGTACCGGCTGCAGAAAATCACCGCCTTTTACCAGACGGTCAGTAGCGGAGAGGATACGCGCGTCCGTACCTTCCGTAAATACAATCTTCTTCGGGTTCTTTTTCAATGTTTCCACTAATGTCTCAAACAAATCCATGGGTTTATCCTCCATAAAATCCGATCCTTGGACCGGTTAGTCTGTCGCGGCTGGGGTGTCCCGTAACCGTTACTTACAATTTACCACTAACTTTTTGGTAATGCAAGTGTAAGCGGGAAAATTGGCGAAAAAAGATTGGGGAAGGGTGGAAAAGCACTTTTGTGCGCTTTGTTTCATAGAATAAATAAAAACTGCGGTCTTTCTGATTAGGGGTGACTTTTGGAAACATTTAAAAAGCCATTTTCTTCGGAAGAGGAGAGAGAGTATCTCACACGGTGCAGAGATGGTGATATGGAGGCCAGAAATCAGCTGATCGAACATAATCTGCGGCTGGTTGCGCATATCGCGAAAAAGTACCAGTCTGCGGAGCTGGATCCGGACGATCTGGTTTCCATCGGAATTATTGGACTGATTAAGGCAGTGATGACGTTTGACCCGGAAAAGAACAGTCGGCTGGGCACATATGCTGCTCGCTGCATTGAAAAACCTATCCGCTCGCCAACACGTTTTCGGGTGAGAAAGAAGCTGTCAGAGAAAATGGCCTGGTTCAATTTAAGCCAGAACAAAATTTGTGGCTTGCCCCATCAATAAATCAATGACAAGACTGAAAAAATCTGTTACACTAAGGATCAATACAACGGATGAACACAGCGGGGATGCTGTCGGAGCGAATGTAAGTGAAAATCTAGGAGATGGTGAGAATGGGATTGTATTACAGCCCTGGGAAAGAAGCTTTCAGACAAATCCGGAAAGCGGAGTATGTGGACAAGTCCGGCATGATTTCTTTTGTAAACAGCCGGATCAATGTCCCCAAAAAGTTTATATGTTTCACCCGTGCAAGAAGATTTGGAAAATCCTATGCGGTAAAGATGCTTTGCGCTTATTATGATTACAGCTGTGATTCCGGAGAATTGTTTCAGGACTTAAAAATTGCCGGGGATGGCTCTTATAAGACGCATCTCAATCAGTATCATGTTATCTATATAGATATTACCTGGTTTATATCGCAGCTTCTCAGTCAGGGCAAAAGCATAGACCAGATTGTGCTGCTGATGCAGAGCCAGGTGATCGAAGAACTTGCGAGTGATTATCCGCAGGTAAAAGGCGGGACAGACCTTCCGACTGCGCTTTTTCAGATCGCGGAATCTACTGGGCGGCAGTTCGTTTTTCTGATTGACGAGTGGGATGCGATTTTTCGAGAAGCAGCTGATAATAGTCTTGTGAAAGAGCAGTATTTGAATCTGCTTCGGGGCTTATTCAAAAGTCCTGTAACCAGCAGAGCTATTGCTGTGGCATATATGACTGGAATCCTTCCAATCAAAAAATATGGAAAACAGTCGGCCCTGACCGATGTTCTGGAGCTTACTATGGTCAACCCTGGGAATCTGGCCTGTTATGTGGGTTTTACGGAGGATGAAGTGAAGACTCTCTGTAAGGAACATGAGTTGAATTATGAGGATATGAAACGCTGGTATGATGGATATTCGTTTGATGACAGCGGATCTGTCTATAATCCGAATTCTGTCATGGAGGCAATCTCCATGCGTAATTACGATACGTATTGGGCGAATACGGAAACATATGAGTCTCTGAAATCTTATATAGAAGAAGACTTTGACGGAATTCAGAGTGCTCTGAGAAGTATGCTGAGCGGACAGGATGTTCCTGTCAATATACGGAAATTTCAAAACGACATGAGCATTCTGAAAAACAGGGATGATGTTTTTACCTTGCTGATTCATCTGGGATACCTGGCATATGACAGGAATACAAAGACGGTACGCATTCCAAATGAGGAAATCCGACAGGAATTTATTACCGCTATCGAAGACAGTGAGAAACACGTAGAGCTCGCAAGACTGATTGTGCGGTCCAGACAACTTCTAAAGGATACACTGGCAATACGCGAGGATGCTGTGGCAGAAACAATTGAGTCGGTACACCAGTCTTCGGCGGCGCCTCTGTTTTACAATAATGAACAGGCACTTCGAAGCGTGGTTCGCACGGCATATATGGTTTGCATAGATGAGTATGCGGAAATTCAGGAGCTTCCTACCGGCCATGGATATGCAGATCTGGTTTATCTGCCCCGGGCAGGTTCGCCCTTACCGGTACTTCTGATTGAACTGAAATGGAATGAATCAGATGACGGTGCGATTGCACAGATTAAAGATCGTAAATATCCGAAACAGTTGGAAAACCTGCGGCATGATATTCTTCTGGTCGGGATCAATTATTCAGAGAACGATCCGAATAAAAAGCATACCTGTAAAATAGAAAAGCAGACGATCCAAAACAGGTAAAAGCAGACAGGCGAACAAGCTCTCATTAATCGGCTTGCTTGCCTGTTTTTCTATTTGAGACAGTTTCAATAACTGAGTCGAGCAGAAGCTCCTTTTGAGCAGCAGGACAATCCAGATGCTTTATATACTGGCTGACGGTTTCCGCGTGGATGCCGGCGACACGCTCCGCCAGTTCTTTTTTCCCGGTTTCTGTTTTGGGATAATGAACAATCACATGGATTTCAGCACTTTTTCTTGCCATAACAGGCACCCCCTGGTATTTCAGTTTATGTATGAGAAGTTGTCCGCTATTACCTTGAATTGTAGCCCACGAAATATAGTATGATTTGTGTTTCAAATCTGAATGACCGGTGATATAATGCACACAGGCACAGATGGAGGACAGTAGCACTGGCGAAGTGCCGATACTCGATAAAACCTGGACAACTTAATTCCTTGTATCAGCATGGTACCATGCGACAGACAAATCTGCATTGAGCGCCGATTGACTGTGAATTGACAAAAATAGGTGGTGATCTTTTTGGAACGTTGCGACTTTGCTTCTGTCATGGCAATCATCAAAAAATATATCAGTGAAAATAATGATATGGGACAGTTGGATTTTCTCTATAACTGAGTACCAGAAAAGATGACTCTGACAGGGGTCATCTTTTTTTGCGATATTTAAATGTGAAATCCAGTCAAATTCCGCTCAATTCCCACTCAATGACCTTTTCCTCGCCTTACGATAGACTATTTCTGCAAGCAACCAGTACCAGACTTTAAAATCCGGTATGAATTTGGTGGCAAAAGAACAGGAGGCGAACCATGACCGAATATCTGACAACCGGCGCAAATCTGCCGCCATATATGATTTTCCCCAAATTTCTGCTGGACAGCAGCTTGTCTGAAACAACGAAGCTGCTCTATATGTTGCTTCTGGATCGGGCGAGGCTTTCTATGAAGAATGATGGCTGGACAGATGCACAGGGTCATGCGTTCATCTACTTTACGATTGCTGACATGGCGGCGGCACTTCACAAAGGCGAGATGACCATCAAAAACAGTCTGACTGCGCTTGAAAACAGTGGACTGATTGTACGCAGGCGGCAGGGAGCCGGTCATCCGAATCGCATCTATGTGAAAATACCTTTCGCTCAGCAGTTTCAGACAGACAAAAAAGCGTCTGCCAGAGAGACAGAAAATTGTCTGGTAGAGGGACAGAATATTGTCCCTGTGACAGACAGAAAAGCGTCCGGTAATAAGAAAGAGATGAGTAATAACCATTCAGAAAAAAGAGGGAGTAAGGATGGTGCCGCAGCCTATGGAAAATATCACAATGTTTTTTTGACGGAGAGTGAGCTGTATGATCTGCAGCGCGAGGTAAGAGGCTGGAGTCAGTATATTGAAAAACTGTCCAGTTATATGGCCTCCAGTGGGAGGACGTATCAGAATCACGCAGCCACGATCCGAAGCTGGGCGCTGCGTGACAGGCCTGCTTCCCAGAAACGCAATTATGATTACGAGGAGGGAGAAAGTTTATAAACATGAATACGAATACAGACAAAATGGAATCTGTTTTTCCGGGAAGAAAGCTGGAAAATGATGAATATGTATGCGAGGCAGACGGGCTTGTTTACTGCTCAAAATGTCACACTCCGAGGCAATGCCGCAAGCATATCGGAAACAGGGAATTTACGCCGTTCATCATGTGCCGGTGTCAGAAGGAAGCCTATGATGCGGAAGAAGCAGCGCGTGCGCACCGTGAATTTCTGGACAATGTATCCCGGATGAAGGCCAGCGGTCTGCAGGACAAAGAACTCTATGCGTGTACGTTTGCCAATGATAAAGGCTACAACCCGGAGATCCGGCACGCTTATACCTATGTTGAAAAATGGGATGAGATGCTGGCAAGATCCACAGGGCTTCTTTTATGGGGCGATGTAGGGACCGGGAAATCTTTTTTTGCCGGATGTATCGCAAATGCTTTACTGGAAAAGGGGGTGCCGGTACTGATGACCAATTTTGCGCGGATACTCAATACTCTTACAGGAATGCATTTTGACGACCGTAACCAGTTTATTGACAGTTTGAACCGATACAGTCTTCTGATCATTGACGACCTTGGTGCGGAACGGGATTCTGAGTTTTCCAAAGAACAGGTTTTTAATGTCATCGACAGTCGATACCGGAGCCGGAAACCGCTCATTGTGACTACGAACCTGATGCTGTCGGAGATGAAAAACACTGGTGATATTGCCCGGAAGCGCATTTACGGCAGGATTCTGGAACGGTGTGTCCCTGTCCGGATTAACAATCAGAATATCCGGGAGCAAATTGCATCGGAAAGTATGAAACAGGCGAAAAACCTGTTCTCATAGAAAACCATATGATTTGCACATTTATTTGGTGCCGGATGTGAATCATCTGTGAACAATATTAGTACCACTTTGAGATGCAGACGATTCTGAATTATTTATGATAGGGATGGAGGTCAAAAGTGATACCAATTTCGGTACTTGCAAAACAATTAAGTCCAGATACGGACAAAAACGTTAAATCTGAGGCCGGAAACGGCCAATTCAGGGAAAGGAGCCAGATATGGCAGAGAATAAAGAAATGACAGCCGAAGAGAAAGCTTTGCTGCAGGCTAAGCACAGGCAGGAGGAAGTAGAAGCGAGAAACCGGGTTCGAGAGAGAAAAGCAAGAACAAGGCGGCTGATTCAGGAGGGCGCACTTACTCACCACCGCCCTTTGGGGCGGCGGTGGTATTCTTCCCTGCGGTCAGGAACGTGCGCTCTTCACGAAATGTCCACTGGACATTTCTCCAGAGGGGGCAGGTGATTCCGCAAGCGGAACACCTGTGAAGCCAACCGAACTGTCTGACATAAGCGGACAGCTCCTGCATCCGGCACATCCGTTGCAGGCCGGCATGAATCGAACTCAGCCGGCGTTGGCTTCTTAAACATACATAACGATTCAGAACGGCAGATTACAACTGCTATATCCTGAACTGAAATAAAAATGGAAAAGACGGTGAAAGCATGGCGATTTATCATTTGGAAGCAAAAGTGATTAGCCGGGGTGCCGGGCGGTCAGCCTGTGCGGCAGCAGCCTACATGGGCTGTTCCCGCATATACAACGATTATGACGGTGTACAGCATGATTATACAAGAAAGCAGGGCCTTGTCTGGCAGCAAATATTTCTGCCGGAATATGCCCCGAGGGAATGGCAGGACAGAGAAGTGCTCTGGAATGCCGTGGAAGAAAACGAAAAAACAAAAGACAGTCGTCTTGCCCGGGAATTTGTGGTGGCATTACCGGTAGAGCTGGACAAGATACAGTGGCAGGAACTTCTGACAGAATTTGTGCAGGAGCAGTTTGTTGCTGACGGAATGTGTGCGGATGTCTGCATCCATGATACTGACGGTCACAATCCGCACGCCCATATCATGCTGACTGTGCGCCCTCTCGACGAACAGGGAAAGTGGCAGTACAAAACGCAGAAAGAATACCTGTGTGTCCGCGGCGGCGAGGAGCGGGGGTTTACTGCCACGGAGTTTAAAACAGCACAAGCGGACGGTTGGGAGAAACAGTATCCTTATATCCCCGAAAAGGGGAAAAAGAAAATTTATCTGCCGCCGTCCGAAGTCGACCGGCGAGGTCTGATCCGTGCCGACAAGCATCCCAAAAGCACGAAATATGGACGGCAGAACCCCATTGCCGCAAAATGGAACAGCGAGGAACAGCTTCTCACATGGCGTGCAGCGTGGGCGGATGCTGTAAACCGCTGTCTGGAAAAATGGAAATGCTCAGAACGCATTGACCATCGCAGCCATGCGGAAAGAGGGATTGATGAACAGCCTACTATTCATGAAGGAGTAACTGCCGGAAAGCTGGAATACAAAGGCATTGTCTCGGATCGTCGCGAGCTGAATCGTCAGATTAAGGCTGACAATGAGTTGTTGAGAGAGCTGAAAGCACAGATAAAGAAACTGACCAATGCGGTAAAGGAAGTCATACCGGCTGTTGCAGAGACTCTTGAAAAGATACGGGAACATATGGTTACGCTGCAATATCATCTGCTTCATAACTCTGCAGAGATTGCTAATACGAGGGAACGATTTGAGAGCGCATCTCCGATTATGGCGGAATACAAAACTGTAAAAAAGCAGCTGAGGCAAAAACAGGAAACGAAGCAGGAGCTTCTTACACAAAAAGAGAATACCGGATTTTTCAATTCAAGACAACGTAAAAAGCTTGACCAGCAGATTACCGCGCTGACGGAGGAACTTGAAGAACTGAAAACCAGAAAAACTTATCTGATGTATAAGGTTAGCTGCCAGAATGAAACGGAGATGAAAGAGGCGGAAAAGACTCTTTCAAAAATGTCTGACTATATGGAAAAACTGGATACTCAGCAGAAGCAGCTGAATGCTCAGCTTGCTGTGGATGAAGAAGAGTACGGCGAAACCCTTGAACGGATAGACTCAGAGCAGGAAAAACAGCTGCTGGAAGCACGTATTCCCTTACGCAGCAGCTTCTATGTCAAAATCCGCGAGAAACTCCATGAAATATTCGGGCAAAAGTTTAAATATGACCGGGTCACTCTGGCTGAACGGCTGGTAGACCACAGGTTGGGTGAGAATCCGGCACTGTATCGTGAGCACGCATCAGATCTGCGCCGGGAGCAGGAGAAGGAGCAGCGTAGAAGCCAGTCGATAGCGTCGAAAAAGAAATCGAAAAGTCATGCGCGTTAATGTCGATCAGTTTTGCTAAGAGGTCATTTTGACCACTTAGCAAAAAATGTTTACAATTTGGTTACATCGCATCCATTGAAAAACAGGCTTGTACATATTAATATATAGGAAAACTATTTCACTATCTGATCATCAGAGGAAGTGTGTTGTGTGAATATGAAAGAAAGAATATTGGTCATTGAGGACTCTGCGGCGATCAATGAACTGATTTGTATCAACCTGGAGACGGCGGGGTATGAGCCGATGCCATTCTGGGATGGTGATGCTGTTAGTGCATGGCTGCATGATGAGAAACGTCAGTGGATTGATCTGGCACTTCTTGATGTAATGCTTCCGGGAAAAGACGGCTTTGCGCTGCTGCCCAAGCTGCGCGCGTTGGAAATTCCGGTAATTTTTCTGACGGCAAAGGACGACCTGAACAGCAAGATTCATGGCTTAAAAGATGGGGCAGAGGATTATATCGTTAAGCCATTTGAAATGTTGGAACTGCTTGTGCGTGTGGAGAAAGTGCTGGCGCGTTACCGAAAGGAATCAGAAGTCTTTGTGGTGCGAGATGTTGAAATTTTTCCGGAGGAACGGCGGGTGACAAAGGCAGGAAAAGAGATTCCTTTGAAACCTATGGAATTTGATTGTCTGCTGCAGCTGGTGAAATATAAAAATATTGCCCTCAGTCGCGAGCAACTGATCAATACGCTGTGGGGTGTGGATTTTGATGGTGAGACACGCACCATTGATGTGCACATTGCGAGACTGCGGAAAAAACTGGATTTTCAGGATGTCATCCAGACTGTGCCTCGCATTGGCTATCGGATTACATGTCCATGAGTGAGGAGGCTGAGGCATGAGAACGAAAATATCAGTCGTGTCAGCTCTGCTGCTTCTGATGTTATCTCAGATTTTTTCCATCTGGAACCTGTATGAGACACAGATGCGGATGATTGGTGTTGTGCTCGGAGATGAACAGACGGGCCTTTCTTCTGACATGAGTTCTTTTTCGAAACAGATTTCAAAACTTGGCATTACAGATGAGCGGTGGATACCGGCTGCGGCGCGGTCTGTTTTCCTGAGTTCCTACAGTACGGATGCTGTACTTTATTATGATGGCGAAGTGCTTGTGAACAGTACATCCTATGAATTTGATCTGGAAGCGGGGACTCCCCTTGATGAGAAATATCAGAAATACGCGCTTATCAGTGCGTACAGTTCGAATGACAACATTGCTGCTTATCTTGCCAAAATAAACGGGAGCATCCTTTTGATTACTTATATAGAGGAACCTTCTTATGGTTCAGAAAATGGATTCGCTCTTTTGCATTATCGGGATGTTACGGTTATCTTTCGGGAAAGCAGACTTCTTTTTCTGCGCGGAATTATTATTTCGCTGGCTCTTGCGTTGATTCTTGGCCTTGCGTTGATGCTGATCATACGCAGACTTTTTGTGCCGTTATATCAGCTGAAGGATACAGCAAATGTCATTGCGGACGGGCAGTATGAGGAACGTGTTCCGTTGAAGAGAAGAATAGGAAAAAAGGAAGATGAAGTCACGGAAATCGCACTGGCTTTCAACCGCATGGCAGAGAACGTAGACGAACATATCAGGACACTGGATGAGATGAATGAGAAGCAGCGAATGCTGCTCGGCGCGCTTTCCCATGAACTGAAAACACCGATGACCAGCATTCAGGGTTATGCGGAGCTATTACAGCGTGTTCAGCTTTCTCCGGAGCGGCAGGCGTCTGCACTGAACTATATCGAGCAGGAAAGCCGGAGGCTTTCACGCCTGTCCGTTAAAATGCTTCAGCTGCTTGAACTGTCGGATGAGTCCGATATCGAATCGAAGGACATTTCCGTTGAAACGCTTTTCTCGAAAGCAAAAGATATCGTTCAGAAAAGACTGGAAGAAAAAGAGATTTCGCTGCAGCTTATAGTAGATTCTGACCTGACAGTTACCGGAGACGAGGATTTATTACTCTCTTTATTGACCAATCTGATCGATAACGCCAGGAAAGCCAGCCCGCAGGGCAGCACCATTACTCTGAGCGCTTATTCGGAAGGGCTATATGTTCAGGATGAGGGCTGCGGTATCGCACCGGAGGAGCAGAAAAAGATTCTGGAACCATTTTATATGGTAGATAAAGCCAGAACACGCCAGGAAGGCGGTGCTGGTCTGGGTCTTGCCTTATGTGCGCAGATTGCCAGACTGCATGGCGGAAGAATTGAAATAGAAAGTATTCCTGGGAAAGGCAGCCGGATAGGGGTGAAGTGGAATGTTTTTCAAACGAAGTGAGAGGAAGGGGTTAAACTTTAGAGGGAAGGCTCACCAGATTCTCTCAGCCACACGTTGTTGCTTCCTTGGTTTTTTCCAAAACCCGAGGACAATCATACTTTTCCTTTTTGGCGTAGTACTCTGCTTTTTGCTGAGCAGCCGTGTCACAGAGGTGGCTGAATATTACGGGACGACAATGCAGGCAGCGGAGCCATTTATCTGGACATTCGGTGATTCTACTGCAATCTTGATGATTTCACTGCTTCTGATCTTTCTGTTTTCCGACCTGCCGAAGCTGACACCATTTACACCGTTTCACCTGATGCGGACGACGAAAAGCCGCTGGCTGATAGCTCAGCTGCTCTATATCATGCTCTGCACAGCGTTGTACATTCTCTTTATCCTGGTTGTCACAGTCGTGCTCTGTATGAAATATTCCTACACAGGAGATCTGTGGAGCGAGACGGCGGCCATCCTTGGCTATTCTTCTTTAGGCGATCAGCTGAATGTTCCATCTACGGTCAAGGTAATGGAGAGCATTACTCCCATCGGCTGTATGGCACAAGTTGCGCTGCTGATATTTGCTTACAGCCTGACACTTGGATTTCTGATTCTGCCGGGTAATTTGCTGTTCGGGAAAAAGACCGGGATGTTTTTTGCTCTGTTCTACAGCCTGTACGGATTTCTGCTCGACCCGGATGTGCTCGGGAAAATACTGGGGCTTGAGACCTGGGAACTCTATCGTGTCCGCAGTATTGTCGGCTGGATCAGTCCGCTGAATAATGCGGTCTATGGGATGCATGATTTCGGATATGACAACCTGCCGTCCATCGCACAGTCTCTGTTGATCTTTGGAGGAATCTTGACAGTTGGAATTTTCATTTCCTGGCGGGCAGTGAAAAAATACAATTTCACATTTCTGGGGACGTGAAGAATGGTAACTGTGAAGGTATTGAACAGTTACGAATGGCTTATTTTGGAATAGCAGATTACAGACTTATGTTCTGCACTGTAGTAAAACGTTTACAATTTGGTTACAACTTGGCAAGGACTTGGCAACATCTTTCCTGATATACTGTGATCGTAAGAAGAAAACGTAAG
>JAJQCQ010000008.1 GCA_021202635.1 Lachnospiraceae bacterium | reverse complement strand
ACCAGAAAAGCCGCTAAAATCAAGCTTTCCTGGCATTCCCAGTCGTAGCGGAGGGGAGACTTGAACTCTCGACACCACGGGTATGAACCGTGTGCTCTAGCCAGCTGAGCTACTCCGCCATATGATGTTCTTCTGCTTCGAAAGCAGCGAACTTTTTTGAATCTATGGGGCCTATAGGGCTCGAACCTATGACCCTCTGCTTGTAAGGCAGATGCTCTCCCAGCTGAGCTAAGACCCCATATGAAGTGAACCATTGGCTGACTCACTCCGCTATTATATTATCGATGTACAAAAATGTCAAGCATTTTTTTCATAATTCAATTTTTTTGCATACCCGCTTTTTGACGGGAAAGCTCCGTTCTCCACTCCACTCTGTACACCAGGCCATGGAGCACGAAACTCATCATCGCACCGCACACGACATCGATGACGGAATGCTGGTCCAGCAGAACCGTAGAGAGACAGATCAGCACCATGATCACGAAGTGAATTGCGATCGTAAACCTCCTGTGCTTCAGATGATCAAGGCTGCGGACGGCCTGAAAGACCATCACGGTGTTCATCACATGAATGGAGGGGCATACATTCGTCGGCGTGTCGATCGCCCGCAGCATGACCACCAGATTATACAAGGCGCCTGTCTCATGTGGGGAAGAAGCCAGCCGCAGGTTTAAACCGGTTGGGAAAACATAATAAATAATCAGGCAAATCGTCAATCCGGAAAAAACCATCTGGCAAAGCTTTTTATAATCCTCCCATCCGCGTCTGCAGAACCAGAGAAAGCTGCCGATTATGTACGGAAACCAGAATATGTAAGGGATGATAAACACCTCGCAAAATGGAATCACCTCATCCAGCCTACAGTGTATGATGTATTTCGGTACGACATTCTTCTCCAGCCATTGAAAAGCGAGCAGGTAAAATACAAGGTAGCACACGGAAATCATAAGCGGATTCCTGCGAAACCAGGCTTTGATTTTCTGAACCTTCATAAAAACATCTCCCTTCCTGCAATGGCCCATATCTTAGCACTTTTTTTCTGCTTTGTCATTGGAGTTTTGATTTTCTTAAGGATTTTTTCAAAAATTTATCTGTTCTGCGTCACATTTCTGTTTTTGATGCGTTTTAGTTACTGGTCAGGGTTGAAAACGCAGTGGAAGCATTGTAACAGATAACTATGCATTCTTTGTATCCACGCGGTCGAACGCATCTGGTTCTGTGGTTTGAAATTCGGATTCTACCGCATGAAACTGCCTCAGCTTTTTGCGCGCGATACCCGGATTGACTGAAAAATACATGGTCAGCAGCCTGCGGTCTACCACATCCCACTGGTGAAATCCCATATAGGATGGATAGCTGCTCCACCAGTAATCTTCCAGTCTGCACACGTAACCTCTCCGCAGAGGAATCTGGTGAACCTCCCTGCAGCAATCCGCGATTTCCGGAAGCGTATTCAGCTGCCTCATCCGACCGGAAAGCTCTACTCTGGTTTTCTGAGATGCTTTTGCGGCTTCCGGCTGCTGAAGCTGTTTTCGAACCACGCTTTGAAGTGCCCGGACCACACTGGCGATTCTGGCCGCTTCTATTACAAAACAGGCGCGGTCGTCGATGATACAGAACGCGAAAAGAAGCCATCCATCTCTCTGGCGCAATTCGCTGATTCGTTCGAGAAGATGCATTTTGATCCTCTCGTCCGCGAAGAGATAGCGGCTTCCTTCCATTTCATAATAAAATATTTTTCTCTCTGTCGGTAGATATGACATACCCCTTTCCTCCTCCCGGGGAGAGTCCATGTTTACTGACAACGGACGGGACGGTCCGCTGCCTGCCGGCTCCCCGTGAAAGGAATGGTAGCACTTTTACATACTATTTTCAAAGTATTTTTGCACTTTGTAACATTTCGTGTCATTTCAGCGAAATCGAGTGGCAGATGCCTTTTTGCTGCGTATTTCTTAAAAAAAAGACACATTTTCAGCCCGTTCTGCCTGCAGGAACTGACGAATCGCAGGCCTGCTGCCTGGTGTTTTGAATCGTTACAGCCTATAAACCGGTCGAAGCCGTATAGGTAATATCTCCAAACGCAGCGCTGTATTCGTTGATTCGCTCCATGATCTCGGTCGCCGTGGTGCCGGAGGCCGGCGTCGGGCGGTAGTCGTTATAGCTGGTCTGTGAGGAAAGAGTGCAGGGAATGATCTCAATCTTGTCATCATCGGCCGCCCCCTCCTGGCTGACCGTAAAAGTCTGGCGGAAAATCATGGTCGCCTTGTCAGAAGGATTGGTGTTGCCGCCAAAGCAGAAATTGCCCAGGCTGTAAACAATGTATTTTCCATTGTATTTCTCAATCCCCTGCAGAACATGCGGATGATGCCCGACCACCAGATCGGCCCCGCAGTCGATTGCCACGTGCGCCAGCGTCTGCTGCGTCTCATCCGCCGCAGTTTCTTTTTCCGTGCCCCAGTGGAAAGCAACGATAATTAATTGCGCGCCTTCCGTCTGCACTTCGGCAATCGTTTCCCGCACCTGGCTTTCACAGCCTATTCCGGTTGCCAGCTCATAGATACCGATAAACGCAACCTTAACGCCGGATACCTCCTTGTAAGCAATGGTATCGCCTATGCAATAGTCGATCCCGGCTGCGGTCAGATTCTCTTTGGTGTCAATTAAGCTCTGAGCTCCGTAATCGCTGCTGTGGTTGTTCGCCAGTGTGACGACTTCGATCGAACCATCCTGAAGGATCTCTGTATAGGAAGGATCCCCTTTGAAGGCATAGGTCTTATCCTCGGGCGTCGTCTCATCGGTCAGTGTCCCCTCCAGATTCGCAAAGGTAATGTCATCATTTTCCAGAATGTCCCGGACATTTTCAAAAAAATAGGTGGCTCCATACATGGCATAGTAGGCGTCAAAGCTGGTCGACGTATTGGCGCCCACATAAGTACCAAGCGTACAGTCGCCGATCACGCTGATGCTGACCGTCTGCTCCGATGCCACTGTCACAGAACAGGTCACTGTCCCCAGGCCATCCACTGTTACCTTGATCAGAGCGCCGCCCTCTGCCACCGCCGTTACAAGTCCTGTAGCGCTGACCGTAACGACATCTGTATTCGAGCTTTCATAGCGCACATCCGCTACATACGCATTCGCCGGGCTGACTTCTGTACTTAAGGCAGCCGTTTCACCCGGAAAAAGGGTCAGTTCTGTCTCGCTCAGGGAAAAGGATTCCGCTGTTACCATACTGGTCACAATCGGACTGCTTGTATTTCCTGCCAGGTCCGTGGCACAGAAATAGTACGTCTTGCCCTCCTCATAGGGAATCGGCTCACTATACTGCTGATAAAGGGGAAGCTGAATCCAGTCATCTTCTTCTACGGTGGCATACCAGATGGACGCAACGCCGGAACGGGCGTCAGATGCTGTCACCGTAATCTCTCCCTGCGATTTCTCCACGGAAACAACCGGAGCGGACGAATCGAGCATCGGAATTTCAATCTGTGCGGTCAGCGTTTCTTCCTCTGTCACCACGGTCACTTCTGTCAGATAATCCTGCACCTGGGCGGTTACGACGCCTTTCTTGTCTGCTTCATAAGCGGCTCCATTGATTTCTATGGAAGAAATGGTCCCGCTCTTTACTTTCACCTTCAGTTTCAATTCACCGGAAGAGCACCATTCCTCCGGCTGGCTTTCCACAGTAATCACAAGTCCCGCATCCGCGGTGACGTTTTCCTGTTTTTTATGCAAAGTCATCGTCTGTCCGATCACACACAGGATCAGCACCAGCACGGCAACCACGATCACTGTTGCCGCGCCCGCCATCCGAAGCTGCTTTTTGCCGAACCCTTTTTCTTCCAGTCGCGACTGCACGCGGCGCACATACGATTTCACGTCCGGTGTCACCGGAGTCTCCTTCAGCTCGCTCAGCCTGCCGTGCCGCTTTGCTTTTTCTGACTCAGAGCCGGCGCTCTGTGTATCCGCAGAAGCAGGATTGTCTGCGGGAGCCTGGTTTTTCGTTCCCACTCCATCGAGGATCCGGTCCAGCTTCTGCACGGTGTCCAGATCAATGGAACCCAGTTCATTGTCCTCCACTGCAGATTTTTCAGAATCGGGAATCTTTTTCACTGATGCAGGGGCTGAAATTTCTTTCCGTTTATCCTCAGCAGTCTCCGCCGGTGTTTCCTCCGAAGACTCCATATGCAGACTGCGCAAAATGCGCTGTCCGACCGTCTCCGCCTCCTCTGAAATCGTTTTCGCACCATAGCGCCTGCGCGTGCGCCCCGCGGGACTCTTTTCCGTATCCGTCAGACGCTCACGCCTCTGAGCTATGTCTGTCGAGGGCTGCTCACGTTCGGGCTTTTGGTCGGCCGCCGGCTGCTCGCGTTCGCGCTTTTGATCGGCCGCCGGCTGCTCGCGCTTTCTGGCGGCCGAGGGTGTTTCCTGCCCCTGCTCACTCCCGGCAGATTGCTGATTTTTACGCTGGATTGGGTTCTCCTGCCCAGAATCCTTCTGTTGGATTGGACTTTCCTGTCCGGAGTTCTTCTGTTGGATTGGGCTCTCCCGCCCGGAATCCTTCTGTTGGATTGGGTTCTCCTGCCTGGAATCCTTCTGGCGGCTGACCGCTTCCGTCCGCGCGCGCAGAAATCCTCCCGCACGCTGAACCTGTGACTGTAAGCCTTCCTTCAGCGTATGTCCCGCACCGGCAAGCTTCTCCGAAGCCTGCCGAAACGCATCCGGCAGCCCGTCCTCTGCCTCATCCGCAAGCAGACGCTCAAACGCCTCGTCGTCATCCTCAATCTCGTTTTCCCGTGGCCCAGATTCCGAACGTCTGCTTTTCTCTTCCATGTCCGGTGCCGGGTGTACACCTGATCGCTTCGTATGTTTCCGTGCGGCAACCTTTTCTTTGCGCGCAGCAAGGGAGGCTTCCCTTTGGGCCGCCTCCTGCTGTCTTTTCGCCTCCTGCTCTTCTTCCGCCTTACGCTTTAAATAAGCCTCCGGCTCCTCTCCGTTCTGGATTGCCTGTACGATTTCAAATAATTCGTCGACGCTGTCTGCTTTTAATTTCTTTTTCATTATCTGTAGTACGCTACGCCCGATTCAAAGATTCTCAGGTCCTGCTCTCCGTAAATGTTGATCGCCACAGAATCTCCGCGGCGCTCCGCGTGTGCCATCTTACCCAACACTCTGCCATCCGGACTGGTGATGCCTTCGATCGCAAAATAAGAGCCGTTGATATTCCACATCTCATCGCTCACATCAATCCTGCCATCGATGTCGCAGTATTGTGTCGCCACCTGACCATTGCCAAAGAGGCGCAGCAGCCATTCCTTACTTGCGACAAAGCGTCCTTCTCCATGAGAAGCCGGGCTGGCGTATACGCCGCCGAGTTCTGCCTGTGCAAGCCACGGAGACTTATTGCTGACCACCTTTGTATAAGCCATCTTCGAGATATGACGGCCAATCGTGTTGAACGTCAGGGTCGGAGAATCCTCCGTCTGCCCGGTGATCGCACCGTTCGGCACCAGGCCGAGCTTGATCAGTGCCTGGAAGCCGTTGCAAATACCAAGCGCCAGTCCATCCCGTTCCTCCAGAAGCGCCGTCACTGCCTCTTTGATCTTCGCGTTCCGGAAGGCTGTCGCGAAAAACTTCGCAGAGCCATCCGGCTCATCGCCCGCCGAGAAACCGCCCGGGAACATAATAATCTGCGCCTGACGAATCGCTTTTTCAAATTCTTCCACGGATTCGCGAATATCCTGCGCACTGAGATTACGGAATACATGCACATCTGCCTCTGCGCCCGCGCGCTCGAATGCCCTGGCGCTGTCGTATTCGCAGTTTGTACCCGCAAATACCGGAATAAACACGCGCGGCTTTGCGACCTTATGCTTACAGATGTACATATTTCCTTCTGTCAGCTGCCACAGACCCTTTTCCGTCATCCTTCCGCCGGAATCCTTTTTGCCGGCAAAGAAGTACGCACGCGGCCCATCCACCGGATTCCCGTCAATATCCAGGCCGCCGCCGACCGTTGGGATCCCGGAATCTGTCTTAAACACCTTTTCAAGTGTTCCCGTCCAAGCCTTCAGCGCCTCATCGCCCGGAATCTTCACATCGCAGTATTCAAAAACTCCCGTATCCGTCACTTCGCCAATCACGGTATAGGTGATCGACAGATTGCCTGTCCCGCCGTCTGCTACTTCTGCGACGATATCGCCAAACCCGGCCGTGAACAGATCCCGTGCATCCACGTTGTGCTCGATCCGAAAACTGCGCCCGTTGCCAAACGCCATCTTCGACAGGGCGGCGACCAGTCCCTTCCCGTCAAGCGCATAAGCGGATACAATCCGTCCTGCCTCAATGTCCTGATGGAACTTCCGATACTGCTCCAATACCTGCCCGTACTTTGGCAGACCATATTCGTCTTTTTCTATGCGAAGCAAAACCAGCTTATTTCCCGCTTTTTTCAGTTCCGGAGTGATAATCGTCCGATCACTGGCCACATCCACCGCGAACGAGACAAGTGTCGGCGGAACATCAATCTCATGATGTCCATTTCCCGCACCATCCGGCCCGGAGCTCTCGCTGCCTGCCATGGCAGCCGGCTCATCTATCTGATCAAATGATCCGGACATGCTGTCTTTGCCGCCGATCGCCGGCAGCCCATAGCCGATCTGCGCGTCATACGCGCCGAGCAGCGCCGCAAACGGCTGGCTCCACCGTTTCGGGTCTTCCGTCATACGGCGGAAATATTCCTGGAATGTAAAGCGAATTTTGTCGGCCTCGCCGCCATTTGCCACGATTCGCGCGATCGACTCCGTCACAGCATAAACCGCTCCGTGATACGGGCTCCAGCTTGACAGATACGGATCAAAGCCATAGCTCATCATCGTCACCGCGTCTGTTTTTCCATCCAGAACCGGAAGCTTCGCGACCATCGCCTGTGTCTCCGTCATCTGGTACTTTCCGCCATAGGGCATCAGCACCGATCCGGCACCGATGGAGCTGTCGAACATCTCTACCAGCCCCTTCTGAGAACAGCAGTTCAGATCCGCAAGCATGGAAAGCCATTTTTCCCGCACATCCCCGACATCCTCGCGTACAAAATACGGCTCCGTCTCCGACGGCATTTCTACCGCGACCGCGGTCTCCTGGTGCGCACCATTTGTATCCAGAAAGGCACGCGAAATATTTACGATCTCCTTCCCTCTCCAGAGAAGGCGCAGTCTCGGCTCCTCCGTCACAACTGCCACCGCCGTAGACTCCAGATTCTCCTCCGCGGCATAGCGCATAAATGTGTCCACATCTTTCGGATCTACCACGACCGCCATGCGTTCCTGAGATTCAGAAATCGCAATCTCCGTTCCATCCAGGCCGGCATATTTTTTCGGAACCTTATCAAGGTCCACGCGAAGTCCATCCGCCAGCTCTCCTATGGCCACGGATACGCCGCCCGCTCCGAAATCGTTGCATTTCTTAATCAGATGGCTGACCTCCGGACGGCGGAACAGCCTCTGCAGCTTCCGCTCCGTCGGTGCATTTCCCTTCTGTACTTCCGCGCCGCAGACCTCAATCGACGCCTCTGTGTGTACCTTTGAGGAACCGGTCGCGCCGCCGATTCCGTCACGGCCGGTGCGGCCGCCGAGCAAAATAATGATATCACCCGGGTCCGAATTTTCGCGGATCACCGCGCTTCTCGGAGCCGCTGCCATCACTGCGCCGATCTCCATACGCTTTGCCACATAATTCGGATGATAAATTTCCTTCACATAACCGGTCGCCAGGCCGATCTGGTTGCCATAAGAGCTGTAGCCATGCGCCGCCTCGCGCACCAGCTTCTTCTGCGGCAGCTTCCCCCTTAACGTCTCAGACGCGGGCACCGTCGGATCCGCCGCACCCGTCACGCGCATCGCCTGATACACATACGTCCGTCCGGAAAGCGGATCACGGATCGCGCCGCCTAAGCACGTCGCCGCACCGCCGAATGGCTCGATTTCTGTCGGGTGATTATGGGTCTCATTCTTAAAATTCACCAGCCACTCTTCGGTGGTCTTTTCCACCGTTTTTCCGTCTGCAGCCTGCCGTTCGATCTCCACCGGCACCACAATACTGCAGGCATTGATCTCATCTGACTTTTCCTGATCGTCCAGCTTTCCCTCTTTTTTCAGCTTACGCGCTGCCAGCGTCGCCAGATCCATCAGGCAGGGGAATTTATACGCGGCCCTGTCTTTTCCAAATACTTCTTCCCGGTCTGCCAGATACTGCCGATACGTCTTCTCAATCGGCGCACGGTAATACCCATCTTCAAAGGTTACATCCTTTAATTCTGTAGAAAACGTCGTATGGCGGCAGTGATCTGACCAGTAGGTATCCAGCACCCGCACCTCTGTCACCGTCGGATCGCGATGCTCCTCAGAAGCAAAATAATTCTGAATATGCTGGAAATCGCGAAACGTCATCGCCAGGTTCAGTGAATCGTAAAGCTTCAAAAGCTCCGCCTCTCCCATCGCAATGAAGCCATCAAACGTGGCAATATCCGCCGGCTCTCCAAACTGTGCCACGAGCGTCTCCGGCTTCTCAAATCCGGTCTCGCGGGAATCTACCGGATTGATGCAGTGATGCCGGATCGCCTCGAATTCCACGTCCGAAATCTCCCCCGCTACCACATACACCGTCGCAGAGCGGATGATCGGCTCCTCTTCCTCATTTAAAAACTGCACACACTGCCGCGCCGAATCCGCTCTCTGATCAAACTGTCCCGGCAGATATTCAACCGCAAACGCCCGCTCTCCCTCTGACAGCGGGAACTCCTCTTCATATAAAATGTCTACCGGCGGTTCCGAAAATACCGTCCGGCAGGCCTCCTGAAACACATTCTCCGAAATATTTTCCACATCATAGCGGATCAAAACTCTGACCCTGCCAAGTCCATTCACACCCAGATAACTTCTGATCTCATGTGCAAGATCCTTCGCGGCAACCGCAAAGCTATCCTTCTTTTCCACGTAAACTCTCTTTACTCTGCTCATTTAGAACCTCCTGTGGCTATCTTGTGGGCAACTGCTCCGTACCGCCAGGAAGCATAGCCTGCATCCTCACTGTGGTACTCTCTGCGAATTTTAACACACTTAAAGCAATATGACAAGATTCGCCACAGAAAGTTCTTGAAAATACGATTTCCGGGATATGGTTCACACCACTCCGACTGCATTCAGCAGACTAAAGGAAACGATACTTACCCTTTCCCTGGCCTTTCACTGGCTCTATAATTTCCTGCTTCAGCATTTCACTAATTAGAGCAGAGCTTCTTGTCGCTTTCAATCCAAGCACCTGCTGAACCTCTGACCTGCCGAATACAGTAGTTGAGCCAAATGCAGCCAGCAGCTTCCGAACATGAGCTGCCGTTTTTGATGTGAATCGGTCTTCAATGTTCACTTTTTCTGCTTCAATTCCCTCATCAATGTTCACTTTTTCATTCTCAATGTTCGTTTTTGGGCTCCCATCATTCGTTTCTCGGCTCTCAATGTTCACTTTTTCCAATGACTGGAAAGCACCACTGATATGCATTGTTCGATTATGAAGCGGGTGGTTCTCATTTAACAAAAGATTGCGCAGGAACACTTCAAGGTATTCTGTCGTTTCACGAATACCATTTTTCAGATCATTATAATTTGCCCTGACTAATGCATTCCGAAAGTACCATGCATTTTCAGCAAATATATCATTCGTTGCTTCAAAACCAAGTGAACGAAGATACTTGATAAAAAACACGGCCGTTGTTCTGGTATTCCCTTCACCAAATATATGGATTTGCCACAATCTTGATATAAATACTGCCAAATGATGGATGATCTCATCCATTGAAAGATTTCGATAAGAGAATTTCTTCTCCTCGGAAAAATCATACTCCAACGTTGCGCGCAGCTCCGAAGCACTTCCGTAGAGCACGGTAGCACCATTCAGCACCCATTCTTTCTTTGTGATATTATAATCACGAATGCATCCGGCATGTGAATAAATTTCTGTAAACAGCTTTCTATGAATCGAAATATACTCATTCGGTGTAAAACTAAATGCTCGCTCAGACAAAAGTGCTGCAATCCGTACAGAAACTTTGTCCGCCTCTTCGGTACGGTCTCCTGTATCATGAGCAGAATTTTCCTCATAGTAGGTTTGAAGCAGCTCCCCCGCCTCTTCAAAAGATATCTCACCCTCAATATTTCGGATAGCAGTGTGCAGCAGATATTCCGAGGTTTTTAATCCGTCTACCGCCTGCAAGCCAATAGCAGTATGCCACGCATATCCTTTCTCTCGTTTATGCGGTTCAGACTCTTTGATATATTCTTTAAATGGGTCTTTATTCATGTTCAGTTCCCCGTATTTTCCTCTTAAACTATCTGGCACAGTTTTTCTTCCCACTCCGCTTCCTTAAATCCTGTTATCACTGTGTCGCCATCAACAATGAGCGGTCTCTTCACCAGCATTCCATTAGAAGCCAGCAGCCTCAACTGTTCTTCTTCACTCATCGCTGGCAGTTTGTCCTTAAGCTGAAGTTCTTTATACAAGTTCCCACTTGTGTTAAAAAATCTCTTAAGCGGCAATCCGCTTCCTTCATACCAGTTCTTTAGTTCATCATAAGATGGGTTTTTCTCCACAATATGGCGATCTATGTATTCGATACAGTGCTCATCTAACCATTTCTTTGCTTTTCGACAGGTAGAACATTTGGGATATTCCAAAAATAACATTTCATTTGTCTCCTTTTATGCACATCATTAAAGTCATTTCGATTCCATGAATTATAACCTAACAATCATCATCACCTCAACATAGTATAACACAATGCATCCAATATAACCATCTCTAAAATCGGATAGGGGAATGCTCTTCTCCCCTATCCGCTACGTGGGGCGCGTGTGGCGTAAACCACAAAACACATTACGCGCCCCTGTGCATAAAAATGGAAGATCTGACCCGCTAAGAGTATGTCTTCCATTCTGTATCATGTCTGCCTCATTATTAATTATCTCCGCCATGTTGCACCAAAGGACAAAATATTTCAATCCAATGCCCCGATGCAGACAGATGGGGCAATGATAACTCGCAGTATCAACACATCATTCCGGCGATGCTTCTTCGGAATAAAAAAAGAAAACTTTCCCTGCTCACAGCACTCCGACTGCCTTCAGCACCCAGTAAATCACCCCCAGCACCCAGCTGGTGAACAGCCCATACAAAATCACCGGTCCTGCGATCGTAAAAATTTTACAGCCGATGTCGAAGACCTGGCCTTCTTTTTTGTATTCTATCGCAGGAGAAGCAACAGAATTTGCAAAACCTGTGATGGGCACGAGTGTGCCGGCACCGCCAAACTTTGCCAGCTTCGGATATATTCCAAATCCGGTACAAATAACACTGAGCAAGACGAGAATCAGTGAACACCAGCTCGCGGCTGTCTGCTCGCTCATCCCCAGGGATGCACATCCATTCAGGATGATCTGGCCGATCACACAGATGGCTCCTCCTGTAACAAATGCCTTGCACATATTCAGGACGAGGCTGTGGGTTGGTGTTACCTGTTTCACATATTTCTGGTATTCCTGTTGTTTTTTTTGCATTAAAATATCCGGCATTATGATATCCTCTTTCTGACAGATGAATTGAAAAATCCTCGTAACTGTTCAGTACCTTCACAGTTACGGGACTTATCCCGCACTCTGTGCGGGATGCCATCCCGGCGAGGGAAAAAGTCCATTTAAAATCGCTGCGAGATGGGACTTTTTCCTGCAGAATGTACGTTTTCATACGTACCTCGCAGCGAGTGCGAGGTACTGTCCTGAATAGTTACAAATCCTCACTCAAAGGATACCCGGATGAAACTTAATTTATACTTTAAAGATCTTCTCGAAATTCCCTGCAATCGAGCAGGAGCGGCTCGCCGCCTCCTGTTCGCCCGCGCGGTTGCTGCGCGCCAGTGGCACTCGTTTCGCAACGACCGTAGCGAAGCGTAGACAGGTGCGGCGCAAGCCGCAAATTTCCACATCCGCCTGTGTGCATAACAAAAAAGCCTTGTAATAACAAGGCCTTTCCGTTCAGCTGGAAATGGGACTTGAACCCACGACCTACGCATTACGAATTTTGAAACACGCAAAAATCAATAAGTCAGGAATACTGAAAAGCCTTGATTTTAAAGGTTTTTTCGATTTTCCTATTTTACATTTTCGCCCATTTTTGACTAACATTTTGCAAGTTTGTTAGTCAAACGTTAGTCAAAATCTTGCGTCACCGCGCTGGACAACGCGCAAATCGGTCACTATTCATTCAGGCACTCAAAAAGCCGTCGCGCCTTGCTTAGTCTCCTGAGTTTCTGTAATATTTGCGCTTCCATTCCAGCTGTATATCTTACAGTTTTGCCAAGTGCCTTATCTGTCTCTGGCATAGTCATTTTTTTCTGGTATCTCAATCGCAATAACATAGATTGATTTTCTGGAAGTTCATCCACAAGGCTCCATATTTCTTTTAGCTCTTCGCGTTGAATCTTATCTAACACATATTGCTCAACGTTGCCCTTGCCCGGTATCACGTCGCCCAGAGTACATTCTTCGCTGTCGGCGTCATTACTTACACGAGCGTCAAGACTCTTCGCGTTTAGGGCTTGCTCAGCTCTCTGAATCGTTGCTAGATTCTGTTGGCTGAGATTCAGGCCAGTACATATTTCCGTTTCAGTTGGCTCTCTGTTGTGTTCATCCATAAAGTGCGAAATGAATTTTCGATATTTCCGCACCCGCTGATATACTGCCATAGACACCGCGCTCTGTCTTTCGATATATCTTTGCATTGCCGCTTCAATCCAGTAGGTAGCATATGTAAGAAACGAATTGCCCATGTCTACCCGATAGTGCTGTACCGCCCGGCAAAGCCCAAAAAATCCCTCCTGCACCAAATCGTCTATTTCTGCAAGTCCGCAGTATTTTTTCGCGATTTTGAAGATGTAATATTGGCACTGAGTATATAGTTGCGCTATCAATTCGCCGTCCTGATCGCTTCCGGTTTTAAGTTGGCTTACAATTTCTTCATTTGACATTCAGTCGCACCTCTCTTACAAATATAATCAAGCGTCTGCTCTGTCAAACCTGTCCCTATCGTGTGCCGTTTCCACTTTTATCATGGTCAGACAAACAAATAATGTCTGTACCTTCCAAAATCTTGTATGCTTGCCTTGGCAGTTCCATTTTTTCAGTCAGCCTTGGTCAGGCCAAGATCGTCATAACTGTGGACACCACCAATTGTGATACCCATCTTTGTAAAACTGCTCATGACAGGCTCAACCCCCTTGCTGTCAGATTTTGTCTGATGCCCATTGCGGAATCATAATCACCAGACGTGGCCGTGGCAAAATTACGCCCATTGACATTCATCTGGATTGGCCTTGATGCAAGTGCTTCAATCGCATCCGCCAAAACACTCATTGAGTCACTAATCACTGATTCCACCGCAGACTGCACATAATCCTGCAACACATCAATCGGGGCTACCGCTTCTGCCCCTGCTTCGCCGCCGCCAAGCAGATTGCCGCCAAGCGCTCCAAAAATCGTTGCATCTGTCAGAATACCGCCTTCTTTGTACCAGCTTATTCCAAATGATGGTACCGAGAGAGGATTAAGGCTAAAGTTTCCGGATATAGATATATGTGGCAGCTTCAACGACGGAAGGCTCCATGTAAAGTTGAATTTGCTCTTAATATCCTCTATTGCTGTACTTACTGCGCTCTTTGCGCCATCCATCTTGTCCGTAAACGATTTTTTGATATTCGACATCTTTGTGGATACCGTTGTATATGCACTACCAAGTTTTGTGCTAAAGCCGCTCTTGATGTTGGTTAATGCGTCTGATACGGTTGTTATTGACTCGCCCATATCGTCGGAGAAAAATCCTTTGATGGAACTCAGTTTTGACTTTGCTGTACTATAAGCGCTCCCCAAATCAGTACCAAACGTACTATCAATACTATCTAACGCTGTAGTTACTGTGCTATCCGCAAGGCTCATGTTCGTCGAGAAGAATTCCGACGTATTTGTTAACATAGTGTTAGCCAACGAATATGCGTTACCCAACTGGTCGGAAAAGCAGTTTTTGATAGCAGTCAGCTTCTCACTCGTTGTTTCATCTGAATTGCCCAGATGTTCCGTAAACAGAGAAGACACATTTTCCATTGTTGCCGACGCATATCCATCAACTGCACCAAGGTTATCAGAGAAAAACGTGTTGATGCTTGACAGATAAGTTTCTGTTTCAGAATCCGCCGCGTCCAAGTGTTCCTTAAAAAATCCTGCAACCCCGCTCAGTTTTTCAGATGCTATATCATAGCCACTACCGAGATGTTCTGAAAACCATCCATCCACATCACTTAAAACTGTTGATGTATTTTCTGACGCCGTGCTGAGGTGTTCCTCAAAAAATCCCGCGACTTCGCTTAACTTTTCGCCAGCTGTCTGCCCCAATGATTCCAGCGCCGACACCGGATCGCTCTCTAATTCTTCCGCAAAATCCGTAAGATCGCTAATTGCGTCACTCGCAAAATCCGCAATTGCCGGCCCCGCCACTTCTGTCGCGAAACTATAAACAGAATCGCCAAATTCTCCGACACCAGTAGCAAATTCTCCGACATCGTCAACCAGTTCGCTTAGCCCCGGAATGACCGTATTGTTAACAAAATCAATGCTACTGTTTAGCGGCTCTTCCATTCCGTCATAGATCTGCAGCCCTAGAGCCGCAAATCCCGCCTTCATTTGATTGATCTTTGTCTCTGTAGTATCTGCCATTGTAGAGTATGCGGTTTCTGTTGCCCCAGCGCTTTCCGTGATTGCTTCCAGGTTTTCATTAAACGTTTCCAGACCTTGATTGGCAATAGCATTAGATGCTTTTCCAGCTTCTGCACTGCTCCACAGGTTCATCAAAGCTGTGCTATCTTCATCACAGGCCTCGTATAAAATTCCAAGCACATCTGACAAAGAATAACCATCAGCCATTAAATCCGTAAACGATTGCCCGGTTTGTTCCTGTAAAATTGCGCTTACATCCGAACCAGAATCACCCAGTTCATTAAACATACTGTTTATATATGTGGTCGCTTCCGCTGTACTGATACCGGATTTTGTCAAACTGACATAAGCAGATTCAATATTTCCCAAATTAACGCTGTATGCGCTGCCTGTTGCAATAACTTTACCCATTGATGATGACAGTTCATCTACCGTTGTAACACCAAGGTTTTGCACCATAATCAGGCTATCAGAAACTTCCTCGACAGTACCGCACGTTTCCCCATAGCTATTCATCACAGTCGACAATACTGACAAAGCAGAACTCGTGTCGGTAAATCCTGCAACACCCAATTTCGTTGCAGATGTCACCATGTCCATAGCCGTTTCGGCAGATGACCCGGCAGAAATCGCATTGTATGCCACGTCTGCCAGTTCAGCACTCGATACACCCGTTTCCACGGATAGTGCGCTGATTGACTCGGTGAGAGCGTCTATATTTTCCGTCCCGGCAATCGTTTCCAGTTTTGCAAAAGCCGTTTCTGTCTCTATTCCAAGGTCTACAATATCCCCCGCAAGGTCTGTTACTTTATCAACAAGGCCGCTAATTGCATTGCTGGCCAGGTTGCCAAGCGTCACGCCCCAAGACGAAAATTTCTCGTCCGCACCGTCCGCCGCGTCCCCAGCCTCATCAACCGAATCCGCTGCATCGTCTGCCGCGTCCGCCTGGTCATCCAGTTCGCTGTTTGTATTGTTTAACTGGTTCATCAGGTTTTGCTCTTCTGTCTTCGCATTGGTCAGTTGTTTTTCCAGATTCTGCACTTCTGTACTATTTTCACCAAATACCTGTTTAGCGGTCTCAATCTTACTGTTTAATGCATCCTGCTTATCTTTGTTTGCTTCAAGAGCAGATTCCAGTAATCCTTGTTTTGTGGTCAGATACTCAGTACTATCACCAGTGTTTTTAAATGTCGCATCTGCCAGCTTCAGCTCTGCCTTCAGGCTTGACATTTCGCTGTTTGCATCTTTGATTGCAGAATTAAACTCGGTCGTTTCAGCTGTGAACTTAACCTTAGCCTCGTTATTTGATGCCACACTAATCACTTCCTTTCATTTTACCTATTCCCTATACCCTAAACCTATATCCGGCTCGTCAGGTTTATTAATACTTACTAAGCACGCTCTACACAATGTTCTGAACGGCCGATTTTAGAACATTTCTGTTTATTGCATGACAGTTACGTCTGAATGATTTCAGCCGCCTAAATGTCCGCCAGACTCGCTGTAGCGGCCATCCTACGATACAAACAGTTATATTTTATAAAAAATCGTTAAAATTTTCACAAAAAATCATGATTCTAAAAATGCTTGTCCCCCTCACGTTGTCACGCCCCCGAATCTAAAGGGGAATAGGGTAGGGCGGGGG
>JAJQCQ010000027.1:63357-75025 GCA_021202635.1 Lachnospiraceae bacterium | reverse complement strand
ATTTAGTCCTTAAATCCGTTTCAGTGAGTCCTGGCTAGGGTGTGACTTGTAACGCGTAGAGCTCCGGCGTATTTTTTGCGTGCGAAAATGTTCTTGTATCTTCAATGTGCGTATGATAAATTATAAGGAAGAAAACAGACAGAGTTTGCGAAGGGAGCGTGAAGGGAATGGGAGTTTACCTGAATCCTGGCAGCCAGAATTTCAGACGCAGCATCAATTCGGAAATATATGTGGATAAGACAAAACTGATTTCCTTTACAAACAGTTGTCTGAATACACAGCAAGGCTATATTTGCGTCAGTCGCCCGCGTCGTTTTGGGAAAACGATGGCGGCGGATATGCTTTCCGCCTATTATACATCAGGAGAGGATACCAGAGATCTATTTCGTGGAATGGCTGTTTTTGAAGAAGATTCGTTTGCAAAGAATCTGAATCGCTTTAATGTGATTAAAGTAGATATGCAGACCTTTATGACAAAAACAAAGTCAGTAGAAGATATGCTTGCCCGCCTGACCCGGTTTGTGATGATAGATATCAGACGAGAATACCCAGAGATCCTTTTTCGGGACGCAGAGGATCTATCCGAGTCTCTGTCAGATGTTTTTCAGGAGACGGGGAAGCAGTTTGTTTTGATCATAGATGAGTGGGACTGCGTTATACGGCGCTACCATGCCCTGAAAGCCCAAATGGAATATCTGGATTTTTTGCGAAATCTGATGAAAGATCAGCCGTTCATTGCTCTGGCTTTTATGACTGGAATTCTGCCAATCAAAAAATATGGGGAACACTCCACATTGAATATGTTTTTTGCGTATTCTATGATTGACTCTGCCAGCATCAGCGACTGTTTTGGATTTACGGAGAACGAAGTCATCGGATTATGTAAAAGATATTCGATGGATTTCCGTGAAGCCCAGGAATGGTACAATGGTTATCATATGGTGGTAAATCCTGAAGGAGAACGCAAAGACTATTCTATCTATAATCCGAAATCGATTGTGGAATCCATGCATCGACATAAATTTGATACTTACTGGAATCAGACGGAAAGCTATGATGCCTTAAAGGTTTACATCAAATTGAATATAGACGGATTAAAAGACGCAATTATAGAGATGCTCTCAGGAAACCCGGTGGAAATTGATACGGGTGTTTTCCAAAACGATATGTCAGAATTTCACAGTCGGGATGAAGTGTTGACTCTGCTGGTTCATCTTGGCTATCTGACTTATGATCAGGAAGAACATAAAGTGTCGATACCAAATAAGGAGGTTGCGTCCGAGTTTATGCGCTCAATCAGAGAACTGGATTCCTGGTCTGAAATAGCGAACTCTGTGCAGGAATCGAGAAAATTATTACAGTCGTTGTGGGATATGGATTCGGATGCTGTCGCGGCAGGAATAGAAAAAGCACATCAGGAAATATCTCACCTGGAATACAATGATGAAAACTCGCTGAGTTGTGTCATAACATTGGCCTTTTATAATGCACGCGAGTATTATACGGTTGTTCGTGAATTCCCAACGGGGAAGGGATTTGCGGATATTTGCTTTATCCCGAAAAAACATCATCTGGATAAACCAGCAGTTGTGGTAGAGCTGAAATATAATCATTCTGTTACTGCTGCGATTGCACAAATAAAGAAACAGGAATATCCAGCTGCTTTAAAAGACTATCAGGGGAATTTGCTGCTTTGCGGAATCAGTTATGGTAAAAAGAAGGAGCATAGGTGTAGTATAGAGAAGTTTGTAAAATGACAAATGAGTTGAATGTAAAAATAGCGAGGAGATTGACTATGAAGAATTACCAGGCGGAGGCATATAAGAGGATTGCTATTCGGTGGTGCCAGGGTGAGGGACTGGAGTATGAGGAATAGCAATAAGGAGGTTATAAGCGAAGAATTAGAGCATGAAATTGAAAGGGATGGAGTTTTGATTTATGAAGAAGCTCGATAATTTTTCGAATTGCTTAAGTGATAAGCCCTGATCACGCAGCAAGCGCGTGGTCAGGTTGTGCCCCAGTAACAAGCTGCATCTTATAAGCAGTATTGCCAGAATATCTCTTGATATTCAAATTAACGTCATTATAATGAAGTATATCGTAATGAAGTATTTTGAGCAGAATGGTGTAAATCTGTGGCTGGTTCGGTTGGATGAATTATATGAGTAAAAGCAGATGCTAGGACAATGAAAGAATGTTGGCTGGGAGTCCATATTCTCGACGTGGAGATGGCGATAGATGATCTGAAAGAGATCTATCGGCAGAGGATGGAGAATATAAATGTACTATAAAGAAACTTGCAGAATGATACGTTCCTGCATTGAAAGACGTAGCTTGTCGGATACAGAAATATCTGGCAAGCTTTTTTAAGCGCAAGGGTTTAGAAAGGCTAATAATCAGTTATGTAAATAGCTGCTGTATTTTCTTGAGTACACACTAAAATATAATTGTATATTTTGCACAATAAAAATTGTTGAATATTTATGACCAAAATTAGTAAAAATGACTTTACAAGACAAGAAAAAACTGTTATAGTGAATAAAACAAGATGAGGAGTAAAAATATGACATATTATGCTCGCAGCAAAAATGATCAAGGGGAGATGGAGACGGTTGAACACCATCTGAAACGTGCGGGAGAGCTGTGTGCTCAGTTCCTTTCAGAGATTGGATATGAAGATTGGGGACAGACACTTGGCACGACTCACGATGTCGGTAAATATTCGCCATCATTTGCTTTGGTGCTAAGGGGTCAGAAAAACCATGTCAATCATGCTTTGCCAGGGGCTGCGTTTCTGCTTGGTGCATATGGCAAAAAAACAATAGACATCAAGCTAATGGCAGCGGTCATTGCCAGTCATCATGATGGGTTGAAAAGCTTTGCTGCCTATGAGGGGGAAATTCGTGCATCTTATATTGGAACTGGCAAGAATCAGGATTCTAAAAGCAGAGAATATGCTTTGTTTGGTAAGGAAGAATATCGACAAGCTGTTATTGAATGGCGCAAGAGCTTTGCCCCTCAGAAGAGGTTTTTACCTGCTCCGTCCTTTCAGACAGATGAAGATTCTCAACTGAGCAAAATGCTGTTTGAACGCTTTTTGTTTTCTTCTCTTGTGGACGCAGACTGGAGCAGCTCTGCTGAGCATTTTGAACCAAATTATCTGGAACACCATACCGGGCCGAAACTGGAACCGAAAAAAGCACTGGAAAAGCTGTTAGAAGTGCGGCGAAGAAAACAGCAGAGTTCTACTGCTGCTTCTTCATTGAACCACCTTCGGGATCAACTGTTTGATGCCTGCCTTGTGGCTGGAGAGAAGGAACCGGGATTGTTCACCTTGACTGCTCCGACCGGACTGGGGAAAACACTAAGTCTCTTTGCATTTGCTCTTCGACATTGCATTTGCTGGAAGAAATGTCGGATTGTTCTTATTCTGCCTTTTTTAACGATTATTGAGCAGAATAGCAAGGATTATCGAGAGGTTATTCCTGATTTGCTGGAAATCCATAGTAATGTGAAAAGTGATGAGAAAACCCGTTTGTTGACGGAACGCTGGGATGCTCCCTGCATCGTCACTACAAATGTCAGTTTTTTTGAACCGTTCTTTTCAGCCCAGGCTGGCAAATGCCGCCATCTTCATCAGATTGCAAATAGCGTGATTGTGCTTGACGAGGCACAATCCCTTCCACCGCATCTTCTGGATGCCACACTTCGTACGGTAAAGCTATTGTGCGATCACTATGGGTGTACGGTCGTTTTTTCTACGGCTACGCAACCGTCTTTTCAGTATCGCCTGGGGCTTGCATGGAAACCGAGGGAGATAGCACCAGACCCGGTTATGCTTTTTTCTTCTACAAAGCGGGTAAGGTGGGATTGGCGTGTTGAAGTACCGACTCCACTGACTGAATTGGCTGAAGAACTTGTTGATTATCCTCAGTGTTGTGTAATCGTAAACAAAAAGGCACATGCGCGGAAACTTTTAAATTTGCTTTTGCCTAAACTGGAAAAAGATGAAGTTTTTTATCTGTCTACGGATTTGTGTCCGGCTCATCGCAGTGCTTTACTGGAGAAGGTGCACGACAGATTAAAAAATGGATTGTCTTGCTATCTGGTGGCCACGCAATGCATCGAGGCTGGAGTTGATCTTGATTTCCCTGTAGTCTTCCGTGCACTGGCGCCTTTGGATTCAATCATACAGGCTGCTGGCCGATGCAATCGAAATGGAGACAGCCCAAAGGGTTTGATGGTGGTTTTTTACCAGATGAGGATGGAAAACTCTATCCTACATCGGAGTACGAGGAAGCAGCTTTGTATGTGCAGAATCTGATGAAACGCCATGAGATTGATTGCAGCAACCTGTCCCATATAGAAGAATATTATCAGATGCTTTATCAATATGGAAACGGAGACAAAAAGGCATTAAGAGAGGCAATTGCGGAAGAGGATTATCCAGAGACAGAAAAACAGTACCGAATGATTGAGCAAGGTAGCATGCAGGTGATTGTACCATACTCCGGTGAAACAGAATTATACAAAACTATTCGGGAAAAACTGGATCGGGAAGGATTGACCAACGAAATAATTAATATGGCTAAGCCGCTGACGGTTTCCTGCTATGATGGAAAACAGGTAAAGCAATATTGTGAGACATTGTTTCATTATTCATACGAAGACAGAGAGAAAATTTCTACGAATTATTATTTGCTTGGAATTCGTGATTACTATGATGAAAAGCAGGGGCTCTATTTTAAGGAAATGTTTGATGGAATTTTTTAGAAAGAAGGTGAGCAACTATGCGGATGACCGATCCAGTGACTATTACTGTATGGGGGGATTTTGCCTGCTGGACGAAACCTGAATGCAAGGTAGAACGGTTAAGTTATCCTGTTCCTACGCCCGGTGGCGTTCGTGGATTACTTGCATCGATTTACTCGAAACCAACGGAGTTTTACTGGCAGGTGATTAGAATTGAAGTATTAAATCCGATTCGTTTTATTACATTTAAAAGAAATGAAGTGAAAAAAAAGCTCTCCTATAACAACAGCAATCCCCAGAAATCCTGTATCTTTATTGAGGAGGAGCGAACACAGAGGCAGTCGGTAGTATTGAAGGATGTTTGTTATCGAATTACAGCAGCAATGGTGCTCCGTCCAGAATTTGGAGGCACTCCTATGCAACTCTATAACCAATTTGAACGGAGGGTGAAAAAGGGGCAGAATTTTGTGCAGCCATCGATGGGAACACGGGAGTTTCCGGCTTATTACGAATGGGGAGCCACAGAGCAAAATCCAATAAACGACAGTATGGATCTGGGACTGATGGTCTACGATGTTTTTAACCTGCATCAATGGAGAGTGGGAAAAAAAGCCGAACCGGACGTTTCACTTTATCACGCAAGAATGGAAAACGGAATCATTTCAGTACCTCCTTATGATTCTGCTCTGGTACTGAAACCAGGCAAGGAGGTGAATATATGCTGAGTGAACTTGCAGAATATGCCTGTAGCCATAATCTGGTAGCCCAGGCTG
The DNA here is from genome assembly GCA_021202635.1 of Lachnospiraceae bacterium. GTDB lineage: Bacteria > Bacillota > Clostridia > Lachnospirales > Lachnospiraceae > Choladousia. The sequence goes on along the minus strand of JAJQCQ010000027.1, from coordinate 69,500 downwards.
GTTTTAAACCGAAAGCATTGAAAGGGTACATACACTTATCTGAGGATGGTGAGTTTATTGGTATCACTGTCAGAGAAAAAGGAGCAGAGTCTGTCTATGCACCGGATATCGGTTCTGCTGCAAACGGAACGAGATACTGTAATCCATTAATTGAAAAGGCAAAGATTCCTCTTTGTATGGTGGAGGATGAGAAGAAAGATAAAAACATTCCTACAAAACATGAATTCTTTCTGTCAATGCTGGAAGATGGAGGAAGATATGAACCAAAATATCAGGTAATCGCCCAGACGTTGCGTTCGGATAAGATAAGAAATAAGATGATTGATTCTCTTTCGCAAAACAAGCTAAAGGGAACTGATCCAATCGGTTTTGTCGTAGACGGCGTTCCTGCGGAACGAAGTCAGGCCTGCGGTATTTGGTGGAGTGAATACAGGAAGAAATTTAGTGAAACGCCAACGGATGAATTGCCACGGTGTCTGATAACAGGGGAACTTGCCCCGGCTCTTGTGACTGTGCCCAAGGTGTCTGGTCTTATGAGTGTAGGCGGACATACTTCCGGAGATGCATTTCTTTGCTTTGACAAAGACGCTTTTCAATCCTATGGCTTGAAAAAAAGTGCGAATGCGCCTGTTTCAGAAGAAGGGATGACGGCAGTTAATGCTGCTTTGAATGAACTGATCGAGAAAGCTCCTGTTTTTGGCGGTGCTAAGATGGTACACTGGTATGCGGGTGAAATACCGGATGAGGTAGATCCATTTGGAGATTTAATGGATGGAATGTGGGGTGAGGAAGAACCAGAGGAAAATGAAGAATCAGAAGAGGCCGACGAAGCGTCTTTGCAAGAGCAGAATGCTGTTGAGAAAGAGAAAAGTGCACATCAAAATGCAAAACAATTTTTGAAAAGCGTCTGGACAGGTGAAAGACCAGCCATGCTTTCTGCACGCTATTACATTATGCCATTGTCCGGTGCGGGCGGTCGCATGATGGTGCGTGGATGGTATGAGGGAAGCTTTGAAGATTTGTATAAAAACATTGATCAATGGTTTGATGATTTACAACTGGTACGTGCGAATGGAAGGGGTATGACAAAACCTCCGAAATTAGCAGCATTGTGCTATTGCCTGCTGAGACCTGGAAGTGATTCTAAACGAGAGATGGAGGAACATTTTAACAAGGATTTGGCAAATCTTGCCGGACGTATTATTAATGCAATAATCAGTGGAAATCCTTTGCCTGATGAGGTTGCAGCACGTTCTCTGTACCGTATTCGTTCAGCTAATTATTCCGGTTCTGGAGAAGAGACAAAAAATTCGTACCATCTGGAATTAAGAGCATTTCAATTATTAAAAGCATGGCTGGTGAGGCGCCAGCGGCAGAGAGGAGATGAAAATATTATGGGAACAGATGTTGAAACAGCATCCTGCACGATTGCTTATTGTTGCGGACAGCTAATGGCGGTATATGCGGCAATTCAGGAAGAGGCTACAGAAGTCAATGTTGGTGTTGTAGAAAAATATTATGCGGCAGCAAGTTCTTCTCCGGCTCTCGTTATTGGTAAGCTTGCTCAGCTTTCTCAACACTATCTTCCTAATTTGGAAAAGAAACATTTTATCCGTTATGACAGAATGTTGGGAGAAATATATACCAGAATGGGAGAAGCTCGGATTCCTGTTACAATGAATCTGGAGCAGCAGACGGAATTTGCGTTGGGATATTATCAACAGCGAGCAGCTATCTATACACCATCAAGAAAAAAAGAGGGGGAATAACAATTATGTCTATTGAAAATCGCTATGAATTTATGTTTTATATTGAGTGCCGCAATGGAAACCCAAATGGCGATCCAGATCTGGGAAATTCGCCGAGAATGGATACTCAGGATATGCATGGATATATCACAGATGTGGCAATCAAACGCCGTATCCGTAATTATGTCCAGGCAGCTTATAATGGAGAAGACGGCATGGAAATGTTGGTTCGAAGTGCCAGCAATATAAATACCGGAATTGCCAGAGCAAAAGAACTGGCTGGTGTGGAAGTGTCCGCAAAAGGGAAAAACGAAGTTTATGCTGGACGAAAAGCTGCCTGTGGTATGTTTTATGATGTCCGTACTTTTGGCGCGGTGATGTCTACTGGACCGAATGCAGGTCAGGTTCGCGGCCCGGTTCAGCTGACATTTGCTCGGTCGTTAGATCCGATCGAGTCGCAGGATATTTCGATTACCAGAATGGCAAAAGCGGCGGACGTTTCTGGTGCGAAGACAGCAGCTGATTATGAAGCTTGGGAGGCAGAACAGTCAGAGGATACGCTGCGAACGATGGGACGTAAACAGTTTACTCCTTATGGCCTTTATGAGGCGCGCGGATTTATCAGTGCCAATCTGGCACAGGAAACAGGGTTTGATGAAAAGGATTTGAGGATCTTTTTTGAAGCGATTCTGAATATGTATGAACATGATCGTTCCGCGAGCAAGGGAGAGATGGCTGTTATTACGCCGTTGGTGATATTCCGCCACACCGGCACTGACTCTGATGAAAATCAACGTAAGAGGCAGGCTAAGCTTGGCTGTGCACCAGCACATCGACTTTTTGAGCTGGTAGAGGTAGAGAAGAAAGCAGAAGTAGATTATCCGCGCTCGTGGAAAGATTATCATTCAGTGATTCGTCTGGATGCCAGGCCGTCAGGGGTAGATATCGGTTTTTTAACGTCACCGTATGGAGAAATCAGCTGGAATCAGGTACCGGAAGATGCAGAATTTTTTAGATGATCAGGAATTGTTTCCTTTATCGTGGCTGTCTCAGTATGGCTATTGTCCGAGACGTTGTGGGCTTTTGGCATTGGAACAGGTATGGGAAGAAAACGCAGAAACAGCATCTGGCCGTGTGCAACACCAACGAGTACATACTGCCCGTGTGGAGCATAAGGGAAATGATATTTTTCTATATGAGCTTAGTGTTTATTCACGTACTCTCGGAGTCAGTGGAAAATGTGACTGTATTGAAGCTAATGCATCATCGGATGGGGTAGTATTTCCTTATGGAGAAGGAAAGTATCAGCTTTATCCGGTGGAATATAAACATGGAACTGTGAGACAGGAAGAAGAGTATCATATTCAGCTATGCGCACAGGCAATTTGTCTGGAAGAACAGTTTGGATGTTCAATTCCGAAGGGCGCGATTTTTTACATTAATGCGCACCGACGTGATGAGGTAGCGTTAACCGATAATTTACGGCAGAAAACGATAGAGACTGCGAAAAAGATACGGGAACTGCTGTCACAGGAAACGATTCCTGTAGAAAAATACAGCGCGAAATGTAAAAGATGCTCTATACTTCCTGCCTGTCAGCCAAAGTGGAAACACAGCGCAAAGAAATACTGCCAGTCTCTGTGGGATATGGCCCTTGCGGAGGAAGAGCGATGAAGCAACTGAAAAATACTCTTTATATTTTGACGCCGGAAACGTATCTGGCACTCCAGAATGAAAATATTGCTGTCAAAGTAGGGGGAGAAGAGAAAGTCCGTGTGCCTGCAAATACAATAGATTCTATTTATTGTTTTGGAAATGTGTCGGTGTCAACTCCTCTGATATCCTTTTGTGGTGAGCGTGGAATATCTTTGTGTTTCTTCTCAGAATATGGAAAGTTTTATGGGAGAATTCAGGGACCAGTACATGGAAATGTACTATTGAGGCGCAGACAATATGCCGCGCTGGAGGATTGTAATCAGAAAACCCGGTATGCCCGCAGTTTTCTGCTGGGGAAATTATCTTCCGAAAAGGTTTTTCTTCAGCGAATGCGGCGTGAGCATAAAGAAGGCGAAGCAGAGTTTTCAAGTGCGATAAATAAAATCACGGGTATTTCGGCACAATTGAAAGAGTGTGCCACGGTTGATTCTATGAGGGGACTGGAAGGTGCGGCAGCAGCAGCTTATTTCGCTGCTTTTCCCGTTGCGCTGAAAAGTCAGACCCTGACATTTTCCGGTCGAAACCGTCGCCCGCCGGAAGATCCGGTAAATGCATTGCTCTCCTTTTTATATACTTTGCTGAAAAATGACGTACAGTCTGCACTCGAAGGAGTGGGGCTGGATCCGGCAGCTGGTTTTTTGCATACACTTCGACCGGGACGGCCGGCGTTAGCGCTAGACCTGATGGAAGAGTTGCGGGCACCTCTTTGCGATAGATTAGTAATTGCTCTTATCAATCGTGGACAGGTTTCGGAAAGAAGTTTTTTACAGCTGAATCCGCCTGTATTATTGAGCGAAGATGGGAGGAAAATAGTTCTGACTGCATGGCAAAGAAGAAAACAGGAAGAAATACATCATCCTTTTTTGGAGGAAACGATGCCAATAGGGATGATTCCCCATGCACAGGCAATGCTTTTTGCTCGTGTGATAAGAGGAGAATTGGATGAATATCCGCCTTTTAACTGGAGGTAACCACTTATGATGATTGTGCTTTCGTATGATGTTGACACAACGGACGCAGCAGGGGCAAAACGTTTGCGCAAGGTGGCGAAGATATGCGAGTCTTATGGCTGCCGGGTACAGAATTCAGTTTTTGAATTAATTGTTGATCCTGCGCAATTGGTAGCTCTAAAAGCACAAATACAGCAGACAATCAACGAAGAGAAAGATTCTGTGCGCTTATACCGTCTGGGAAGTAATTGGCGTCCTAAAATAGAATCGATTGGAAAAGGATTGCGGTATGAGCAGGATGGCGTAATTATGCTATGAGGAGAAAAAGCGCGAACCATAATCAAGTGGAAAAACCTAAGAGGTTCGCGCAGATAAATTTTAATATTATGTAATCTCTGGTTCTTGTATTTATCATAATTGATAGTTATCTGACTGCGTAAATTATATAAGCAATATATTTAACTGTAGTTATTGCACAAAAATAATGGAGATTTTTGGCAATAATTGCGTTGTTGCCCCTGCGGGGGCATGACTTGAAACATTAGTATGGTTGATGACGATGAGCGGTATAAAGCTTGTTGCCCCTGCGGGGGCATGACTTGAAACGGATGCTGTGACGATATCCGCCGCCAGCGTTCCAGTTGTTGCCCCTGCGGGGGCATGACTTGAAACAAGCACTGCTGTGCCTAACACAGATGTAGTGCCATGTTGTTGCCCCTGCGGGGGCATGACTTGAAACATGAGAAAGCAGTATGCAATCAGTGAAAAGTATGTTGTTGCCCCTGCGGGGGCATGACTTGAAACAGGAGAGCCGGGACTTGCCTGGAATCAAAGCGCGTTGTTGCCCCTGCGGGGGCATGACTTGAAACTCATCGTCTGATTCCGTTTCCGTTGTGGTACTGCCGTTGTTGCCCCTGCGGGGGCATGACTTGAAACTGCTGGTAGTCCATGATCCGCCCGTGCACTCAGATGTTGTTGCCCCTGCGGGGGCATGACTTGAAACGAACAGGATCACGATGCGATCAACACATCCATGAAGTTGTTGCCCCTGCGGGGGCATGACTTGAAACAATGATCTGTTGCCGTAGTATACGCCAGTGATTGGTTGTTGCCCCTGCGGGGGCATGACTTGAAACAGATATGAGCGAAAAAGAATGTTGCGGTACCTGCGTTGTTGCCCCTGCGGGGGCATGACTTGAAACACGTACACCGATGGCACAACAACGCAGACCGCCTTGTTGTTGCCCCTGCGGGGGCATGACTTGAAACTTCTGGAGATGTCCGGGCGACATCAATGACGGCTTGTTGCCCCTGCGGGGGCATGACTTGAAACATCCTTTTATCTCGAAAGAAGTCGCTGAATGCGTGTTGTTGCCCCTGCGGGGGCATGACTTGAAACATTGGCGGGGAATATAATCCAGACTGGTGTATTCGGTTGTTGCCCCTGCGGGGGCATGACTTGAAACATCTACCAGAAGTTGGAGAGATGTGGTCGAGTTTGTTGTTGCCCCTGCGGGGGCATGACTTGAAACCTTTAACATGAAACACGTCACGGACTCCGTGGAGGTTGTTGCCCCTGCGGGGGCATGACTTGAAACGAGACGGCAAACACAATCGAAAAGCGGACGATGGTTGTTGCCCCTGCGGGGGCATGACTTGAAACGGGATACAGAAGCCGGGACCAACGAAGCCAGGAGTTGTTGCCCCTGCGGGGGCATGACTTGAAACT
>JAJQCQ010000027.1:23950-63257 GCA_021202635.1 Lachnospiraceae bacterium | reverse complement strand
GGTTGTTGCCCCTGCGGGGGCATGACTTGAAACTTAGGATACACCTTCGCCTTATATACAATTGCACCGTTGTTGCCCCTGCGGGGGCATGACTTGAAACCGGGAAGGCAGGCATATCGTGAATGGGAACACGCTGTTGTTGCCCCTGCGGGGGCATGACTTGAAACTGAAAATTACGCGGAGCTGCTGGAATACGCAAAGAGTTGTTGCCCCTGCGGGGGCATGACTTGAAACACAAGCACAGATAGAATCAATATATGAGTTACTAGTTGTTGCCCCTGCGGGGGCATGACTTGAAACGAAAGACTTTTACTTGAAAGAAAATCACACAAGTTGTTGCCCCTGCGGGGGCATGACTTGAAACAGCTTTACAATTCGCTGTTTATCCTTGATGCCGGTTGTTGCCCCTGCGGGGGCATGACTTGAAACTCAGTTTTTCCTTCATCTCGCCGATGTTCTTTTGTTGTTGCCCCTGCGGGGGCATGACTTGAAACAATCACATTAAAGCAATACGCCCTTGCGCATGGGGTTGTTGCCCCTGCGGGGGCATGACTTGAAACACCGGTACGGAGATCACCGCGCCCTCTGACATTTCGTTGTTGCCCCTGCGGGGGCATGACTTGAAACCGTTATCATCAACGACATTTGCCAGCACGTTCCAGTTGTTGCCCCTGCGGGGGCATGACTTGAAACAGCTCTACGATCACCGCGTTCCCGTCCAGATCCACGTTGTTGCCCCTGCGGGGGCATGACTTGAAACGGGTGTGGCTATGGCAAAGTCCTGGCTGTTCTCGTTGTTGCCCCTGCGGGGGCATGACTTGAAACGGGTGTGGCTATGGCAAAGTCCTGGCTGTTCTCGTTGTTGCCCCTGCGGGGGCATGACTTGAAACCCAGTTCGCGTTCGTCAAGCTGTTGTTGCCGTTCAGGTTGTTGCCCCTGCGGGGGCATGACTTGAAACAAGGAGCTGCAGTTACAGGCGGAGGAGCAACTGGAGTTGTTGCCCCTGCGGGGGCATGACTTGAAACTATGGGCATACAGATACCGGACGGGCTGGCGGATGTTGTTGCCCCTGCGGGGGCATGACTTGAAACTTCTAACTGCCGAAGGCCACCCCCCTACCTGTTGTTGCCCCTGCGGGGGCATGACTTGAAACTACAGATTTCATTACATGATCGGTTTTCCATCCACGTTGTTGCCCCTGCGGGGGCATGACTTGAAACGCCGATTACAACGCATTGAAAAACGGAGATAAGGTTGTTGCCCCTGCGGGGGCATGACTTGAAACTTAATCGCACATCCGCGAAAAACTCAGGCTAACGGTTGTTGCCCCTGCGGGGGCATGACTTGAAACACACATCAACGAGACTGGAGAGCTATTCCACTACAGTTGTTGCCCCTGCGGGGGCATGACTTGAAACAATGAGGAACGTGCGGATACCAATCTGGAAGTTGGGTTGTTGCCCCTGCGGGGGCATGACTTGAAACGCGTACTGCGGCACAGACATTAAAGGATGGCTACTGTTGTTGCCCCTGCGGGAGCATGACTTGAAACATTTTTGTGACATCGTTGCCGTTCGCTCCGATTTGTTGTTGCCCCTGCGGGGCATGACTTGAAACACGTTTGACGTATTGAAGCTGCTCACATCAAGTTATTATTGCCCCTGCGGGAGCATGACCTGAAACGATACTGTAACAACATTAGCTACGGCGAGAATTGTTGTTGCCCTGCGGGGGTATGACTTGAAACTACTGGGTGATATGAGAAAGGCGGAGAACGAGACCGAGAACAGATATTATACACCACGGACGGATGTGGGGGAGAAAACAATGGAGAAAAACAGGGCGATCAAACGACCGCCCAGAACCAAGAGATTAAGCAAACTTTTCCATCAGACCTTCCTGCAGCACCTGGGAGCAGTTGATTCCACGCTTATCAGCAAGAGCGGCCATCCATGCAGGAAGGGAGACATTCTTTCGGACAGCTCGCGTATCAATCGCGGCGCGGTACGCGAGGGAGTCAATCTGAATCAGGGTAAGGACAGCGTTGTCTGGGCGTTCGATGTCACATTGTGGTGACGGCGGGTTAATATCTTCGGGATGATCATCTTCTGCATCAACAAGCCAGATAGACGCAGCATCAGTGATCTGTTCGATCGCGTCAGCGAAGTCTTTTCCGGTGGTGATGCAACCGGGAAGATCGGGAACTCTGGCAAAGAAGCCAGATCCGTCTTCTTCCGGAACAAGAATAGCTGTGTAAATATATTTCATGGCGTTCTCCTTTCGGAAGGAGGGAGCAGGCGCTTCCAACCTTACTTGTTTTGATTTTGTTTGATTTCCCTGCGGATATATCGAAGATCATTTTCATTGAAGTCGTGTCTTTTCAACGGAATCGTGCTATTGTATTCGGCATTGTAAAATATGTCGTGGTTTCCACCACTCCGCTTGAAGGTATATCCGGAAGACTTAAGTTCTTTTAGTGCGATGTCTCTTGGCTTCATGTTTACCTCCTTATGAAGATAAAATACACAAGATTACACAAAAAGTCAAGAGAAATACATAAAAATACACAAATAAATTTGGCTAAGAGAGGAGAAGTTATGAAAATACTGATTTTAAACGGTTCCCCAAAGGGAAAAAACAGCGTTACCCTACACACCTGTCTGTACATACAGAAACAATATCCGGAGCATTCATATGAAATACTGGATGTTGGCCAGAAAATTCGTTCTTTTGAAAAGGACATGGCATCGGCAGTGAAAGCTCTGGAGTGGGCAGATTTGATTGTGTTTTGCTATCCGGTGTATACGTTTCTGGCTCCGGCGCAGCTGCATCGTTTTATCCGATTAATGAAGGAGAGCGGATGCGATGTCTCTGGAAAGTTTGCGACGCAGATTACGACTTCCAAGCATTTTTTTGATGTGACCGCGCATCGTTTTATCCAGGACAACTGTGCGGACTTCGGTCTTAAATACATTAAGGGATTGTCGGCGGATATGGAAGATCTGCCGACAAAACAGGGGCAGCGGGATGCGAGAAAGTTCTGGAGATATGTGGAGTATTGCGTGCGATATGATCTTTATGAGCCTGCCTCGGTTCCTGTTATTCCGGAAAAAACGATGGGGAACTCTGCTCTATCGGGAGAAGAGCAGAATGCTGCCGCTGTAAATACATATACAAATAACGTTCGGGTGATAGATGAGCCGGTAGATCGGATTTCAGATGGAGAGGTTGAAAAGAAAAGTGCGGAAGCTTCCTGGCAGATGAAGACAAAAACCGCAGAAAAACAGGACGAACCAGGGACAAAGAAACCAGCAACAATAAAGAAACCAGCAATAAAAAAGAAAACGAAAACAGGAAAGGGAAAGACGGGGAGAAAAACAGGAACCGGAAGGAAGGATATCGTGATTGTAGCCTCTATAAGACCGGGTGATACAAAGCTCTCTGCAATGATCGCTGAGTTTCAGTCGGTCTGTCCATATCCTGTCCGTGTGATGAATATAGAGGAGTTCCCGTTTCAGGGAGGGTGCATCAGCTGTTTCCACTGTGCGGCGGATGGCACCTGTATTTATAAGGATGGATTTGCCGATATGCTGCGGGAGCAGATTCAGAGTGCGGATGCGATTCTTTATGCGTTTACGATTCAGGATCATTCGATGGGGCCGCGCTTTAAGCTGTATGATGACCGGCAGTTTTGCAATGGGCACCGCACGGTTACGATGGGGATGCCGATGGGGTATCTGATTGCCGGTAACCTGGAAGCGGAGGAAAATTTGCGTATGGTGATTGAGGCGCGCTGCGAGGTGGGGCATAATTTCCTCTGCGGTATGGCTACGAATTCAGAGGAAATCAGAAAGATGAATGCGCGGCTGCTTTATGCGCTGCGCCGCGCGTATGTCCAGCCGCAGAACTTTTACGGCGTGGGCGGCATGAAAATATTCCGTGATCTGATTTATGTCATGCGCGGCCTTATGAAAGCAGATCACCAGTTTTATAAAAAGAACGGCATTTATGATTTCCCGCAGAAGAAGAAAGGGCAGATTCTGCTGATGATGCTGGTGGGTGCTTTGATGAATAATCCGAAGCTGCGCGTCAAGGCGGGAAAACAGATGACGGAAGGGATGGTCGCTCCTTATAAGAAGGTGCTGGAGGAGTGAATACGACAAGGTAGAAAAGACAGATAAGAAGAGGAAGAGCAGAATGATGGAATACAAGGCGGTGGAAAGACGACATGATAAAAATTGATCTGATTACAGGATTTTTGGGCGCGGGCAAGACGACTTTTCTGAAGAAGTATGCAGACTTCCTGATACGAAAAGGGATGAATATCGGCATTCTGGAGAATGATTATGGTGCGGTGAATGTGGATATGATGCTGCTGCAGGATCTGATGGGAGATCACTGTGAGCTGGAGATGGTGGCCGGGGGCTGTCACCGGGACTGCCATCGCCGCCGCTTTCAGTCGAAGCTGATTGCGATGGGGATGTGTGGCTATGACCGTGTACTGGTGGAGCCATCCGGGATTTATGATGTGGATGAGTTTTTTGATGTGCTTCACGAGGAACCGCTGGAGCAGTGGTATGAGATCGGAAATGTGATTGCGATTGTAGATGCGAAGCTGGAAACGGATTTGTCGGAAGAAGCGGAGTATCTTCTGGCATCGGAGGTGGCTGACGCTGGGGTCGTGGTGATGAGTAAGAGTCAGGAGGCGTCGGAAGCAGAGCTTGCGGAGACAATACGACATCTGAATCGTGCGCTGGAGGCAGCGCGGTGTAGCCGTCGGTTTGGCTTTGAGGCGATGGAGATGGTGCAGTGCGGCTGCCGGCTTGGCTCTGATGTGATAACGGGCGACTGGAATCTGTTTACAGAATCGGACTTTGAAAGAATCCTTTCCTGCGGATATCGGAATGAGAGTTTTCAGAAAAGAAGCGCGGAGGATGAACTTTTCTCTTCGGTATATTTTATGAATGTGCGCATGTCTGAGGAGGAACTGCGTTCGGCGGTCGGCCGAATATTTATGGACGAAGCCTGCGGAAATGTGTTTCGCATAAAAGGTTTTTTGCGCGTGCCTGGGGAGGAGGATGCCAGGGAGGACACGTGGATGCAGCTGAACGCGACCCGCAGTGAGATCACGCTCAGTCCAATCCAGGCAGGGCAGGAGGTTCTGATCGTGATTGGCGAGAATCTGCATGAGGAGGCTATCCAAGTACAACTTGGATGACAGGGAACCTGTTTTTGTGTATAATCAATCTTGCCGGAATGATGGAAAACTTGTTGGGGATTGGTTGATACATAGAAAGCGAGAAGACCGGAAATGACGTATAATAGGAATTCAGACCTGGAACGGCTTTTTGAGGAGAGATTCGCATCAGGAGAGAGTTATTTTTCGCAGACGAATGAATACGAGGATACGCAGGAATTGCGTGATACGGCGGAAGTGGAATTGCGCGAGCAGCTTTCGGTCGGAGCAGCGGATTTGTTTGATGCTTATAAGGAGTATTCGGGGAAAATCACAGAACAGAAATGCAGGGAGTGCTGGGTGCAGGGGATGGCACAGGGAATTCGCATGACCGCGGAAGCTTTTTTGACAGGGGATCGATAGCAGCGGCGAGGCCTGATTCTGTCCGTTTTTTGGGAGAGGTGTCACCAGGCGAGGGTCTATCCCACCCGGTTTTGGATGGGATACCGCCCCGGTGCAAGACGGGCACATAATTTCGCGATAGATCCTTGGCCTTTATGCTTCCGCATTTGCCGCTCTTTCCGGATAGACATAATCATCCGCGGAAAGATTGAGCATGCGCATTGCTTTACAGAATACAGCGAGGCTTGGTACACATTTTCCGCATTCCAGATTTCTTACGTAGAATGCGGATACGCCGAGCTGTTCGGCGAACTGGTTTTGAGTCCAGTGATGTTCCTTGCGCGCTGTTTTAATCATGTCTCCGAGACGTTTTTCCGAATCGTTCATTCTGCAATGTCCTTTCCTTTTTCATTCGTGAGTCCTAAAAGATAATCGGCAGATACATGGAAATGGTTTGCCAGTGCTTTGACCTCCATGTCGCTGACGAAACGATCGCCTTTTTCGATTCGCAGAATCGTCAGCTCGTTGAATTCAGCTCCTTCCGTCTGCAGCCTTGCGGCCAGCGACTTTTGGGAAATGCCTTCTTTGTTTCGCAATTCCCGCAGCCTGGTTCCGATGATATTTTTGCTTTTTCCGTCCCAATAGATTTTCATGCCATCTGTCATCTCCCATTTCTATAGTTGAGCTGCTCTTATGAATCACTTATGCATTTTGCATCATCTGATACGCGAATCGCAGATCAGAAAAGTCTTGCCGCAGCGTAGACCTGCGGCGGTATGTGTCAATCTGATTACAGGTTATGCGAAACATTTCCTGTAATGGAAATACATGGACTTCATTGTACTGATTTGAAAACCCGATACACTTCTAAAGATGAAGTTTCCCCGAAAAGATTTGTTCCAGACGCATAAATCGGGCTTCTGCCATTTTGAATGGTTCTGTTACGATTTCCTTCTTGTCCAACTCCCCCTGTCGTGGTAAAATGTTCTTAACAGTTCATAACCTTTCAGAACAGCATCAAAATGAAAAGGTGCTGCGTGCCAGTGGCACGCGTTTAGCACCGACCGAAACGAAGCTGAGACCAGGCTGTGCAACGGAGCGGTTCTGAACCGTTTGGAATCAGCGGCAGGTGACTGTGCCCGCCACTGTTTCATATTTATATAAGGAAAGAATTGACAAAGGAGAACCGATGAGATGAAGCTGGAAAAACTGCTGGAGCAGATAGAGTATAGATGTTTGCAGGGAACAGTTGATACGGATGTGAAGAAACTGGTAAATGATTCGCGGAAGGTCGAGGAGGGTTCTCTGTTTTTTTGTATAAAGGGAGCGGTGACGGACGGACATAAGTATGTGCCGGATGTGGTGGCGAAGGGCGCGAAGGTGCTGATCGTGCAGGATGCGGTGGAGGCGCCGGAGGATGTGACGGTGATCCGAGTGGCGGATACGCGCTATGCGATGGCTCTGATGTCGGCGGCGTTTTTTGGCTATCCGGCGAATGAGATGCGCATTATCGGTGTGACCGGGACGAAGGGCAAGACGACGACGACTTATATGGTAAAGTCGATTCTGGAGTCGGCCGGGTATAAGGTTGGCCTGATCGGGACGATTGAGGCGATTATCGGCGATGAGAAGATCCCGGCGCACAATACGACGCCGGAGTCATACACGATCCAGGAATATTTCCGCCGGATGGCGGACGCGGGCTGCCAGGTGGTGGTGATGGAGGTCTCTTCGCAGGGGCTGATGCTGGAGCGCACGGCGGGGATTCCGTTTGAAATTGGTATTTTTACAAATATCGAGCCGGATCATATCGGACCGGCGGAGCATGAAAGCTTTGAGGATTATCTGGAGTGTAAAAGCCGTCTGTTTCAACAGTGCAGGTATGGGATTCTGAACGCGGATGATGCACATCTGGAAGAGATTCTGAGAGGGCACACCTGTGAGGTGGAGACCTTTGGTCTGTCGGAACAGGCGGGAGTGCGTGCAGAGAATCTGGATCTGGTATCGCGGCCAGGTTACCTGGGGATTGCGTATACGGTTTCGTGGAAAAATGAGAGTTCTTCCGAAGCGGCTGAACGGACTTCTTTTGATGTTGAGATTGACATTCCAGGTAAGTTTAGTGTATATAATTCTCTGACAGCGATTGCGATCTGCCGTCATTTCAGGGTGGAGATCGAAGATATTCAGAAAGCACTGAAGGTGGCAAAGGTGAAGGGGCGTGTGGAGCTGGTAAAGGTTTCCGATGCGTTCACGCTGATGATTGATTATGCGCACAATGCGATGGCGCTCCAGAGCCTTCTGGAGACGCTGCGCGAATATCATCCGCATCGTCTGATCAGTGTATTTGGCTGCGGGGGAAACCGCTCGAAGCTTCGCCGCTATGAGATGGGGGAGGTTTCCGGAAGGCTTGCGGATCTGACGGTGATCACGTCGGATAATCCGCGTTTTGAGGAACCGGAGGCGATTATCGAGGATATTGTGAGTGGCATCAGGAAGACGGATGGAATGTATGTGAAGATTACCGACCGCAGGGAAGCGATTGCCTGGGCCATTCACCATGGAGAGCCGGGCGATATCATTGTTCTGGCGGGCAAGGGACATGAGGACTACCAGGAGATCTGCGGCGTGCAGTACCCGATGGATGAGCGGGTGCTGATCCGCGAAATTCTGGCAGAGGATGAAAAAAATGCCGGAATGTAACTTGCGTGTCGATACACCGGGGGCGGAGGCGTTATTTGGACGTTTTTCGGACAGGATGCACGGAGAGGAAAGGATATGGATTTGTACGCGGATATCATGATTGATATCTCACACAGCAAATTGGATCAGACATTTCAGTATCGGATTCCCCCGGAGCTGGTGGGCATTCTGGAGCCGGGAGACGTGGTGGAGCTTCCATTCGGAAACGGAAACCGGCTGAAAAAGGGATATGTACTCCGCATTTCGACGGCTCTTTCGTGTCCTCCGGAAAAGATCAAGACAATTGTCAGGTGCGTGACGGAGCTCGGCGGAGCGCAGTCGAAGCTGATTACGCTGGCGCTCTGGATGCGCGATTATTATGGCTCGACGACCGTGCAGGCGCTGCGCACGGTGCTTCCGTTTCGGGATAAGGCTGCCGCGAAAAAGAAAAAGAGTGTTCGCCTGGCGATCGATATGGAAGCAGCAAAGAAGCAGCTGGAGGAATTGCGAAAAAAGCATCAGACAGCGCGGGCGCGGCTTTTGGAGGCGCTGCTGGAGGAGCCGGTGCTTCCGCAGGAGGTCGTGACGGGGACCCTGCGCATCACGCAGCCGGTGCTGCGTGCGATGGAGCAGATGGGGATCATCCGCTGCGAGTCGGAGCAGGTATATCGTACGCCAGCAGTATTAGAGCAGTTGAAAATGCAGATGAATGCGGGAAATGGAAGTGCGCAGGCGGATTTACCTGGGGAGAATTCCCAATCAGTCACAGGTTTTACTTTGACGAGGGAACAGCAAAATGCGGTGAACACGATTTGTGCGTCTCTGCGTGGGACAGAACGACATACAGAATCCATGTCTCAGTGTAAGGGAAATGCTTCCCGGCCTGGAACGAATGCGACCGCTGGCACGGAATTCCTGATTCATGGCGCGACCGGCAGCGGCAAGACAGCGGTCTATATGGAGCTGATCGCGGAGACATTGCGGCAGGGAAAGCAGGCGATTCTGCTGATTCCGGAGATTTCTCTGACGTATCAGAATGTCGTCCGCTTTTATCACGCGTTTGGCGACCGGATTTCGATTTTGCACTCGCGGCTTTCGCAGGCCGAACGGTATGATCAGTTCGAACGGGCGAAGGAGGGCGAGATCGATGTGATGATCGGGCCGCGCTCCGCATTGTTTACGCCGTTTGAGAGCCTGGGGCTGATCATTATTGATGAGGAGCATGAGCCTTCTTATAAGAGTGAGACGACGCCGCGCTATGACGCGCGGGAGGTTGCGCGCAAACGTGCGGCTCTGGAGGGAGCCATTCTGGTGCTGGGCTCTGCGACCCCTTCTCTGGAATCGTATTATGCGGCAAAACATGGAAAGAGTACCCTGCTTACGATGAATCATCGCCCGACGGGCGGGCAGCTCGCAGATGTGACCATCGTGGATATGCGCAGGGAGCTGCGGGAAGGGAACAGCTCGATTTTAAGCCGCACGCTGCTTGAAAAAATCCGTTTGCACCTGGAGCAGGGGCAGCAGTGTATGTTGTTTCTCAACCGCCGGGGGTATGCGGGATTTGTTTCCTGCCGTTCGTGCGGCCATGTGATGAAATGTCCGCACTGCGACGTGTCCCTTTCGCTTCATCAGGGAGGACGGCTGGTCTGCCATTACTGCGGCTATACCGAACGTGCAGTGAAAAAATGTCCGGTCTGCGGTTCGCCGTTTATCGGCGGATTCAAGGCGGGAACGCAGCAGATTGAGGCTGTAGTGGCTGCCGCATTTCCCGGGGTGCGGGTTCTGCGGATGGATGCAGATACAACGAGGGGAAAGGATGGGCACGCGGAGATTCTGCGGGCGTTTGGTGCCCACGAGGCGGATATTCTGATTGGTACGCAGATGATTGTGAAGGGACATGATTTCCCACAGGTGGCGCTGGTTGGTGCGCTTGCTGCGGATCTGTCGCTGAATATCAGTGATTTTCGGGCCGCGGAGCGTACGTATCAGCTGCTGACGCAGGCGGCGGGCAGAGCCGGACGCGGAAAGATTCCGGGTGAGGTAGTGATTCAGACCTATATGCCGGAACACTATGCGATTACCTGTTCCGCGGCGCAGACCTATGAGCCGTTTTACGAACAGGAGATGAGTTACCGCGCTCTTTCGGGGTACCCGCCGTCGGGCAGCCTGATGTCGGTGCACTGTGCTTCGCCGGATCAGGAGCGCCTGGCCGCCGCGGCCGGTTATCTGGCGCGTTTTGCCGGTCAGCTGGCGGAAAAGTATCATGCGGTCGTGATGGGACCTGCGGACGAAGCAATCGCGAAGATGAAGGATACCTACCGAATGGTTTTCTATATCAGGCACAAGGATTCCAAAGCCCTGACATCGATGAAAAATTATATGGAGCAGTATATTGAGATGAACAGCGGCTTTCATGATATTATGATAAATTTTGAAAGGCAGGATTAAAACAATGGCTTTGAGACAGATTAGAATTTACGGAGATGAGAAACTGGCAAAGGCTTGCCGTCCGGTGCAGTTTGTGAGCCCACGCACCAAACTGCTGATCCGGGACATGTTGGATACCATGTATGAGGCAAACGGCGTCGGGCTGGCCGCGCCGCAGGTGGGGATTCTCAAACAGATCGTGGTGATTGACATCGGAGACGCAGAGGGTGAAGACGCCGAGCCGGGGATCGGCTGCGGAGACGGCCCGCTTGTCATGATCAACCCGGAGATTCTGGAGACCTCCGGCGAACAGACCGGCCAGGAAGGCTGTCTGAGTCTGCCGGGGCAGGCGGGAATGGTGACGCGTCCGGAATATGTAAAGGTAAAGGCATTTGATGAGGATATGAAGGAGTTTGAGGTGGAGGGCAGAGGCCTTCTGGCGCGCGCAATCTGCCATGAGTGTGACCATCTGCAGGGAATCATGTATGTTGAAAAGGTGGAGGGTGACCTGTTTGAGGTGACCGACGAGGAAGAAGAGTGAGAATGATATGCTGAAAAATGTAGTCTTTATGGGAACACCTGATTTTGCGGTGGGCACACTGAAGGCGCTGGTCGCGTCAGAAAAATATCAGGTACAGGCCGTTTTTTCCCAGCCGGATAAACCGAAAGGCCGCAGCGGAGCACTTCAGATGTCTCCGGTAAAAGCGGCGGCAGTGGAGGCCGGGATTCCGGTGTACCAGCCGGTAAAAATCCGAGAGCCGCAGTGGCTTGCTCTTTTAACGGAGCTGCGTCCGGATGTGATTGTGGTCGTGGCGTTCGGGCAGATCATACCACAGGCAATCCTTGATCTGCCGGAATACGGCTGTATCAATGTTCACGCATCGCTGCTTCCGAAATACCGCGGCGCCGCGCCGATCCAGTGGGCGGTGATCAATGGGGAAAAGGAGTCCGGGGTGACTACGATGCGCATGGATGCCGGACTCGATACCGGGGATATGATTTTGCGAAAAACGGTGGAGCTGGATAAAAATGAGACAGGCGGGAGCCTGTTTGACAAGTTAAGTGTGACCGGAGCCGGATTGCTTCTGGAGACGCTGGAGGCTCTCGAAAATGGAACCGCCGGCTTTGAAAAACAGCCCGTGGACAGCCCGACGCCTTACGCAGCGATGCTGAGAAAAGAGGATGGCCGCATCGACTGGAGCATGAGTGCGCATGCGATCGAGTGCCGGCTCCGCGGCCTGGACCCATGGCCGGGCGCCTGGACCAGATTTCACGGGAAGCTGTTGAAAATCTGGAAAGCAGAGGTTGTGGAAGAAGGACACCAGACCGCCGAAGGACATTTGCAGCCTGAGGAAGATCAGCCACAGGCTGCGGCAGGCTCGGCGCAGGTTTCGTTTGCGGTGCAAAAGCAGGATACTTACGGTATTGTATGTGCGGTTACAAAAAATGCGCTTCATGTACAGACCGGAGATGGCATTCTTTCGATTTTAGAATTACAGCCGGAAGGGAAAAAAAGGATGTCCATTGATGCATTTCTGCGCGGTTATCCGGTTAAAACCGGGGAGAATATATAAAAAGGTTTCTGGCGGCTTTATTAACAAATTTCAAGCATCGGAGGGGTGCCCTATGTATTATGGATATTATGGCTTTGACTGGACGTATCTGCTGGTAATTACAGGTTTGGTTCTTTCCCTGGCAGCGTCCGCTCATGTGAAGAATACCTTCCGGAAATATGACAGCGTGCGCAGTATGCGCAATCTGACCGGGGCGATGGCGGCGCAGAAGGTGCTGCAGAGCGCCGGACTTTATGATGTGCGGATTGAGCGGGTATCCGGCGAACTGACGGATCACTATGACCCGCGCACAAAGACGCTGCGGCTTTCAAACAGTACCTACGGTTCAAATTCGGTGGCTGCGGTCTGTGTGGCGGCGCATGAGTGCGGACATGCGGTACAGGATCAGGTGGGGTATGCTCCGCTGGCGTTTCGCAGCTCTCTGGTACCGGTGGCGAATTTTGGCTCCTCGCTGGGGTGGCCGATCTTCCTGTTTGGGTGGATTCTGTCCTTTCAGCCGCTGATCACAGCGGGGATTGTATTGTTTACGCTGGCGGTGCTGTTTCAGCTTGTGACACTGCCGGTAGAATTTAACGCATCCTCCCGTGCCCTGCGGATTCTTGAGGATACACATATTCTGGGAGACCAGGAGATTGCCGCCGGCCGGAAGGTGCTCGGAGCAGCGGCGTTGACGTATGTAGCCAGTCTGGCGGCTTCTTTGCTGCAGCTGCTGCGGCTGGTGCTTCTGTCAGGAGGGAGACGACGCAGATGACGAAACCGGTAAACATTCGTGAGATATGCCTCGGCATGCTGATGGAGATCACCGAGGAAGAGGCCTACAGCCATGTGGTTCTGCGGGAGACACTGGAGAAATATCAGTATCTGGAAAAGCGGGATCGCGCGTTTATCACGAGAGTCGTAGAGGGCACACTGGAGCATATGATCCAGATCGATTATATTATCGAGCAGTTTTCCAATGTGCCCGTTTATAATATGAAGCCGCTGATCCGCAATTTACTGCGGATGTCGGTGTATCAGCTCAAATATATGGACAGTGTGCCGGATTCCGCGGTGTGTAATGAAGCGGTTCGGCTGGCGCAGAAAAGAGGTTTTTATAATCTGAAAGGATTTGTGAACGGCGTATTGCGCAATACTGCGCGCCGTCTGTCTCAGGTTCGCTATCCTGATCCTCAGCGGGAGCCCATGCGTTATCTGTCGGTGAAGTATTCGTTTCCAATCTGGATGATCAACAAATGGATGACGCAGTTTGGATATGAGACGACGGAGATCATGTGCCGGGATTCTCATGTGACGAGAGGCACAATCGTGCGCTGCAATCTGGCAAAGGCATCCAAAGAGGAGATCATTCAGGAGCTTACTGCGCAGAACATCACGGTAAAGCAGCATCCTTATCTGGATTATGCGCTGGAAATCTCAGATTACAATTATATCGGGGCGGTTTCTGCATTCCGTAAGGGCTGGATTCAGGTGCAGGATATCAGTTCCATGCTTGTGGCGGAGATTGCTGCGCCAAACTGGGGAGATTACTGCATCGATGTCTGTGCGGCTCCCGGAGGCAAAAGCCTGCATATCGCAGATAAGCTGATGGGCAGCGGCTATGTGGAAGCGCGCGATATTTCCGAGCGCAAGGTGCAGATGATGCAGGAAAACATCGAACGCACAGAGGCCATCAACATTCGTGCGATGCGGATGGACGCTACGGTGATGGATGAGGAGTCCAGGGGAAAAGCGGATATTGTACTGGCGGATGTCCCCTGCTCCGGTCTCGGCGTGATCCGGAAAAAACAGGATATCAAGTACAAAATGTCGGAAAAACAGCAGCAGGATATCATCCGGCTGCAGAGACGGATTCTGCAGAATGTGCAGAATTATGTCCGTCCGGGCGGGACGCTGATTTACAGCACCTGTACGGTAGGGGCGGATGAGAATCAGTATAATATGAAATGGTTTCTGGAGAATTTTCCATTCCATCTGGAGAGCATTGATTCTTATATCTGTGATGAATTGAAAAGCCGTACGACCGCCGGAGGATATATCCAGCTTTTGCCGGGAGTCCATCAGTCCGACGGATTCTTTATCGCGCGGCTTGGGAGGAATTGAGCGATGAAAGAGAAGACCGGTGCGGCTGCGGCGGGAACGGCCGGTTCAGAGACAGCGGCGCAGGAAACGAAAACAGACATCAAGTCCCTGACCTTAGAGGAGCTTACCGCGGAAGTGATTGCGTCTGGCGAAAAACCATTTCGCGCGAAACAGCTTTACCAGTGGATGCATCAGAAGCTGGCGCGCAATTATGATGAGATGACGAATCTGCCGAAGACCTTTCGGGAAAAGCTGGCCAGAGAGTATACATACACTTCGCATACGCTGGTGGAACGCCGTGTCTCAGCAGTGGATGGAACAGAGAAATATCTGTTTGGACTTTCCGATGGCAATGTGATTGAGAGCGTTTTGATGCGCTATCATTTTGGAAATTCCGTCTGTATCTCCTCTCAGGTTGGCTGCCGGATGGGCTGCCGCTTTTGCGCTTCGACCATCGGGGGACTTACGAGAAATCTTCTCCCTTCCGAAATGCTTGACCAGGTCTATGCCATCCAACGGCTGACCGGGGAGCGCGTTTCACACCTTGTGGTCATGGGAACCGGGGAGCCGCTGGATAACTACGATTATCTGCTTCGCTTTATCCGGCTTTTATCCGACGAAAATGGCCTGCATATCAGCCAGAGAAATATTACGGTATCGACCTGCGGACTTGTAGAAAAAATCCGTGACCTGGCACAGGAACGGCTTCAGATCACGCTGGCGCTGTCGCTGCATGCTTCTTCGCAGGAAAAACGAAAAGCACTGATGCCGGTCGCGTACCGGTATGAGCTGGAGGACGTGCTGGAGGCCTGCCGGTATTATTTTGAACAGACCGGGCGGCGAATGACATTTGAGTACAGTCTGGTCGGAGGGGTGAATGACACCTCGAAAGACGCAGAGCAGCTTGCGAAGCTTCTGGAGGGAATGAACTGCCATATCAATCTGATACCAGTCAACCCGATCAAAGAAAGGGATTACGTACAATCAGAGCAGCGGGTGATCACTGCATTCAAAAATAAACTTGAAAAATACGGAATAAATGTTACTATTAGGAGAGAGATGGGGCGCGATATCAGCGGCGCCTGTGGTCAGCTCCGCAAAGGGTATATGGAGCAGGCGCAATAAAATCGAGCTGCGCGCGATGGCGCCTGCGCAGGTGGTAAGGAATCCCCCGCAAGCGGGACCTTACCACAGTAAATGGAGCAGGCGCAACAAATCGCGCTACGTGTGGGTGGCAGGATATTCTTACCACAGGCAACAGAGAAAGGACATGCACAATGAAGGTTTACAGTGTCACGGACATTGGCAGGAGGCGAAATTCGAATCAGGACTTTATCTATGCCTCGGATCAGCCGGTCGGCAATCTTCCGAATCTGATGATTGTTGCGGACGGGATGGGGGGACACAATGCGGGAGATCTGGCTTCCCGCTACACGGTGGAATCTATGATCGAGTATCTGGGGCAGGCGCAGGAAAAACGGCCGATCCCGCTTCTTTCAGAAGCGATTCATTTTGCGAATGACCAGGTGATTGAGAAAGCATCGACGGATAAAACCCTGGAGGGGATGGGGACGACCGTGGTGGCTGCAGTGGTTAAGGATGGATATCTGTATGTAGCGAATGTTGGTGACAGCAGGCTGTATCTGATGGATCAGGAGATTTCTCAGATTACCAGGGATCATTCCCTGGTGGAAGAGATGGTACGGATGGGGGAGCTGCAGCGCAAGGACGCGCGTACGCATCCGGATAAGAATGTTATCACCAGGGCGATTGGGGTGAAATCGCCTGTGCGGGTTGATTTTTTCGATGTGAAGCTGGAACCGGGCGATCATATTCTGCTTTGCTCAGACGGCCTTACCAATATGGTCGAGGATGCGGAGATTCTGCAGATTGTCAAAAAATATCGTTCACCGAAGGAGGCGGCGCAGCATCTGGTGAATGAGGCAAACAAAAACGGAGGGAAAGATAATATCTCTGTGGTTCTCGCTGAGGTTTAAGGGGAGAGGATATGTTAAGTGCAGGAGTATTTATACAGAACAGGTATGAGATTATGTCCCGTATCGGTTCCGGTGGGATGGCGGATGTTTATAAGGCAAAGGATCATAAGCTGAACCGTTTTGTGGCTGTTAAGGTGCTGAAAAATGAATTCCGGGACGACAAGGTGCTTGTCTCCAAATTCCGGGCAGAGGCACAGGCAGCAGCTGGACTGGCTCATGGGAACATTGTCAATATTTATGATGTCGGGGAAGAAGCCGGAATCAACTATATCGTGATGGAGCTGGTGGAAGGCATTACTCTGAAAGAGTATATTGCAAGTAAGGGGCACCTCTCGGCAAGAGAGATGACCAGTATTGCGCTGCAGATTTCGGCCGGCCTGGAGGCTGCTCACAATAACGGGATTATTCACCGTGATGTGAAGCCGCAGAACATCATTATTTCCACGGATGGAAAGGTAAAGGTGGCGGATTTCGGAATCGCGCGGGCAGCGAGTACGAATACGATCACGTCTACGATGATGGGGTCCGTACATTATACATCACCGGAGCAGGCGCGGGGCGGGTACAGCGATGAGAAGAGCGATATTTATTCGCTTGGCATTACGATGTATGAAATGCTGACCGGTCATGTGCCGTTTGACGGGGATACGGCGGTAGCGATCGCACTGCATCATTTACAGGATGAATTGCATGGGCCGAAGGAAGAATTTCCGGAAATTCCTTACAGTACAAACCAGATTATCCTGAAATGTACGCAGAAAAGCGCAGATCGCCGTTATCCGAATATGACGGAGCTGATTCGTGACCTGCGGGAGTCCCTGGTCAATCCGGAAGGGGATTTTGTGACCTGGGTGGTGCCGGATCGGACTTCCCAGACGATTGTGATGTCGAAGGAAGAGATGGCACAGATTAAGGCGGAGCAGCGCATGCCGTCTTATGATGAGACGCTGAATGTGGGTGCGGCGGCGAATATGCATGTACAGGAGACCGGATCGATACAGAACCGTGCTTATCAGCCGGGCAGTTATTACCAGAAGAGTCAGTATCAGGACGTCTCGCCGATGGACGGTTCCTATGACGGCACCCGCTGGAGCGGGGGATATCGGACGGATGCGGGGGTTGATTCCGGTTATTATGGCTCTTATGATGGTTCCTATGGAGAAACTGGTGCCTATGATCTGGAAAACAATGATCAGGAAGAGGGTTATGAGCTGGATGAGTCTTTTGAAGATTCGCGTGCACGCAGAAAAAAAGACCATGATACGGACAGCGATCTGAATCCAAAGCTGGAGAAGGCAGTGACGCTGGGCGGTATTATCATTGCGGTGATCGTCGGCATTGTTTTTCTGGTTCTTCTCGCAAAAGCGTTTGGCCTGATGAATTTTTCAGGAAATAAAAAATCAGCTTCCGATGGGGACAACATAGTGATAGAGACTTCTTCTGAATCTGAGACAGAGACGGAGACCGAGGAGCAGACGGAGTCTGAGACAGAATCGGAGACTTCAGCGGAATTTGTGCTGGATAATCTCAGTAATATGGCGCTCACGCAGGCGCAGGCGCTTCTGATCACAAAGGGCTTGAAATACACGGTGGATCAGACGCAGTACAGCGACACAGTGGCAAGCGGATATATTATATCGACGGATCCGGAATATGGGGAGCTGGTAAGTACTGGTGATACGATTACTCTTTACGTCAGCCAGGGACCGGAGGAGACGGAAGAGAGCGAGGAAACGGTTACAGAATATAAGACCCTGTGGAATCTGACCGGATATACGGTGGAACGGGCGGAGGAAGCTCTGGAAATGCTCGGTCTGACTGCGGCTTATGCATATGAATCCAGCGACACGATCAGTGCCGGCATGGTGACGCGTACAAGTGCGGAGGATACGGACAATCAGGTTCCCAAGGGAAGTACGGTTACTCTTTACATCAGCACCGGACCGGATACCTCATCGGATGATGACAATATTACCATAGAGGAAAGCAGCAGTACGTCCTCTTCTTCCGATACGACCACAAGCGGCACCTGGATGTGCAATGCTTCTCTGACGGCGCCTTCCGGATATACAGGACAGCCTGTGCGGATTACGCTTTACCAGAATGGTACGGAGACGACGATTTTTGAGGGGACGACGACGTTTCCTTATACGCTTCAGGTGGAAGGCGCGAGTGGAGAGTCCACGGGAATAGCGTATGTCTATCTGCTCGACGAGGAGACAGGAGAGGTAATCAGCAAGATTGAATATTCCGGGATTGCATTCAGCGAAGTCAGCTCGTAAGGACAGGCGTTGTCCTGCCTGGCAGGTTGATAAAGAGAGCGGAAGAGGTCTTGCAGGGGCGGGGGTTCCCGCCGGGATTGAAAATCCGACGGAGAATGAATGCGTGGAAAGATAATCAGAGGGGTCGGCGGTTTTTACTACGTACACGCGGAAGATGGAGCGGTTTACGAGTGCAGAGCGAAAGGAATTTTTCGGAAAGATAAGGTGAAACCCCTTGTCGGCGACAATGTCGAGATTTCCATATTGGATGAAAAGGAAAAAACGGGGAATGTTGACCGGCTGCTGTCACGGAAAAATATGCTGATTCGTCCGGCCGCAGCCAATGTTGACCAGGCGATGGTGGTGTTTGCTCTGACGCAGCCCAAACCAAATCTGAACCTGCTGGATCGTTTTCTGATCCTTATGAATCGCCAGGAGATTCCGGTGATTATCTGTTTTAACAAAACAGATCTGGCGGATGAGGAGCAGGCACGGGAGTTGGGGCGGATTTATCGCGGCTGCGGCTGTGAGGTGCGATTTGTCAGCGCCGCACAGAGCGAAGGACTGGATGCGATCCGCACCCTTCTGGAGGCAAAGACGACCGTATTGGCAGGGCCTTCCGGAGTTGGCAAATCTTCGCTGACGAATTGTTTTTTGTCGGCAGAACACATGGAGGTCGGAGAGATCAGCCGGAAGATTGATCGGGGAAAGCATACGACCCGGCATACAGAGCTTTTGGTGCTGAAGCCTTACGCAGGAAGGGAACCTGTCAGAAATGCTTCAGAAACGATGGCTCCTGGCAACAGTTATCTTCTGGATACGCCCGGCTTCAGTTCTTTATATTTACAGGACATCGAATACGAAGAATTGAAAGACTGTTTTCACGAATTTGCCCCTTATGAGACACGCTGCCGGTTTCAGGGCTGTATGCATCTGAAGGAGCCGGACTGTGCGGTGAAAGAAGCCGTAGAGGCAGGGGAAATTCATCACGCCAGATACGAGAGCTACGTGCTGCTGGCGAAGGAATTGAAGGACAGGCGAAAGTATTGAAGCGCAGCGGACAGGTATAAAATGAGGGTAACAGTTCAGAACAGCATCGAAATGAAAAGACAGACTGTGCAGGTTTACCTGCTAAAGGCTGTATTTTCATTTCGGGATGGGCGGAACGCCCATCAAGCCACAGACATATGACGCGTTAGCGGCATATAGCCTGCATCGCAGGCGGTCTGCGGCCTGCTGTTCTGAATAGTTACAAATGAGGAATGATTCAGGAGGGCAGACCGCTGGTCTGCGCATCGTTTCGGTTCTGAATTGTCACACAAAAGGGATACAATACAGGGAGAACAAATATGGAGCGAAAAAACATACTGGCGCCGTCTATTCTGGCGGCTGATTTCAAACATCTGGGCAAGGAAGTGGAGACAGTAGCAAAAGCAGGTGCCGGTTACCTGCACATCGATGTGATGGATGGAGTCTTTGTGCCGAGCATTTCTTTTGGCATGCCGGTGATTTCCTCGATCCGCAGCGCGACGGACAGTGTTTTTGACGTTCACCTGATGATCACGGAGCCGGAAAAATACATAGCGGATTTTGCTGCCTGCGGTGCGGACAGCATTACGGTGCATGCCGAGACGGCAAAGCATCTGCAGCGAATCCTCCATGATATCAAAAGCCGCGGTCTGCGCGCAGGAGTCGCGCTCAATCCGGCTACGCCGCTGAATGTACTGGATTATGTCCTTCCCTATCTGGATATGGTTTTGATCATGACGGTGAATCCGGGCTATGGCGGACAGGCTTATATTCCGGAAATGACCGGAAAAATCCGCACACTTCGCCAAAAGGCCCTCGAACTCGGCCTTCCCCTTGACATTGAGGTGGATGGCGGCATTAATGATCAGACTCTGCGGACAGTTCTTGAGGCCGGTGCGAATGTCTGTGTGGCCGGTTCTGCGGTATTTGGCGGCGACCGTGCGGCAAATGTGGAAAAGATGCTGGGAGTGATGGCTGAATATAAAGAATACGAGTAACACTTCCAGGCAGAAAAACAGAATTCGGAGAAACAAAAAGCAGCCGGCAGGGGCTGCTTTTTGCTTCAAAACAGGAAAGATTCAGAACAGCACGCCGCAGATCTGCGTCCTGCCCCGGTCGGTGCTGTTTCGAATGGTTGACCGGAATCCAGAATATTATACCAGGGCGTCGGCCAGTGCTTCCAGCTCTGTAAGGTTCGCAGCGCTGAGCGCGGAACGGATGGTAACGACAGGTTCGACTTCTGTGATATTCTTCATCTCGGCGATCTGTGCTTTCATGAATCTGGCTGAAGCCGGAGGAGCCCAGGTGCCGTTCTGAATATAGCCTACTTTGCGGTTCTGGAAGTTTTTGATCTTCAGGTGGTACAGGAAGTCTTCCATAGCCGGGAAAAGGGAAGCGTCATAGGTGACAGAAGCAAGCACAAGACGGTCATAGCGGTATGCGTATTCTACAGCTACGGACATATCGTCACGGTTTAAGTCAAAGACAGCTACGTTTTGCACGCCCTTTTGCCTGAGAATCTCTTCTAAGCGGCGTACCGCTTTCGCAGTGTTGCCATGCAGGGAGGCGTAAGCGATCACGATGCCCTCCTCTTCCGGCGTATAACTGCTCCAGGTAAGGTATTTGTCGATGTAATAGCCAAGATTTTCCTTCAAAACCGGGCCATGAAGCGGGAGAATGGCTGCGATGGAAAGGCCAG
This sequence comes from Lachnospiraceae bacterium, assembly GCA_021202635.1. Lineage (GTDB taxonomy): Bacteria > Bacillota > Clostridia > Lachnospirales > Lachnospiraceae > Choladousia. The sequence goes on along the minus strand of JAJQCQ010000027.1, from coordinate 41,934 downwards.
AGGCCTTTTTTAAAAGATTCTGAACCTGTGCGCCGTATTTTCCAACGATATTGATGTAGTAGCGTCTGGCCTCTGTGATCCAGTCTATGTCGGAGCTTAACGCACCAAAAGTGCCGAAACCATCTGCGGAAAACAGAAGCTTCTCCGTCTGTTCATATGTAACCATGACTTCCGGCCAGTGTACGAAGGGAGCCAGGAAAAACTGCAACGTATGGCTGCCGAGAGAGAGCGTGTCGCCCTCCGCGACTGTGAGTGTCTTTACAGCTGTGGCTTTTATATCAAAGAATTGTTCGATCATAGGGAAGGTCTTCTGGTTCCCCACAAGGGTGACTTCCGGGTATTCCTCCACGAAGCGGCGGATGCTGCCGGAATGATCTGGTTCCAGGTGCTGCACAACGAGAAAATCCGGTTTCCGTTTACCGAGCGCTGTGCGCACATTTGCCAGCCATTCTTCTGTGCCGCGCGGGTCTACCGTGTCCATGACGGCAATTTTTTCATCAAAAATGATGTACGAGTTGTAAGAAACACCATACGGTATTCTGTACTGGCTCTCGAACAGGTCAAGTGTAGTGTCGTCCACACCGACATAGGTGACAGAGTCAGAAACAAACATGTCTTTCATAATAACTCCTCCATAATGAATTGATAAATGCGCTGGCTGTGTTCACGCCAGCTGCGGCAGGCGGATTTCGCCTGACTTTCCGTCGCGACCGTAATGGTCAGATCGATTGGGTTGGAAAACTTCTCTTTTACCAGACAGCGCACGGCGTAGTCCCCGCTTGTCGTCTTATAGTAATCCGCGAGGACGGAGACCTCGTCACGCATCCGGACTTTGTTTTCGGACATATACCGGTCCGCCTCCTGACGGATGGAAGGCGAGATGCGGTGGCGAAAATATTTCAGAGCCTCCGTGCCGCCATCCTTTATCGAGTAGTATACGCAATCCTGGATGGTCTCACTTTGGATCATCTGACTATCCTCCAGGTCTCCAAGCACAGAATGGAGTGTGAAGTAGTCAGTATAGCCCTGATTGAGGATAAAATCAGAAATCTGCGCGTCTGTCAGTGGAAAATCCGCTTTGTCCAGCATATACAGAATGATCAGCTTGTAAAGCGTAATCGGTTCAGACATCAGTAACCACCTCTCTAAATTGTTATTGCGTCATACGTATTTTGGAAAAACGTGTGACAGAAACTCCGTTTCCCGCATGAACCGTCCTGTTTTACTGTGCCTGTCAAAACACGACCAACCCATACGAGGAAAGTATATCATCGGAAGAGAATTTCGTAAAGTGGGGAAAATTGCTGATTAGTATAGTTTCGATGCTGTTCTGAACGGTTATTAAAAATAGGTAAATATTCAGAACAGCAGGCCACAGATGGTAACCTGTTCTGAACGGTTAAGAGAAAAATAAGATTGCTTCATAAAAAAAGATGGATTGGGTCGTTGAAACAAAGGCGATGTCATGGTATACTAATTAACTGAATTGGATGAATTTTATGCCGACTGAAGCGGAATGCGGCAGGCATACAGGCGATAACAGGCTGTTGCGGACAGATCTGCTGGTTGATTGAAACGGAGAAAAGACATGGATGAACAGAAGAAAACGCTGGGACGTTCCCACATCTATACGGGGAATCCGGATAACGGTGAGTCCGGAGAGATACCGGAAGAGAGCAGGCGCAGCCGACGTGCGCAGCCGATCGGAACGGTACCGAAGGAACATCTTTCAGAACCATCCGGGCGCAGGCGCAGGGATGAGGAGACCGATGCGAAGATGCGCCTTCTCTGGGGAGTTTTGTTTGTATTGATCGTGGTACTGGTGGCTGCGATGATCTATGAAGTTGTTTTGGAATATGGCAGTCTCGAGACCGGGTCCGAGCGTATGGGGACGAATGTGCAGGAGACAGAGCTTCTGTCCGATACAGAGGAAGCTGCTGCAGAACAGCAGACGGAGGAGGAGACGGATATGGAGATCATATCTGTGACTGACCAGGATTCTTCTGGCAGCCAGAGCTCTGCCAACGAGCAGGAGACCGATGTCAGTCAGGATGCGCAGACGACGGATACGGGAGAGGGAACAGCGCTGTCTCTGGACGTCACACTGGCCGGCCTGGCTGAGTAAAAGGAAAATAAAGGGGAACGGATGAAGGAGGGGAACATGGGAGACCAGGATTATAATCCGCAGGAGCGGCGTACGAAGCGACGAAAAAATGAGCTGCTTATGAAGTGTGCGATATCACTTCTGGTGCTGGCTCTTGTGGTGATGGGAGCATTGCTTGTGAAGGAGGTCGTTATTCCGGAGGTGGTGAAGCTGAGCTCTGCCGGAGATCAGCAGCAGGGCAGTGTGAATACGGCTGAGACGGGCAGTCTGGCGGATGGTTCAGAGACGGGTGATTCCGGGACAGGCTCGGATGGCGATACGGCTGTCACGACGTTGAATGAGACCGGGGGAACAGATGTGGTGAGTACCGCCGGGGAGGAAACCGGTACCGATGAAGTCCTGGAGACGGATGCTGGTTCTGCTGTGCAGTCCGAAGCGTCTGGTACGGACGATGATACATTTACGACTGCCGAAGAGGCTGAGATCGATGCAGTGCTGATGGAGGCGGAAAATCTGGCCGCCATGTATGATTACGACAGTGCGATTGCCTGTGTGCAGGCCTCGGAATATTATGAGCTGAGTGAGACGCTGCAGCAGGCGGCATCCAGCTACGAAAAGACGAAAGCAAACTGTGTATCCTGGGCGCCGGAAGAGGTGACGCACATCTTTTTCCACACGATTATCTGGGACGCGTCCAAAGCTTTTGACGGCGACCTTTATGCAGAAGGCTACAATCAGTACATGGTGACGATGGACGAGTTTTCCGCGATTATGGAGACCATGTACGAGGAAGGCTATGTCATGGTCAGTATGCACGATATGTGCGAGGTCAATGACGATGGTACGGTCACCCGCAAGGAAATCCTGCTCCCGGAAGGGAAAACTCCTTTCGTGCTTTCGCAGGATGATGTGTGCTATTATCATTATATGGACGGAGACGGCTTTGCGTCGCGGCTGGTACTGGATGAGAATGGTGATGTGAAGGCGGAGTATATCGAAGATGACGGTACGGTATCGGTCGGTGATTATGATCTGATTCCGTGGATTGACACGTTTGTGGATCTGCACCCGGACTTCGCCTATCACGGTCATAAGGGGACGATCGCACTGACCGGATATGAGGGGATCCTCGGTTACCGGACAGATGAGGTATATCTGACGCGCGATGAAGACCGTCTCACAAGCTGGCAAAGGGAATATCTGGAAGAAAACCCGGACTTCGATGAAGAGGCCTGGCAGGCGGAAGTGGACGCGGCTACAGCTGTCGCGGACGCGCTGAAGGCAGACGGCTGGGAATTCACGAGTCACACCTGGGGGCATATTGATCCTCTGGCGAAAGGCCTGGAGGGGACGATGACGGATACAGAGCGGTGGAAGAACAATGTCGAGACGATCGTTGGCGAGACGGATATCATTATCTTTGCGTTTGGTGCGGATATCAGCGACTGGACAGAATACTCAGAGGACAATGAGTATTATATCTATCTGAAAGAGCAGGGGTACAATATCTTCTGCTGTGTGGATTCGACGCAGTACTGGGTACAGTTTAACGGTACATCCATGCGGATGGGCAGGAGAAATATCGATGGATACCGGATGTATTACAACGCGGATCTGCTATCAGACCTGTTTGACGTGAGCGCGGTATGGGATGCGCTGCGTCCGGATACGGTGGCGGAGCTCTCTGACGCGGCCGGGACGATGAGCTCGGAGTACACCGCTTCCGGTTCTTCGGAGGAAAGCAGCACGGAAGCGACTGACGATGAGGGCAGCGCGGCCGGAGAGGACAGCTAGGGAGCTGTTTGGCGTCCGGCTGTCTGCATATAGATACAGATACATCGTTGTGCATTTGTAACTATTCAGGACAGTACCTCGCACCTGCTGCGAGGTACGTATGAAAGCTTATAGCTTATGGGGAAAAGCCCCATCGCGAAGCGATTTTAAATGGGCTTTTCCCTCGTAGCTGTGAAGGTACTGAACAGTTACGTGCATTTTTCGTTGCTCCCCGGGCGGGAGCGTGGATTGAAAAGGAGGAAAGCTATGAGAACCTATCTTGTAACAGGAGGAGCCGGTTTCATCGGTTCAAACTACATTCACTACATGTTTCGCAAATATGGAGATGAAATCCGGATTATCAATGTGGACAAACTGACCTATGCGGGCAATCTTGAGAATCTGCGTGATGTGGAAAACCGGGAAAATTATACCTTTATCCGTGCGGACATCTGTGATACAGAGGCGATAAACCGGATTTTTGAAGAGAATGAGATCGACCGTGTGGTTCATTTTGCGGCGGAAAGCCATGTAGACCGGAGTATTCGGGATCCGGAGGTTTTTGTAAAGACGAATGTACTTGGCACACTGGTGATGCTGAATGCGGCGAAGGCAGCCTGGGAGCTCCCGGACGGTACCTTTCAGGAGGGGAAAAAGTTTCTCCACGTGTCGACCGACGAGGTTTATGGTTCACTGGAAAATGAGGGGGAGTATTTTTACGAGACGACTCCCTATGCACCGCACAGCCCCTACTCCGCGAGCAAGGCTTCCTCGGATATGCTCGTAAAGGCCTATATGGATACCTACCGCTTCCCGGCGAACATCACGAACTGCAGCAACAATTACGGTCCGTATCAGTTTCCGGAAAAGCTGATCCCGCTGATCATCAATAATGCGCTTCAGGGCAAGCCGCTCCCGGTCTATGGCGATGGCAAAAATGTCCGCGACTGGCTTTATGTCGAGGATCACGCGAAGGGCATCGACCTGGTGCAGGAGAAGGGGCGTCTGTTCGAGACTTATAATATTGGCGGGCACAATGAACGGCAGAATATTCAGATCATTCACATCATCCTGGATACGCTCCAGGAGATGCTCCCCGACGATGATCCGCGCAAGGCACTTGTCAGTGAAAAGCTGATCACTTATGTGACGGACCGGAAAGGACACGACCGCCGCTATGCGATTGCCCCGGACAAGATTCGCGCAGAGGTGGGCTGGGAGCCGGAGACAAAGTTTGAGGACGGCATCCGTCTTACAATTCGCTGGTTCTTTGAGCACGAAGACTGGATGGCCAATGTCACCAGCGGCGATTATCAGAAATATTATGATGAGATGTATAAAGGAAGATAAGAATTAAACGGATTATGAGGATGATGAAAGCCTCCGACCTCACAGACAGACGTGAAAGGAACGTCCGTGTCTGCGAGAGAATCGGAGGCTTTTTCTATTCCGTTTCCTGGCGGATGCCGCAGCCTCCGTCCAGGAGGGTCAGGTGCGGGCTGTAGTAGGGATCCCCCTTTTCCAGAAAGCCTTTCCAGCGGCTTTGGAAACGGCGGATCTCTTTTTGAAAGCGTTCCTGTTTTTCCGGTGTATCTTCATATCCACGCGATTTGGATTCATAGTGATAGAGTTCCACATTGGGGTCCATCACGATCAGATACCCCTTTTCCCGGATACGCAGACAGAGATCGACATCATTGAGCGCGACCACGAAATTCTCGTCGAAGCCATCGATGGATTCAAAGACAGAGCGTTTTACCATCATGCAGGCTGCGGTAACTGCGCTGATGTCCTGCACCGCCTTCAGACGGCCAAGATAGCCGGTATCTGCGCGGCTGCAGAAGGGATGAACATGCCCGGCAAAGCCGCCGATGCCGATCACTACCCCCGCATGCTGTACCTGTCCGTCCGCGTAATAGAGCTTGGCTCCTACTGCGGCCGTATTTTCCCGCTGACAGAATCCGAGCATTTCCCGGATCCAGAAGGGGGAGATGACTTCCGTGTCGTTGTTGAGGAATACCAGATATTCTCCGTTCGCGTGGCGGACACCAAAATTGTTGATCGCGGAGTAATTAAAGCCTCCCTCCCAGGTTACGACCCGGAAATTCGCATGCTCACACCTCATTCGTTCATAATACGCAAATGTTTCAGGCGCTTCACTGTTGTTCTCTACGATAAGAATCTCATAGTTGCAATAGTCGGTTTTGGCGAAGATGGACTGTACACAGGCATCCAGAAGCTCCAGGTGATCCTTATTCGGAATGACGATGGTAACCAGCGGCAGGCGGGACGGAGCCGTCTCTTTTACCTTCAGCCGCATGCGGTACATGATAAAAATATCGGTATATTCCACTTCAGCCTCATAACCAAGCCGCGTGTAATGCTCCGTGAGCGCCAGCTTTCCGGCGTCTATGGCGTACTGCTTGCTGTCCTGGTTGCCGGCGGTAGAGCCGCTGTAGGCACGCCAGTGGTAGAGAATCTTCGGAATATGAGCGACGCGATCGGTCTTTTCAATACAGCGCAGGAGAAAATCATGATCCTGTGCGCCGTCGCACTGCTTCCGCAGAAGTCCCACATCGAACGCCAGTGCGGTACGTACCATGGTCAGATGGCAGATGTAGTTGATACTCCGCAGAAAGTCCGGGTTGAAGTCCGGCTTGAAGCGGGGGTTGCTAAAATGCTTTGAGCTTTCATCGGTCAGATCCTCATCCGTGTAGATCAGATCCAGCGCCGGATTTTCATTCAGCTTTTTTACCAATTCATAGAGCGCGTTTGGCTCCAGCAGATCGTCATGGTCGGAAAAGACCAGAAATTCGCCTCTGGCCATGCGGATTGCCGCGTTTGTATTTTCGGAGATGCCGTCATTTTTCGCAAGGCGCTGCAGGCGGATCCGCGGCTCATGGCCATAGTGCTTTTCGATCAGCGCGGCTGGTTCCGGCTGTGTGCTTCCATCCGCCAGGCAGACTTCAAAATGGGAGTACGTCTGCGCAAGAATCGAATCCAGCAGCTCCCGCAGATAGCGCTCTGGCGTATTGTAGAGCGGGATGACGATGCTAAGCAGCGGCGCGTAGGAAAAGGATTCTTTTCTCTGCCTGCGCAGCTCGGTGCGGCTGACATTGTGCTGTTTGCGCCAGTTCGCGTAAGGAATATCAGTGAGTGTGCTTGCGTTCCGCAAATGCGTAAGGAATCCCTTTGGACCTTTGCGGCGGATCTCATCCCGGAGACGGCCCGGACTGAAGCGTGTGAGCAGAAGCAGGCACCGTCCCACACTGGTTCCCATCCAGATGAGCCGCTGCCTGGGGAGACGGAGAGATTTGTCTGTATATGGATTCTGCATCCGGATGAGCAGGGCAGAACCCTGAAAATTGTCCATAGGCATCGTGAACGAAAACCCCCAGGAACGATCCTGGTAAAAGTCCGGATTCAGGTGCAGCGCATCCACCAGGTCAGGGCGGAGGGACCTTTTTGGCTGGACGGGTAAGAGCGTTCCGTTTTCATCCGTGATCTGAGGAAAGCATTCCCCGGTGATATCTACAATCCAGCCGCGGATGGTAATGACATTGTCAATACATCCGCAGACGTCCAGAAAGTACTGGATAGAGGAATCAAAATAGGCTTTTTTCAGCTTTGTCGTACTCCGCGAGAAAATCACGCGGCTGGTATCGCCGGCATGCAGTTCAATCGTCAGCTTCTGATGTGCTTCCATATAATGTTCGATGTCTGGCACGGTGATTTGAAAACCAAGCTCAGCCTGCAGCGGAGCGTAGTCTGCATGAAGACTGACAACGTCCGGGCGGGGGAGCAGGACGCATTCGGCTTCGACTGGCGTGTCGGTTTCATCAAGTACCCGAAAAACGGCTGCTTCCCCAGGGTCTGTGACTTTCCATCCGCGCAGGATAAATGTGCCGCCGGGTTCCCATCCGAAGGTCTCCTGATCAATTTTTATTTTCTTTATACTCATGATTCTGGTTTTCTCCCAAATTTGATTCGGTTCATAGTCTGGCACATTCCCGGTTTGTGTACAGGCGGCGGTGCAAGACGCATCCGTTATTTCGCAGCAGATCCTTCCTGCGGCTTCAGAACAGAGGTTACGGTATCCTTCCAGCGGATCAGACGCGAATTTTTCAGCTCCTGATATTCTCTGGCAAGCCGGCCGACCTCCTTCATGGGTGCCTGACCCGGCTGGAAGGCTTCAAGCTCCACGAGGAAGCTTCTGGCGTCCTCCGGGATTTCAGTAAGAAAGATATTCGGGTCTTCCTCCGAAAAATAAATCCAGTCGCCATTTACGCTGCCTTCACGCAGACAAAAAGCAGCCCGTTCTGTCTGAGAGACAAAGCGAAATTCGCGCAGATGTACGATGGAAGCATGGCTGCCTGGATCCATGCGCAGTGCTTTGACCCCGTTCGGAATGGGAATCTCCTGCCGCAGGTGCCAGCAGGGTTCCTCCTGCATGTGGTAAAGAACTGAGTTTTCCTCGCGAAAGCCGTTGCCGTAATCAAAATAAATCTGTAAATCCTCCAAAGCAAGGTGATTTTCCGCAGGAAAAGCTCCTTCGCTGATGGCGGGATAGAGATTGCGGATAGGGACATGCCCCTGAAGGATGTACTTCTGAAAATGGGCTTCCATCGCCGCAAAAGCGGTTTTTTCCTCTTCGGTGATCCCCATCTGTCCCATAAAATCAAAGCGCCGGAATTCTTCCCCCCGGTTTGCATTGTCTGTAAAATGCAGGATGATCCGGTACAAGAGAAAATTCACCGGGATGGGAAATTCAAAGCTCCATTCATAGTCAATCGCGGTCCAGTGTCCGTTTGCGACCAGGATGTTTTCACAGAGCAGGTCAATGTCTGTACACGGCGCGCAATCGGTACCGGCTGGCAGTGAAACCTCTCCAAAGACCCGGCGGAATTCTTCACAGGGAGAAAAGGAGGCTCCCGTGTGGAGTGAGCGGATGAAACGCAGACAGTCCAGGAAATCCCGGGCACACGCATCCATACCCTTGGTATGCAGGGTGAACAGCAGCTGTTCTTCCAGGGATTCCCCTTCCAGGTATTCCAGCTCGACTCCGTCTGCTGTCGGTATACAGTGGTTCCAGGAAAGCCGTGTGCCGGCAGTCAGCTCGGAAAGGGTCTGATAATGCCGGTAAAGTGCCTGGATATGTGCCTTGCCCTCCGGATAAATCGCCCTCTTGCGGACACTGCGTCTGCCGTTCTCTTCCAGAATATCGGTGCGGATCGAGAAATCCCGGCTTCTTTCGTTGGAATATTTCGAATAGATGATGTCTTTCATGGCTGTTCCTCCTGTTCCAGGAAAACCAAAAAGGAATTGGAAAACTGCGGGAACAGTCCGTTTTCGATGAGACTGTCAAATACCTTTCCCTCATCAAACAGCAGAAGCCGTCGCCGGTCGTAATTGTTGAGGTTGTTTTTCAGGTCTCCTTTGCGTGGAAGATAGCGGTCGGAGTAGATGGAAAACGGAAATTTATAATCCGGATAAGGGTAGTAAAAAGTAGTTTTGAAGTCTCCGGCTTCCCCAAAAAGCTTTTCCAGCTCCAGTTTCGAAAATGTGCGTACACCAGAGGCGGGGGTGCGGGAATAGCCTTCCAGCCCTTCGAAGAGCCTGCCGACGTGATCTTCCGTGCAGCCGGCCCAGTATTTGAGCCCCAGCCGGTTTTCGATCGCGATCAGAATCTTTCCGCCGGGCGCCAGGTGACGCGCAATGGTGGTGAGCATATGGACAAAAGGGTTTTCTGCCTTTGTATAGAGCGCAGCATATTCGAAAACACCGATCAGGGTGATGTAGTCATATTTTTCTGTGAGCCGTTTTTCGACATCCTCAAACGCGCCCAGCAGGATGGTGATATTGTCATAATCGCGGTGCCGCCAGGCATTGACCAGGCTGCGCTGCCTGGAAAGCTCGATACAGGTGACACTTCCGGCCTTTGCCGCGAGCGTACCGGTGACGGCTCCGCAGCCGGCGCCGATCTCAAGAACCTTATCTTCTTTGCGGATGGGCACCCAGGAGAGAAGGTTGTGTCGGATGTGAGAAAAATGGTACATCACAGGCCAGCTTTTTTTCTCCGCGATTACCGCATTATAGTCTGCTTCATTTTTACAGCTTTTCGCTATCGCGAGGAGCTCCTGCTCTATGGAGCCGTCGCTGTAGCGGTCTTCGCCGGGGTAGCAGGTGTCGTCAAGAATCACGCTGCCAATTTTTTCCTGCATCATGTCTATTCCTCCGAAGTGCATACTTTTTGTGAAGGTACGGAGCAGTTACGAGGTCGTAACCGTCACTTCCGAATTCATATCATAAAAGCCAACGGTATCCTTTACCGATATGACGGTCAGATTGCAGGCATCGTAGAGCCGGTGGAAAACATGAAATTCTCCTTCCATATAGCCGGTACAGCCGAAGGAGATCAGATAATTTCCGCCCTGCAGGTTCATTTCCTGGGTAAAATCCACTTCCGCGATGCTTCCGGCTTTTGCGGGAAGCGCGACCTTTTCGTACATAGTATTGGTACCGGTGATTTCCGTTCCCTTCATGTCCTTGATCGTAAAAGCGGCGACCGGTTCCTGTAAATCCTCATGGAAGCGAATCCGCATTTTTATCGTGCAGAGCTTGCCTTTTTCAACGGTATTCGTCAGCATCCCGCGGCTGTCTGTCACGGCAAAATCAATGATCTCCGCCTGTTTTTCCCCGTATTCCAGCAGGTGGGGATTGACTTCTATCGCCTGTTTCCAGGCTCCGCCGTCTTTTGGAGCCGTTCCTCTGGGCGGTTCTCCTTCCTGGTGAACCAGGAGCCGTTTATAGAGATCGACCATGGCCTTCGGCCGGCCCTCATCCAGCTTGGTGCCCTGGTTCAGCACGATCACGCGGTCACAGTATTTGCTGATGCTGCTCAGATCATGGCTGACAAAGAGAATCGTTTTTCCCTGTTTTTTGAATTCTTCAAATTTGTAGTAGCATTTGGCCTGGAAAAACACATCGCCGACCGAGAGCGCCTCGTCGACGATCAGGATTTCCGGGTCGATGTTGATGGCGACCGCAAACGCCAGACGCACGAACATTCCGCTGGAATAGGTCTTTACCGGCTGGTTCACAAAGTCGCCGATGTCTGCGAAACGCAGAATTTCGGGGAGGCGCTGTTCGATTTCTTCATCCGTAAAGCCGAGCATGGAGCCGTTCAGGTAGACATTCTCAATACCGGTGTATTCCATATTAAACCCGGCGCCCAGCTCCAGCAGTGCGGAGATGCGTCCGTTCACTGTCACGGAACCCTCCGTCGGGGTGAGGACACCGGTGATGATTTTGAGAATCGTGGATTTCCCGGAGCCATTTACACCGATAATTCCGACTGTTTCGCCTTCCTGCACGGTGAAACTCACCTGGTCCAGCGCACGGTGTTCCCGGTAGCGTTTTTTTCGGGTCAGTCCCAGGCCTCCCCTCAGCCGGTCAGAGGGTTTGTTGTAAAGTTTATAGACCTTGCTGACCTGATCCACACGGATCGCAAATTTGTTATCCAAATGATTTACCTGCCTCTCTTTATTCCCGCGAAGCGACGAACCTGGCAGACGCGCCTGCGGGAAATATCTGGTGCCTGGAATTGATCAGAGTGTTACAGGTCACACCCTGCCGTGGTCGGGTTATGACCAGTAAAATCAGAGTACATCCGCAAAATGTCCCTTCAGGCGGTTGAACACCCAGCTGCCGATCGCAAAGCTTGCGGCAAGAAACACCCAGAAATAGAGCGTCCAGAGCGGGTCTTCAAAAAACCAGCGCTGACTGATCAGGGCGTTCCGGTAGCCATGAACGATATAATAGACTGGATTCAGTCTTAAAACGGTAAGAGCAGCCGGTCCCCAGGAATAGGAGCTGAGCATGCTCTCTTCCCACATGATCGGAGTCAGCCAGACGCCGACCTGCAGCAGGATGGAGACAATCTGCGAGAGATCCCGAAAGAAGATGACCACGGAGCTGGTAATATACGCGAAAGCCAGGATCAGAAGGAACAGGCAGAGCGCGTAGTAGATCAGCTCCAGATAATAGACCGAAGGGAAGCGGCCGTAGCATCCAAATAAAATAATTACGAAAAGGATGAAAAAACAGTGAACCACTGTGGCGGAAAGCAGCTTGACCATCGGCAGGATGTCGATGTCGAAGACCACTTTTTTCACCAGGTAGCTGTACTCCAGGAAGGAGTTGGTTGCATTTGTGAGTCCCTCCTGAAAGAAAAGCCAGGGGATGATTCCTGCCACCAGATAAAGCACAAACGGCGTCCCGCCTTCCGCGGAGCTCCCCCCGCGCATGGCCACGCCAAACACAAAATAATAGACCAGAATCGTTACGATAGGCTGAATGAAGGCCCAGACGGTACCAAAATAGGACCCCGCGAATCGGTTCCGGAGGTCATTTTTTGCCATTTTTTTCAGTAAGCGTCTGTTTTTATACAGGTCCTTTGGCAGTTTAAAACGTTCTTTCTTCATATTATAAATACATTATCCTCTTTGGAGTCATAAAGCGGCGCGGATGAATCGATGTGCTCAGGACAAAGCCGGTGCGACACGATCGGAGGAGGCGCGCTTCGCGGTATATTCAGAGAAAGACCCCCATTTTTGATCTTTTTCAGAGAGAATCAGTTCCATGCCATCCGGAATGGGCCAGTCCACACCGATCTCAGGGTCATTCCAGGCAATACCGCCCTCGTCATTGGGATGATAAAAGTCCGTGCACTTGTAGGCAAACTCTGCCAGATCAGAGAGGACGACAAATCCATGCGCGAAATTCTTCGGAATAAAAAACTGTTTTTTGTTTTCTGCGGAAAGCAGGACGCCAAACCACTTGCCGTAGGTCGCGGATCCCGGCCGGAGATCGACCGCCACATCAAATACTTCGCCTGCCACGACGCGCACCAGCTTGTCCTGCGGGTGGTTGATCTGAAAATGCAAGCCGCGGAGTACCCCTTTCCGGGAGGAGGACTGGTTGTCCTGCACAAAGCTCATATCGATCCCCGCCGCCGCGAAGTCGTTGTAATTATAGGTTTCCATAAAATAGCCGCGGGCATCCCCGAAAACAGTCGGGGTGATGACCTTCAGGCCTTCGATTTCACAGGTTTCTACTGTTATTTTTCCCATTTTATATCTCCTGGTTTTTGATAGTATTGCAGTAACAGTTCAGAACAGCATCCGCCGCTGTCACACTTCCATGATTCTACCATAGTCGCAAAAATCTAACAAGAGGAAATCAAAGAAAGTCTTTTACTTGTTTACAGCTTTTGGCGGATATGCTAAAATGTGTAAACCAACTCCGGGCGGTCCGCTGCCCGGAGGATGAGGATAGTAAAAAGAGCATGAGAGCGGAGAAAAAACAGTGTCAGACACAGGAACAAACACAGTATTCAGACTGATTCGAAAGCTGAATTTTTATACAATAAAGAAAGGCATCCGGTACCTTCAGCATTTTGGCCTGAAAGAATTTCTGATTCGGTTAAGCGATCGGATCGAGCCGGAGGAAGTGCCTTATGAGCCCTGGTATGAACAGCACCGGGCGAGTGAAGAGGAGCTGGAGCGGCAGCGGAAGCAAAAATGGAAGCAGCCGATCCGGTTCAGCATTGTGGTACCGCTGTACCGGACGCCGCTGCCGTACCTGGAACAGATGATTGCTTCCGTGAGCGGGCAGTCCTATCCGCATTGGGAGCTTTGTCTGGTAAACGGCAGTCCGGAGGATGAAACGCTTTCGCGAGCGCTTCTGACTTATGCGAAGGATGAGCGGATTCGCGTGAAGACCTTATCTGAAAATCAGGGGATTGCGGGTAATACAAATGCAGCGCTTCAGATGGCGACGGGAACCTATATCGGACTTCTGGATCACGACGACCTGCTCGCCCCGGATGCGCTTTATGAAATTGCCTCGGCAATCGCGCGGAAAGAGAGAGATACCGGACGGATGCCGGAGCTGCTTTACACGGATGAGGATAAAGTAGAGTCGGATCTGAGCAGGCATTTTCAGCCAAATCTGAAGCCGGATTTTTCTCCGGATCTGCTGCGCTCGAATAATTATATCTGTCATTTCCTTGTGTTTGCGAAGAAGCTGTATGAGCGTGCCGGCGGCCTGGACGCCCGGTATGAGGGAGCACAGGACTATGATTTTATTCTGCGGTGTACGGAGCTGGCGGATGGAATCTGCCACGTTCCCCGCATCCTGTATCACTGGAGGATTTCCGCACAGTCGACGGCGGATAACCCGATCAGCAAGGAGTATGCCTACGAGTCCGGGAAACGGGCCATCGAGGCGCATCTGGCCCGCACAGGGCTTGCAGGGGAGGTTTCCCGCAAAAAGGATTTTGGCTGTTACCGTGTAAAATACCAGGTACAGGGGGAGCCGCTGGTTTCTGTTGTGATTCCGAATAAGGATGAAAAAGAGACCCTGGAGAAGTGCCTGACCTCTGTTTTTGAGAAGACAACCTGGAACAATTATGAGATCATCATTGTGGAAAACAACAGCGAAACCTGTGAAATTTTCGAGTATTATAAAGAAATAGATGGACGAAATGGAGTTCATGTTGTATATTGGGACGGGGAATTTAATTACTCCGCGATCAATAATTTCGGGATCCGGCATGCGAAAGGGGAATATATCCTTTGTCTGAATAATGACATCGAGGTGATTTCTCCGGACTGGATGACGGAGCTTCTGGGGCATTGCCAGCGCCCCGGTACCGGCGCGGCCGGCGCGCTTCTGTATTATCCGGATGATACGATCCAGCATGCCGGCATTATCATCGGGATCGGCGGGGTGGCCGGCAGTGTGTTTGTGAATATGAAACGCGGACATACCGGCTATATGCACCGTGAATCGCTGCAGCAGGATTTAAGCGCTGTGACGGCGGCCTGCATGATGATCCGGCGGGAAGCGTTTGATGCGGTGGGAGGCTTTGAGGAGCGGCTGGCGATTGCTTTTAACGATGTGGATCTCTGCCTGAGGCTGCGGGAGGCCGGTTACCTGATCGTATACGACCCTTACGCACAGCTGTATCATTATGAGTCTAAGACGCGCGGCGCGGAAGATACGGAGGAGAAAGCCAGACGCTTTCAGACGGAAATTGAGTATATGCGCACACGGTGGATCCGAATTCTGAAAGAGGGAGATCCTTACTATAATCCGAATCTTTCGCTGAGTAAGTGGAATTATTCTCTGCAAAGCAGTGGAAGGAAAGGAAAATAACAGGAATTTGGCCGGGGTGTAATCAAAACAATGGCTGCGCCCCGCCTGGAGTAAAATATGCAAATTGCGACAATTGTGATACCGAATTATAATGGGATGCAGTATCTCGGCCCATGCCTGGAATCCCTGATGATGCAGAGCAGGCAGGATTTTTCGGTAATATTGATTGATAATGGTTCACAGGATGCGAGCGTGGAGTTTGTGGAGACGCATTTTCCGGAGGTAGTGATTCACCGATTTGACCGCAATGAAGGGTTTTGCCGTGCGGTGAATGAGGGAATACGCCTGAGCCGGACTCCCTATGTGATTCTTCTGAACAATGACACGGTCTGCGATGAGACCTTTGTGGAAGAACTGGTGCGGGCGATCGAAGCGCCCCGTGAGGAGAGGGCGGTGCAGGTTTTTTCCTGCGCGGCCAAAATGGTGCAGATGGATGATCCGGAGAAGATGGACAATGCGGGCGATTACTACTGTGCCTTCGGCTGGGCTTATGCCTTCGGGAAGGGGAAGCCTGCGGCCGGCTATGACCGGGAACGGGAGATTTTTTCCGCATGCGCGGCGGCTGCGATTTATCGCAGAGAGGTTTTTGAGGAGATCGGTCTCTTTGATGAGACGCATTTTGCGTATCTGGAGGACACGGATGTTGCGTATCGGGCGAGAATCGCGGGGTATCGCAATTACTATGCTCCGAAAGCGGTGGTTCGGCATGTGGGCAGCGCGACGAGCGGTTCCCTGTACAATGAATTTAAGATTCGCTATTCTTCCAGGAATAGTATTTATCTGATTTATAAAAATATGCCCTGGCCGCAGATGGTGTTAAATTTTCCGCTTCTGCTGGCCGGATTTCTGATTAAAATGCTTTTTTTTGCCGGCAAGGGATATTTGAGGGAGTATATCAGAGGACTTGGAGCGGGGAGAGCGCTCTGTCATCCGGACAAAAAGGTGGCTTTTCAGAGAAAGAATCTGAAGCACTATGCCCGGATCCAGATTGAATTGTGGGTCAATCTGTTTCGAAGACTGTTTTAAAAGCTTCAGAAAATGAGGACGGAACGGGGAGGCACGGACGTTTGAAGGAAAACGAAAAATATTTTAACCGGCTTCAGGTCGTGCTGGATGCGATTGTGATTATCATTTCGTATATGACGGGATGGTATGTTATGATATCCAGCTCGCGTCGCGGCGGGATTGGCGTTTTGCCACGGGAATTCTATCTCATGGCGCTTGTCGCCATCGTGCCTTTTTTTCTGATACTCTATTATGCCTTTAACCTGTATGTGCCGAACCGCCTGGAGGGCAGGCGCCGGGAAGGCAGCAACATTATCAAAGCAAATGTAGTCGGCGGCCTTGCAGCTATGGCTGTTCTTTTTATGATTCGGCAGATAGATGCCTCCCGTATGCTGCTTACGGTCTTTCTGGTTCTGAATGTGACGCTGACGGTTCTGGAGCGCAATCTGATACGGATTGTCCTGATGCGCGCCCGTTCGCTTGGCCTGAACCAGAGATATATCCTTCTCGTGGGGTACAGCCGTGCGGCAGAAGAGTATATTGACCGCATTGTGCAGAATCCGCAGTGGGGGTATAAGATCCTGGGTATCTTAAGCGATGATACAGAGGCAGGAACACGATACCGGGGCGCGGAGGTGCTGGGGCCGATCGGCAGTCTGAATACTCTTCTGACCTATCATACGCCGGATGAGATTGCGATCACCGTCGGTCTGAATGAATATTACAAGCTGGAGCGGATTGTGGCGATGTGTGAGAAGTCCGGCGTTCATACAAAATTTATTCCCGATTACAGCAACATTATTCCGACAAAGCCTTATACAGAGGATATTCTGGGACTTCCGGTGATCAATATCCGCCACGTCCCTCTCTCGAATACGTTTAATGCGACAATGAAACGGATCGTGGATATCGTCGGTTCTGTGTTCTGCATCGTTTTGTTTTCTCCGGTCATGCTGCTTACGGCAATCGCGATCAAGTGCACATCCAGGGGTCCGGTCATTTTCACGCAGGAGAGAGTAGGTCTGCACAATAAGCCATTCCGAATGTACAAGTTTCGTTCCATGGAGCAGCAGACAGACGCCCAGGAGCAGCAGGGCTGGACGACACGGAATGATCCCCGTGTGACTTCGGTAGGAAAATTTATCCGGCATACCAGCATCGACGAAATGCCGCAGTTTTTTAATGTTTTAAAGGGAGATATGTCCCTGGTTGGGCCAAGACCGGAGCGCCCTCAGTATGTGGAAAAATTCCGCGAGGAAATTCCCCGCTATATGGTCAAGCACCAGGTACGGCCCGGTATGACCGGATGGGCGCAGGTGCATGGGTACCGTGGAAACACCTCTATTCGAAAAAGAATTGACTACGATCTTTATTATATCGAAAACTGGACGATGAGTCTGGATGTCAAAATACTGGCGATGACTTTATTCAAAGGGTTTGTGAATAAGAACGCGTACTGACTTTGGGAAAAAACATGGTTGAATGTGAGAATTTGTGAGGGGAGAAAACAGGATGACTGTGAGGGGTCAGAGAAAGGGGAACTCATCATGAGAAAGAAGAAAAACGACAATCAGGAGAGCGAGCTTCAGAACAATAGCCAGGATACCAGGGAATACGAGAACTGGCAGGAGAATGAATCAGAAAATTATGCGGGCGAAGCCTCGTATTACGACGGTCAGGACGCTGGGACAGGTTCTCAGTATTACGGCGATCCGTACGACGGCGACCCGTACTACGGTCAGCCAGGCAATGACGCAAATGGCGGTTCGTACGACGGCGACCCGTACTACGGTCAGCCAGGCAATGACGCAAATGGCGGTTCGTACTATGGCGGCTCGTACTACGGCCAGCTGGGCAATGGCGTAAATGGCGGTTCGTATTA
>JAJQCQ010000027.1:0-23850 GCA_021202635.1 Lachnospiraceae bacterium | reverse complement strand
ATGGCGGCTCGTACTACGGCCAGCTGGGCAATGGCGTAAATGGCGGTTCGTATTACGATCAGCCGGATGATGCGCAGCAGGGACCAAGCTATTATGGCCCGCAGGGGAATTATTACAGTCAGCAGGATAATTTTCAGCGGGAGTATGGACAGGGCTTTTATGGGGCGCCTGTACCGGAGGCTGGGGAAGAACGGAAAGGGAAGCAGAAAAAACAGAAGAAACAGAAAAAGAAAAAAAGAAAGCTTGTCTGGGTGCTCGGGATTCTGGTTCTGCTGATTGCCGCGATCGGAATCGCAGGGTTTGGCGTACTTGGGCAGCTGGATCGCGAAAAATTGACGGATATTCTGGTCAACAGCGGAGTGACCTCTTCCGGTTATCGGAACATTGCAATTTTTGGCGTGGATTCCCGCGAGGGGGAGCTGGAGAGCGGAACCCGGAGTGACACGATTATCATTGCGAGCATTAATAAGAAATCCGGGGATATTAAGCTGGTGTCCATTTACCGTGATACCTATCTGGATAATACAGACGGGTCCTACCGGAAAGCAACGGAGGCCTATGCCTACGGCGGCGCCAGCCAGGCTGTCAATATGCTGAATAAAAATCTGGACCTGGATATTGAGGATTATGTGACAGTGGATTTTGAGGCAGTGATCGAAGTGGTCGATGAACTCGGCGGTGTGGAGGTGACACTTGACGATGAAGAGGTCTACTGGCTGAACGCTTATCTGGTGGAGACCTCAGAAGTGACCGGCCGCTCCTACACGGAAGTGACCTCATCGGGGACACAGACGCTGACAGGCATTCAGGCGATGGCGTACTGCCGCATTCGTTATACGACCGGCTGGGATTATAAGAGAACGGAGCGGCAGAGAACAGTATTGACACAGATTCTGAAAAAAGCCCAGGAACAGGGCGTGACGGGGCTGCTGGCGATTGTGAATAACCTGATCCCATATATATCGACCAGTCTGGAAAACACGGAGCTGCTCTCTCTCGCGACCGGAATAGCGAAGTACGAGATTGTCGATTCGCAGGGATTCCCGTTTACGAGCTCTACCGCAAATCTGTCTGCGGGGGATTGTGTGGTGCCGCAGACACTGGCTTCGAATGTGACCGAACTGCATGAACTGCTCTTTGGCACATCAGACTACACGCCGTCTTCCACTGTGCAGGAGATCAGTGACTATATTGTCTCAGTGACAGGGATTTCATAGGAGGCGCTATGGAGCGGAAATGGGAATCATCCGCTTTTGACCGGAAGGAGAAAACGGACCTGGCAGAACCGACGGTTGATGTGATCATTCCGGTCTACAGGCCGGATGAGCGGCTGCCCAGGCTGCTGCGGATGCTGCTTAGCCAGAGTGTACGCCCGGCCTGTATCCTGCTGGTCAATACGGAAGAAAAATTGCTTGATCTGCATTTGCTGGATGGGTTTCCGATAACGGAGCTTCCGGACAGAACGTTTTGCCAGCAGGAAGCGGCCACGCCCGTCCACCTGGCTCGCGGACAGGAACATCGACCGGCAGAAGATACGGATGGGCAGCCAGAAATATTGCTATTGCATATTCGGAAAGAGGAATTTGACCACGGCGGCACTCGCCACATGGCTGCTTCCATGCTGCACGGAGACAGAATCCTTTTCCTGACGCAGGATGCCGTGCCGACAAACCGCTATCTGATTGAACGCCTGCTGGCTCCATTCGGGAACCCACAGGTCTGCGCGGCGTACGCGCGCCAGCTGCCCCGGCAGGATTGTAAAGAGCTGGAGCGCTATACGAGGAGCTTCAATTATCCGCCGCAGAGCCGGATTAAGACGGAGGAGGATCTGCAGACAATGGGAATCAAGGCCTTTTTCTGCTCCAATGTCTGTGCGATGTACCGCAGGAGTGCGTACGAGGAGCTTGGGGGCTTTGAACGGCGCACGATTTTTAACGAAGATATGATTTTTGCCGGAAAGCTGATTCAGGCCCAAAAGGCGATCGCCTACTGCGCAGACGCGGAGGTGATTCATTCGCACAATTACAGCGGAATACAGCAATTTCACCGGAACTTTGATCTGGGCGTCTCTCAGGCGGAGCATCCGGAGATTTTTTCCTGTGTTCATTCGGAGAGCGAGGGAGTGCGGCTGATCCGGAAAAGTGCAGACTACCTGATTCGGATCAGAAAGCCCTGGCTGATTGTTTCCCTGGTCTGGCAGAGCTGCTGCAAATATCTGGGCTATCGTTTTGGGAAAAATTACCGCCTTCTGCCGAATGCCCTTGTACGCAGGTTTTCCATGAATAAAAGCTATTGGAACAAGGGAGAAAATAGCTGCCTTACCAGGTGAAGCGCATAGTGGTATAACACAAATTCGACACATTTCTCTGATAAACTGGTATTAATTATGTTTGCAGGAGGAATGGACGTGAACGATGACAGATATCAGAAAAATCATAACAATACATCGCTGCTGATCCTGATCATTTTTCTGACGCTGGTGATTCTGGCCGGCGGTATTTATCTTGGAATTGATGCTGTTCAGTACGTTCTTGGCAGGACGGGAGGCCTCGTGCAGGAGACAGAGACAGAAGCAGCTTCCGGGACAGCCTCTGATGCAGAAGCGGAAAGCCGACAAAGCAGCGAAGAAACGGCAGATGCCAAGACGACCAGGGACAGCACTGTGGATGAGAGAATCGCCGCACAGTCCTCCGTAGATGTCGTAGCTGTTGTAAAGAAGGTGATGCCGTCCATTGTTGCGGTTACAAATAAATCCATACAGGAAGTTTCTTATATGTATCGCGGCACCACGGAGATTGAGAGTGAGAGCTGTGGTTCAGGCTTTATTATTGGTGAAAATGATACAGAACTGCTGATTGCGACGAATTATCATGTGGTAGCGGACGCCTCGGTCCTTACCGTGTGTTTTTCCGTCGAGATGGAAAACGAAGAAGATGCGATTGTTTCCGCTGTGGTGAAAGGCAGCGATGAAGAATATGATCTTGCAGTACTGGCGGTGATGCTGGAAGAGATTCCGGATGAAGTGCTGGAGCAGGTCAGTATTGCCGAGCTGGGCTCTTCCGCTGATCTGGTGGTTGGTGAAACCGCCATTGCAATTGGAAATGCACTTGGTTATGGGCAAAGTGTCACGCTTGGAATTGTCAGTGCCCTGAACCGCACGATTGAGGTAGAAGGGGTGACCGGTGTCTATATTCAGACCGATGCGGCAATTAATGCCGGAAATAGCGGAGGGGCATTATTGGATGCGGAGGGGAAAGTGATTGGAATTAATTCCGCAAAGGTTTCCGCTTCCGGGGTTGAGGGCATGGGATACGCGATTCCGATTGATGAGGCGCAGCCGATTCTGGCGCAGCTGATGGAACGTGAGACCAGGGAAAGAGCTGCAGAATCCGAACAGGCGTATCTTGGAGTGTATACACAGGATATTTCTTCTGAAGCACGGGAGTTGTACAATATACCGAGCGGTGTCTATATCACTTATGTTGCAGATGGTTCTCCGGCAGAAGATGCAGGCCTGCAGCAGGGAGATATCATCAGCGCCATGGATGGTGTCAATGTTTCTTCTGCGGATGGCTTTGAGGATCTTCTGACTTACTATAAGGCCAATGAGACAGTCACCATGGAAATTCTGACTTCATCGAAGGGAAGCTATGTGTCCAGGACGGTGAGCGTTACCTTTTCTGCAAAGCCGGAGGAGGATGATATGCCGGAGCGCACCAGCCCGTTCGGAAGTACGGTGCCATTTCGGTAACTATGACTGTGAGAGAAAACAGTTTTTGCTGCAATCAGATAAAATCAGAGTATCGATTCAGAACAGGAACAGGGGATGCAAAGGAGAAAGATGAATAATAAAAAAGACGATAAGGGCGAATACGAAAAATTCTGTATGCTATGCGGCAGACCGGAAAGCGTGGCGGGCAAGGTGATCGAGATACCGGGCGGTATCTGTGTCTGCCCGGATTGCATTCAGAAAGCGTTTAATACCATGCAGTCCGCAGGGATTACACAGGAGGACGCCAGACGGATGGCGGAGCAGCTGGCCAAGGGCGCAGTCTCTGAAAATGAAAAAGAAGCTGAGGACAAAAAAGAAAACAGGGACCATACCGCCAGTGAGACGGAAGCAGTCGTTGAAGCGGCTGACGCAGACGATGAAACAGATGAGACGGAAGAAGCGGATGAGGGCGGAAATGGGGAGAAGTCTGCGAACAACGGCAATCACAGAAATTTCCGGATTCCGACGATCAGCATGATTAATCTGGGGGACATCTTTGGAAATCTTGGTATGCCGCGGCAGCAGCCGCAGATTAAGAAAAAGCCAAAAGAAAAACAGCCGCAGAAAGAGCTTGATATTGCTCACATCCCAGCTCCGCATAAAATCAAGGCGAGTCTGGATGAATACGTGGTGGGACAGGAACACGCAAAAAAAGTGATATCTGTGGCGGTATACAATCATTATAAAAGAATTGCTACTTTTGAGGAACAGGAAAAGGCAAAGACAGAGAAGAATGAGAATGCCGGAGAAGGCAATATCCTCAGCGGAGAAGATGCGTCCGGCCGTTCCCGGGTTTCATTTGATGACGTAGAGATCGAAAAATCGAATATGCTGCTGCTCGGTCCTACGGGCTGCGGCAAGACCTATCTGGTGAAGACGCTGGCCCGTTTGCTGGATGTGCCGCTGGCGATTGCGGATGCGACGTCCCTGACGGAGGCCGGCTATATCGGCGATGACATAGAGAGTGTGGTTACCCGCCTGCTTTCCGCGGCCGACAATGATGTGGCGCGTGCGGAACAGGGGATTATTTTTATTGATGAGATCGACAAGATTGCCCGCAAGCAGAATGCGCATCAGCGTGATGTCAGCGGCGAAGCCGTGCAGCAGGGAATGCTGAAGCTGCTGGAGGGAAGCGAAGTAGAAGTTCCGGTGGGCGCAGCAAGTAAAAATGCGATGGTTCCGATGGCAACTGTAGATACCAGCAACATACTCTTTATCTGCGGCGGCGCTTTTCCGGGACTTGAGGATATTATCAAGGAGCGCCTGAACAAACAGGCGTCGATCGGCTTTTTCTCCGATCTGAAGGACAAATATGACGAAGATCCGGATTTGCTGACAAGGGTAGAGGTAGAGGATCTGCGTACTTTCGGTATGATCCCGGAATTTCTTGGACGGCTTCCGATTATCTGTCCGCTGCAATCGCTGACGAAGGAAATGCTGGTGCGTATCCTGAAGGAACCGCGCAACGCGATCATTCGTCAGTACCAGAAGCTGCTTGCTCTCGATGAGGTAGAGCTGACCTTTGATGATGGAGCGCTGGAGGCAATCGCGGAGCGTGCGCTGAAAAAGAAGACAGGTGCGCGTGCGCTGCGTGCGATTATAGAAGAGTTTATGCTGGATATTATGTATGAGATCCCGAAGGATGACAATATCGGCAGCGTCCGGATTACGAGAGAATACATTGAGCATACCGGCGGACCGGGGATTACCCTGCGGGAAGTCGGGTGATCGGGTTGTGACCAGTAATCCCGGAACACGGGGATTTTACTGACAATATTTTCTTTTACTGACAATATTTTCTTTGCATTGACACGAAACGACAAAAATGTTATTGTTATAGAGAACGTCTGAATGTCGCTGTAACTGGTTTTCTGCATCTTGTGGTTACACGTCATTTACGCTAAAAACGAGCAGAGTTGGGAAGCCATGCTGCCGTAGACAGTTTTTTTGTTTACGGGTAGGCAGATATGGCTTTATTCTCGACTCGCTTTGCAAACCGGGACATACAGTGAGGAGATTGTTTATGAATGAAGTACAGGAACAGTTTCTGAAAGCGCTTGAAAACCTGAAGACATATGCCAGGTCACAGAAAAATACCGTCAAATATGACGACATCATGAATGCGTTTCCAGGATTGGAGCTCACCGAAAGCAAAATGGATATGATTCTCGAATATCTTGAGAAGAACCATATCGATGTTGTGCAGGGAAAGATGCCCGATGAGGCTCCCGATGATAACGCGGATGATTTGCTCCTGGAGCCGGAGGATGACATTCTTATGTCAGATCATGAGGAGATTGAACTGATCAATGACGTGGATGTACTCGAAGGTGTGAGCACAGAAGACCCGGTCCGCATGTATCTGAAGGAAATCGGTAATGTTCCCCTCCTTTCCGGAGAGGAAGAGATTGAGCTGGCCAAAAGAGTAGAGCAGGGCGATGAAGAAGCCAAGAAAAAACTGACCGAAGCGAATCTCCGCCTCGTGGTGAGCATTGCCAAGAAGTATGTGGGCAGAGGGATGCCGTTTCTGGATTTGATCCAGGAAGGTAACATGGGCCTGATGAAGGCTGTAGACAAATTTGATTATACCAAAGGTTATAAGTTCAGCACTTATGCGACCTGGTGGATTCGTCAGGCGATCACGCGGGGCATCGCGGATACGGGACGTACGATCCGGGTGCCGGTACATATGGTTGAGACCATTAATAAGACACTGCGGATGACGCGTACGCTTCTGCAGGAGCTTGGCCGGGAGCCGACGCCCGAGGAAGTGGCGGAACGGCTGAATGTACCGGTCAGCCGTGTGCGTGAGGTTCTGAAAATATCGAGAGACCCGGTATCGCTGGATACTCCGATTGGAGAAGAGGATGATTCTCATCTTGGAGATTTCATAGAGGACGATACTGCGCTGTCACCAGCGGATTCCGCAGCATTCTCCATGCTGCGTGAGGAATTGTCGACGGCTCTTGAATCTCTGACTGAGCGGGAGCGCCAGGTGGTGAAGCTGCGTTTTGGCCTGGAGGACGGTCGTGCCAGGACGCTTGAAGAGGTCGGGAAGGAGTTCAACGTCACACGTGAGCGTATCCGACAGATTGAGGCAAAGGCATTGCGAAAGCTGCGCCACCCGTCCAGAAGCAAACGGTTAAAAGACTTTTTGAATTAAAGCAGGAAGAGAGCCGCGACGGAGCAGATTAGGAGGATCGGCTCGCCGTGGCTTTTTCATTCAACAGGAAGGAACGTTCTCCGAACTTCCCTGTTGAACAAAATATACATCATGTTTATGCAGACGAGAAGGGGAAAAGGGTTTTATGTTTACGAAAAAGATTCGGCTAAAGACAGTGGATGAAGTCCGGGAATTTGTGAAAGCAGCGGATAAATGCAGTTTTCATGTGGATATCCAAAATGGTGAGACATTGATTGATGCAAAATCAATTATGGGAGTGATGAGCCTGGATCTTACGGAGAAGCTGGCCGTTGTTTATGAAGAGGCGGATCCGGAGCTGGAACAGGTGCTTGAAAAGTTTCAATCTTAAATTATGGAAGGAATACAGAAGATCCGGATTTCGGTCCGGAACCTCGTGGAATTTATTCTGCGGGAGGGAGATATTGACAATCGAAGAGGGAGCTTCGGTGAGAAAGAGGCCATGCAGGAGGGCAGCCGTCTCCACCGGAAAATTCAGCGCGAGATGGGAAGTGGCTACCGGGCAGAGGTGCCGCTTTCCATTGATGTGTTATGGAAGGAACCGGATGCGAATGAATTCCAGGCCTCTGCGGAGCAAACGGCCGGACTTGTGCTGACGCAGGAAGCGCAGAGCTTGCCTGCTGCCGGTGCGCTTGTTCTGACGGTTGAAGGCCGCGCGGATGGGATTTTTGCGGATGCTCCTGCAAAAAACAGGAAAAAGCAGCCGACCGGCTCCATCGGGGATGCAGAAGCAGAAATCCAGTATATTGATGAAATCAAGGGTACCTATCGCGATGTGCTGATGATGGAGGAGCCGATTCCCGTTCACCTCGCACAGGCGAAATGCTATGCGTATATTTACGGCAGTCAGCAGGCTTTGCCTGTGATCGGGGTTCAGATGACCTACTGTACATTAGAAACCGAGCAGGTGCGGCGTTTTCGGCAGATCTTCACGATCGGGGAGCTGGAAGCATGGTTTATGGACGTGACAGGGCGGTACCGGAAATGGGCAAAGCTTCAGCTGGACTGGCAGAAGGTCCGTCAGGAGTCGATCCGTCAGCTTGCGTTTCCTTTTCCCTGGCGTCCGGGCCAGAGAGAGGTGGCTTCTTCTGTATATCGCACGATCGCGCGGGGGAAAAAGCTTTTTATTCAGGCACCAACTGGCACGGGGAAGACACTGTCGACGGTGTTTCCTGCGGTAAAGGCGATCGGAGAGGGATTGGCCGAGCGCATGTTCTACGCGACTGCGAAGACAATTACACGCACAGTGGCAGAGGAAGCCTTTGCGACCTTGCGGGAGCATGGACTCCATATGCGGACGGTAACGCTGACTGCTAAGGAGAAAATCTGTTTTCTGGAAGAGCCGGAGTGTAATCCGGAAGCCTGTCCTTACGCGAAAGGGCATTATGACCGGGTCAACGACGCAGTCTTTGCGCTGATTTCGGAGAAGGAAGCACTTGACCGTCCGCTGATCGAGTCTCAGGCCAGAAAATGGTGCGTCTGCCCGTTCGAGATGGGACTGGATGCAGCGCTCTGGATGGATGGCGTGATCTGTGATTATAATTATATTTTTGATCCGCGCGCCAGGCTGAAGCGCTTTTTTGGAGAAGGTGTAAAGGGAGAATATCTGTTTCTGATAGACGAGGCACATAATCTGGTGGAACGCAGCAGAGAGATGTACTCGGCTTCTTTATATAAGGAAGATTTCCTGGCATTAAAAAAAGAGTTTCAATCATTCACTTCCGTGTCAGCGCAGAGTGAGGGACACAGGATCGGCTCCCGCCGTCACCGTCCGGCAGAGCTGATGCGCACGGCGCGGGCGGCCACGAAGGCGCTGAACCGCTGTAATACCTGGCTGCTGGAACAGAAGCGGGGAATGGGAGAAGACATCCGGGTGACTCTGATCAATGTCGATACATTTCCGGTTATCCTCATGAATCTTTGCGGTCTTCTGGAAGAATTTCTGGATGATTCCCTGAACGCAGAGCTGAATGAGAAAGCCCTGGAGCTGTATTTTCAGGTGCGGCGCTTTCTGGATACCTGTGACCGTCTGACCGATCGCTACGTGACTTATGCGGAGCAATGCGCGGATGGGCGTTTCCTGCTGCGATTGTACTGTGTGGATGCATCTGACAATTTGCAGGCATGTCTGGACAAAGGAAAAAGCACGGTGTGGTTTTCCGCTACCTTTCTGCCGATTCAATATTATAAACGTCTTTTGTCTGCCGAAAAGGACAACTACGCGATCTATGCGAACTCCGTTTTTGATCCGTCGAATCGTCTGGTGCTGATCGGCACGGATACGAGCAGCCGTTATGCCAGCCGTACCCCGGAAGAATATCGGAAAATGGCTGCATATATTCTTCAGATCATGCGGGCGCAGCGCGGAAATTATATGGTGTTCTTTTCTTCTTACCGGATGATGGACGACGTGGCTGACCAGTTTGACGCAATCTGTGTGGAAGCAGGAGAAGCGGTCGAGAGTGTACGCCAGATGAATCGAATGAGCGAGAAGGAACGCGAAGAGTTTCTCGCAAAATTCGAGCGGCCGCACCCGCAGGGACTCGTGGGCTTCTGTGTGATGGGCGGAATTTTTGGGGAAGGCATTGACCTGCGGGAGGACCGTCTGATCGGAGCGGTGATTGTCGGCACCGGACTGCCCCAGGTCTGTACGGAGCGGGAGCTGCTGAAAAATTATTACGACAAAAGAGGCGAGGATGGCTTTTTTTATGCGTATCTCTGCCCAGGCATGAACCGCGTCCTCCAGTCGGCCGGACGTGTCATCCGTACGGAAAGGGATAAGGGGGTCATACTGCTTCTTGACGAGCGTTTTGCCGCCGCCCGCTACCGCAGGCTGTTCCCGGCAGAGTGGGAGCATCCTGCATTATGCACTCTGCGGGATGTGCGCGAAAAGGCAGAGGCTTTCTGGGGGAAGGAATAGAGCCTTCAAAGGGAAAAGGCAGATTGTCAGAACATGTATCTGGATTTTGAATAAAGTGATATTTTGAGTTGTATCTATAATTTTCCTGTGTTAAGATAAACAAAAGCATGAGTCCGGAAGTGGATTTATCGTTACTTGGTCACAACCCGACCACGCACCTGCTGCGTGATCAGGGTGTGACCTGTAACGATTGATTGCCGGAATCATGCGAAAGGATGAGAATATGCCGTGGGGCAGGAGGAAAACTTATGATGAAAAAAATAATGGCGTCTCTGATGGCAGTGGTCATGCTGGCTTCCGTCCCGGCTGATGCTATGCTGGCTGCGGAGGCGGGGACTTCGACAGAGATCATCTGGCTGGACGCAGAAGAGGAAGATACGGCTGCGTCTGCAAGCGCAAACGTGTCGGATATGCTGGATGATGACGATATGTTTGTGGGCACGGATGCTTCAGAGGCGGAGACGGACAGTACGGAGGAAGAGACGGATACTGCGGAGGCGGAGACGGATTCGACAGAGGACAGTTCCGGCACAGATGCTGCGGATCTGTTAGACGATGATGATATGTTTGTGGATGCGGAACCGGCAGAGGCGGAGACAGACACGTCGGAGAGTGATGCGGAACCGGCAGAGGCGGAGACAGATACATTGGAAACCGATCTGGAAGCCGCAGCCAGTGAGACGGCATCCGGCAGCTGCGGAGCGGACACTTCGAACCTGACCTGGACGCTGGTGAATGGCGTTCTTACAATCAGCGGTACCGGTGAGATGGCGACCTATGCGGTGAACACCACCTCCATAACGGATTCGACGACGAATCCGCCCTGGTTCCGATATAATGATACGATCACTTCCGTGGTGATTGAAAGCGGGGGTGACTTCCATTGGCGCATATGCGTTTATGCATTGCACCTCGCTTACTTCGATTTCGATACCAAATACGGTGACTTCGATTGGCGCGCGGGCGTTTTATGAGTGTACCGCACTGACCGCGATCACGATTCCGGACAGCGTCACGACGATCAGCTCCTATGCATTTTTATATTGCAGCAGCCTGAAATCGGTTACCCTGTCGAACAATCTGACTGCGATCACCATGTGCATGTTTGGCGGCTGCAGCAGCCTGACTTCCATTACAATTCCGGGAAAGGTGACGTCCATCTCTACGAGTGCTTTTTCCGGCTGCAACAGTCTTACTTCGCTTACGATTCCGGCCAGTGTGACAGCGATCAGTGCGTGGGCGCTGTCGGATTTGCCTGCGCTGACTGCCATTACGGTAGCAGGGGATAATAAGACGTATTCTTCCGCGGATGGAGTTTTGTTTAATAAGGCGCAGACGGAGCTGATTCTGTATCCGGCTGCGAAGAGCGGCACCTCTTATACCATCCCATCCGGGGTAACGACAATCGCGGACGGAGCGTTTTGCAATGCTTCGTTTACTTCCATCACCATCCCGGATACCGTGAAGACGATCGGAGAATATGCGTTTGACAGCTGTACCGGGCTGACCAGTGTTACGATTCCGGACAGTGTGACTGCCCTTGGCACCTGTGCGTTTTATGGCTGTACGAGTCTCGGCACTGCCGTGGTCGGCAGCGGAGTGACCGCGCTGGAGGAATATCTGTTTGAACACTGCACCAGCCTGACCAGTGTGACAATTCCCGCAAGCGTGACATCGGTCGGGGAGTGGGCTTTTTATAAATGCACCAGCCTGAAAACGGTGTATTATAAAGGGACAAAGACTTCCTGGGCTGCGGTCAGCATAGAATCTTACAACGATCCCCTGACAGCGGCAGCGGTTTCTTATAACCTGGGAGCGTGTACCATCACACTTTCCAGGAGCAGCTATACGTACGACGGAACCGCGAAAAAGCCGACAGTGACCGTACAGGATGGCAGCACGACTCTGACTGCCGGTACGGATTATAAGGTATCCGGATACAGCAATAACAAAAAGCCGGGGACAGCAACTGTCACCCTCAAGGGAAAGGGGGACTACAGCGGCAGTACGGCGACGGTGAATTTTACAATCAATAAGGTCAGCCAGACAATTACTGTGAGCACATCGGCCTCTACCATTACGGCCGGCTCGAAGGCAACGATTACGGCAAGCGGGACAGGAACGATTACCTACAGCTCCAGCGATAAGTCGATTGCGAAGGTCAGCAGTAAGGGCGTAGTGACCGGAAAGAAAGCGGGCACTGTGACCATCA
The DNA here is from genome assembly GCA_021202635.1 of Lachnospiraceae bacterium. Taxonomy (GTDB): domain Bacteria; phylum Bacillota; class Clostridia; order Lachnospirales; family Lachnospiraceae; genus Choladousia. Next base: position 11,744 of record JAJQCQ010000027.1, on the reverse strand, counting down.
CAGTCACGGCAGCGGGAAACAGTAAGATCGCGTCCGCGAGCAAAACAGTGAAAATAAAAGTAAAGCTGGCGACGTGCGAGATTTCCAGCCTGACGAATACGGCCAAGGGAATCACCGTGCAGTGGAAGAAAGTCACTGGCGCGGATGGTTATTATGTGAAACGCAGGACGAGCAGTGGCAGCTACAAGGTGGTTGCGACAATTACAAGCGGTTCTACGCTGAAGTATGTCGATACCGGTGTGAAAAGCAAGTACGGAACGACTTATGTGTACAAGGTTGTCGCATACAGCGGGACATCGACCGGGTCCGGTACGGCTCAGAAAACGGTTCGCCTGCAAAAACCGACGATTTCCTCCGTTACAAACAGCACTTCCGGTACCGTCGCGGTAACCTGGGGAAAGGTCTCGAAGGGAACCGGTTATCAGATTCAGTATTCGACCAGTTCTTCTTTTACGACCAGCAATACGGTGTGGGTAACGTCGCGCACGCAGGTGAGCGCAGTGCTTACCGGTCTGACGGGCGGAAATAAGTACTATGTGAGAATCCGCACGTATGATCAGGATAGTGCGGGAACTACCTATTATTCCGCATGGAGCAGTAAAAAATCAGTAACGATAAACGGATAAGGGACTTGACAAGGTCCGGGAAAAAGGGTATAGTACATAAAAAGTAGCGCCCGTGTTTTCATTTTCTGAAAACACGGGTTCCCGGGGTAGTAAAGGTTTCGACGGGGGCTGTGAATCTGGAGAAGCTATCCGCAGGTGATGCGTCAAATCACAAATTAAAATTAAACGCTGAAGATAATTTAGCACTCGCTGCTTAATGCAGCTGTCTGACACAGAGCACCCGCACTTTGTGACCCAGGCATCGACGATGCGGGAAACGACATATGTTAAGCTTTGCGCATATGGGCGTATTATGAAGCTACTAAAAGCAGGAGACTGTCAGCTGCCGCCTGCCGGAGGGAATGTCAAATAACTGACTATGATAGTAGAAGGACAGTGGATTGGCTTTCGGACACGGGTTCGATTCCCGTCTGCTCCATCCGCGAGGGCGCTCAGAATACCACCTGATTGCGCCCTTTGTTTTTGCCTATGTACAGCTTTTCATCGGCCTGCTTTATCATTACACCGGATTCTGAGCGAAAATCGTATTCGCTTACTCCGAATGTCATGGAGATATGAATTTCCGCGCTCTTCCATCGGAAGGGCGTTTTATTTAGCAGCAATAAAAAATCTATGAGAAAATGTGTCGCTTCATCTCCATTCATACCAGGAAAGTACAGAAGAAATTCTTCCCCGCCCCAGCGGCAGAGCTGTCCCTTTCCCTTCACAGCCTTTTGCAGCAGCTCAGTGAGCCATTTCAGGACCGCGTCGCCGCAATCATGCCCATAGGTATCGTTGATGCGTTTGAAGAGGTCAATATCCCCCATCCCCAGAGAAAACGGCATCTGCGGATGCTGTTCCATATCATTTTCCAGGTAATCCAGCATGTGGCGCCGGTTCCAGATGCCGGTCAGCGGATCTGTTGAGGCCTGCTCCCGCAGCAGCCGGTTGTAAAGGATCAGATTCTTGTCAGCGGTTTCAATGTTGGAACTGAAGAATCCGCAGATAATCCCCATCAGAGTGAAGAAAGAAAGAGAACTCCAGACCTGTAATATAATCAGCAGCCGGCCCTGCAGCTCCGAGAAAGCGCCAAATTTCTGCAGATAAACAAAAAGTGCGAAACGCAGCAGAAATAATCCGACCGTAAATAACGCTTTCTGGAGAAGCGCGTCGTAGAAAGAAAAGTAAACCAGAGCCAGCAGCACAAACATAATCTGCTGTGCCCCGCAGCTCCAGCCAAAGACGAAAACAAACCCGATCAGCCAGAGAATTTCCAGGGCAATAAACAGGATCAGGTTTCGGCGAATTCTTTGCCGGTAAGAGCGCCAGAGCAGCCAGGCGGTAGCACAGACAGATGCGACCGCAATCCAGGATACGCGGAATAATCCATCCTCTGCCAGGCTGTAAAATCCCATCAGAGCAAAGAAAATCGTATAGTATATAATCAGAACCAGATAGACGCAGCGCAAGAGCACCACGGTTCGCTGTGGTTCATTGTCAAATCCGGACTCCTGATTGATTTTTTTCCAGATGCGATTCCATACCTGCAAGGGATTGTCTCCTGTTCTGTGCTGCTGTTTCCGGGTGCCGTGCATTCACAGACGCTGCGGAAGCCGGGCTTTGCCGCGGTGACTGGTTCACTACAGTATACCGTCATTTTACATTTTATACAACAAAAAAATTGATCGAAACCTTTTGTTTACAAACTCTGTCGGAACGGCTATACTAGAAGAAACCGTTAACCAAAAAGGTAACACAGAATTTACATATTTTTCCTTCAGTTACCTTCACAGGATTGTCATATTTTGATGTTACGATCAATTGCAAATTGGCAATCAGTCTGTCTTTTCATTTCGATGCTGTTCGAACTGGTATTTCAATTGTACGGAAGGCGGTCTGACAGGAGAAAGGAGAAATTTTATGGAACGTTTAAAAATACTTGTAGTGGATGATGAGAGCAGGATGCGTAAGCTGGTGCGTGATTTTCTGGTGAAGAAGGATTTTGATGTGCTGGAAGCCGAGGATGGAGCACAGGCGATTGATGTGTTTTTTGGGCAGAAGGATATCGCGCTGGTGATTCTGGACGTGATGATGCCAAAGATGGACGGATGGCAGGTTTGCCGCGAGATCCGCGCATATTCTACGGTGCCGATTATTATGCTGACAGCGAAGAGCGACGAACGGGATGAGTTTCTGGGCTTTGAACTGGGCGTGGACGAATATATTTCGAAGCCATTTTCCCCGAAGATTCTGGTGGCGCGCGTGGAGGCGATCCTGCGCAGGACGAGCGGGTTTTCGGCGGATGATGTCCTGCACGCCGGAGCGATTGAAATCAATAAGGCAGCGCATGAGGTTACCATTGATGGAAAGAATGTGGAGCTCAGCTTTAAGGAGTTTGAGCTTCTGACTTATTTCGTGGAGAATCAGGGGATTGCTCTTTCCAGAGAGAAGATTCTGAACAGTGTCTGGAATTATGATTATTTTGGGGATGCCAGGACGATTGATACCCATGTAAAGAAGCTGCGCAGCAAGCTGGGAGATAAGGGTGACTACATCCGCACGATATGGGGAATGGGTTATAAATTTGAGGTGGAATAACAGATGAAGCATTCTTTGAGAAAGCAGCTCACGGTCATATTTGGTGTCCTGATGGCAGCGATGTTTCTGGCGAATTACCTCATCAATTCCTTCTTTCTGGAAAGCTTTTATTATACCAAAAAGCAGGAGGTGCTCGTCGAGGCCTATCGGATCCTGAATGAAAACATTGACTCGATCGGGAATCTGGGCGAGGAACCGTCAGAGATGCTTGATGAAATATGCAATGAAAATGGACTTTCCTATCTGGTGACGGATATGAGCTACAATGAAGTGCTCGGTTCAAAATCAAACTTTTATGCCAGTATTATGAAAGGCCGACTGAACGGATATGGCATCGGTGTTGATACGGATAATGTCAGAGTTCTGGATTCGAACGACAGTTATACGATCCAGGTGAAATACGATTCGGAAATCGGTCTGAATTATCTGGAAATGTGGGGAATTCTGGACGGCGGCTTTTATTTTATCATGCGCATTAATATAGAGGGGATTCAGGACAGCGTTCGGATTTCGAATGAATTTATTAAGTATATCTGTATCATCGGTGTGATTCTGACTGCGATTCTGGTGTGGGTTGTAACCAAACGCGTCACGCAGCCGTTAAATGAGCTGACGGAGCTCTCGAAGCGCATGGCCGATCTGGACTTTAATGCCAAATATACGAGCGGCGGTACGGACGAGATCGGACAGCTTGGCCAGCGCTTTAATGAAATGTCTGAAAAACTGGAGCAGGCCTATGCGCAGCTGATGACGGCGAACAATGAGCTGCAGCGTGATATTGCGAAAAAAGAACAGATTGACGATATGCGCAAGGAATTCCTCTCGAACGTGTCGCATGAGCTGAAGACGCCCATTGCGCTGATTCAGGGATATGCGGAAGGACTGCAGGAGTGCATCAATGATGATGCGGAAAGTCGGGAGTTTTACTGTGATGTGATCATGGATGAGGCTTCCAAGATGAACACCCTGGTGCAAAAGCTGCTGACGCTGAACCAGCTGGAGTTTGGCAATGATGAGGTGGTGATGGAACGCTTTGACCTGGCGCTCCTGATCCGGAACAAAATGCAGGCAGTCAGTATCCTCGCGCAGCAGAAGAACGCGCAGATTACTTATTCTGGCGAGAAATCACTCTTTGCCTGGGGCGATGAGTTCAAAGTGGAAGAGGTTGTGAATAATTATGTGAGCAATGCGTTGAATCATGTGAGCGGTGCGGGGAAAATAGAAGTTACTGCGGAGATTTGCGGAGGAGATACGCTGGAAGAACAAAAGGTTCATGTCACAGTATTTAACACCGGTGAGCAAATTCCCGAGGCAGATATCGGGCAGATCTGGGATAAGTTTTACAAGGTCGATAAAGCGAGGACGCGTGAATATGGCGGAAGCGGCGTCGGATTATCGATTGTAAAGGCGATTATGGATTCGTTCCACCAGAAATATGGGGTGGAAAACCGTGAGGATGGCGTGGCATTCTGGTTTGAATTGCAGTGCGGCGATGCGCTGCATCGTGCTGACACATCGCAGAGCGCATCGGGCACTCTGACGGCAGGAAAATCAAAAAAGCCGGGTATGGAGGAGGATGATTCTGACGTGTGCGATGGCGAGTGGAGGCCTCAGTAGAGGATGAGCAGAATTACGTGAAAAGGAATACAGGAGACAGAGAAAAATGAGTTCGGTTATCGTGATTGGCGGCGGAGCGGCAGGAATGATGGCTGCCGTGGCCGCCGCGCAGGGCGGGCATGAGGTTCGTCTCTATGAGAAAAATGAAAAGCTTGGGAAGAAGATATACATCACCGGAAAAGGACGGTGTAACCTGACCAATAACTGCGGTGTGGAGGAGCTTTTACAGGCGGTTTGTGTAAACCGGAAGTTCCTCTACAGCGCTTTTTATGGTTTTGACAGTCAGAGTACGATTCGCTTTTTTGAGGAAGAAGGAATGCCAACGAAAACGGAGCGCGGCCGCAGAGTCTTTCCGGAATCGGATCATTCTTCGGATGTGATTGCGGTACTGGCAGGAAAACTGAAAAAATCCGGTGTGAAGATCTATCTGAATCAGGAAGTAAAAAGTCTGCTTCTTGACCAGGATGAGGAAGGGAAGGCCTGCGTACGGGGGATTCTCCTGACATCCGGAAGACAGGAAATGGCTGACGCGGTGATTGTCGCGACCGGAGGGCTTTCTTATCAGACGACCGGATCGACCGGGGACGGCTATCGTTTTGCCCGAGAGAGCGGGCATCAGGTGAGTGCGCTTTCCCCTTCCCTGGTTCCGATTGAGACAGACGGAACAGAAGCGCAGCAGATGCAGGGATTGTCTCTGCGAAACGTTATGGCCGCTGTTTATGACGGGAAAAAAGAACTGTATCGGGAATTCGGCGAGATGATGTTTACCCATTACGGGGTGACCGGACCGCTGATTCTCACAGCCAGCTGCCTGATTCAGAAGCGCCTGCAGGAGCATCCGCTTTCTCTGATCCTTGATCTGAAACCGGCGCTCTCCGAGGAGCAGCTGGACGCGCGTATTCTGCGTGAATTTGAAGCCGCGAAGAACAGGCAGTTTAAAAACGTGCTCGGAGCGCTGTTTCCCTCCAAAATGATTCCGGTGATTGTCTCAAAAAGCGGCATTCCCGGGGAGCGCCCGGTTCACGAAATCACGCGGGAGGAACGCAAAAATCTGATCCGGATTACCAAACAATTTCCATTGACATTGCTGCGGCTTCGAGATTATAATGAAGCAATCATTACGCGGGGCGGTGTCAGCGTCAAAGAGATCAATCCGGCGACCATGGAATCCAAAAAGGTCAAGGGCCTTTTTTTTGCCGGAGAGGTGCTGGATGTGGACGCTGTAACCGGGGGCTTTAATCTTCAGATTGCCTGGTCTACGGGTTACGCCGCCGGAGCATCCGTCTAACGCGAAGCGTTTTTCGTTACGGATGCGACCTGCCGCCGACCGAAGGGAGGGGGCATTACCCGGCATCCGTCTAACGCGAAGCGTTTTTCGTTACGGATGCGACCTGCCGCCGACCGAAGGGAGGGGGCATTACCCGGCATCCGTCTAACGCGAAGCGTTCAGACTTTTTTTGCGGAGGATATTTTATGAGCTTTAACATTGCTATTGACGGCCCTGCCGGTGCGGGAAAAAGTACAATCGCGAAGCGTGCGGCGCAGGAGCTTTCTTTTATTTATGTAGACACGGGGGCCATGTACCGGGCGATTGCGCTTGGACTGCTCCGCAGAGGTACAGACATTGAGGATGCGGCAGCCCTTGCGGCGGCGCTGGATGTGACGGAGGTCGGCATCCGCTACATGGACGGGGAACAGCATGTTTATCTGAACGGAGAGGACGTGTCTTCTCGGATTCGCACAGAGACAGTGAGTGATATGACAAGCCGTTCGTCTGCGATTCCGGCCGTACGCGCGAAGCTGACTGATTTGCAGAGAGAGCTGGCCCGGCATGAGAATGTGCTGATGGATGGACGGGATATCGGTACGATGATCCTGCCGGATGCAGATCTGAAGATTTTTTTGACGGCCAGTGTGGAAACGCGCGCAAAGCGCCGCTATCTGGAACAGGCACAGAAAGGAGAAAACTGTAGTCTGGAAGAGATAGAAAAGGACATCCGCGAGCGGGACTATCGGGATTCTCATCGCGAGACGGCGCCGTTGAGACAGGCGGAAGACGCAGTGCGGATTGATTCCTCTGAGATGACGATTGAGGAAGTTGTGGCAGAAATTCTGCGCCTGGTGAACGAACGCAGAGGCTGCCTGTGATTCGCTGTCTGTAAGGATAGGGTGAGCGTCAGAAGGCAGATGGCTCACTGGAGGAATTCTGTTTGTATATTTATTATATAGAAAGGAATGCCGGATATGCCTGTCCGGCGGACATTTCATGCAGTTAAACTATACAGAAAGTGCTCTTAAAGCGCAGCAATTGGCAGCGAAAGCCGCGAAAAGCTGCGGTCATGGTTATATCGGTTCAGAACATCTGCTGATCGGGCTGCTGAAAGAGCAGCAGGGTGCAGCGGGAGTGATCCTGCGGGAAAATCATGTGGAGGAAGAAAAGCTGCGCACTTTGATTGATCAGCTGATTACACCGGAGGGGGATACGGCAGTGAAGGAGCCGTCCGGCCTGACTCCGCGGACGGAATCCATACTGGAAGAAAGCGCACAGCTGGCTTCTTTTTTTGACAGCCGCGAAATCGGGACGGAGCATATTCTTCTGGCTATGCTGAAGGATATTGAGTGTGTGGCGACCCGCCTGCTTCACACAATGGGGATTAATCTTCAGAAGCTTTTTTCTGACATCATCGAAGTGACCGGTATCTCGGAGGAGAAATACCGGGAGCTGGCCAGACAGGTTCGGGCGGAGGGGTCAAGTGGAAGCACGACTCCGATGCTGGATCAGTATAGCCGGGATCTGACTGATCTGGCGGAGGCGCATAAGCTGGACGCTACAGTGGGACGCGAACAGGAAACCGAGCGAATCATGCAGATTTTATGCCGCAGGACGAAAAACAATCCCTGCCTGATCGGGGAACCCGGAGTAGGGAAGACGGCGATTGTAGAAGGCCTGGCGCAGAGAATCGTGAATGGACAGGTTCCGGAGCCGATGCAGGGGAAGCGTGTGGTCACACTGGATATGGCCGGTATGGTAGCGGGGAGTAAATACCGGGGCGAATTTGAGGAGCGCATCAAGCGTATCATCAATGAAGTGATAGCCAGCGGTGATGTTTTGCTTTTTGTGGATGAGCTGCACACCATTATCGGTGCGGGAGGTGCGGAAGGCGCACTTGATGCTTCCAATATTTTAAAACCGGCTCTTTCACGCGGGGAGCTGCAGCTGATTGGCGCGACGACGATTGATGAATACCGCAAGTACATTGAAAAAGATGCGGCTCTTGAGCGGCGTTTTCAGCCGGTGACGGTGGAAGAACCATCGGAAGAAGAGACGGTGGAGATTTTGAAAGGCCTGCGGGGGCAGTATGAGCAGCATCACGGCGTTCGGATTACAGATGAGGCCCTGGTAGCTGCCGCGAAGCTTTCCAGGCGTTATATCAATGACCGTTATCTGCCGGACAAAGCGATTGATCTGATGGATGAGGCGGCTGCACGCTGCCAGCTTGGGTATTACCATGCGACAGGGGCTCAGACGGAGCTGCAGTGCCGCTATGACGAGCTGGAGGAGCAGCGCGAGACGGCGCTGAGGACAGGGGATCTCACCAGGGCAAAGGCGGTCAATGAAGAGATGGAGCAGCTTGGCAGGAAGCTGAATCGGCAGAAAAAGCAGCAAAACTCCAGGCAGAACGGGAAAGCCAGAAGTGTGACAGAAGAAGATATTGCGAATATTGTCGCCGTCTGGACCAAGATTCCGGTGCAGAAAATTGCGGAGCAGGAAGGGAAGAAGCTTCTGAAGCTGGAGCCGCTCCTTCATTCCCGTGTGATTGGACAGGATGAAGCCGTGCAGGCGGTGGCCAGAGCTGTTCGCAGAAGCCGCTCCGGACTGAAAAGCTCCAGGCGTCCGATTGGCTCTTTCCTGTTTCTGGGACCGACGGGTGTCGGCAAAACCGAGCTGTCTAAGGCTCTTGCCGACCTGGTATTTGGAACGCCGCACGCCCTGCTTCGCTTCGATATGTCTGAGTATATGGAAAAACACAGTGTATCGCGGCTGGTAGGCTCTCCGCCCGGCTATGTCGGATATGATGAGGGCGGTCAGCTGAGTGAAAAGGTACGGCGCAATCCGTATTCGGTAGTCCTGTTTGATGAGATTGAAAAAGCGCATCCGGATATTTTTAATATTCTTCTGCAGGTTCTGGATGAAGGGCATATTACAGATGCGCAGGGGCGCAGGATTGACTTTAAGAATACGATTCTGATCATGACATCCAATGCCGGAGCCCAGTCGATCGTTACACCCAGGCACCTCGGCTTCGGTGCGGGGGACGACGCACAGAAAAACCATGAGTCGATGAAAAGCAGCGTGATGGAGGAAGTACGGCGTATTTTTAAACCCGAATTTCTTAACCGGATTGACGAGACAATTGTTTTCCATGCACTCAGCGAAGAAAATGTGCGTGACATTACAGGACTTCTGCTGGATGAGCTGAAAAAGAGAAGTGAAGAGCAGACGGGAGTGAAGCTTCATTTCAGCGCGGCTCTGAAACAGCTCATCGCGAAGGAAGGCTATGATCCCAAATACGGGGCAAGACCGCTGCGTCGTGCCGTGCAGGCCAGGATTGAAGACCCGCTTGCAGAGGAAATTCTGTCCGGACGTGTCAAAGCCGGGGAGGATGTGTCAGTTGGGGTAGAAAAGGGCAAGGTTGTGCTGCGGCATCAGGCGCGGACAGAAGAGTAAACGATAAACTGCAGGTCTCAACTGTTACAAATTTAGAAACAATTCACTGGCGATTCAGAGACATTTATGTTATAGTTGCGGTGACTGGAACTATACAAAACGGAATCCTGCCTCTTAGGTGAGGCAGGGCACTTTATCGGGAGGGCATTTTCAATGTCGGAAATTCATGAGCTGATTTATACAGAAAAGGACGGCACACTTGGCTTTGGCAATTATGAGCTGACGGAGAAGTCGAAGAAATCGGATTTTGAGCATGACGGGGACCTGTACAAGGTGAAGACATTCGCGGATATCACGAAGCTGGAACGCAATGGCATGTTTGTTTATGAGTCCGTTCCGGGAACTTCTGTACATAAGTTTCATGCGACAGGCAGCGGCGTTTCTTTTGAAGTGGAAGCGAAGAAGGATGCGCAGATTATACTGGGCATGGAAGAGGACGCCCAGTATAAGGTCTATATTCAGGATGTGAATATCGGGAATGTGAAGACCAGCATGGGCGGTAAGCTGGTGCTCAGTGTGGAGACCGGCGCTGCGGATATGGTTTCTGTGAAGGTTGTGAAGCTCTGAAATAAGGAGTAGGTATGGCTGCGAAGACAAAGAGTGTGTTTTTCTGCCAGAACTGCGGCTATGAATCCTCCAAATGGATGGGGCAGTGCCCCGGATGCAGAGAATGGAATACGTTTGCAGAGGAACCGAAGATTGTAAGCAAAAAGCCGGCATCCGGGCCGGTGCGGCGGGAGTCCGCTTCGCATCCCAGAACGCTTTCGCAGATTGAGATGGGAGAATCCCCCAGGGTGACGACGGGTATGGGAGAATTTGACCGGGTCCTGGGAGGCGGAATTGTCCAGGGGTCTCTGGTTCTGGTTGGCGGAGATCCTGGTATCGGTAAATCGACCCTGCTTTTGCAGATGTGCAGGAATCTTGCTGCAGGCGGGAAGACGGTTCTCTATGTTTCCGGCGAGGAATCGCCGCGGCAGATCCGGATGCGTGCGCAGCGCATGGGAGATTTTTCGGAGAATCTGAAGATTCTTTGCGAGACGAACCTGGCGGATATTCGGGAGACGATTTCCGCAGAGCGCCCGGATATCGTGATTATTGATTCGATTCAGACCATGTATCATGAGGAAGTGGCATCTGCGCCGGGCAGTGTATCGCAGGTGCGTGAGAGCACGGGCATTCTGCTGCAGATCGCCAAAGGGATGAATGTGACGATTTTCGTAGTCGGGCATGTGACGAAGGAGGGCGTTGTGGCCGGTCCGCGCGTGCTGGAGCATATGGTGGACACGGTTCTGTACTGTGAGGGCGACCGTTACGCAGCGTATCGTATCCTGCGCAGCGCGAAGAACCGTTTTGGTTCGACCAATGAGATCGGGGTCTTTGAGATGCGCCCGGAAGGCCTGGCAGAGGTGCCCAATCCGTCCGAATATATGCTGGAGGGCAAACCGGAAGGCGCCTCGGGTTCCATCGTAGCCTGTACAATGGAGGGTACCCGGCCGGTATTGCTGGAGGTACAGGCGCTGGTCTGCAAGACGAATCTTGCGTTTCCACGGCGAACGGCCGCGGGTACCGACCTGAACCGGGTGAATCTATTGATGGCGGTTTTAGAAAAGCGTGCCGGGCTGCGGCTTTCTTCTTTTGATGCCTACGTCAACATTGCGGGCGGTATCCGCATGAGCGAACCAGCCCTGGATCTGGGGATCGTTCTGGCGGTGGCTTCCAGCTTCAGAGACCAGCCAATTGATGAAAAGACCATCGCGTTTGGTGAAGTAGGATTGAGCGGAGAGGTGCGGTCTGTCTCCATGGCGGAGCAGCGTGTCCGGGAGGCAAAACGCCTGGGGTTTACATCCGTTATTCTTCCGGAGACCTGTCGGAAACAGCTGGTACGCGTGGAAGGGATTGACCTGGTCGGTGTGCGTTCGGTAAGGGATGCGATTCTGAAAATCGGATAAGAAGAAGGGAAGACAGGAGGCGGTTCTATCGCCTCCTGTTTCGTCCGTGCGCATAAAAAAAGGAACCTGCTTCTTGCAGGTTCCTTACCAGGGGTTGAGAGAATCGAACTCCCACTAAGAGTTTTGGAGACTCCTGTCATACCACTTGACCAAACCCCTATTTGTGACTCACCAGACTTTTATATCACAGAAAAGGAAGTCTGTCAATCATTTTTTTAAAATTCTTTCCGAAAGGTAAGGATTGAC
>JAJQCQ010000051.1 GCA_021202635.1 Lachnospiraceae bacterium | reverse complement strand
TTCATGGTGCGGTATTGTATGATCAAAGGTGACTACCTTTTGTCGCCCGAATCATCATTATCCAATAACCATTGGATTTCTACATCAGTTAACCAATACTTGTCCTGCCTTTTGGGATGCCAATCCCTTCTACACACCGAATTTATATCATTTTAAAATACTTCAACGCATCTGTAATCGCCGCCTCTTTCTCCGGTGGACACTTCGGCTGTCTGGAATCCTCTCTTTTCGGTATGTTGTAGCACTCCCGCTCAATGATACCATACTTTTGCTTCACCTGTGCAATATAAAGATTGCTGACATTCAATCCACTATGTTCCATAACATACGCTTTGATCTCTTCATAGGTAGCCTTACTTTCCGCTGCAGTTAAATCCATCTCATCCATGTGCAACTCTACTTCTATATGATACTTTGAATGAAGTTTGGACAATAAACACACCGTCTCTGCGGTATGCTACTGTCCTTCTTACAAGGTTCATCCGCTCTGCGATTTCCTTATCGGTAAAACCGATTATGTAAAAAAGCAGTATGATCTCCTGTCTGTCTTCAGAAAGCGACCGCAATGCTTCTGCAAGCAACGCATTTTTAATCATCACTTCCAATCCCGTCATTCTGAAACGCTGATAGTCTTCATAGTACGTGTCACACTCTGCGAGCTGTTCCAGTTCTTCCTCAGTTAGCTGTGATAACGAGATTTCATGCTTCCGAAGATACTTCTGATGTCTTTCAACATCAATCGCTTCATTCTTCAGTATCTGTTTGCAGTACGCATCAAAGGAATGTCGTATGTGTTCATGCGAATAAGTTTCCAATTTCTCACCTCCTTTCGCTTTCGCAAAAGGCGGTTTTTTCCCTTTCGCTCTTACTACGAACAGGAGGCAACCCATTGGCAAAATTTCGCAGAGAATTTTTTGAAAAATACATTTTTCACAGGATCTTCACAATTCGAATTGCTGTGTTGAGCCATGTCAGGCTCATAAAGCACACGTCTGTCACAGCACATCAAAAAACCTCCATTTCAATCCGTAGTTTTCCTGGTCGGTTTGAAATGAAGGTGGAGATCTGCAGCCCTGTGCAAATGTTTGAAATTTAGGATACATGAACTGGAATGTACCTTTATGGGCGCAATTCGCTATTAAACTGCACTGAAATTCACGTTACTTATTATTATGTTGAATATTCTTCCCGTATTTATTTTCTCCTTTCTGATCTTCTTAAGCGTATCAAAAGTGAATTCTAATGCATGTATTATCTGCATTGCGATGAATTCCAGGAAGGGGATATGTGTAGTAGAATTTATATGCGAGGTGAATTATAATGGAGGAGTATGAATTTACTTATGACCTTGGTAATATCATAAAAACTGCCAGAGAAAAAGCTGGGCTTACACAGGAGCAGTTAGCAGCTTTAGCTGATATCAAGTTGTCTAATACTATTTTACATATTGAAAACTATCGTGGAAATCCGAAATTGAAGGTTCTTTACCCTTTGATTCGTGTACTCAAAATTGACGCGAACGACCTTTTTTATCCGGAATCACATCAATCTTCTTCTGCTTTACGCCAGTTGCAGCTTATGATTTCAAGTTGCAGCGAAGAAGAGGCCGTGACACTGATTTCTATTCTCGAACCAATCATGGCTGCAATCAGGAATAAAAACGCAAAAGAAATATAATAAGCAACAATTAACTGACATATATCCTCTGCCTTGATTCACGCAAATCGTATTTCGTCACGATAAATATTTCAATTCAAACAAAAAAGCAGAGCAACACCTCCAACTGATACGGAGTTTTGCTCTGCTATTTTATATTTCATGATGTACAACCATCTTGAATTGCACGACATCTATAAGTATTTCCCTTCTACACTTTGGGCAATATAAAGGGAAATTTACCAAAACTGTATCGTAGTACACCTTGGTTCTGGTCTTTCCTTTACAGATTGGGCAATGTATCCATCGTGGCTTTTCATCATGTCCTTCCATAAAATCACCCTTTTTTCTGCATATGCTCTGCGTCTGGCGTCTGGCTGGCAGCAATCTACCTCTATCTTGATTTATTCTCCCCGTTGTTACTTATTTGATACCCGTTATCGGTAGTTCTGTTGTATTTACTGAATGTTGTAATGTGTCATTACTATACTGCTGATCATAGTATTCTCTTACGATAAGCGTAAATACTCAGGAAAATACAATAAAAAGTGTGTGACCACCGACTCCCGGCAATGACCACACACAGAAAATGCAATTACCATTATAATAATATAACTACAACTGCAATTCCTACTCCCCAAAATATATCTGCAGCAATAACAACTTATTCTTTGTCTACAACTACAGTCATTATCTTTTCATTTTATATCTCTCGGACACATTATCAAGCTTCGCCGTCACTCTCAGCGTCATCGGCCTCTTCTTCTGCTGTGTCGGCACTCTCCTCCGCGTCAGCTTCTTCATCAGATGCCGCGCTAATCAAAGTAATTGTGTCAATAGCGCCGTCCTCATTCATTGTAAATGTAATTATGTCGCCTATCTGTAAATCAGAGGTAGCAATTTCTTCTGTCTCTAAGCTTTCTGTTTCCTCTGTATCTGTGCTCTCAGCATCAGTGTCCTCACCTTCCGCATCTTCGTCCGAAACGTCTGCGTCAGCTGCCTCAGCATCCTCATCAGCAGTATCCGCTACCTCCGAATCTGTACTTTCTTCTGCAGTGTCTGTATTCGCCGCTTCTTCTTCCGTGTCAGAATCTTCGGCAGCGTCAGTATCTTCCTCAGCTTCCGCTTCCACAACCGTTATTGTTTTATAATCGATCAGCGAAACGGCAGATATATCATCTGCAAAAGCTGCTTCTATCTCTTCTCCACTAAGAGTCAGTGTTCCGATTGATTCATCTGATGCGTCATCTTCCCAGTCTCCAACTGAGATCACAAGACTGCCGTCATCATTAATTGATTCAATCCGACCGGTCAATTCCTCCTCTTCCGTTTTCTCTACAATTACTACATCTTCTTGCGCGTCCATTTCCTCCTCAGCAAATGCACACACGGAAGTAAGTGAAAGAGCCATCCCCAGCCCCCGTATATTCATCCGTATCCTGCCCTGTACCGTTCTCTGATGCGGAACGCGTCTCCTCCTGCGCACCAGCGCAGCTGATAGCAGACTCCTCGTTCATCCACAGAGGAATCGTATGCTTCATCGGATGCACATGCAGCGTTCCTTCCTTTATCGTCGCCATATCCTCATTCAGTTCACAGCATTAGCATGCGCAAAATCCCCAGTATGCATAAACCCTGCCGTCATCATCCACAAGAATCCCAGGGGCGAAGCCCAGATCCGTTTTTCTTTGACTGGTGAATGGTACCGTGGGACTTTTCGATTCGGAGACATAGACACGCAGGAGCCCTTCTGCTCCGCGGAATACAGGTAAAACGTGTCGCCTTTTTGCACAACATCCGGCGCATAGAGAACACTGCCGTCACAGGATTCATTGCAAATGCCATGGCAGCTCCAGTCGGTCAGGTCATCCACCGGCGCGCTCCACACGACATAATCTTTTCCGCAATATTCTGTCCTCATGGTATCATGAGAACCGTAGACATAGACCCGCCTCTCACCGCCGTATTCAAATACGCGCGGCTCGCCATCCGGGGCATGCTCCCACAGCGGCATATATGGATTCGCCCTTTTGATGCATTCTTTCTTCATTTTTCTCACCTCTCCTCAAACACCTCCACTTCAAATGGCGCCAGATGCTTTTCACCCGATATCTCACTTTCCTCAAAAACACTCCAGACAGACTTTTTTAGCGTAATGGTCTGCGGCAAAGGCTGGAAGTTCAACACAAAAAGCCAGGAACGTCCATCTTTGCTGCGCCGTACTACTTCCACGCCTTCCGGAGCATCGATTACGGAATCAAATGGAGAAAGTATTCCCGTGTAATCGAGCAGCAATTTTACGATTTCTCTGGAAAAAGCACTGCCCAAATGGATGGTTCGTCCACGACCGGTTTGCTTTTCCATCACAGCCGCTTTGCCTGCATAATAGCTGTTGGAATACGTGGCAATTACCTTTGCATCCGTATCCGCCTGTTCGAAAATATCATGAAACAACGGCATCTCAATACATATTTCAGACTGCGGTTCCATTTGCGGGTCGGCAATCCTTGCAGTCCAGACCGCATACACCGGCTCCTCCGCCGGACTTTCAAATGTGAAATCACGCACGTCCGTTCCGGTCAGTTCCTGTAAAAGCCCCGGCTGAGGGAGCATAACGCATTTTCCGTTCTCCTGCTTGTAACCGCTCCGACAGCCGAGAATCAGCGTACCTCCCTGCTCCACATACTGCTTCAGAAGCACCGCACGTGCCCCAGTCATGATAACCGGATGCGGATAAATGAGCACCGGATAGCAGCTCAGCTCCTCTACTGTCGTATTCTCGCATAAATACAGATAATTATACGGTGTATGACTCAACTCAGACGCTTCAAAAATCGCCTGTTCACTGGCAGCCGCAATGCGGCGATGCCATTTATCGACATTGGTATCCCACTCGTTGTCGTAATCTTTCAGGAATCCAAACGCCGCCATGAAATCTGAACCGCAAAGCGCGTCAAGCTTCTTAAATTTTTGATAAAACTCTTTTACCTCTAACAGTCTTCGGTTGTCACGATTGTCGTAATCAAGAATACCATGCCAGTAAATTTCCGTGCCAATGCAGCAGGTGCGCCAACGGAAGAATGAAATATAATCCGCTCCCTGCGCCACGCTTTGCATCGCCCACAGAATAATCTGCCCGAGGAGAGGCGCCGGTGCTTCCATTTGTGTGCTTCCATTCGCCCCAGACTGTTGCTCCATAATCCCGAAATGAGGGCACACGGAACGCACCTCCGCCAGATTTCTTGTCCATTTCCGATCCTTCAGATCCGGGACGCATAACGGATCCCTGTCCTGACCAAAGGCGAAATTCGGATATGAGTCATATGTATACACATCCAGACACTCTTCTTCCATCCGATGGTTATCCAGGTTCCAGAACATGCCATTGGTCGTGATAAAATCATTGCTCTTCTTATATTTCCGTAAAATATCCGCCTGCATCCGGCAAAAAGAAATCGCGCTATTGGAAATAAAACGGTAATAATCCAGATGCTGATGAGGATTATATCCCTGGGACGGCAGCAATCCGGGCACATATATCTGTTCCCACTGTGTATACGTCTGATTCCAGAATACAGTCCCCCATGCCTCGTTCAGCCTCTCCAGTGTCCTGTACTTTTCTTTCAGGAAAATCCGAAATGCCCTCGAATCCGCTTCCGAGTGGAATTCATCTGTTCCACAATTCAGCTCATTATCAATCTGCCAGCCCACGATTGCCGAATGCTTTCCATAATGCTCAGCAATTCTCTCAACAATCCGTGAAACAAACATCCTGTACTTCGGGGAATTGTAATTGTAGTGTCGTCTCTCACCATGGCGATAACGTATCCCGAGTTCATTACAGTTAAGTACTTCCGGGTATCTTTCAGTCAGCCATACCGGGGGCGTCGCGGACGGTGTCCCAAAGATCACACTTATCTTCTTTTCCGTGCAAAGGTTTAGAAATTCATCAAAAAATTCATATGTAAATACACCCTCCTGGGGCTCTATTACGCTCCAGGCAAATTCCCCAATGCGGATCACCGATATCCCACTCTCCAGCATACGTTCCAGATCCTGTTCCCACATTTTTCTGTCCCAGTGTTCCGGATAATAGCAGACGCCCATTGTCATCCGGTTCCATTTAAAATTCTGTGCTTTTCTCATGATGATTCTTCCCTTCCTTCAGAGGTTCCAACGTCGCATAGCTGACAGTATAAGTCCCCGGCTCCAGATAGCAGATACCGTCTTCCACGCAGGCAAACATCGGATTTTCTTTTTCTTCATACGTCTCCGTTCCAGCCATGGGCAGCTGTAAGGTGGCACTGCATCCAAATGGTACAGTCACAGACAAAGTTACATGCGACAGATCCGTCAATTCCCAGATGCTTTTGTACAGCCCGGATGGGGAATCATATGACGCGGACATTTTCCGCAGATCCCAGTTCAGGATTGGCCTAAAAACCGCCTTTCGAAATCCAGGCACCGTGTCATCCATATTGATGCCGGCCACGTGGCGGAACATCCACTCCAGGATAGAACCGTACGCATAATGATTCATACTGTTCATGCTGATGCCGGAGATTGTTCCATCATCGAGGAGGCTGTTCCAGCGCTCCCAGACAGTCGTCGCACCAAGCTTCACTTCATGGAGCCAGCCAGGATATTCCTCGTTGAGTAGCAACTCATATGCCAGCCTTTCGAATCCATTCTCAGTCAGCACATTATTCAGAATGGGTGTTCCAACAAATCCGGTTCTCAGCTTTCCCTGGCTGATCTCAAACAGCTTACGCAGCTGCTTTTTGGTCAGTTCTATATTTTCAGAAAGATGATATTTCAGCGTCAGGAGCAGCGCAGTCTGTGTCCTGATACAGCACCGGCCGGTTACGCTGTAGTATTCGCTCTTTACTACAGCAAACTGTTCTTCGGACAGTGCCCGGTATTCCGCTTCCTCCGCCCCTTTTCCAAGCACCTTCGCCGCGTCTGCCACCAGGTCCGCGCTGACTGCATAGTACAGGTTCGCGATAAATTCCTCGTCCGTGCCTCCCATCACCTGCTCCGCGCCTCCGACCGGATTATCCAATGCCAGCCAATCCCCATAGTGGAATACGTACCTCCAGCCATGAGGAGCCACAGTTTCTCCGGAAGCTGGTGTAGAATCGCATCCATTATCGATCCTTCGAATGTAATCCACCCAGCTTTTCATGCTTTCAAACTGGTCTTCCAGAATACTCTGATCCCCATAAAACAGATAGATGTTCCACGGAATAATGCAGGAGGTGTCTCCCCAGACACAGGCTGTGCTTTCCACACCGCAGGATGGCACCACATCCGGCACCTTGCCGTCCAGTGCGCTCTGTTCCTTTGCCATGTCATAAAGATATTTCGCATAGAACGCATATGTATCAGACAGATAGGTGGCTGTCGGTGAAAACACCTGCGCGTCCCCGGTCCAGCCCATCCGCTCATCCCGCTGCGGACAGTCAGTCGGCACATCCACGAAGTTGCTCTTCTGCCCCCACCGAACATTTTGGATCAACCGGTTGACCAGTGCGTGTCCGGTCTCCATCTGACCGGTAAATTCCAGATCGCTGTACAGCGTAAGTCCTCTAAAGTCTTCCTTTTTCAGGTTTGTCACGCCCTCCACTTTCACATAGCGATAGCCATAAAAGGTAAAATGAGGAACGATGGTCTTCTCTGTTCCGCCTGATACATAGTAATATTCCGATTTCGCCGTCCGCAGATTTTCATTGTAGAAATTATTGTTTTGCAGGATCTCGCCTGTCTGAATGTGAATGACCTTCCCGGAAGGCTCGTTTACATGCAACGTAAAAATTCCGGTAAACTCCTGCCCCAAGTCAAAGACTTCCTCACCAGCGGGTGTATGAATCAGTTCTGCAGGCTCAAAAATCTCATGTACCGTGATTGGAAGACTCATCCGCTCTATCAGCTCACCTTTTGGCGGCTCGCAGAGCGATGTGTTTTCCACGGAAAGCTCCGGCAGCGTATCATCTACATGCTCCCCGTCATACAAGTTTGAAAATGTAATATTGCTTCGGCGCACCACCCAGCTCTCATCTGTACCGATTGTCTCCGTACTGCCGTCCTCATAGGTCATGCGCAGTTCCGCAATCAGCTTCCACTCATTGCCATAAAAGCCGATATCCTCATGTGCGGAAAACCCAAACCGTGACTTGTACCAGCCATTGCCAAGCAGAATAGATAATGTGCCACTTGCAGACAGCTTAGCCGCGACCGCATCCTCGCCGCCAGCATTAGAAGCTTCAAACGCAAAACGTTCGCTTCCTGAACAATCAGGTGCAGAGTTCTCCATACTCGAAGAGGTATTCATCAGTTCCGTCACATCAAACGTCTGATACTGCACCCACTCGTTGTAATCATTGCTGTAAGGCGTCAGATATTCGTTCCCTATACGTCTTCCGTCATAATAAGCCTCATAAAGCCCCAGGCCACAAACATAAAGCCTTGCCGTTTTCACCGGCATCGCCGGGCAAATTTCTTTCTCAAAAACAGGATGCCGCGTTCCTTTCGCACTGTCACAGGTAATCCATTTGCCGACCCAGGGATCATCCATCTTCGCCGTCTCAAACCATTGCGTCTCTCCGGTCGTTTCTTCCCCCTTATCTGTCCTGACCGTTACCGTCCAGTAATAGCGTGTGTACGGCCGCAATTCAAAATTCGCGCGGTAGCAGAGACTGTCCGCTGCCGCATCGAATCCAAAGTCAAACAGGATCTCCCGCATCCACTCATCCGCAGCCACCTGTATTCTCGCAGCTGTCTGTTTTTTCCCTTCCGCATCAGCCACCTTCCATGAGAAAACAGTCCGGATCATACGAAACCCCAGAGGATTCGTCAGATGATTAATTTTCATGCTGTAAATTTTCATACCAGTCTCCATTCTGCGCCACTGGCACCTGCGACACTAATGCCTTCGTTTAAGCAATCTCAATATTCGAAATTGGCAACTGCTAAATCTCATCGAACTGCAGATTCATATACAGATGTTCCAGCGTAAAATCTGCGGTCTTTGCCTTTTATATATAAGTCTCCCGTCACTTCCACTTCACCAGTCAACCGGATGTCATTCGACGCAGAACCGATCAAAATTTCCAGCTTTCCTTTCTCGATTTTCCAGTTCATCCCCCAGTCAAGGAAAGCCATCTGGCTCGGGGTGAGATCGAATTCCACCGTTTTCTTTTCACCTGGCATAAGCTCTACCCTGGCAAATCCGGCAAGTTCCATCACCGGTCGGACCATACTTGCATAAGTATCCTTCAGATAAAGCTGCACCACTTCTGTTCCCGCTGTTTTCCCAGTATTTTCCACGGACAGACTCACGTGGAAAAGTTCATCCGGAGCTACCATTTGTTTATCACAGCAAAAATCATCATAGGCAAAGCTCGTATAGGACAGGCCATATCCAAAAAAGTATCGCGGCGTATGCGGCATATCCACATAGTTAGCAAATCCGATACTTGCCCCTTGGTGCCAGGAAGAACCGTTTGGATGGTTGTAGTAAATCGGGATCTGTCCCGCACTCCGGGCAACGGAAACCGGCAGTTTCCCACTCGGATTGTATTCCCCTGTCAGAACATCCACAATTGCCTGCGCCCCCATCTCAGACGGGTTCCATGCCTCGATAATCGCATTCAGGCACTCGTCGGCAGCGTCACTGGAAATGGGGCGTCCGTTAAAATGTATCCCAACCAGTGGTTTTCCCAACCTGGCCGCTTTCCGGATAAAGAGTTCCTGACATTCCGGCAGGTTGATGTCGGTCCCGTCCACGCCCTCACCCATTGAGGCTACGGAGCAGGATCCGTGCTTCCCACCCAGAGTCAGGATACACAGATCCGCCTCCGCAACGGCAGTCAAAGCCTCCTCGTAACCGCTCGTATCGTCCCCCGCAATCGGATAACCATAAGCATATATAACTTCTGTATCCGGCAAGCGCGACCGGACCTCTTCCAGCAGGCTTTTACAACCCGGTTTGATCTGCCGAAGAATCTCATCGAACTCTTCTGTTTCGTCCGATTGAATCTGTGTGCCCGGTACGAGCGGGACGGTTTTCTCCTGATTTGTTCCGGCGCCTCCAATTCCCGCAATCGAATTTGTCACTGCATGCGTCGCTTCTACCATGCTGATATGCGTATATCCGCCAAAAAAGCTTCTGGCATTCTTCGCGTGGCATCCGACAACAGCAATCTTTTTCAAACCCTTACCCAGTGGAAGAACCGAAGCGGATTTTTTCACTTCCGCAGTCTCCTCCGAATCCTCTGACTGCTCTTTTTCCATACAGTAAATTATAGGGAAGGAACATTCCTGCCATTCGTTATTTTTCAGCAACACCAGGGATTCCCTTGCGGACTGCAGGCTGATCTCATTGTCTTCCTTTTGAAAAAAAGTCTGCTCAAATGCTTCTCCTTCCAGAGGGAACGGGTTTTCAAAAAGACCCATACGGAATTTTGCTTCCAGGATCCGCCGTACCGCTTCATCCAGAACCGCTGTCCCTACTTTTCCGGTTCGGAACCATTCCGTCAGTTCCTCATTGAAGCCAGCCTTTACCGGCATCTCTATATCCATACCGGCTGCCATCGCGTGATATCCGGCTTCCGTCACGCTCTCATATGCCTTCTGAACGTTATGGATATTTTCAATCGCACTGTAATCTGATACTGCCAGCCCGTTAAAGCCCATCTCGTCCCTGAGCATTTCAGTCAAAAGGCGGCGGGAGGAAGACGCCGGTTCCCCGTCAAGCGTACAATAGCATGGCATCACTCCCCGAAGGGATGCTTCCCGGATCGCCGCCTGAAACGGTTTTCCATAAACCTCCTTTAGAAGGCGCGGCGGTGTATCGCTGGCGGCCCCGTGGATCCCTGCCTCTGAATTATGGAAACCCATAAAATGTTTTGCCACAGCTTCCTGGTGACGGCCTCCAACCTCCTCATCCTGAATGCCTTTTGTATAAGCGGTTCCCAGCGCGGCTGCTAGCGTTGGGTCTTCTCCATAGGTTTCTCCCTGGCGTCCCATCCGGGAGTCACGGGAGATATCCAGCACTGGGGCAAGCGTATGAGTAAAGCCAACTGCACCTTCCTGTCTCGCCACGATCCGTCCGATCTTTTTTTCCAGCTCGGGATCCCAAGAAGATCCTCTGCCAATCCCGGACGGAAAGCTGGTAGCATCCTGAATAAAGGCTCCGCAGAGTCCCTCCATATGAAAAATCGCCGGAATATGGTGCGGGCTGTTCTCCAGAATCATGCTCTGAATTCTCCTTTGAAAGGCCACTGCTTCCTGCGTTGTTTTCAACGCGCGAACTTCCAGGGTAGAAATCTCTCCTATCCCGTTTTTGCAGTAAGCACTCACCTGCTCCTCCCGGCCAATCGGTACAAGCACGCAATTTGTCTGAGCCATCTTCTCCTCCAGGCTCATTTTACCGAGCAGGTCCTCCGCTCTTTCACCGGGGGACAAAGTTCTGTCCTGATATTTTTCCATAGTTATGTTCTCCTCATATCGAAAAATTGAGTCTATTTTAGCACCTGTTTGCTTTTAGGTAAACAGTGCCGTATGAATAGGACCGGGAACCTGATTCATCAGCGGCTCCCGGTCCTATGCCGGTTTTATTCTCCTATTGTCTGCTATGCCTCTACGATCACTCTTACCCGGTCAATGTTTCGCACCTGGGTAAACAATTCACTTTTATCTCCGTGCCGTTCCGATTTTACCCGCACGACGCCGAAATAAATTCCTGGCTTCAGGTAAGTATGCTCTTGCCTGGCAGAGCCTCTTACTCCTCCGTCACAAAGCGTAAACTCCCCTTTCACTGGAAAATCTTCCTCCCCTTCAAAGCTCCACTCAACGAAAGTCAATGTCCCGGCGCCTTCCGGTACTTCTGCTTCTACTTCAAAAGAAATCGTTTCTCCCACCTTCGCGTGAGCACACTTCTCTCCGTTCACTCTCAGGTTCGCTACCGGCTGGATGCCCCCGCGCTCTGCAGCAGTTTCCGGAACACACACATGCCCGATATCCACAGTATAATTGCTTGAGGGAAGCGGTTCGATTCCTTTTTCCACCCATGCCGCCAGATCAATCAACGCCTGCTTCAGACCCGCAACGTAAGAGGTCACGTGCAGTTCATCTTCAGTGCCAGTAATATCACCATGCAGCACATTGTCAAAATACCAGAGGCGGCAATAGTCTTCATCCTTTCCTCCGTGCACAGAAGCCACTTTTCTTCTGTACCAGTCCGCCTGCCATGGATAGGCCTGCTCATCCATAAGCGCCGCTACAATAATTATTTTGCCGTTGATTCGCCCGTTCTGCTCACATCCCGGACCCATCCCGCAGAAAATCGGGCCAACCAGGTTCTTCTGCTGCGGATAGAGAGGAGTTCCCTCTTCATCCCGGAACTGATCCCAGGCTCTGTAATCAGGGGTTGGCACCTGATGTCTGTGGTAGGTCTGAACGGCAATGTAATCCGAATTGTCCAGATGTACCTCATCCCCCACGTTTACAAGGCTGATCGTTTCCGCAATTGTGTCCATTCCAAAGCCTTCAATAATGTACACCCGATTATCTTCAATCCTGCCGATCTGCAACTTCTTTCCTTTTGCTTCCCCACCGAGAAATTCCATCTGTGCTCCCTTTAAATACAAATTCTCACCCACAGGAATTTCCGCCAGTTCAATCCACGGTTCGCTCTTTTCACTGGCGCTGCTGATCATTTTCTTCCAGGCATCATTGACGCCGTTTCTCGTATCAACCGTTTTCTGAAGTGCCTTCTCCTTCCGGTTTGGCTCATATACCAGCTTTACCCTCGTATCCATACAGATCCGCTCCCGCACAGCGCTGCTGTTTTTATCCGCGCCAAGGTATCCCGGTTTTTTCCAGAAATCTTCAAAATAGTCCGGATCCATAGCCTTTATCCCCGGCAGAAGTACAGAAAGTGAGCCGTCATCCAAATCTGCGCTTGCGAACCAGCTCTTGGACGGGTACCCGAAAAAGGTCGCTTCACGCAGCGCATCCGCTTCTTCTTCATTCAGCCCCGCATAGGGATCGCCGCTCCCGCCCGCATCCACTGCGTCAATGATCTGTGGAAGCTTATTTCTCAGCAGTCTCTCGGCATGCGCTCTGGTTGTCTGGCAGTTCGGGATCGCGTAAGGCGAACCGATCACATAGGGAGCTGCCCCGTCAAAAGCATTTGTGTTCTCTATACAGGCAATCGTACGGTACCCGCCGCCGCTTCCGCCATACACATATCCATAGGGCCGATGTTCATATCCGTAAACCTCCTGCGCCTTTATACGGGAAAATTCCGCACTGGCCGCACTGGAACGGTGGGTCATTGTATGATCGTCGCTGTTCGTGAATATTGCTCCTGATCCCATATTTGATTCCACATAATATGCCCCATGCGTCAGACAGAACGCGATTTTGTCATCGATTCCTGTGACCGGAATAGATGCCAGCTCCTCCTCCGGCCCCGGGAATGGGGACAGATACTGGTAAAATCTGCCCTCATACCGGTCCTTTTCCGGAAAGCAAAAGGAAAATTTTACCGGGGTTCCCTCAAAACCTCCATGCATATACCGAAACGGAATCGAACATCCATTTTCGAGCTTCCTCACTCTCATCTCATCAATATCGATGTAGCCTCTGCTAAATTGCTCATCTTTTTTTGCATCATATAGTTCCATAATCCTTCCCCCTGTCTATCCTGATCATCCTTGTCACTCATTCATCTTTTTGCTTTCGGCTATCCCGGCTCAGTCTTTACCCTGGTTATCCATGCCAGTTCAATTGTTACCGGCTCTTCTTGCCGCAATATCTGCCTTAATCTGCGGTGTCAGCTTATCCAACTTGTAGAAGCGAAGGGACAACGCTGTGATAATGTAAAGAATCATGGGTACGATACCAAACAGGGCACGGATCATCATATTGGAAGCAGCTGTTATATTAGCATCTCCATTATAACCGACTGCAGACAGGCAGATTCCAAGAAGACCGGCGCCTACTGCCGCACCTATTTTCGATCCAAGCCCGACCAGGCTGCTCATGGTCCCTTCCATGCGCGGATTTCCTTTCCATTCGTTGAAATCCGCACACTCCAGAATCACCAGGGAGGAAAGCATGCTGGCGGGGATGGTTCCCGCACCGGTAAAGATCGCAGCGATCACCAGGAGCAGCATATTTGCGCCGGCAACAGCGTTAATCGCATATCCGACAACCGCTACGATGAAACCCGCGAACATCAAACGGATTGTAGACATTTTTGACAACAGAATCGGGAAGCAAAATGCCAGCGGGATAGCAATCATCTGCGCGGCCGCAGCAACGCCGGCCAGTGCCAGATTTCCTACTATATAGGAATAATAATAAGTATTGACGCCCATGTTGCAGACAAGATTAAATATTAACGTCATCATAGCGATAATCAATATGTATTTATTAGTCTTAAACAGGGTGGCTATGTCTCTTAGCTTTAATTTTTCTTCCTGCTGACCATTTACTGCCACTCCCACCTGGTATCTCTCTGGAATAAATACCATACGCAGGATTCCGATTGCCGCAAGCGGCACTGCCATCATCAGCATCAGGCTGCTCCATCCGGAAGCGGATGTTGCGACTACTGTAACCGCCGTCGGAAACAGAATATTAAAAGCAGCCGCTACAAGCATTGTAATCACACTGCCATAGGAGGTCAGCTTCACAATCTGCGTATCTTTAAAAGCGCGGATCATATAGACGTTCTGGTTCGCACTCAGCAGGGTATAGAATACAGAATTTGCCATTGTATACATGCAGAAAATCCATACCATTTTTGCAGCGCTGCCAAAACCGGTTGGTACGGAGAACAACAGCCATGTTGCCAGCCACAGTCCTATAACGGATACCTCATAAGGACGTCCCTTGCCCCATCTGGTCTGGGTGCGATCCACGATAAACCCGGCCACTGTGTCTGTCACGCCATCCAGTAGCTTGGTCGCTACCAACATGATACTGGCCCATGCAGGTTCAATATGAAGCGTATCTGTACAGTAAATCATCAGATAGGTTAATGTCAGAGTCTGGATGGCGACTGCTACCGAGCGGGTATTCCAGAGAACCAGTTTTCCAATTCCTACCTTACTTTCCTGCTTCTCTTCCTTTTCCCGAGCCTTTGCCTCTTTTGTTTCATTTGTTTCGTTTGCCATGGTTTCGTTCGCTCCTTTCGTTTTCCGCACTCATACTTGTCAGATATTGGCAACGCCAAATCTTTTCGGTTACGAAATGCTTTTGTTTTCATGTCCCGTGCACTTTAGACAGCATCACTATACAGCAAAAAAGCAAAGTCCCATGTACCGAAACTGGCGAATCTGTACGCATTTTCGTCCAGCTTATATAAAAAAACAAATTTTCGTATAAAATCTCTATTTTTTACGGTTCCAGAAAAATCTCCATCCTGATGGCATCCTCCTTGTTGCAAATGATTGTGCAGTCTTTCAGCAGTTCTTTTTTTTCTGAAAGAACGATCAACACATATCCCGATAACACCGATTTTAAATTTAACAGGTCGCCTTCTCTTGTCTCCAGAAAAATATCCTGCCCGCATTTTTCCGCCTGATTCAGAAATGCAACCATATCCACATTTTCTTTCAATCTCATCTTCATTTTACTTTTCCTCCCTTCCCATCCGATCGCGATAATCGGCGGGCGTTATTCCAACGATGTCACGAAATACTTTACTGAAATAGTTTCTTGTGCCAAAATGCAGGGAATCGCTGATTTCCTGAATACTTCTTGATGTAGAAATCAATGCGATTTTTGCGTATTCGATTCTCGCCTGCTTGATGTAATCCGTCACCCGAATCCCCATCTCCTTATTGAATTTTTTCGTAAAATAATACGGGGTATAGCCTATCTCCCCGGCAATCATCTCTACCGTCAGTTTTTTTTGAACATTCGCGCGGATATAATCACAGCTTTCCTGAATAGTTTTGGATATCTGAGGATTTCCCCGACTTTTTCGGACTCGAACCACATATTCCTCAATCATTTTCAGATTCAAATCAATCAATTTACTGATGCTTCCACATTTTTCGATCTCTTCCGCAAAACGCATCTCCATTTCTCTCGCGGTTTTCACAGGCACTCCGCCCTCCGTCGATGCTCTGCTACATAGTGCATTCAATACCAGAAGTGTATTTTTCCCATCACGCACGGAATTCCCTGTATTGGAAAGAAGTACGTCGTTGGAATAAGCCACCTGCTCCAAAATCCGCAGATAATTTGTATTTCCATCCCGGATCGCCTGAAGTAATCGTTGCTCCCCTTCAGCCATCTTATCCGAACTGACTTCCGTGACTGCCTTTTCATCAGATTCCTGATTTTTCAAAGTCTGCAGAAAATCATGCTGATAATAAAAATCGGAAGGATGCACTCTGTCATCCATAATGGTATAATGAAGCATGGAAGCATATTGATTCATCATAGGGACATGAAGAACAGGCACTCTTGAGAGCACCCGCATCATTTCCCTGCAGATCTGGATAGATGTTTCCTTTTGACGCAGTTCATTTTCAATATGCTTTAAAGATGTCTGGTTTATAAAAAAAGGCCCCAGAAGGATGAAAAGAAACGCTTTTCCTTCCCTGAATATATTCTCCCCGACCCAGATCAGCCCCAGAGAATCGCTCAGAATTACCGGTCTGTCCCATCCTTCCCGAGTCTCAAATGCATAATCAAAGCATCCGCTCAGCTTAAAAAAAGCCAGGAATTCCTTTTCATTTGGACAGGTAGAATAATACAGAGACCGATCCGCCGGGTCAAAACACCACATTCCCAGCTCAGCCGCCGCATATACCTGCCCGGCCATAATCCGCACTTTCACCTCAACCGGATAATCATCGTTCATTTTATACATACTTTCCTCTCACTTTACCTGCACAATTTTCGAAAGCCATTCGCTAAAAAATGTATCTCTTATTTATACATTCACGCCGGATAGTTCAGCATCGCTATCGGCTCTTTCTTTCCCTAAACTACTATATCAGATTTCTTTCGAGATTTGAGTATGAAGATTCGTCTTTTTTTATAAAAATTCATCTACTTCGTTACAGGTCACACCCTAGCCAGAGTAGATGAATCTAAAAGCCACGCCAAGT
>JAJQCQ010000042.1 GCA_021202635.1 Lachnospiraceae bacterium | reverse complement strand
GTTTCCGTTTCGGTTTCCGTTTCTGTTTCCGTCTCCGTCTCCGTCTCGCTCTCCGTTTCCAGATATGCAATCGTCGCGAACTTCAAATACTCATCACCATATCCAAGATCGGAATCATATGTATAAGAAATTTCACTGCTCCCATTATTCAGGGAAAACGTATAGCCAACGGACACACTGCCGGTTCCAGTCTCATCATAAGCCATGAACAGCTGTTTTTCCGCACCTACGGTACCCGTATCGCAATTCGTCGCATCTACCAGATAATTGCCTTTGCTTGTGCAGACAATGTTCCACATATGGCTGCCTGCCCCTGTGCCGCCGGTCATTGTTCCGGATACGGTAAGGCAGAATAAGCCGGCATCCTCAAATGTTGAAAGATCACACAAATACTTAAATGCTTTGGAATAGCCCTCACATACAACCGTAGTATTTTCATCTCCGTCAAAAACGTATACCAGCTGCCAGGGATCGCCAAAGGACACATCACTGCCGTCCGTAGCCGCATCCATATTATAAGAAGCAAGTGCGTCTATTTCTTCCAGGTATTTCTCCAGCTTTTCATAATCCGAATACCCGGCATATTTTTCCACGATCGCCTGCGCGTTCGCTTTAGCGGCTTTCGCAGTTGCGACAGCAGCGCCGTTCACCGTATATTGTGCCACTTCTGCGGTCATATCCTGATAATCAACAGCAACAATCATGCTGACCGTGATATCCGTAAATCCAATGGACCACCCCTGCTCTTCTGAACCAGAGAGGAAAAAGCCATAGTCTATAGAAACTCCCCCCGAAGCCGTTGTTTTATCATACCAGTACAGATCATATGGGCAGTCCTCCAGCAATGCGTCCATCACATGATCCAGCGCACCGGATAATCCCGCCGCGTGAAACAGCGCCGTCTCTGTCTCCGCACTTATATAGTACTTTAACTCATTGGTTTCTTCATCCAGAACAGACTCCAAAATCGTCGTTATTCCCAGGTCGGACGCCGTGTAGGAAGCAGTCAGTCCCAGCTCTGACGCAGAAAACGTAAATACTGTAGAAGCTGTGTCTCCATCTGCTACGCTCTCGACCTTCGCCTTGAGAAGACTGTACAGATTCTGCTCAATATCTGTCGTCAGCAAATCTCCCGCAACCGTGCCAAGCATCGCGATCCCGTCGGTATCCCATAACTCCGAGATGTAGCCTGCCAGCATCTCTTCGTTTGTCATCAGGTCATCGTCATCCTGTGTCACAGATTCTTTGATGCCTGATTCTATCTGTACCACCGAACTCTCGGCCTCCTGTCCGGTATTTGTCCCATCGCCCGTCGCTTCCGTATCGTTCTGTGCTTCGCCTGCATCGGAACCCTCCCCGGTATCAGCCTGTGTTTCCGCAACACTTCCGCCCTCACTGACAGACTCGCTTTCCGTCTCAGCAGAAATCCCGCCCGGTGTCTCAGCAGAGCCCGCTGTTGAAGTCTCTTCCGCCAGCACCACAGCCGACCCGGAGAGCAGCGACGCCAAAGGAGTGACCTCCGCGGAAATCATCGCCAGTGAGACTGCAAACGCCAAAGCCGCCTTCATGCCCCGGTTTGCAGGAATGTACTTGTTCCTTTTTCTCTTTTTCATAGCTCCGCCTCCTGTGTTCAGAAATTTTTTGTTATATTTTTTCTTTTAGTATACACGGTTGTATATGTAATTTACAACTACTTTATTTCTTAAGATTCTCGCAACCAGCCATCCTGTGTCTTCCACCGCAAAATATATTTGACGTTTCCCACAGCGGTGTGCTACACTAAGTTCGTTTACTTTATTAAAGGGATAAAGCGCTGTTACAGCGAACCCCTTTGCTGTTCCGGAATCAAACAAACGAGGAGAACCATTATGACAAAAATTTGCTGCCTGAATCCCATCTCAGAGGTGGGAACAAACAATCTTACCAATGACTATGAAATGACGCAGAGCCTGCCAGAGGCAGATGCGGTGCTGGTGCGCAGTGCGGATATGCACGCCCTGGAGCTGCCGGAAAACCTGGTCGCGATTGCGCGCGCCGGGGCGGGCGTGAATAACATTCCGCTGGACCGCTGCACCGAGCAGGGTATTGTCGTTTTTAATACACCGGGCGCGAACGCAAACGGAGTAAAAGAGCTGGTGCTTGCCGGGATGCTGCTCGCGGCGCGGGACATCGACGGCGGGATTCGCTGGGTTGAAGAAAACCGCGAAGATGAGACCATTTCCAAAGCCATGGAAAAAAGCAAGAAAAAATTTGCCGGAACAGAGCTGAAAGGCAAAACGCTCGGCGTGATCGGCCTTGGCGCGATCGGCATTGAGGTGGCGAACGCGGCGGACGCGCTCGGTATGCATGTCATCGGCTATGACCCTTATCTTTCTGTAAGCGGAGCGCTCCGCCTCTCCCGTCAGGTAAAGATCGTAGAGACACCGGGCGCCATTTACGCAAACTGCAATTACATCACTCTGCACGTGCCGCTTTTGGACGACACACGTGGAATGATCAATCAGGAAGCCATCTCGATGATGCAGGAAGGCACTGTCATCCTGAACTACGCCCGCGACCTGCTGGTAAATGACGACGATATGGCCGAAGGTCTCGCCTCCGGACGCATCCGCCGCTATATGACCGATTTCCCGAACCCCAAAACCTGCCATATGCCAAACGTCATCGCCACACCGCATCTGGGCGCCTCAACCGCAGAGTCCGAGGACAACTGCGCGGCCATGGCCGTCGACGAGCTGCGCGACTTTATCGAGACCGGGCGCATCCGCAATTCGGTCAACTACCCGAGCTGCACCCTGCCGCCGGAAAAATGCGCGTGCCGCATCTGCATTATGAATGTGAACCGGCCGAACATGATCGTGAGCTTCTCCTCGCTGCTCTCCCAGGAAGGCATCAACATCCCGAACATGACAAACAAGAGCCGCGGCGAGGCTGCTTACACCCTGATCGACTGCGACACGCTGCCGGACAAGGCGGTGATTGAGAAAATACGCGCCATTGACGGGGTGAAAAAAGTGCGTGTCATTTATTACTAAACATCGAAATGAAAAACAGCCTGCGAAAGGCTGTTTTTTCATTCTTTCTACTATAATAATGGCATAAGGAATTCCTCCCTTTATTTCAATACCACCTCAATCACCGTATCCACCGGATCGGGCAGCACCGGGTTTGCGCCCAGCGACGCAAAGACGATATCCGGGTAATCTGCGTAGACCCAGTCGCTTTTGACCGGAATCTCCGCGCCGCTCTCCAGATAACGGATTGCCTCGACGTCCTCCCGCTTTACACCCGTCAGCGGGACGGCTCCAACCGTGTTTTCAAACACATGGAAATACAGCCGATGGTCGCCCGCGGTGATACGGCCGTAGTCCGGCTTTTCCAGCTCAGATTTGCCGCAGCCATAGATACTGCGGCTGTTTTTATCCATCCACGCGCCGATTGCTTCCAGCCGCTCCGTCGCCTCTGGCGGGAAGTTCCCGCGCGCATCCGGCCCCACATTCAGCAGCATATTGCCGCCCTTCGAGACGCACTCCACCAGCTTCCGGATCAGCATGGAAGCCGGTTTATAGAAATGATCCGTCGCGTGATAACCCCAGCTGTTATTCATTGTAAAGCAGGCCTCCCAGGCCAGGTCATTTCCATTCACATCTCGCAGTCCTTTGGGTGGAATAATCTGCTCCGGGCTGACAAAATCGCCGTGATACGGCGTCGGATGCCCTTCCGCCAGAGAACCGAAGCCCTCGCCGCTCACCTCAAGCCGGTTATCAATGATCACATCCGGCTGCAGGGAACGCACCATCTGCACCAGCTCTGTCGCTCTCCACGCCTCACCGCGCAGTTCATCATAGGAAAAGTCAAACCAGAGGATATCCAGCTTCCCATAATTGGTGCAAAGCTCGCGCACCTGATTGTGCATATAGTCCAGATAACGGTTAAAATCGCGGTTCTCATTGCTATAGGCCGGGTTATTCCGCATCGGATGGTTCGCGTCCCCGTAATGTGGGAAATCCTCATGGTACCAGTCCAGAAGGGAGAAATATAAGCCTACCTTCAGCCCTTCCGCCCGGACAGCTTCCACATATTCTCTCACCAGGTCTCGGCCGCTCTTCGTGTTCGTAGACTTGAAATCAGTGTACTGACTGTCAAACAGGCAAAAGCCATCGTGATGCTTCGCCGTCATCACCATGTACTTCATGCCCGCCCGCTTTGCCGCACGCGCCCACTTGCGCGGGTCATAATCCACCGGGTCAAACTCCCTAAAATACTTCATGTAGTCTTCCTTCGGCATCTGCTCCACGCTGCGCACCCACTCGCCGCGCGCCGGAATCGCATACAGTCCCCAGTGAATAAACATGCCAAAACGCGCGTCCAGATACCATTCCATCCGCCTGTCATACGCTTCCCGGTCAAAAGTAAATTCTGCCATTTTTATCTCCTCCTCTTACATTCCACTTTTCTTTATTTGTCATATCTAAATATTAATATAACATAATGGTTAGCAATATTTTTTTTAAAATTGAATAATGCAAAAATACAATTGACACAATGTATCGAATATTGTAAGATAAAGCCAGGTGCTATCAGGATGGTAGCGGCGGTTAGCCCCTGTTACAGGGGAACTGTGATCCTCTGATTACATATAGATTCCATCCGCTCATTTGCGGAAATCGAAAGAAAGGAGGAAAGGCATATGCTTACAATCGGTGACTTGATTGCAGTGCTCAGTCTCTGCTTAACCTCATTTGGTCTTGGCTACACGATTGGGAGTAGCCACTCAGAAAAATAACCGCCCTAGTCCCCACTAAGCGGTTATTTTTGATTTTGCAATAATTGGGAGGCTAACCGTCAATGCTTCACGATAGCACCTTTTTCATTCCTACTATAACACACCTGCCTGCAAAATGCAACACTATTTTTATCAACATTACACCAGCGCTGCATACACTTCGCGCTTCGAAATCCCGCGATCTTTTGCGGCCACTTTCATTGCTTCTTTGCGCTCCATCCCCTGCGCTTCGTACAATGCGACATGCTCCGGGATCGTCAGCGTCTCCCACTGCAGCTGCTCCTCTCGCTTCATTTCCTCCCGGCTGCGCCCTTCCATCACGATTACGCACTCGCCGCGCGGTTCATTTTCCTGATACCAGGCAAGCGCCTTTTGAAGGGTCGTGGCAAAAATCGTCTCATGCTTTTTCGTCAGTTCACGGCAGACCGTCGCCCGGCGGTCGCCGAGCGTTTCATACAACTCCGTAAGTGTCCGCACGAGCCGGTGCGGAGCCTCGTAGAGAATAATCGTGCGCGTCTCGGTTTTCAGTTCCTCCAGGATCTGCCGCCGCTCTTTTTTGTCCGCAGGCAGAAATGCCTCAAAACAGAAACGGCGCGTTGGAAGTCCGGAAAGAGTCAGCGCGGTCACGCAGGCGCAGGCGCCCGGCAGGGAGGTCACCTCAATCCCCGCCTCCATGGACAGCCGCACGAGATCCTCGCCCGGGTCGGAAATGCCTGGCGTCCCGGCGTCTGTAATCAGAGCAACATTGCTGCCCGCCAGCATTTTCGCGATCAGGGTATGTGCTTTTTCGATGCGGTTGTACTCGTGATAGCTCGTCATCGGCGTATGAATGTCAAAATGATTCAGCAGCTTAATGCTGCCGCGCGTGTCCTCCGCTGCAATCAGATCAACCTCTTTCAGCGTGCGGATCACGCGCAGCGTGATGTCCTCCAGATTGCCGATCGGAGTAGCGCAGAGGTAGAGACGGCCGGCGCCGGACGATACCGTTTTTTTCTCCTCCATTCTCTCAAATCTCCTTTTTATCACAGTCCCTTCATGAACTGTTTTACAATATACTTCCCGAAAAGTATGGATATTCCATCCCATTCAGAAATGTGTCGTTTTACAAATGAACGGTCCATTCTTCTATTTTTATGCTAAATGATGCGAGTCATTTTACTCAATACCCATATATCTCCGTAATTTCCCGATTATACACGCCAGGCTGATCGTACACAATCAGTGGCTTTTCCACCGTCATCCGCGCCCGTCCGCCGCGCACGGCTTCGATGAGCACCATATTTGGCTCCTTGTCCACGTAAGGGTAAACAAGGCGCATTCGCTTCGGCTCCAGCCGATACCTGGAAAGCACGCAGATAATCTCAGCCAGCCGGAATGGGCGATGAACCATATAAAAATGTCCGCCAGGCACCAGCAGCTTCGCGGCCGCCCGCACCACATCCTCAAGGGTACACAGAACCTCATGGCGTGCCGCGGCTTTCTCCAGATCCGGATTCAAAAGGCCATGGCTGCCCTTAAGATACGGCGGATTGGAGGTAATGGTGTCAAAAGAAGCCGGTGCGAACAGCGCGTCGGCTTCCCTGATATCTCCTTTTACAATGGCAATCCGGTCGGACAGGTCATTCAGCAGAACACTGCGCGCGGCCATATCTGCACTTGCGGGCGAAATTTCCAGACCGGTAAAATGCCGCCCCGGTGTCTTCGCCGATAGCAGGATCGGTATAATCCCGGTGCCTGTCCCCAGATCAAGCGCCTGGCCGCCTTCCTTTACGCGGGCAAACCCGGACAGTAATACCGCATCCATCCCGAAACGAAACAAATGCTCACTTTGGATAATTCTGAGGCCATTGCGGTACAGGTCATCGAGATGCTCGTCTTCTTTTAAGTGAACTTCCATGCAGCGTATTTCCCTCTCCTCATCGTCTCAATCGTTACGCCGTTTCGTTTTCCCTTCTTTTTTATCCAGAGCTTCCAGCTCACGCAGTTCTTTCTCTTCCTGCGTTTCTCCATTTCCAGAACGGGAACGCCGGCTGTCCTTCTCCCGGTCTCTGTCCTTGCTCTTACCGCTTTTCTCTTTCCTGCGTCTTGGGTGAAAATTCAGATCGCCCACATCGAACTCTTCCAGCTCTTTATCCTCGCCTTCCTCGAAAAGGACCCTGACCCTCTGGCGCAGAACATTGACATTCTGCACCACGCCGGACCGTCCGTCCGCTGTCGTTACCGTATCCCCCTGCCCCGGAAGGCGGCTGTTCAGATATTCGTAAGTCTCCTCCTCATTCTTCAGGCAGCACATCAGCCGGCCGCAGACACCGGAAATTTTGGTCGGATTCAGCGAAAGGTTCTGCTCTTTGGCCATCCGGATCGATACCGGTGCAAAATCAGACAGGTAAGAATGACAGCAGAGAACGCGCCCGCAGATGCCGACACCACCCAGAAGCTTCGTCTCATCGCGCACACCGACCTGCCGCAGCTCAATCCGTGTACGGAAAACCGCTGCCAGATCCTTGACCAGCTCACGAAAGTCAATCCGCCCGTCCGCGGTAAAATAAAAAAGGACTTTATTATTATCAAACGTATATTCCGCGTCGATCAGCTTCATCTCCAGACCATGCTTCTGGATCTTTTCCCGGCAGATCCGCATGGCTTCCCGCTCCTTTTCGCGGTTACGCAGCGCATGGGCATCGTCCTCCTCCGTCGCCATCCGGATCACTTCCTTGAGCGGCGGCACGACCTTATCCTCCTCCACCTCACGCACACCGCCGATCGCAGTGCCATACTCGATTCCGCGCGCAGTCTCTACGATCACATGATCTCCCGAATGGATCTCATGGGATTTCGGATCAAAATAATAGACTTTACCCGCATTGCGGAACCGGACTCCAATAATTTTAACCATGAATATTCTCCTTAATCACCAGGAACAGAAGCTCCATTGTCAGGTCAAAATTGACATTCGCGCTAAGGCGCGTCTTTGCCGTCTCAATGGCTTTCATTACTTCTTCTGCCCCCTCATAAGAGCATCTGCGGACGGTCTCCCGGATCGTGCGCAGTTCATCTTTAAAAATCAGGCCGTCAATATCTCTCGTAGCCTTATAATATACCATATCCCGGTACCAGAGCGCGAGGATATCCAGATAATCCTGAATGGAAATCCGATACTCCTGCACCTCTTTCACGTAATCAATGATGGCGCTGATCTCCATCTCCCCCGCATTGCGAACCAGGCGCATCGCGGAAGCCTTGATCGCGTTGAAATCCTCCGAAGAAGCCAGGCGTTCCGCCTTGCCGATATTTCCCTGGGCAAACGCCGCACAGATATCCGCCTGATAATCCGGTATCTGAATCTTCTCCATCAGATACGCTTTCACAACCTCATCCGGCACCGGCTTCAGATTCAGCGTCACACACCTGGAACGGATCGTATCCAGAAGCGCCCGGTCATTTGCCGTCAAAAGCAGAATAATCACATACTCCGGCGGTTCCTCAATCGTCTTAAGGATCGCGTTCTGCGCCTGCGGCGTCATCTTTTCCGCATCGGCGATGATGTAAATTTTATATTTGCCATTGTATGGGCGAATCTGCGCATCGCCGACCAGCTGCTCCCGCACGTCGTCCACACCGATGCTTGCCGGCTTCTCGTGCCGCACATAGATGATATCCGGATGGTTTCCGCTCTCGGCCTGTCTACAGGAATGGCATCTTCCGCAGGCCTCCACATTCCGACTGGCCAGTTCCGCCGGGAGAAGTCCTTCCTCCCCCCGTCCGGAGATGAGTTCCGGTGCATGCACGTTCTCACACTGCAGCGTCTGGGCGAATGCGTTCGCAAGCACGCTCTTCCCGGTTCCCTTTTCCCCATTCAATATATACGCATGACTCACCTTGCCGGAGCGAATCGCTCTCTCAAGGTGCGCAATCTCTTTTTTATGTCCAAGAATGCTCTGAAATCCTGCCATTATGTCCTCCTGTGCGCATCACGGACGTTTGCCTTGCGCGAACCGTTTAGCACAAAAACGGGCCCGCTGTTCCGAATGTCAGCTTCTCTCTTTTGCCTGTTACAGTATATCATACTTTGAGGATTCTGTGAAGTAAATCGCAGCCATAAATCAGCCTTTTAGCCGGCACACCATCTGCCACAGCGCGTTTGCGGAATTAAAATTCTCCGGCGTCAGGTCTGCCGGCGTAATTTTAATGCCATACTCATCCTGAAGCTCACTCACGATCGACAAAATGGCAAAAGAATCCAGTATTCCATCATCAATCAGTGTATCACAATTCTGATAATCTGCGTCCGGCTGAATGTCCTCGAGAATTTCCAGTAATGTTTCCATATTTTTTTCTCCTTTTTTTCTGCTGTTCTGAGCAGCAATCCGCAGAACACGGGCTGCCTGAGCAGCTCTTCCCTGCGCGATCGTGTAGATGCTCTTTATCTCTTTATAGGGAACGATTCTTTCTATCGTTCCCTATCATAATCCATCAATGCTTTTCTGTCAATTTTTCCGTTTTTATTCAAAGGCAGCGCGTCCATCTGCCGAAATACATTCGGCACCATAAAGGACGGCAGGAGCTGCCCCAGCGCTTTCGCGAGCGGCCTGCGCTCCAGATCTCCCTCATAAAAGCAGACAATCTTCTGCGCATCCGCATCAAAAATCGTGCAGCTTCTCCTGATCTCGGAAATCTTTTCCATCGCGTTGTCGATCTCTCCCAGTTCAATCCGATGTCCCATATGCTTGATCTGGAAGTCCTTTCTGCTCGAGAAGCAAAGATTTCCTTCTTTATTATAGTAGGCCAGATCACCGGTTCGATAGATTGTCTCCAGATAGCAGTCATTCAGCGGGTTCTGCACGAATACCCTCCTGGTCTGCTCCGGATTGCGATAATACCCCAGCGCCAGCGCCGAACCGCTCACGCAGAGCTCGCCCCTCACATCCGTCCGGGAGGAATCAATCAGATGATCCTCCTCATCCAGGAGAAACACTTTTTCATTTGGAAACGCCTTCCCCATGGGCAGCACATCCCCCGGCTCGTACTCCCGGTCCACCATATACCAGGTACAATTGCAGGTGATTTCCGTAGGACCATACAGATTTACAAACATGGCATCCGGCAAATAGCTGCGCCAGATATTCAGATGCTTCACCGGCATCATCTCGCCGGAAAACAGAACCCTGCGGATTTTCCCGGGCACCCGATAGTCGAATCCATTCAGCGTGCT
Organism: Lachnospiraceae bacterium; assembly: GCA_021202635.1. GTDB lineage: Bacteria > Bacillota > Clostridia > Lachnospirales > Lachnospiraceae > Choladousia. The sequence goes on along the minus strand of JAJQCQ010000042.1, from coordinate 7,341 downwards.
GACAATACAGAGCGCCGAAACTGCCCAGATCAGGGTCGTCACCTGACGCTCCTCCAGAAAATCCAGCAGCTTCATCGGAAAAGAAAAATACTGCCTGGGAATGATCTGCACCGTTGCCCCGGTTTTCAGTCCGGAATAAATATCCTTCACGGAAACATCAAAATCCCAGGGAGCCTGATTGCCCAGCACATCCTGATCCGTAATGCCAAAAAGTTCCGTAAAACAGTCAATAAAATCCAGCAGTGATCGATGCCCGACTACCACACATTTGGGAACCCCGGTGGAACCGGAGGTAAAATTCCCATACAGCGGATCAGTATCCAGCGCCTGCGCGCGAATCCGCGCCAGCAGCTCCTCATCCTTTTCCGAACGCACAAGCTCCTCCGCCATCAGAATTTTTCCCGCAAAATCCAGCTTTTGCAGGTCCTTTAAATATTTTTCGGAAGTAACGATCACATCGCTTTGCAGTACATCCAGAATCTGCCGGATCCGCGCAGCCGGATGCTTTGTGTCCACCAGCGCATAAAACGCGCCTGCATAAAGAGTGCCCATAAAAACACCGATCGTCTCCACACTTTTTTCCATAAAAACCGGAACCGGCTTCCTCACCGGAACCCATGCGGCAAGCGCCGTCCCGATCCGCTCTGCGCGATCCCGCAGCTCGCCAAAGGTGCAGCTGTCTGTGGCGTCCGCAAACGCAACCTTATCCCTAAAGCGTCTGGCAGATTCTTCCAGATATTCTAACGCATTTGTTTTCATACTTTCCCTCCTCTCCGGTCACCCTTCGTTACAGGTCACCCCCTGACCAATTCACGTTAATTCAACCACTGCAGGTGTGACCAGTATCCATCCTTATTCCTCCGCAGATGTAAGCAGCTCCGCCAGCACCTTCGAAAATTCCCTGGCAGCGTCGCCATTCATATGTCCGTCATAATCCGTGTAATCCTCTATTTCATGCGAGAATGAAAAATAATAATCTGTATTAAAGTTCAGGTACGTCACGCCCTCTTCCTCAAAAAAGGCTTCGAAATATTCCCACGCGGCTGTGAAATTATCCCACCAGGTACCCAGCGTCGCGGCCGGAATCGGCGTCGTCACAGCCACAAACTCGATCCCATTCTCCCGGCAGAATTCGATCGTCTTTTTCAGATATTCCATATTTTCTTCTACAATCGCACCCTCCTCATAGAGAATCGGTTCGGTCAGCTGCAGCGCGCTCGTGTCAACGGCATAACGCTCGATAAAACCGCTCTCATGATATACCTGCGTCGTACTCGTCTCACTGTCGATGCTGTAATCCCCTGTTAACTTGTGTGTCAGAGTCTCTGCGATCAGAGGAACCTCGTAGGACAGAGAATACTCATACCACGGAAAGAAGACAGTCCGGAAATTGGTCTGTGCGATCGCATCAAAGAAATACTCCACCTTCGACCAGGAAAGCGGAAATTCATGATAAAACAGCAGATAATTATTCCCTTCTTCTTTTTCCGTTACAAAATACCCCGGTGAAATCTCATAAATCACTCTTGTGGGATTCTGCTTTTCCACCGCCAGCTTTACAAGATAATAAGCATCAATCCCATATTCACCGCCAACGCAGACATTATGGCCGCTGCGCCCGGTGACTTCCTCCATCGCATCCGGGTCAATGTTCATTTTTCCATGGGAATCTCCCACAATGATATCGTCATACTGTGTCGTACTGATCGCATGGATATCGCTGCGAATAAAGGTGCAGGGATACAGCGCCAGGTCCAGCGCGACAAGGAGTGCCGCAAAAACTGCCAGCACCAGAATGGTCTTTCCAATCGTCCGTTTTCGCCTCGTCCGCTGCTTCTCCATGAAAACATCCGCATTTACCGTCACGGATTTTCTTTTTTCTGCCCCGTCCGTACACTGCTGCGGGGAAACATTCTCAAAACTGCGCATAAATAAACCCTTTCACCGCGGCTGTTGAGCCAAATAAGCCGATCGACAGGAGCAGTATAAAATAAATGGCGGCTGTCGCCGGAAGAGGAAGCTTCGCAAGCGACTCCCGAATCCGGATTCCCCTCTCCTGCAATACCTCTACTGTAAACAGAACCACACACCCACAGACAATGATCAGCAGCGCGTATGGCGTAAAGCTGAGTCCATCCCGCCCTGCCGGTATGGTAAGAAGCACGGAGGGCTGAAAGCTGGTCAGCGTACTTTTCATCATGGAAAGCGCCGCCCGCACGGAATCCGCCCGGTCAAAATACATGCGGGTCAGGGTCAGGAACAGGGTGCGGATAAGCATAAACGCAAAATACCAGCGCTCCTTTCCCGTAATATGCAGTGCTTTTTTCCACTCTCGATATCTTCCCGCCAGCAGCTCACTCGTACCAATAATCAGACCATTATAAAGGCCATAGACCACATATTTCCACTGCGGCCCGTGCCAGATGCCAACAGCCAGGAATACAATGATATCCGCCAGGGCGATCGGCAGCACTCTTCCTGTCTTTCTCCCGAAGGTTTTTTTTGCCCATTTCGAAAACTTCGCCATCCAGCCAGACAAAGAAACGGGATAAAACAGATACTCTTTCATCCAGTTCCCCAGGGTAATGTGCCAGCGATGCCAGAAATCTGACATAGAAGTCGCAAAAAACGGCCGCCGGAAGTTTTCCTCCAGCGTAATGCCAAACATTTGCGAAAGTCCGATCACCACATCCATCGCACCGGAAAAGTCGGCGTACAGTTCAATCATGTAGAAAATCGCTCCGAACAGAGCCACTCCCTGATACAGATCCGGTCTGTCAAAAATAGCGTCCACAAAGACCACCGCCCAGTCCGCGATTACCATTTTTTTAAAGAAGCCCCAGAGCATCCGCTCAGCGCCTCTTACCAGATTCTCCCGCTTCAGGCTGTGCGGCTCATAAAGCTGATGCTCCAGCAGGCTGTAGCGGCCAATCGGTCCCTGCATCAGCTGCGGAAAGAAGGAAACGAACAGTGCATATTTCAATGGATTTTTTTCTGCTTCTACTCTTTTCCAGTAAACATCCAGAAGATAACCGGAAGACTGAAAGGTATAAAAAGAAAGCCCAAGCGGAAGCACCAGATCCATCCCCCGCAGGCTTGTGTGGAAAAGCGCGTTGACATTATCCAGAAGGAAGCCGGTGTATTTCAGAACACACAGCATTCCCAGGTTGAGAAGCAGTGCAGGAACCAGAATCCATTTGGCTTTCTTTGGTTCCTCTCCCTTTTCATAGAGATAACCGATCAGACGTGCCGCCGCAAACGTAACAATTGTAGAAAAAAGCAGATATCCCGTCAGCCGGATCCCGCCCATTATGTAATAAAGATAGCTGAACAGCAGCAAAACCATCCAGCGAATCCTCGCCGGGGCGAGATAATAGACCAGCAGACTCGCCCCAGCCAGCAGAAGAAATTGATTCGATACCAGTGACATGCTTTTTTAGTTTAAAACCCCTCCGGTAAGACACGCATCATCAGTAGCCGGTGTTTCCGTGGTGCCAGAACTGCTGTCAGCCGCTGTTGAAGCAGCAGCCGCTGCTGCCGCTGTTGAAGCAGCAGCCGCTGCTGCCGCTGCGGCTGCCTGTGCCGCTGCATCCTGTGCTGCCGCCGCTGCCGCTGCCTGCGCTGCTGCCTGTGCACTTGCTTCCGCTTCCACCGCAGCCTGTGCCTCCGCCTCATCTGTTGTCAGATAACGCGCGGCCACATATCCGGTGGTCTCACTCTGCTTCACCAGGAACCAGACCGATGTCCCTCCGAGGACCTCTACTTCACTTCCCCGATCTACATAGCCCAGCGCCTCGGATGAACCATCTGCCTCTTCGCGGATGGTCACCGACCCGATCGCATACATTGTCACCGGTTCTTCCAGTGTAATCTCGTCCGCAGTCTCATAAAAAACCTTCGCATCACCATTTGCATCTGTACCGGAAAGGAAGAAAAATCCGATTTTTTCCGTCAGAGTAAGATCAGCCAGCGCGGTCAGTTCAGACGCTTCCGACACCTCAAACACATGTTCTGTCCCATCCTCCAGGGTAAACACAAGAGCCAGACCCACCGGTTCTTCTCCGGTCGATTCTGCGGAATCGCTATCCGTCCCTTCCTCTGCGTCATTCTCACCATCCTCATCCGCAGTCAGATCTGCCGCGGATACCTCGCTCACTGCCAAACCGGTTTCGTTCCTGATCGTCAAGGCTGTCCCATCCAGAGTAACTTCTATCTCCGTCGGCTCAGCCGCCTCTGTCTCCTCCTCCGCCGCTTCTGTCTCCAGCTCTGCGACCGCCGTCTCCGCTTCTTCCTCAGCAAAAACAAACGTGCCGGCACCGCAGGCTCCTGATACGCCAAGCGCAGCCGCCAGTAACATACTTCCCGCTCTCGTTGCAAACTTCTTTTTCATGTCTCTTTTTCCTTCCCATTCCATTATTATTTCAACAGCTTTTTCTTCGACGAGTAATAAATATACTGCTGCTTCGTACCTGTCTTTGTGTAAGTCATTTTATATCCGCTGTGTGCACTTGCATTATTATTCAGGGTGTGCTGCACATAGGCAAAATTCGGGTCGTACACATATTTGGTTCCTTTGATTGTAATCGTAACCCACGCATGCTTCGCCAGAATCACGCTTCCGTCTTCGTTATATCCGGAAACAATATAACCCGTGACAAATTTCGCGTCATATCCAAGTACCTTGGCCATCTGGTAAAACGTAGCTGCCATGACATTGCAATCGCCTTTTTTATTTTTAAATCCATAGATCGAATAATAGGCCGCCTTTGACTGGCCGGACGCAGGTGTCCCGCAATCTGCCCGGTACGCAATCTGCGTCGAACACCAGGTAAACGCCTTTTTTAAAGTTTTGCTGTCCGTACTCGCCCTGCCGATTTTTTCCAGCATGATCCCCGCACGGCCGGCCGCTTCGCTTACCTTCTTGCAGACACCCTTTTTACTGATCTTGTAATAATTCCCATCAATCTTAATTCCCAGCTTGTCCTTCACCAGCTTGCCGTTCTTATAATAATACAGCTTGCCATTTTTTGTGACCAGACCGTTTTTCTCGGTCGAGGAAGCCGTCTCTGCAGCTGCCGTACTCGTAAACACCGGAGCCGCGCACAGCATTACCACTACACTCAGAAGCAGCAGCGCTGTCCATTTCTTCATTCCTTTCATCGCTCTTATCCTCCTCCCTGGTATCCCTTGCTTCTCTTCACTGCCTTCCGGCTCTCCGTGGCGCCGGTTCACCATATGAATCGGACAGGGGTGCTCTCACCCCTATCCGCTGCGCCAGGCGGATGCGGCGCAAGTCGCAAATTTCCACACCCGCCTGTGTGCATAAAAAGGCAGGAAAACCGAACAGGCATCCTCACATCAATCCGCGTAGATCGCGTACACAGTCTCAGCCGTACTGTCCGGGGCGCGCAGTCCGTATACCGTAAAATGATCATAAACCAGCGTAATATCCGTATACCCCAGATACAGACAGCTGCTGCTCTCTGTCCTCTTCTTCGGAGTGCCCAGAAGCTTCACCAGCTTTGCCAGATCCGCTCCTTCTTTCGCAGCTTTGCGGAGCTTCGCGGTCTTTGTCGCATTATACACACCCTTTGAGCTAAAATAATACAGCTTTCCGTTGTCTTCATTTACATAAGCACCAACCGCCATGCGCGCTTTCGTATCAAAACCATATTTCTTGCCATTAATCGTCTTGACCTTAATATTATAGGTAGCATTTGTTGAAGTCGTCGCCATCACGGCAGCGCCTTTGGAATTAAAATAATAGCGATTGGTCGTCGTTTTTCCGCTTGCGGAGGTCTTTGTAACTGTCCTCCAGGCGTTGGTCACCTTCACACCATCCTCGTAATAATAATATTTTCCGTTTTTCTTCACCAGGCCATTTTTCGTCGCCGCCTGCGCCGTCACCGTCGTCAGTCCCAGACTCTCTGAAACAATCGATGTCTGCATCATCGCCAGACAGAGAAACAAAATCAGCATCCTTTTTAAAACATTTTTCATTTTTTCTTCCCTCCGTTCATTCAATTCTTTTCTATTTTAACATGCAACGCCGGTTTCGAAGTATAATAGCTGCTGTATGAAGCACCATAATATTTCGAATAGCTCTTCGCCTGTGCAAACAGTGGGTCATAAACCAGGCCGTTAATCTCACACCATCCATGTGCCCCCGACCCCGTACTGTCCGAACATACATAGACTTCCGTATAACCGATCGCTACCGCCAAATAGGCCATCGCGCAGGCATCCGCAAAACAGTTTCCCCGTCCGTAGAGGAAGTGGTCATTCGCGTGATCTGCCGTCCATCCCGGATAATTAATTCCAACTGTCATGGTCGCATAGTGCTTCGACATCACCCAGTCAAAACAAACCTTCAGTTTCTGTGCCTGCGTCATGTCAGAAGTCGTAATGCTTTCCGCAATCGCCTCTGCGCGAAGCATCGTCTGGAACTCTTTTACAGCTACCGAATCCATTTTCTCGCCCGCAGAATTATAGTAAACCCCATCCACAATCCAATGCTCCAGCACTCCTGTGCTATCCGCATAATATGTGTCACTGCCCACCGTAATGGTTCCGGTCTGCAAGATTCCTTTTGTATTAAAATAATAGTATTTCCCGCTGATTTTTTTCAGGCCAATGGCGCGTACTCCATTAGAATTAAAATAAGACTTTCCATTTGAAAAGGTGACCCATTTCGATTGTACCATCACTCCAGTCGAAGGACTAAAATAAAATGTCTTGGAATTAATCGTCTTGAGCCCAGTCTTCATAATCCCTTTTGAGTTAAAATAGTAGTATTTCCCATCAATTTTTTTCTTCCTTCCGGTCACGCGAACACCGCCAGAAGTAAAATACGACTTGCCCGCAGAAAATGTCATCCAGGTGCTTGTTGCCATAATGCCTGTTTCCGTATCAAAATAATAGGTATTATCCCCTACCTTCTTAAGCCCAGTCGCGCAGGTTCCATCCTTGCAAAAATAACGTTTTCCTTCTGCAAATTTTTTCCAGGAACTCTGGAGCATATTGCCCTTTTCCAACGTAAAATAGTACATTTTTGAATCAATCACCTGTAGTCCGGTAAGTTTCTCTCCATTTACATAATAATGAATCTTTCCGGCGGCATCTGTTACCCAGCCGTCCAACACTGTCTCTGTCATTTCTGCTGCAGCAGCATGGTATGACATCTCATCCATCAACAGTAACCCAGATACCATTAATAACATTGAAAATAATACAAAAGTCATCTTGCGCAATGCGTCTTTTCTTAATCTCTCCCACATCACAACTCTCCCTCTCTTCACGCTCAAAATTTTTAGTAATTATAACATATTTTTTCATATAATT
>JAJQCQ010000046.1 GCA_021202635.1 Lachnospiraceae bacterium | reverse complement strand
ATACAGTAAAATTACAGCAATATATTCAGTTTTTATGGTTCATATTGTAGGAAGGACAGAATTGATTTACCCTTCTGTCGCTTTAATCATAATGATATAATTACGATTGTGGATTTGAGATCAAATAAACAAATTGGAATTTCTGGAGAACTGAAATGAAAATAAGACTTATGAAAATAAAAGATTATAGTGATGTCTACCGATTATGGATGGCATGTGCCGGTATGGGTTTAAACACGATTGACGATACCGAAGAAGGGATAAACAGGTTCCTTGAGAGAAATCCTGACACTTGTTTTGTGGCGGAAAATGAAGATGGCATAATCGGAGCTATCCTAGTCGGAAACGATGGACGCAGGGGTTATATTTACCATACAGCAGTATTACCTGTCTACAGGCATCAAGGTATCGCAACACAACTTGTAGATACGGCAATGGAAGCTCTGCGAAAAATCGGTATCATAAAAGCAGCTCTTGTAGTGTTTGATAGAAATGAAACAGGAAATGCGTTTTGGGAGAGTATTGGATTTACTGAAAGAAATGATTTGGTTTATCGAAACAAAGCATTTTCTGAAATTGAGAGGATCGAAACATAAGTTGCGATTGGAAATTGCATGAAAAACCGAAATTTAGGGAACGTGTTGATATGAAAATTAAAGAAATCAAGGAGAATAAAAAACAATTTCTTCCGTTGCTGCTATTAGCAGATGAGCAGGAGGATATGATAAACAGGTATCTTAATAAAGGGACAATGTATGTCTTGGACGATGATGGAGTTAAGTGCGAATGTGTGGTAACAGATGAGGGAAACGGTGTTCTTGAAATTAAAAATATTGCAACCGAACCAAAATATCAGGGAAAGGGTTACGGTAAAGCGCTAATTGACTTTGTTGTTACGACATACAAAGGAAAGTGTTCTTTATTGCAAGTTGGCACAGGGGATAGTCTGTTGACAATCCCTTTTTATGAGAAGTGTGGATTTATTCGTTCGCATAGCATTAAAAACTTCTTCACGGATAATTATGACCACCCAATATACGAAGCTGGTACTCAACTGATAGATATGATTTATTTACAGAAAAAAATATAAATTCCAGTTTATAGTTGAACTGGATAGGCTGAAAAATGGAATTGACGGGGAATTGCCGCATATGAAGAAAAACATGATTACTGCTACAGCAGTATTTCTGCTGGCTGCAGTCATATTTAAAATTGCATATGATGTTACTGGCATTATGGCATTCTATTCCATGATGGTGACCTTCGGCACGGTATTTTATCATTTTGGTATGCGGTTGGCAGTTGGAGGGATTATCAATGCCAGATTCCACAATCGTATGAACTATAGGAGAAAGTGGTTCTGTGAAAAAAGCTTTGAGAAAAATCTGTATAAGATGCTGAGAGTGAAAAAGTGGAAAGAACGGGTTCCAACGTTTAGTCCGGAAACTTTTACATTCAAAAGGCATCAGGCGGAGGAGATCGTACAGGCATCGTGTCAGGCGGAAGTGGTGCATGAGATCATTATGGTTTTCAGCTTTGTGCCGTTGGTGTTTTCCATCTGGGCAGGCGATGCAGCAGTTTTTTTGATTACATCCTTCGCGGCATGTCTTCTGGATCTTGTATTTGTGATTGTGCAGAGATTTAACCGTCCGCGGCTGCTCCGCCTGATCCGGTAAAATGTCCGATTCCACCCGGATTCTCCTTTTAAGGGATGGAAAAACCAGTGATAAGTGGATAAGATTTCCTCAAAAAACAGGAGGAGTTTGTTATGGATCAGATATTGATTGGCAGCTATATTGCTCAGAAAAGGAAAGAGAAGAATATGACACAGGCGAAGCTGGCGGAGCAGCTGGGTGTGTCGAACAAAACGGTTTCCAAATGGGAGACGGGGAAGTGTATGCCGGATTACAGCGTGATAGAACCGCTCTGCAGTGAGCTGGGGATTACGGTTGCGGAACTGATGGACGGGGAGGATGCGGCGGATAACAGTGTGCGCACGTATGATGAAGCGCAGATTTTAGACCTGGTTAAGCGAACGCAGATGCTTGAAAAGGATAAGAATATCCAGAATGGCGTCCTGCTGATCGTGATGGGGATTGCGCTTCTTTTCCTGCATTATTGTGTTGGCGGGGATGAGGGAAGCATTGTAATGGATTTTATTTCCGGCCTGCTTCTGGGAATCTCGATTCCGGTGATGCTGGTGGGCACATATGTGGCTGCAAGAGGTGCGGCGGAAAAAGCAAATCTGCATATTTAAGCGGCAGAAGGCTTCATGCTACGGAGCGTAGCATTCAGGAAAACGGGCGTTTCTTGTGTTTTGTTGTGGTGAGCCGTATAGTGAAAGCAACAGCGGAAGCTGATTTGATGCACACGACCGCATATGGAATGGCTGCTTCGCAGCCTTGCGGTCGGCGCAAAAGGAAACGACTAAAGTCGTTTCCTATATTACGACGGAGGTGTCCTGACTATGGAAACACTTAAGCAGAGCGAATCATTAACGCTTGGAGCAAAAATTGCACAGGCAAGAAAAATTGCGGGCTTAACACAGCAGCAGCTGGCAGAAAAAATTCTGGTATCCAGACAGGCCATTACAAAATGGGAATCTGACAAGGGTATGCCGGATATTGAAAATCTGCGGAAACTTGCTGGCCTGTTGGATGTCAGTATTGATTATCTTCTGGATGATGGAAAGAAGCTGGATTTTTCTGTTATGAGAGAGGAAATTGATCTGAGCCAGTATCATTATGATAAGAAAAAGGCAAACTGCCCCAGACTGCCGCAGAAAACGGGTAAGAAGGATATGGTGGTAGTGGAGAAGTATCCGGATGCTGAAATCTGGCCGCTGCTTGCAAAGCAGATTCTGACGAAAGCAGAAAAAGCGATTGATTGGGGACTGGGGCTAACAGGTCCGTTTTTCGGGGTGCCTGATTTTATCAACAGCGTGAAGAATGTTGACAAGGAATTTTACCTGGTAAATACGGATGACAGGCAATTTCTGGTGATGGTCACGGATGAGTTTATCGAGAGCAGGCAGCTGTCTGAGAAGGTATCAGGGAATTCTTTTGTGATTGGAGATTTCAAATTTACAGTTTGCGGTAAAAAGACAATTTCATTTAAGGCAGATTAAGGAAGCGGGCATTTTAGTCTGCCAGCAGATAGTTGTAATGGAATAAGAATATGGGAAGCATCAGTCAAAAAACGGCTGGTGCTTTTTTTACGTATGGAAGGAGTGAAAGAAAAAGGTTTACAAAATGTTTTTACTTATGAAAAATCTGGAAGAGCGGTGCAAATTCATCTTTCAAGCATTCATGCTGTAAAAGGGAAGACACATTTAGCAATTCTTGTATTGGATACTTTTTGGAAAAAACGAAATATCAAATCTATTGTTCCGTTTCTGTATGGTAGTGAGAAATTATCAGACAAGACGGGGAAAGATCAGCTTAAAAGAGCGAAATGCCATTATGTAGCTTTAACAAGAGCAAAGGGTTTGATATGTATTGCGGCTAAAAAAGATTCGCTCGTAGAATCAGATATAGAATTGTTAAATAGTCTGACAACCATCTGATGAAATCAATAGTTTTACAAGAACCGTCTTGTTTTTGCAGGGCGGTTTTTTGTTGCCTATTTTTAAAAAAAGAGATTTGCAAGATTTTTGGGGAAGGTATGTCGATGGAGAAGATAATCACAGCTTCTGGGAAAGGGGTTCAGGCAGGAAACGGAGATTTTTCTGAAAATGTGCAATGCCTGCAGGTCGTTGTATTTTTGGAAAACCTGCTCGGTGAGAAAATTCCGGGAAACCGGTTTGAAGCTGGCAGGATATTTTGCGGAAGAAAAAAGCAAAAACAGATCGAGAGACAGGTAAATGAGATTCGAAGCTGGGTGAGGTTTTTGCGCCTTAGCGAAGAAGAGGTGATTATCCTCACGCCATCACTGAAAATATTGGATGAGAAAAATTCAACCGCTCACATTGGATGACCTTGATGCTTTGCTCTTCGTGGATCTGAAAAAAGCTAGGCTCACCGATCAGACGGGAGGTAACTGAGAAATCAGTTGTTCTTTGTGATGAACGAGTGAGCCAGGAGTTCTGTGTATGACGCAAGACTTATCCTGATCCTTATATTTGCTGTCATCAGGATGGCGTTACCAGGGGTCTCAGGGGGCGCTGGACGTCCGTTTAGCGCGGACCGGAGCGAAGCGTAGAAATGAAGCGAAGCGGAAGAGTTTCCCCTGACAAGATGCCGTTGTGAAACGAAAGTGAAACAGAAGTGAAACAACAGGCGTATCTTGCACTGATGATGAAGCTGGCAGAAAATGGCGTGGATTGTTTTTTACTTGAAATGCCTTACAACATGGCTATTTTCGGAATCAACAGAGCAGATGACGTGATGGAAGAGTATGATTATGAGCATTGGTATATTGCTGGTCATTCTCTGGGAGGAGCGATGGCGGCATCTTATGCGGCAGGAAATACAGACAAGCTGGAAGGCGTTATCTTGCTGGCCGCTTACGCGACAAAAGACCTGGGAGAACTTGCAGTGCTTTCCATTTACGGCAGCAATGACGGTGTCCTTAGTATGGAAAAGGTTGAAGCCGGAAGAGAGTATTCGGCAAATTACACCGAAATATGTATAGAAGGCGGCTGCCATGCGTGGTTTGGTTATTACGGAGAGCAGGACGGTGATGGAATGGCTTCGATTTCCAGAGAAGAACAGTGGCAGCAGACCGTGGATGCGGTGCTGGATATATTTTAAAATATTTAAAATATTTACGTTGAAGTTCTTAATCCATGATTGAATTCAGATGAATCGATTGTTATAATCTTTACAATATTTGGGGAATATACGCAGTGGCTTTAAAAGTTATCTAAAATAGATAAGAAAAGTTCTAAGTCAGGGGCCAGTTAAGGGAATCAAAAATAAGAGGCCTGATACATTTTTCATTGATCAAGCCCCTGATTTGGTTCAAATGAAGAAGAAAAATATCAGTTTCGTCGTCAGCTTCGCAGCCTGATAAAGTGGTATAGCTATGTGTCTCAGGTTGTGCGCATGTTTGATAAGGAGCTGTACCAGGAATTTGTGTTTTGCTCGTATCTGCTAAAGCTGCTTCCGCCCACTTCCGGAGAACCGATTGATCTGGAAGGAAAACTCAAACTGGAGTTTTATAAGCTCTAGAAAACCTTTGACGGAGCAATCGCCCTTCAGCCGGACACGAAAGGTGTTTATGAGCCAGCGAAATTGAAGGGCGCTATGGGGCTGGAACAGGACGAGCCGCTGGATGAAATCATTCAGAAAATTAATGAGAGATACAAGGGGAACTTTACAGACGGAGACCGGGTGCTTTGACTGCACTCAAGGCCAAACTGATGAGTGACAAGAAGCTGGCGAACATTGCCAGAACCAGCGTTCCACAGACATTTACCGAAAACATCTTTCAAAAAGCATTCGGAGAGGCTGCAATGGAGAGCTACGCTTAGAGCCAGGATACCTATACGACGCTATTTGAGGATCAGGGCAAATATAATGCAATCATGGCAGCTTTGGCAGAAGTCATTTACCGCGAGATGCGGAAACAGCATTAGACAGCTATTGAAAACAACAGGCAGTCTAAGGAAAGGATATAGTGACATATGACTCATGAAGAATACACAGCAGCAGCGAATCATTGGATTGAGAAAGATGCGGTTTCCAAAAAGATGCCTGCGAATCAGCTATGGTCGGCTATTGAAAACTACATTCAGGCTAATAATACCTGCGCTCTCGCAACCGGCAGCGGCAATTTTATCCGTTGTACACCCATCGAATATGTCTGGCATGATAGCGCATTCTGGATGTTTTCAGAGGGAGGACAGAAATTTGTTGGACTGGAGAAGAATAAATTGGTCTGTCTGGCTATTTATGACCGATACGATGGATTTGGCAAATTGAAGGGATTGCAGGTTTCAGGCAAAGCGAAAATCGTGGAGCCGTTTTCAGAAGAATATATCCATGCGGCAGAATGGAAGAAAATACCGGTAGATGCATTGAAAAAGCTGCCATTCATCATGAATCTTATAAAAATCACTCCGACAGAGATCGAATTCCTGAATTCTGATTTTAAAGAGGAGAGTTATGATAGCCGTCAGCACTATGACTGCGACAGAGAGGAATCTTGATGTTTTCAAATTTTAATACGCAGACCCGTCAGATACTGACTGGGAATCTGCTGATGATTGGCTGTTGTGCCTTTTACCTGGCGTGGTGGCTGTTCGCATTTAAGCCGGAAGGCGCGGTCAAAGGTCTCCGGAGCGGGTGGCTTTTAATCCCAGCGCTGTTGCTTAGTGTGGCTGCAGTGACGCAGATCGTTTAGGGCAGCGGTGCTGTGGAGAGTGAAGCGCTTTTGTTTCCTCGAAATGCGGTGCTGATCGGCGGCGTGGTTGTCTATATCGTCCTGCTGGTTGGAACCAGTGTACTTTTAAAGCGGCAGGTAACGACAGAGCTGTTTCTAATTGTCGGATGGACGACTCTGATGTTTCTGGAGCTGAACGCTCTGTTTGCGCAGGGACAGTTTACGAAATCAACAGTGATCGTGTTTCTTGTCATGACACTGATTTTTGCCGTTGTCAGTATGATTTGTTATCTTCTATTACGAATACCAGCTGAGCACGGATGAGCCGAGGATTGACGAGCCGGGGACGGTGGTCCTGCATCCGTCGGAGGTGCTGCAATTTCCTCCGGAAGAATCGAACAAAACGAAAAATCGAGGCTATTCCCATCCATCAGGCGGGACATAGGCTGCGCATGCAATCTTTTCTCACAGATAGAAAATAATTGTGCTGATCTCTCCAGTGTGCCATCAAAACAAAAGTTATGCAACAATCAGGTTCCGGAAGGCCGCAGGAATGTCGGCTGCAGGTATTCCATTCTATGACCTGCAGGCGCATCTTATTCCGATATCAGAAACATTTTTCCACTCGATATTGTGTTGGGGTTAAATGATATCTGTTTTTGAATAATCTGCAGAAATAATCTACATTATTAAAACCAGTCTCACTGGAAATAGTATAGATCTTCTTCTCTGTTTTAGTGAGAAGCAAAGCAGCCTGTTTTAACCGATAGCTGATCAGGTAGTCGATCGGTGTTGTATGTAGATATTTCCGGAACAGATTCAAAGCGGTACTCTTGCTGACCATGACATGCCCGGCAATGTCATCCAGTGAAAGTGCGTGAGCGTAATTGTTATGGATATACTGCATCATTAGCTGCACTCTGACCTGGGAAGCGCAGAAATGCGGATCCTGCTCCCGGGTTTGAGAGATATCTATGTTCTCATATAGTTCGAGCCAGAGATTTTGTATAAGGAAGGATGTCAGAAGTTCCCTGGAGGAAGAATCCTGTGCAGAGATGATTTGTTGCATCAGGGATAAAATCCGTGCCTGCCAGGGGTTTTCTTTGCGAAAAATCTGATATGGCAGGGAGGAAGAGATGATGGGAAGAACATACTTCTGATAAATGAAGCTGTCCTGTGCGGCAATAAAGGAAGGCATAAAGACGAAATTGGGGATAAAGGCATCCGTAGGAGAATAAAAACGATGAAGCACTTTGGAATTAATGAAAATACCGTTTCCTTCGGACAGATCAAACTGCTGTGTTCCGATCCAGAGTACAGGTGCGCCGGATTCAATGTAAACAAATTCCAATTCCTTATGCCAGTGCCAGTCGATGCAGTTGAAGTCAAACTGCGCTATATTTTCATAGTAATACCGGAATGGATAGCTGCCATCGCCATGCTGGACGGTTTCCATTAAATTTTCATCTGTAAGAATTTTGGGATAGCTGGCATTTAACTGCATGATCTGTGTCTCCTTTACTGGTTTTTACGATATTATACAATAAAAAGCGGAAATATATCAATGAAAACAAAACAGCTTTATTATATAATTCGGGAAAATGAACGAGAGGTGGCAGAAATGATATTTAAATGGTTAAATGAAAGTACAGCTGCGATAGATGGAGATAGAATTGAAATCATTGCTCCGGCCAGGACCGACTTCTTTTGCGGAAGTGCAGATGAATGCGAAGAGGGTATTTTACCTGAATCACTTTGCAATGCACCATATTATTATACGGAAGTTGAAGGAGATTTTGTTCTAAAAGTAAAAGTGTCACATGATTTTAAGGAAACATATGATTCTGCTTCTGTAATGGTGATGAAGGATTTGAGTTGCTGGGCAAAGTGTTGTTTTGAACTGACGGATTTTGGTACGCACGCTGCTGTCAGTGTTGTGACCAGAGGGGATTCTGATGATGCAAATGGATGTAATCTTGAGGGAAACACAGCATGGCTTCAGGTCTGCAGGGTTGGAAATAATTTTGCCTTTCATTATTCTCTGGATGGAATAAATTTTTATATGATGAGGTATTTTCATTTGCCGGTTGCAGTGACTGTTAAGGTCGGTCTGCTGGCGCAGGCTCCCACGGGAAATGGTGGCAGGCGTGTTTATGAACACTTATCTATTGAAAAAAGAACTGTGAAGAATATCAGAGCCGGAAAATAAGGAGAACTATGAGGATGCCTGATTATCAAAAAACGAAACGGGCCTGTTATCTGGGATTTATCACGCAGGCAATCGCAGCGAATTTTGTCCCGCTGCTGTTTCTGAAATTCCATCACGATTATCAGATCCCGCTTGGGGAAATTGCCCTGATTTCTACCTGCTTTTTCTTTACGCAGCTGCTGGTGGATCTGTTCTGTGCAAAATTTGTGGACAAAATCGGATATCGCATATGTATCGTGGCTTCTGAGATATGCTCTGCTGCAGGACTGGCTGGTCTGGCTTTTCTGCCTGATCTGCTTCCGGATCCATTCTCTGGAATCATTCTCAGCGTTATGATTTACGCGGTCGGAAGCGGGCTGATCGAGGTGCTCTGCAGCCCGATCGTGGAGGCCTGCCCCTTTGAAAATAAAGAAGCGACGATGAGCCTGCTGCATTCCTTTTACTGCTGGGGAAGCGTTGGGACAATTGTAGTATCGACCCTGTTTTTTGCGGTATTTGGTACTGACAGCTGGAGATGGCTTGCGGTATTATGGGCGCTCATTCCGGCGTACAATTGCTATAATTTCGCAACCTGTCCGATCGAATATCTGGTAGAGGAAGGAAGCGGAATGGGCATCCGGGAGCTGTTCCGCAAACCGATGTTCTGGATCGCGCTATGTCTGATGGTTTGTTCGGGCGCATCCGAGCTATCTATGGCGCAGTGGGCATCCGCTTATGCAGAATCAGCCCTTGGCCTGGATAAGACCGTAGGTGATCTGGCAGGTCCCTGTATGTTTGCGGCTGCCATGGGAATCAGCCGTGTAATCTTTGGAAAATATGGTGATAAAATAGATCTGAAAAAATTCATGACAGGCTCAGGAATCTTATGTGTCCTCTGCTATCTTGCAGCGTCCTTATCGGCGAATCCGGTTGCAGGATTGACTGGCTGTATCGTCTGCGGCTTTTCCGTGGGAATCATGTGGCCGGGGACAATCAGCATCTCATCCCAACACTTCCCTGCGGGCGGAACTGCCATGTTTGCATTGCTGGCGATGGCGGGTGACCTTGGAGGAAGTATTGGGCCGGCAATTGTTGGCCGCGTGACACAGGGAGCCGGCGATAATATTCGCGCCGGTCTTGGAATTGGACTGATTTTCCCGGTCGTTCTGTTGTTTATGCTTTTTGTTTTTGGCAACTCTGATCGTGAATCAAAGACGTGCTAAGTCAGATTTGAGGGAGCGTAATTGTGAAGATATTGAATAGCTATGAAGAAACAAATAAAACAGAATAGTGCGGAGTGGAATATGAAATTGAGATGTGCCGAAGAAAAGGACTATACAAACATCCGTGATTTTTATTATTTCTTAATTGAATCAATGAAAAAGACAGAATTTAATCCCGTGTGGGAAAAAGACAAATATCCGACACAGGATTTTCTGATTGCATCGATCAAAAACCATGAATTATATGTTGCCCAAAACGATAGGGATATACTAGCCTGTATGGTAGTAAATTGTTTATACAATGATGGCTACAGAGAAGTGAAATGGTCTGTAGATGCAGAAGATTCAGAACTGTTAGTCATTCACGCACTTGGCGTTCATCCTGGCTATGTTGGAAGGGGAATTGCGAAGGAAATGGTTCGTTATGTTATAGAAGTTGGAAAAAAGAAAGGAATTAAAACGATTCGTTTAGATGTTTTGGAAGGAAATATTCCGGCAGAGAAAGCCTACACCAGAATGGGGTTTCAATATATAACTACGCTTAAATTATGTTATGAAGATATAGGATGGGCAAATTTCAAAGTGTATGAGTATATTATTCAAGTGGCAGATTCCGGTTTATCGAGGTGATGATGTGACGGAACGAAAGGAACTTCTGGATTATGGAATGGCGCTGTCCACGCCGTCAATCAGAGATTGACGACAAAGGATGTGTATATGGACGCGCCGTTCCATGACGACAACTGGATACTGTTTCGGTATAAGAAGAATAAGCGGGCTTTTGCATGGACGTATGAGCGAAACGGAAATATCTGCGTCAATGTGAAGGTGGATTCGGAGTGGCGGGATTTCTGGCGCAGCGCGTATGCGTCTGTCCTGCCGGGATATCACCAAAATAAGGAACACTGGAATACGATCATCCTGGACGGTAGCATCCCGGATGATGAGATAAAGCGGATGGTGGCGGAAAGCTATGATCTGATTGTGAAGAAATAATTGAAAATGAAATTGATGGAACGTCTGCCGGAAGCGGCGGAAGCCATCAGTGATGCTTTCCTTACGGCGGTGGCGGCGAATACCCGGAGCTATTACTGGGCCGGTACGATCACGACGACTGCCGGGAAAGTGTATGAGTTAGGATACAGCGATATTTTGAAGGGATCCGGGTATATTTCTTCCCAGTGCTGCGGGAGTACGGAGATTGAACTGGGGACGGTGTATCAACCATTCCTTCCAGTGATGACAGATATTGGGTTCATACCCTGAATACAGTATTTGAAGAGCTCGAAGCTCTGGGGCTTTCGACTGCACCTCCGGAACCGGAAACGAAAAAACGTGGCCGTCCAAAGAAAGTACGTGACCCTGAGCCCGAAAAACCTAAGCGCCCAAGAGGCCGTTCCGGGAAAAATCCTCAGTCTGCCGGGGCTATATAGTCCGGCAGATTGGGGAACTTATATTACAATATTTCCCGGGTCAACACGACTTCGACTTATTTTAATCTTTTGCTATTGTATCCCATGTGATGCCAGGAGCGAGGCCATCTCATCCCCGGATTCCTGCATTCCACGGGCTACCCACTCCTCAATCCAGCCATATGTGCCGTGGGCAATGAATGCGGTTATATATGCCCAGGTGTTGTCATGTTCAGGTTTGGGGCCAGATTGTTCCAGAAGTACTGAGAGGAACAGGTGAAACAGATTTCTTTTCTTTAGAAGCAAATAAAAATCTTTGTTGTCACTTAGGTGTTGGAACAAACTGCCGTAAAGATTTGCATTAGAATCATGACCCTGCTTTTTATATGCAGCATCCCAATCCGTAATTAAATTACGGATGTATTTAATCAGAATGTCCTCTTTATCTGAATAATTTCGGTAAAAGGAGTTTCTGCTGACCTGTGCTGCATCGGTAATCTGGCTGATGGAAATTTTATCAAATTCATATTGCTCCAAAAGAACCAACATGGCTTTTGTGATCTGGGCTTTGACGTAAGAATTCTTTTCCTGATTATT
The DNA here is from genome assembly GCA_021202635.1 of Lachnospiraceae bacterium. GTDB lineage: Bacteria > Bacillota > Clostridia > Lachnospirales > Lachnospiraceae > Choladousia. The sequence goes on along the minus strand of JAJQCQ010000046.1, from coordinate 64,193 downwards.
CATGATGGTACATTTCCTCCTGCTTTGTGCCATTTTTCTTTGCCTGTTGACTTGAGAAAAATGCGATGGTACAATCGCTACATCATAGATGGTACACCTGTTACAACGTTTTGTCAAGGTGCATTGTAAAAATCATAGTACAAGGAGATGGAGATGAAAAAAGTGTTGAAAATAATCGGAATTATATTTCTGGTAATCGTTGTTCTGATTGCTGTGTTTATTTACTGGATAACTCATATAGACAGTTCGCTGAGGGATAATTACCGTGACAGCATAGAAACCGGTGGCAGTATTGAAGCGGCTTATCTGGAGGACGGTCCATACGCTACATCCTATTATGAACAAACCGCTGTTCAGGTTTTCGAAAAGTACGAAATAAGCTATCCGACGGAGATGGAGACTGAGGACAAAACATACCCGGTTATTGTCATATGTAACGGAACGGGATGGAAAGGCTCCTATTCAAAGGCACAGCAACAATTCTACGCATCCTATGGCTTCATTGTTATTGCAACAGAGGAAACCTATTCGTGGAATGCATTTGGTGCAGAAATGTGTATCCGTTATCTGGAGCTTCTGAATGAATATGTGGATGACGAAGGTGTGCCAAGTATTTTCTATCAGAAGATAGATTTTGACAATGTGGGTATTATCGGTCATTCTCAGGGCGGTGTCGGGGTTATAAACGCTATTACGAATACAGACCATAAAGATATATACAAGACAGCCGTGGCGTTGTCACCTACCAACTATGAGTTAGCAGTAGCGTGTCAATGGCCTTATGATGCTACACAAATCAACATACCGATTCTGCTGGTGTCCGGGGCCGGCGGAGGCGATGACTGGGTTGTTACACTGGAGGGGCTGACTGAAATTTACGAACAGATATCGGGAGACAAAATCATGGTCAGAAGAGGTAATACAGCCCACGGAAGCACCAATACCGCTGAGGACGGCTACGTCATGGCCTGGTTTATGTGGCAGCTCCAGGGCGACGAGGAGGCGGCAAAAGCGTTTGTCGGCGACGATGCGGAAATACTGAATAACAGCCTTTACCAGGATGTAGATAAGAATTTTTGATTACAGTTAAAGATAGATAATACATAAGCGTCTGCCTTATCGGCAGGCGCTTTTCAACAGAGTCGAGTAATCGGCTCTTTTTGTTTGCCAGAAACGGAGGTGAGGACTGTGGCAGCGAGCCGGATTAAGGGAATTACGGTTGAGATCAATGGCGATACGACGGGGCTGAACAAGGCTCTGGAAAGTGTGAATAAGAATATCAGGTCCACGCATCTCTGCTTCCGCTCCGGTCGGCGCTGAAGGATGTGGAGAAACTGCTGAAGCTGGATCCGGGGAATACGGAGCTGCTGGCGCAGAAGCACAAGCTTCTGGCGGATGCGGTTTCGGAGACGAAGGAGAAGCTGGCGGTGGATTATTTTGACACGGAGACGCTGGAGATTGTGAGCACGGAGATGTACATTGACGGGTATAAGGCAGTGAGAAAGGCGGATACGAGTTATAAGGGGCTGTGGGAAGTGAGTTTCACGCTGAAAGAATTTTAAAATCTGCTTTAACTGGAGAGAGGTTTCCTGTATAATGCAGAATGTGGCTTGAAAAATAATGGTTACGGGTAATTGCAACTGCCGGTTGCGATAATTTTCAAGTCCGGTTGGTGGAGAGCAACCGTGTGTTTCGCTATAATCTCCTCAACATTAGAGGAATCGCCCCCTCACTGCGTTCGGCGGCAGGTCGCACCGCCCATTCCAATGCGCTTCGCGCAGGGCGGTGCTCGGAAAGATCCGGGCGAAGAAAGGAAAAACACACTATGATTTTATCAGAAAAACTTTTGACTCTCCGTACCAGAGCTGGGCTGAGCCAGGAAGAGCTTGCGGAGAAACTGAATGTATCAAGGCAGTCGGTTTCCAAATGGGAAAGCGGGGCTTCCATACCGGGAATTGACAAAATACTGGAGATTTCCAGAATTTATGGAATCAGCACGGATTACCTGCTGAAGGATGAGATGGAGGAACTGCCGGGAGAGGTTGTCGCGGATGTGTACCATCCGGAGGAAGTGCGGGAGATATCCGTGGAAACAGCGACTGAGTATCTGGATGTAATCAGAGAAGCCGGTAAGCGGATTGCTTTGGGTGTGGGGCTGTGTATTCTCTCTCCGTTCCCCATGATGTCTTTTATCGGCTTGTCAGAATGTGGACTGTTGTTTTCCTCAGAAGATATTGCGGCTGGCGTAGGAGTTGGTGTATTACTTGCGATCGTAGCTGTGGCAGTGATTCTGTTTGTCTTAAATGGTCTGCGTCTGGAAGAATATGAATATCTGGAAAAAGAAGAATTCAGGCTTTCCTATGGAGTGGCTGGAATCATAGAAAAAGAAGAAAAAGAGTTTCGACCAGTGTTCTATCAGGGAATTGCCTTTGGCGCTGCTTTGTGTGTGATTTCCTGTGTGCCGATTGCAATTGCCGGTGCGGCTGATGCGGCAGGCGGCATTCTATTATGTCTGTGTGCTCTGTTATTGGCAATGGTTGCAGTGGGTGTGTATCTGATTGTGCGGGTAGCAATCCGTAAAGGTGGGTATGACCGACTTCTGCAGCAGGGAGACTATACGCAGGAGAAGAAGCGGGAAAATAAACGCCTGGAAGTTTTCGATGGAGCTTATTGGGGGACGGTTACTGCTGTTTATTTAGGGATAAGTTTATCCTTCATGAACTGGGGTATCTCATGGATTATCTGGCCGGTGGCGGGCGTGGCATTTGTAGTCATCCGCTCCATTGTGTCGGCGATGAAGGGAAAATAAGTTGAAGACAGTTTTCTTACACGGATTAGGGCATACTGCAAAGGTGTGGGTTGGAATTATAAATGATTCTTCATTAACGGATACGGATTGTCCGGAATTGTTTCTGAAAAGAAAGCAGGGGAATCTTACTTATCAAAAACTGTTAGATGATTTGAGCGAGGAATATGCGGATGCAAAAGAACCTTTCGCCATTTGTGGCCATTCTCTTGGTGCAGTTCTTGCTCTTGATTACACAATAAAACACTCCCCAAAAGTGGCATCCCTGATATTGATAGCAGGTCAATATAAGACACCGGAATTTCTCTTGTACCTGCAATGCTGTATGTTTCGCTGTATGCCTCAGAAAGCTTTTCAGAGCACTGGGATAACAAAGTCTGATATGATCAGCCTGATGGGTTCTATGCATGGTCTGAACTTTAGAGAAAAATTAAAGTCAGTATCCTGTCCTGTTACCATTATATGCGGCGAAAAAGATCAGGCAAACAGAAAGGCTTCAGAACAGATGAGCAGGTTGTTTTTAAATGCGAAGTTATACATTATCCCGGACGCAGGACACGAGGTTAATAAAGAGAAGCCGCAGGAAATAGCAGAGATAATTTCCAGCATTATGGCAGCGATAGATTAACAGAGTTTTTTTCACAGAGCATCAGTCACAGCGGCTGGTGCTTTTTTACGCATGGAAGGAGGCGGTGGCGGATGTATGCGGTCAGTGATGCTTTCCTTACGGCGGTGGCGGCGAATACCCGGAGCTATTACTGGGCCGGTACGATCACGACGACTGCCGGGAAAGTGTATGAGTTAGGATACAGCGATATTTTGAAGGGATCCGGGTATATTTCTTCCCAGTGCTGCGGGAGTACGGAGATTGAACTGGGGACGGTGTATTCCTCGGAGCTGGGGATTACGCTTCTGTCCGAGGTGGACAGGTATACGCTGGAGGATGCGGTTGTGGAGATTTTCTGCTTCCTGCGGCTGGCGGACGGAAGCTATGAGGAAGTGCCGATGGGCGTGTTTGAGGTGTCGGAGGCGAACCGGACGGCGAAGTGCATTGAAATCAAGGCGTATGATTATATGCTGCGGTTTGAGAAAAGCTTCAACGGGTTCCAGAGTACCGGCACGGCCTATGATTTCATCAATTTGTGCTGCCTTGCCTGCTCAGTGGAAATGGCGCAGACGCAGGATGAGATTGAGGCGATGGCGAACGGGTCCGAGACGCTTTCCATTTATTCTGAGGAGGACATTGCGAACTACCGGGACGTGCCGCTATGCGAAGGAACCCGCTTCGCATGGCACTTCAGAATCCAGCTGTGCTAACGCACATCTGCCGCTGCTTCGCAGCTTAATGATTCTGTCGTTGCCCCATCGGGTGAGAGTACGCAAGCGTCCTCTCCTTCCGATGGGGCATATTATGTGGGGCAGGTTCTGGGAGGTTTTTTCATTATCAACCGGGAAGGGAAGCTGGAGCTGCGGAAATACGGCAGCGAGCCGGTTCTGGATATCGCGCAGAAGCACCGGTTTTCCAGTTCCTTTTCGGATTTTATTACCAGATACACGGCGGTGAGTTCCACGAATATGCGGACGGAGACGGCAGAGTATTACAGTGTGGATCCGGATGACGGGCTGACGATGAACCTGGGCGTGAACCCGCTGCTGCAGTTCGGGCTGGATGAGACGCGGGCGCGGCTGTGCACGAATATGGTGAACATTATCTGCGCTCTGATCACGTCTGTGGCTTCGATTATCTACGCTGTCTGTGCGGAGCAGGGGAACCGGCTCCTGAAGGCACAGAAAAGGAGCGAGGCGCACGCGAAGATGCGGGCGGAGGAGGCACGGCTGCAGCTGGAAATGATTGCGGCGAACAATGAGCTGACGGTGGGTGTGGCGCTTGCATTGAAGCATGGCCACACGAACGGCGAGGTGGACAGCGGGTTAAAATCCGCAGAGTCCGCAAGGGACAAGTACACAAAGTTTCTGGAGGAGGTTGCGCTTGCGGCCATCAATGAGAAGGAAGATGCGGAATGAGTAAGAAGTGGTGGAAGAATGCGGGGATCCGGGCGGTCAAGACGGTGGCGCAGTCACTGGTGGCGATCGGCGTGGGAGCCGCGGTGAGCGAGGTGGACTGGCTGCGGGCATTGAGCATTGCAGCGGTGGCCGGGCTGGTGTCAGTCCTGACAAGCCTTGCCAGCCTGGATGTGATCTGCGGGGACACAGAGTATGCGGATGCATATGATGATATCAGGATTGCGGGAGTGCGAAGCACGGAGCAATCCGTGGTATCATGATTACTTTTAAGATGTGGAAGGAGAAGGTTAAGATGGCTGTGAAGATTACAAAAAAGACAAGCACACATAATACGACAGCATCCGCTGGGAGGGCGGTAAAATATATCGTAATCCATTATACGGCGGGTGTTTCCTCTGCGAAGGGTAAAGCGGCGAACACGGCGGAGTATTTTGCAAGCACGACGAACCAGGCGTCTGCGGATTTTATTGTGGATGATGAAACCATCGTGCAGTACAATCCGGATCTGGAAAACCGGTACTGCTGGCACTGCGGCGGGAGTAAGCTTTCCATGAAGGGCGGATCCCTGCATGGCGTGGCGAAGAATGCCAATTCCATCGGGATTGAGATCTGTTCGACGAACAGTACGGGGAAGGTTCCGTCCGCGAATGATAAGACGTGGAGCTTTACGGATGCGGTTGTGGCGAAGGCGGTGGAGCTGACGCGGTATCTGATGGAGAAGTATTCCATTGACGCGGACCACGTGATCCGTCATTACGATGTGACCGGGAAGCTGTGTCCGGGGATCATCGGATGGAATGCGGATTCCGGGGATGAGAGCCAGTGGAAGGCGTTTCAGGCGGCGCTTGCGTCCGGGACAGCGGACACTGCAGCATCCGGGACGATGCTGTACCGGGTGCGGAAGACCTGGGCGGACAGCAAAAGCCAGAAGGGCGCTTATAAGATTCTGGCGAATGCGAAAAAGTGCGCGGATAAGTATGAGGGGTATTCCGTATTTGACGCGGACGGGAATGTGGTGTATGTCGGCGCACTGACGGCGGAGGATGCTTCCGAAAGTGCAGAGACAGAAAGCTTCCAGGTGAAGGTGAACATCAGCAACCTGAATATCCGGGTGGGTCCTGGGACTGAATTTGCGAAGACCGGGAAGTATACCGGGAAGGGCGTGTTTACGCTTGTGGAGACTTCCGAAGGGACGGGATCTGCTGCTGGTTGGGGGCTGCTGAAAGCGTACCAGAGCGGACGCAATGGATGGATCAGTCTGGAGCATGTGGTGAGAGTATAAGAGTGTGGGGCTGTGGAATGCAGTCCTGATATAAGGATGGAAATTGGCCTGTCGGCTGTCTCGCTTTGGGATTGTTGGCAGGCCTTATTTTGCAGCATGCTCAAAAAATCTGCGGACAAAACTCATCAGTCTGAGGCAGTATAATTATAGTTGCAGCAGGATTTTTAAGGAAAGGCTAAAATCGCAAGGCAGGAAATGTAATTTCCGGCTGTTCATGGTATGATAAGCATGTGATCACAGGAAACACTTAGCTAAGTATAGAAAGGCAGGAGACAGCGAAATGAGAGATCTTGATATGATCCAAAGCAGTATTGATTATATTGAAGAAAACCTCAGGGCGGAAATATCGGCGCAGGAGCTTGCTGAAAGGGCGAATTATTCCCTGTTCCATTATTACCGTTTATTTCAAACTGCTGTGGGAATGCCGGTTATGCAATATATTTTACGCAGGAGGCTGTTACATGCAATCTATGAGATTGGCTGCGGCAATACAATGATGGATACCGTGATGTCTTACGGATTTGATACATATGCCGGATTTTATAAGGCATTTAAACGGGAATTTGGTTATACGCCCAGACAATTTTTGGAACGCTTCAGATGTATCAGGCCTTATAGAATTTGTCTTGAAGGAGAGGACCATATCATGATAACACATAAAAAACTGAGAGAAATTTTAAAAAACTGGAACATGGAGAATGAGACAATAACGGACATTATTTATGAAAATGGAGAGAAGAATGATTGTGCATATTATGTGGGCGATGATCATGTCGTCAAGTTTTACGTAAATCTGGGAGAAGCAAAGGTGCAGATAGATATATCCAGAGCATTGGAGCAACTTGGCTTTTCCGTGGCCACTCCGGTCGGCGCAGCGAACGGGCAGGAGATTATAGAGGATGGGCAGCTCTATTATGTTCTGACTCAAAGACTGATTGGCGAACGTTTGAAAGCAGCGAATCTGTACGATGGAGATTATAAAGCAAAAGCAAGATTTGTCGGCGAAATCGTTGGACGGCTTAATCTGGCTCTTAAAAAGGTGAATGTGGTCGTAAATGATGTCAATATTTATGATGACGTAATAAACTGGGCATTGCCTAGAGTAAAAGAAATCATGGATATTCCGGAAGACTTGTGTATAGCGATTGTCGAAGAGTTTGGTGCAATTTATCCAGGTCTGCCAAGGCAAATTATTCACCGCGACTCAAATCCCAGTAATATCATTGTATCTGGTGATAAGTGGGGATTTATAGATTTTGATTTATCAGAAAAAAATGTCCGGATTTATGATCCGTGCTACGCGGCAACCGCGGTATTGAGTGAGGACTATGTGGAGAACAACGAGGAAAAACTTCTCAGATGGATTGCTATTTACAAAAATATTATCAATGGTTACGACCGTGTGACAGGTCTCAGCAAAGAAGAAAAGAAGGCTATTCCGTTTGTAATTTTGTGTAATCAGTTCATTTGTACTGCATGGTTTTATGAGAGACGTGAAAAGTATGAGAATTTATATGATGCAAATTGGAAAATGACACAGTGGATTTGCCGAAATTTTGATAAGCTAACGATTCAAGAATAAGAGAATAACTGAAAAAAATGTTAAGAAGAAAAGTCTGCCGGTTGTCTCGTTTGAGATGGCTGGCAGACTTTTTTATGCACAGAGCCGGGCAAGGAGTTTTACGGCTAAAGCCGCACCCGGCTCGCGCAGGCGGATAGGGGGGAAGGACGTTCCCCTATCTGATTGGATAAGAGCGTGGGAATGACTGGCAGCTGTTGACATTCGAATCGAGGAGAAATAGAATAGCCGCAAGGAAGATGATAAGTAACTATGGGTTGCGAAAAAGAACTTTGAAATTGGTAGTAAAAAAGCAAAAGATTTTGTACAATGAAACCTATAATAATTGGAGGAGGATTTTTCTCATGAAGTTATCTGAAAAAATAATAGAATTACGGAAAGCGAATGGAATGACACAAGAAGAGTTTGCATCAAAATGCAATGTCAGCAGACAGTCTGTATCCAAATGGGAGGCAGATATTGCATTGCCAGAAACGGAAAAGCTGTTAATGTTGGGAGAACTATTTCGTGTTTCCATGGATATCTTGTTAAAGGATGATTTAACTTTAAGCGAAGTTAAGGAAGTGCATAGTTGTGGAAATAATGCAATTCAAGGGAAAAAACAGGAAGTGTATGAGGGAGTATTGATTAAAGAAAGTGTAACAGATGATGCCATTATTGATTTGCTGAATGTACATAAAATTGAATTATGGAATACCGGTGAAAAACCGAAATATTGGACGGTATTGTTTTTTACCAGTGATAAAAAGAATTTTCCGGAGCAAGTATCTAAAGTAATGAGAACAGCCCCCGATAATGGCGGGAATTGGTTTGTTGATTTTAAGTCTGGGAATAAAAAATACATTGTTTTTAAAGATAAAATATTGAAATATCAGATTGGTAATCAGACAGAAAAAGATTATGTGTGCAGCGAATGTCGGAAAATGGGAATTAATGATGGGGAAATGAATTGGTCAGAGTAGAAGGAGAAGATATGAGAGTATTATTAACGTCAGCAGGTGCTGTTGTCCCTTACATAAGGAGTACAGTATATTTTCGTGAATCACACTCAATATTTCCGAGGATGGGTGCAGTTTTGGGATGGGTGCAGTTTTGGGTTGAAGGACAGCGTATCATTTGCTAGAATAGAAACATGACACGCAAGTGGCGTGTTTTTAACTGCTGGAAGGGATGGATTGAAAAAAGGGATTATTTGAATGAAGATAGACAGACTGATTGGCATTTTATCGATATTGCTGCAGAAGGATACGGTGACGGCACTGGAACTGGCGGAACGGTTTGAGGTTTCCAGACGGACGATCAACCGTGATGTGGAGGATTTGTGCAGAGCAGGTATTCCTATTGTGACAAAGCAGGGAGCAAACGGCGGTATTTCCATTATGGATAATTATCGTATGGAGAGGACTCTGCTGACGAATACGGAAATGCAGGACATTCTTGCGGGGCTGCGGAGCCTGGACAGTGTGAACGGCACCAACCGATATGGGCAGCTGATGGAAAAGCTGTCAGTGGGGTCTTCTGATTTCATGGTGGGAAGCCAGTCGGTCCTGATTGATCTTTCATCATGGTATAAGGATTCCCTTTCACCCAAAATTGAAATGATCCGGGAGGCGATCGAAAGTAAAACCAGACTGCGTTTTTATTATTATTCTCCGACAGGGGAGGGCGAGCGGGAGGTGTTCGGGTGAAAGCGCTGTTTGAGCCGGAGTGCAAATGGAGGCTTGTAGAGGAATTCGGTACCGGAGGCTTTCAGACACGACCGGATGGAAAGCTGCTTTTTACTGCTGACTACACGAATAAGGAAGATATCCTGACCTGGCTTCTAACCTTCCGTGACCGGGCGGAGCTGTTGGAACCGGAAGATTTACGGGCAGAACTGGTGGAGGCGCTGAAGATAATCATGCAAAAATATGGGGAATCAGACAATTTAAATGCAGGAACATGACAGACTGTTGTCGTGTTGGTTTTGCTATACTCCATTTATTATCAGGTGAACGAAACGATATTCACAATTTGGAGGTAAAGGATCATGGTATTTGATTACAAGAAAGAGTATAAGGAATTTTATCTTCCGCCGAAAACACCGGGTATCGTAGAGGTGCCTGAAATGAATTATGTGGCTGTCAGAGGAACGGGAGATCCGAATGCAGAAGGTGGAGAATACAAAGCCACCATTGGCTTGCTGTATGGCATTTCCTATACCATCAAGATGAGCTATAAGGGCAGCCGCAGCATTGACGGGTATTTTGCTTATGTGGTGCCGCCTCTTGAGGGGGTGTGGTGGCAGCAGGAAAATGACGGGATCGATTATTCCAGAAAGGACACGTTTGAGTGGATTTCCATGATTCGTCTGCCGGAGTTTGTGACGGAAGAGGTATTTCAATGGGCGGTTCGGGAAGCTTCAGAGAAGAAGAAAGAGGATTTTTCAAAAGTGGAATTTTTCCGGTATTCAGAAGGCCTTTGCGTTCAGTGTATGCATATCGGGTCTTATGACGAAGAACCGGGTACGATTGAAAAGATGAACCGGTATCTGGCGGAGAATGGTCTGGAAAATGATTATTCCGGGGAACGGTTTCATCATGAGATTTATCTGTCTGATCCGAGAAGGGTGCCACCAGAGCGCTGTAAAACGGTGATACGGCAGCCGGTGAAAAGGGTAAGATAACATAACATGTGTTAAATTAGATATCTAAGTGGCGTGGCCTGTCGGCTGTCTCGTTTGAGATGTGCTGGCAGGCCTTATTTTTATTGGAATCGTACATAAAACCTGTTTATTTTTCTCTAAAAACTGATATAATATAAACAAGAAGGGGCGCTGGACATCCAGTGGATGTCCGTTTAGCGCCGACCGTTGCTGTCTGCCAGTGGCAGACGTTTAGCAACGACCGGAGCGGCAGCGGAGAGTGGTGAGATGTTTCATAAGAATTTGAAATTTTATCGTCTGAAAAAGAACATGACGAAGAAGGAACTGGCCTCTTTGGTGGGCGTCAGTCCGATGTCAATTACCTATTATGAAGAAGGCGAGAGGAAGCCGGGGATGGATGTGATCAAGTCTCTGGCGAAGGCTCTTGATGTACGGGTTTCGGATTTCCTTGTGAACCGGGATGAGAACCTGGTATTTACGCACGGGGAGTTCCGCAAGAACAGCAAGCTGCCGGAGAAGCAGCAGGAGTACATCAAGGCGTCCGTGGAGGAGTATCTGAACCGTTTTTACCAGACGGTGGATATCCTTGGGGGCGAAGTGCTGCCGGATGCGCCGGACAGCCACAGGGTGGAACTGCACGAGGATCCGGAGCAGGACGCTGTTGCTATGCGGAGATATCTTGGAATCGCAGAATTCGGTCCGGTGGGGAATCTGGTGGAGCTGTTGGAGAATAAAGGGATTCTGGTGTATTTCTGCGACATTGATAATGATGCGTTTTCCGGGATGAACGGGTTGGTGAATGACAGGCCGTATATGATCATCAACCAGAATATGACGCCGGAGCGGATCCGCTCTACGATTGCGCATGAGATGGCTCATTTTATCTTTATCTGGCCGGTGGATATGGTAGAGAAGGATATTGAGGCGATGGTTACGGCAATCAGCGGCGCGTTTTTATTCCCGGCGGAGGATGCAAAGCGTGAGCTGGGGATCCGCAGGAGTGCGGTTACGAAGGATATGACACTGATCTGTAAGGAGTACGGCATCTCCATGTACCTGTTGGTGAAGCGTGCTGCTCTCTGTGGTATTATTAACAGCAGTGTGGAGAAGGATTTTTATATCAAAGCGGGCAAATGCGGATGGAAAAAGAATGAGCCGGTGCGTATTGAAAGAGAGGAGCCGACGCTGTTTCTGCAGCTGGTCCTGCGTGCGGTGAGTGAGAATGAAATCTCCGTCCAGAAAGGTGCAGAGCTTCTGAAACAGCCATACACGTTTGTGGCGAGAATGGTTCAGAAATATGGTGATGAGGTCCTGAGAGAACTTGAAGCTGCAGAAAAGAATGAATGCGTGGAGAAATAATTTTTGCTTGTGCCAGGGGCTGATTTTGTGCCTCTGGCCTTATTTTTGTCAGTAACGCACAAGTGGGAAAGTGAAAGTTTGTGAGTTTAGCGAGCTCGCAAATCAGGAAATACAAAGAAAAAAGTCCGTGGGCGAGAGCTGAATTATTTTTCCCGGAGCCTGATTGTAAGGATTTTAGATAATCCTGTTTATATAGGAAAGATTGCCTACGGAAAAAGCTCTACGGAGAAGGTAAAGGGGACAAGGGATGTGTACCGGAGAGTACAGCAGGAGGAATTCCTGCTGGCGGACGGGATCCATGATGCGATTATTGACATGGATACCTGGGAGGCCGCCCGGATGAAGCGGGAAAAGACGGGAGTCAAGTGGGTGAAGACGCACAGCCTGGATCACGAACACATTCTTTCCGGGATCATCAAATGTCCGCAGTGCGGCGGCGGGATGACAGGAACAGTACGAAGACGGAAGAACAAGAGCACCGGCGAGTATACGGACACGTTTTTTTACCGTTGCCATCACCGGAAAAATCTGGAGGATGGAAGAATCTGTGATTACAAGCCCGCTTTAAATCAGGAGGCTTTTAATGCGGAGGTTGTGAATTTCATCCGCTACATGATCTCCAATGACGAGTTCAGGGAATATGTGCAGGATAAGCTTGGTGAAAAGGTGGGTGTGTCGGCACTGGAAACAGAGCGGGAGCAGCTGAGAGGACAGCTGCAGCAGGTACAGGGTGCAAAAACAAAGCTCCTGCAGATGATGGACCGCATGGATGTGAACGACAAACATTATGACCAGAAATTTCAGGATATGCAGGACCGGCTGGATAACCTGTACGACAGAATATCCGGACTTGAGGAGGCGATTGAAGAAACCAGTGCGAAGATTACTGCTTCCTACGAGAATCAGATCAATACAAAAGAGCTGTACAAAATTCTTCTGGATTATGATAATATATACGAGAAGATGATGGATGCCGAGAAGAAAGAATTCATGGGCACCCTCATCGAGTCGATTGAGTTGTATCCGGAGAGAACTGATACTGGACGGATTATCAGGCGTATAATTCTTACGTTTCCAGTGTATTATGACGGACATGAAAGCAGGGAAATGTGGTTGCCCGAAGAAAATACAGTCGAGACGGTATGCTTATTGTCCAAACTTTGTTCAAAGCATCATATAGAAGTAGAATTGCACATGGATGAGATGGATGTGACGGCGGCAGAGAAGAAAGCAACTTATGAGGAAATTAAGGCATATGTCCTGGAACATAGCGGATTTAAGGTCAGCAATCTTTATATCGCGCAGGTCAAGCAGAAGTATGGAATCATCGAGCGGGAGTGCTACAACAAACCGAAAAGCGAGGATTCCAGACAACCGAAGTGTCCGCCGGAGAAAGAGGCGACGATTACGGAGGCGTTGAAGTATTTTAAAATGCTATAAATTTGATGTGTAGAAGGGATTGGCATCCCAAAAGGCAAGACAAGTATTGGTTAACTGATGTAGAAATCCAATGGTTATTGGATAATGATATAATTATAATTGTGGATTTGAGACCGAATAAATTGGAGTATGAGGAAGGATACGGATGATTTTAGAAACGGAAAGGCTGACTTTAAGACCATGGAATATATCAGATGCCGAGAGTTTATATGAGTATGCCAGTGATCCGCAGGTGGGGCCGATTGCTGGATGGCCACCGCACCATGATGTCAAGGAAAGCAGAAGCATAATTGAAAATGTGCTCAATGGAGTAGAGTGTTATGCAGTCTGCCTGAAACAAGATAATAAGGCGATTGGTGCCATTGAACTGAAACTGAATGGTCATACCGATATGACAGACAGGGATGATGAATGTGAACTTGGATATTGGCTTGGCAGACCGTTTTGGGGAAATGGATATATGCCGGAAGCCGCAAGAAAAATAATCTGGCATGGATTTGAGGATCTTTCCATGTCTGTAATCTGGTGTGGTTATTATGACGGGAATGAAAAATCAAAAAGAGTGCAGGAAAAATGTGGCTTTACCTGGTACCGTACTACGGAGGATGTGGAAGTGCCTCTCATGAATGAAATTCGTGTGGGGCATACGAATATTCTTACGAGGGTACAATGGGAAAAATTGCAGGCGTGATTGCTTCGTGTATTGATAAATCGCGGGAGTGTACACCTGATGTTTTAATAGAGACAAAAGTTAAGGAATTTCACAATAGCATGAAACATTCTGCGAAATATACGCAAAATGAAGAACTGTACGATTGATATTTTGAGTGAAATTAGGTATAATTTAACAGCAATTTTGCAAAATAATTGTAGAATGGAGGAAGGAACATGTTGCTGCAGTTTAGAATGAAAAATTATAAATCATTTGCGGAAGAGGCGGTCCTTTCCATGGAAGCTGCTCCGAAGCAGAAAGGCCTTGATTATAGCCTGGGTATTACAAAATTCAAAAAAAGAACAATCAAGAGCCTGAGCTTCTCTGTTATTTATGGACCAAACGCATCAGGCAAATCGAATGTGATTGGTGCAATGGATACACTGCGCTCCATTGTCCTCAGAGGCCATATACGGAATACAGAAGAGCAGGGGTCACCTAATCCTGCGGCAGAATCGTTGGAGCTTATACCGAATAATACACTTACGTCGACACAGCCGGTAGAATTTGGCATTACCTTTATGGAGAATAATCTTCTGGTAGGATATGAAATCGTCCTGGATATTGGTTCATTTTTGGATTATAAGCATGACAGGAAAATCATTCGTGAAATTTTATGTATTAACGAGTCGGTGATTTTCAACAGGGGCGAGGAACTTGAGGTAGGGAATCTGAACGTGATTGGAGAATATTTGTCACCCTCTGTGGATTCCAACATGGACGGGATTAACCAAATAGCAAAGGACAGCCTGAATCCGGAGGAACTGTTTCTTATGAATGGGTTTAAGCTGTTGTATTCACGGGAACTGGTGAAGATGATATCGGGATGGTTTGCCAATAAGTTCATGGTTATCTGCAGGGCAGATTCCCTGCAGCTGATTAAGCGTTTTTCCGACCCACAGAAGCCAACGTTATATATTGAGAAAACGACCAATCAGGCGGCCGAACTGTTTGGTATTAATTCCAATGCGGTCGGATATGTCACAGGTGATGATGATTCGGGCGCAAAGCTATGCTCCATCTTCAAGGATGCGGAGAACCGGAAAATTACAACAATGGCAGCAGAACTGTTTGAATCCTATGGAACCATCCGGTTTATTACGATTTTTCCATTGGTAATAAAAGCAATCCTGACAGGGAGTACCTTAATCGTAGATGAATTTGATGCTTCCATTCATCCGATGGCGCTTATGAACATCATTAATATATTCCATAATGATGACATCAACGTCCATCATGCGCAGCTGATATTTAATACGCATAATCCGATATTCCTTAATTCCAACCTGCTCAGGAGGGATGAGATTAAGTTTGTGGAGCGCGATGATGATACACACCTTAGCGTTCTTTATGCCCTGTCGGATTTTGGTACGACCGGCGATAAAGGCGTCCGGATACATGACGACTATATGCAGCACTATTTTGTCAGTGAATATGGTGCAATTAAGGATATAGACTTTACTCCGATTTTTGAGGAGATTATGAACCGGGAAAGCGAGGCGGAACAGTGATAAAGAGGAAAGCCACTAAGAAGTATTATTTCACTGTTGAAGGAGAAACGGAAAAATGGTATCTGGACTGGCTGAGGGATAGGATTAATGAATGCGCAGACTCAGATTACAAAGTTTCGTTTGATGCTCAGGTGCAGAAGAATCCGTTAAAGAGGGCGAAATCGCTGGCAGTAACCGGGAAAACAGAAATATGGCATCTGTCCGATTACGAAAGCGATGAGCCTGTCCATGTAAGACAGTTTATAGAGACAATGGACAACATGAAGGCGGCATCAAGCCTTGGAAAACAGATTTCATATAAATTTGGGTGACAAGAAAGAAAATCGAGCAATCCTTCGCGCCCAGGGCAGGACATGGGATGGTATGCCGGTTCCGAGGCTGAAGGTGGAGGATTTAAGCCAGAGCGCGATTGCGCTTTTTAAAAAGAAGGCAATCGGGCGGGGACGTCTCACAGAGGAAGAAACGAAGGTTTCAGACCATGTGCTGATGGACAACCTGCGTCTGTATGACGATGACGGATATTTGACGAGAGCTGCGGCGCTTGCGTTTTATCCGGATCCAGAGAGGTGGATTACCGGAGCTTATATTAAGATTGGTTTTTTTGGAGAATCGGATTCAGATTTGCTGTATCAGGATGAGATTCATGGGCCGCTGATTGAACAGATTGATAAGACGATGGATTTGATCTATACAAAATACATGAAGGCACTGATTACCTATCAGGGGATACAGCGTATAGAAAGATTCTTCTTTCACCCAGATTCCTGCAGGGAAATTTTGCTTAATGCCGTTATCCACAAGGCATATGAGAGTTGTAATCCGATTCAGATCAGCGTCTACGAAGATCATATGTATATCTGGAATGAAGGAAAAATGCCGGAAGAACTGGATTCTACGGAAAAGCTTTTTGAAAAGCATTCTTCCAAACCATACAATCCGAAATTGGCAAATACCTTTTTTAAAAGCGGAATGATTGAGGCGTGGGGACGCGGATTTGATAAGATACGGAGAGGCTGCGAAGAGTATGGCGGTCCACTTCCGAAATATGAGTTTTCAGGCGGGGTTATGGTTTTGTGTAATGCCTGTGATTTATATTTGCAGTTAATGCGAGAAAATGGCAGCAAAGGAACACAGAAAGAAGATGCGGAAAAACATGAAACCACAGGAAGGTTATCAGAAAAGTTATCAGAAAAATTAGCAGAAAAATTATCAGATAAGGAAATGGAACTTCTTAAACTGTTAGTGGAGGAGCCCGCATGTACAACCAGTAACATTGCTGAGAAATTGGGGGTTAGCAGAGTTACCATTACGAAAAGGCTAAGAAATTTGAAAGATAAAGGTATTATAGTTCGTGTTGGCTCGGACAGGAAGGGATACTGGAAAATAATGGAGTGAACATCGTTTATCGAGTTTCAGATTCAGGAATATCAGGCCTAATAAATGAGTAAATGTCACAATAGATATCGCAAAGAAAGTAACAATGGATGTCACAATGTAAGGAAAAAGCAGCGGCAAGATCGGAAAGTACCGATGACCGCTGCTTTTTTGATGAAGGATAAGATTTATGGTGTCGCGCGGCAGACTGTGGCAGGTGCGAATCGTGAGATGTTTTCAGCGGTTTCGTAGCCGGACAGCAGTTCCGATCCAGGCGAACGCGCCGGTGGAGACCGGGGCATATAAGAAAAGCTGGACGGTGAAGACGGTCCGGGAGACGTCGCAGTCCCCGGATCCGCCTTTCTTAGTGATCCTGTATTCGTCGGCGGACAATTTTGCGGCGGACGGGATTGTGTACTTTTCTTCCAATGTGCTGCATCTGGAACTGTACACGGATAAGAAGGATGTGGAACTGGAGGAAACAGTGGAGGCAGCCCTGACAGGACAGGGGTTGTATTATGAGAAGAGCGAGGTATGGATTGAGAGTGAGCGGCTGTACGAGGTGCTCTATGAAATGGAGGTATAAGAGATGGCTGATAATAACAAGGTGAAGTTCAACCTGAAAAATTCACATTACGCGGTGCTGACGGTGGATGAGGACGGAAACCCGTCCTACGGGACGCCGGTGGCGCTGCCGGGGCCGGTTTCCATCTCCCTGGACGCGAACGGGGAGCCGGAGAATTTCTACGCGGACGGCGTGGCGTATTATGTGATCAATAACAACATGGGCTATGACGGCGACCTGGAGCTGGCGTCCTTTGCGCTGCTGTTTGACTTCGATGGCGACCAGAAGCATATCCGGCACGTGCTGTATAACTGTTCCGCGTCGAGGCCGGGGATTGAGGGCAAGACGAACGAGGACACGAAGGAAGTGCAGACGGAGACGCTGACGATCAAGGCCACGCCCCTGGCGGACGGCATGGTCAAGGCGAAGACAGGCGACACGACGGACGCTACGGTGTACGGAGCGTGGTATGATGCAGTGTACCTGCCGACGGCTGCGGCGGAAGCGACTGCGGACGAGGGCGGCGAGGGTTAATCCCGCCGCCTTCCAATGATTGGAGGATATGATTTATGGGGATGAAGAAAACAATTCAGATTGACGGGAAAGATGTGGTGTTCAAGGCCAGCGCGGCGATCCCGCGGATTTACCGGCTGAAATTCCAGAGGGATATTTACAAAGACCTGCGGCTGCTGGAAAAGGCTGTGGGGGAGTCAGATGAGAAGGAGTTCGGGCTGGATCTGTTCTCCCTGGAAATGTTTGAGAATATCGCTTATATCATGGCGAAGCATGCGAATCCGAAGGCGGTGCCGGATTCCCCGGAGGAGTGGCTGGATGAGTTCAATACCTTTTCCATCTACCAGGTGCTGCCGGAGATCATCAAGCTGTGGGGGCTGAACATCCAGACCGAGGCAGAGTCTAAAAAAAACTTCGCAGAAGTGAGCGGGAGATGACAACCCCGCTTTTCCTTCTGCGGTGTGTGCAGCTGGGGATCAGAGCGATTTCGATTTATTTTAGAGAAAATCCGCATCTTTTCTGTGGAATTTTTCGCAGATCCGGGATTTTTTCAGAAGGTGCGGATTTTCTGACAGTTTCTGATATTTTGTGAAATCTTATGTATTTTCCGATTGCTTTATGGGAGGACTTCGGATATACTTTGAAGCAGTCAGGTGAAAAGACAGCCCAACATATCGGAAGTTGTAAATCAGGAGAGTATTATGGATTGGAAAACAGTGAAAAAAATAGATGCCCATGTGCATCTGGTTCCGCCAGAGACACTGGAGTGGATTGACGGCGTATGGAAACAGGCAGACCCAACAGTTTATCTGGAACTGATGGAAAAATATCATGTACAGAAAGCACTCCTCGTCCCGATTAATGAGGGACCAACTTACTATCGGGACTGCAGCCGGACAAATCAGTGGCTTGGCAGTATGATGGCGGGCTCGGACGGAAAATTTGTTGCATTTGCAGATGTCCTTCCTATGGGTGGGTACTTCTATGATACTGCGCCCTATTCTCTGGAGCAGGCGGTGAAGGAATATGGATTGAAAGGCCTGAAGTTGCACCCGTCGAATCTTGGCATCCCGATTGACTCTCTGGAGATGGTGCCGGTTGTCCGCGAGGCATGTGATTTGCATGTACCGATTATGATTCATTCTTATCCGTATGGCGGGACTGATTTTTCACTGTGCGCACCGGATCGGATACATAATCTATCGAGAGTCTTTCCGGATGGTACGTTTATCATTTCACATCTGGGAGGCTGTCGTTGGCAGGATGCACTTGAGGGTTCGGAGTATGTCGATATTTCTACATTTTTGCCAGAACTTGTACGGATTTACGGTATTCCGCTGGCGAATCGAATCTTAAGGGAATTCGGTGCAAAGAGACTGATTTTTGCAACTGATTACCCACAGGTACATGGGGTGGAGCCGCAGGACATTTATGAAACGTATTGTGATATCCTGAATCAGATGGATTTTACTGACGAGGAGATTGAGAGAATTGCATTCCGAAATATTAGCGAGATTCTGGGTTTGCCAGAGTGATGATTTTGATTGCTTCAGCGAAAAAAGGAATTCTTAGTTTCAAATTTACATTAAAAGAGCAGGGATGAAGCGCAACTTCTATTTATGTGAGGTTAAAATGATAAACGACTTTTATGATGGAGACAGTGAACCTATTGTAACACTGGAAGCGTTCTATGGACCAAGGAAAAAGCTGCTTGATAAATGTCTCATTATTTTTTCAAAGCACATATATAAACATTTACTTCAACAATATGAGTGCAGACAAATTGCAGAAATGGTTGCATGCAATGGAGAAACCCCTGTCTGGTCTTTTACATATAAAAATCAGGAAATTGCATTTTACCTGACTCCGGTTGGCTCTGCTCTTGCAGGAGGGACACTTCTTGAGGTGAGCCATTTGACGGGGGCTAACAAATTCATTATGTTTGGTTCCTGCGGTAGCCTGGATAACAGCAAAACAGACGGGAAATTTATCATTCCAACTCAGGCCTATCGTGGAGAAGGTTTTTCGTACTATTTTGCTGAACCACGAGACTATATTGATATTCAAAATTCAGAAAAACTTGCAATAATTTTTTCGAGTTTGAATATACCGTATGTACAAGGCAGGGTTTGGACAACGGACTGTTTGTATCGAGAAACCGTTAATCTTGTAACAAAGAGAAAGCGCGAGGGGTGTATAGCTGTAGAGATGGAACTTGCTGGTGTACAGGCGGCTTGCGATTTTTATGGCTTTGAGTTATTTGATTTTCTTGCAGCAGGTGATGTCCTTACAATAGAGGATTACGATATAAGCGGATTGTCTGATGCAAACCATAATCTTGATAAACTCCAAATTGCTCTACATATTGCGGAGAGAATATAATGAGATGACAACTTCCAGTTTTTCGAGGTGATGATGTGAAGGAACGAAAAGAGATTTTGGACTACGGGATGACGCTGCCGGATGTGTACGTGGATGCACCGTTTCACGACGACAACTGGATCCTGCTTCGGTATAAGAAGAACAAGCGGGCTTTTGCATGGACGTATGAGAGGAACGGGAACATCTGCGTCAATGTGAAGGTGGATCCGGAGTGGCGGGATTTCTGGCGGAGTGCGTATGCGTCTGTTCTGCCGGGTTATCACCAGAATAAGGAACACTGGAATACAATCATCCTGGACGGGAGCATCCCGGATGATGAGGTAAAGCGGATGGTGGCGGAAAGCTATGATCTGATTGTGAAGAAATAACTGAAAATGAGGTTGACGAAGTGTCTGCCGGAAACGGCGGGCGTTTTGATTTTACGGGATCGGAAAACCGGTCCTTTTTTGTTGTCTGGAAGTGAGGTGAGGGGTTCTGCGGCGCTGGACGTCCAGTGGACGTCCGTTTAGCGCCGACCGGAGCGAAGCGGAGACGGCGGATACGAGTTATAAGGGGCTGTGGGAAGTGAGTTTCACGCTGAAAGAGTTTTAAAATCTGCTTTCATTGATGGATGGGGTATGGTAGAATGCGAAAGTGTAGTGAATGGCAGACGGAGTGGAACGAACGGAGAGAGAAGATATGCTGATAAGGCTTATGACGATTGAAGACTATGATGCGGTGTATAATTTATGGATGTCATGTACTGGGATGGGGTTAAACAATATTGATGATTCAGAGGATGGAATCAGACGATTTCTGCATAGAAATCCAGAAACCTGTTTCGTAGCAGAGGAAGAAGACAAAGTTATTGGAGTAATTATTGCAGGAAATGATGGACGTCGAGGATATATTTACCACACTGCAGTGTCGCCACTCTATAGAAAACAGGGAATTGCCACGATGCTTGTAAATAAAGCAACTGAGGCTTTATACAGCCTTGGAATTATAAAGGTAGCACTTGTTGTATTTGACAGAAATGAAGGTGGGAATTCCTTTTGGGAGAACTGTGGTTTTTCTAAAAGGTGTGATTTAGTATATCGCAATAAAGCGCTTACTGAAATTGAAAGAATTGACACATGATTTTTTAATACATTTGTTTAAATCGGAATCTGGAGAGGATAGCGGAATGATTCGTGAAGCAAAAGAATGTGAATTAAATGAAATATTGCAGTTATATTTGTATCTTCATGAAACAAGTATTCCTGATGATACGGAACATCTCAGGACAGTCTGGTCAGAAATTATCAATGACAAGCACCATCATTTGATTGTTTGTGAAGTGGATGGAAAAATAGTATCGTCCTGCGTGTGTGTGATCATCCCCAATTTGACCAGAGATGTTCGCCCATATGCGTTTATAGAGAATGTAGTTACTCATAAGGAATACCGTCATTGCGGATATGCTACTGGATGTTTAAATTACGCGAAAGAAATCGCAAAGAGTGAAAACTGCTATAAGATAATGCTGTTGACCGGTGCAAAAAATTCGGAGACATTGGATTTTTACAGGAAAGCCGGTTACAACAGTACAGATAAGACTGCGTTTATTCAGTGGATTGATAGGAAGTAAGTTGAAGGAAAATCGGAATATGAGGGAAAGGGACGACATGCGGTTCAATAACGTTTACTTCATAAATGGGACGGCTTATGCCGGAAAATCAACTATGATAAAACTGCTTGCGGAAAAATATGATGGCATTGCCTGTGAAGAGAATTATCATGACTGGCTTTTGCCTCAATTGACAAAAGAAGAATATCCTTGTTTGACGTATACCAGAGATTTGACAGACTGGCATGACTTTATCAGAAGAACGCCGGAGGAATATGAAAAATGGTTTGACGGAGTTTCCAGGGAATGTGAAAAGCTGGAACTGAAAATATTGGAAGAGGTTAGTTTGCAAAATAAACCGATTTTTGTGGATACGAATATTTCAATAGAAACACTGAAAAACATTGTTGAATACAATCATGTCCTGATTATGCTTGCTGATCCGCAAATATCAGTGCGACGTTTTTTTGAAAGACCAGATAAGGAAAAGCAGTTTTTGTATCAATTGATTATGGATGAGCCTGATCCGGAATATGCAATGAATAATTATCGGAAGGGTCTGGAACGTATCAATTCGCAGGAAAGATATGACAAATTTTTAAATTCTGGATTTCATGTGATAATCAGAGATGAAAAAAGAAGTATCGAACAGACACTTGCTATTGCGGAAAATGCTTTTGGCCTGGCTGATAATCGTAAAAAAGGGGAACAGATAGATGGAGAAAATATGGGCTGAAATGTATCAGGCGGCAAAAACTGTGCAGAACGATAGAAGAATTTCAGATTATGTAGATGCCGGAGGTGTTGCCGCAGCTATTTTATCATCTCAGGGAAAGATTTATACAGGTGTCTGTGTGGATACCTGTTCTACCCTGGGAATTTGTGCAGAGAGAAATGCGATTTTTAATATGATCACTAATGGTGAACATGAGATAGAAAAGGTTCTTGCAATAATGCCGAATGGAAAGTGTGGCGCACCATGTGGAGCTTGTCGTGAGTTGATGGTACAGTTAATGCCGGACAGATATCAAAAAATTGAAATTCTGATGGATTATGATAAAGAGAGAATTGTAACCCTGGGTGAGCTGACACCTGAATGGTGGATTTGACCGTTCGATTTCAAGTTGTCGATAGCGGAATTATAATAAAACATTTTTACACAGAGCATCAGTCACAGCGGCTGGTGCTTTTTTAATACAATGAAGGTGGCGGTGGCGGATGTACGCGGTCAGTGATGCTTTCCTTACGGCAGTGGCGGCGAATACCCGGAGCTATTACTGGGCCGGTACGATTACGACGACTGCCGGGAAGGTGTATGAGTTTGGATACGGCGATATTTTGAAAGGATCCGGATATATTTCTTCCCAGTGCTGTGGGAGTACGGAGATTGAACTGGGGACGGTGTATTCCTCGGAACTGGGGATCACGCTCCTGTCTGAGGTGGACAGGTACACGCTGGAGGATGCGGTTGTGGAGATTTCCTGCTTCCTGCGGCTGGCGGACGGCAGCTATGAGGAAGTGCCGATGGGCGTGTTTGAGGTGTCGGAGGCGAACCGGACGGCGAAGTGCATCTATTACAAAAAAAGACGAACACACACAACACGACAGCGTCTGCGGATTTTATTGTGGATGACGAGACCATTGTGCAGTACAATCCGGATCTGGAAAACCGGTACTGCTGGCACTGCGGCGGGAGCAAACTTTCCACGAAGGGCGGATCCCTGCATGGCGTGGCGAAGAATGCCAATTCCATCGGGATTGAGATCTGTTCGACGAACAGTACGGGGAAGGTTCCGTCCGCGAATGATAAGACGTGGAGCTTTACGGATGCGGTTGTGGCGAAGGCGGTGGAGCTGACGCGGTATCTGATGGAGAAGTATTCCATTGACGCGGACCACGTGATCCGTCATTACGATGTGACCGGGAAGCTGTGTCCGGGGATCATCGGATGGAATGCGGATTCCGGGGATGAGAGCCAGTGGAAGGCATTCCAGGCGGCGATTGCGTCCGGGACGGTGGACACTGCAGCATCCGGGACGGTGCTGTACCGGGTGCGGAAGACCTGGGCGGACAGCAAGAGCCAGAAGGGCGCCTATAAGATTCTGGCGAACGCGAAGAAATGCGCGGATAAGTATGAGGGGTATTCTGTATTCGATGCGGACGGGACGGATGGATCAGTCTGGAGCATGTGGTGAGAGTGTAAATGAATACATGAAATAAAATTACCCACTGAAGATTTGTGAAAACGGATCTTCAGTGGGTAATTTTTTTGTTTAAAACTTAGCAAGATGGTTATTTTTCCTGCTTTTGATATTCCCTCGGCGACACCCCGTAATACTCCCGGAACGCCTTATAAAAGTTGCTGCTGTTGCTGTAACCGAGCAACTCGGCCACCTCGCTGACCGGCAGATTGGTTCCTTTCAGCAAGGCGACAGCACGCTCCATCCGCTGTTCCAGGAGGATTTCAGAGAAAGTCTTTCCAATCTCCTTGGGCAGCAGAGTGGAAATATAGTTCGGATGATAGGAGAAATGCCTTGCGACATCCTGCAAGGTTACAGTATCAATGTGTTCGCCAATATAGCTGACAATTTTCTCTGAGAGCGTCTGTGTTTTTTCCTTGGGATTAGACCTTTTATACTGTCGCGCCACCTGCATCATAAGCGCCAGCGTCAGGGGCTTAAGAATTTCCTGAGTGTTCTCCTGGGGTGAAGCGTATTCCACGACCATCAGTTCCAACAGTCTGCGTACAGAAAATTCATCATCAAATTTCAGAAGGATATATTCATCCGAATACTCGTTGATCTGTGGATTCAGAAAAAACTGAAACAGCTTGGCATCCGCAGAGAGAATGTGAAAATAGGTCTTGAAAAACGCTTCGGTCTGGATCAGGACGCCGATGATAATGGTTTCGTCTTCACTTTTATCATTGATTGCATACCCGGCATAGGGCTGGCCGATATAACATTCCCCCTCATGCACGGTGATTCGGTTGTCAAACAGATAACTCAGGGCGCTGTAATCCCCCTGATAGGCGAAGTTGAAAAAGAAGAAGTCCTGCCGATGGAACAGCTCCAATATTTCTGTCCCCTTGTATACGCAGATCATCACATCTTCCGTCGGCAGTCCGGGCCAGAGTTGCGTTTTTTCTCTTGGGCTGCCCGGCGGCACGTCGAGATACTGCCATACGATGGCATCAAAATCCCTGCTCAGTTTCTCTATCGCACTTGCTAAAATCTGATTTTTCATGGCGCACCTCCATATTTCCAGCGAACAGTATACCATAGAATATGAGAAAATACCACTATCATCATTAAGATTTGGCGCTGTTTTATTGCCTCTGAATGTGTATACTTATATCAGAAACGGGGGAACCGTAAAAAACTAGGAGGTAAGACTATGAGCCAGTTTATTTTCAATAATCCAACAAGGGTGCTGTTCGGTTCAGGACAGCTTGGCAATCTTCATAAGGAGCAGCTTCCGGGCAAGAAAGCGCTGATTGCCACGACGAACGGTACATCCGTGAAAAAATACGGTTATCTGGAACGGCTGCGATTTCGTGATTGCCCATGCCTACTATGATTTCTTTGCGGAAAAGAAAGCCGCTGAGGAACCGATGATTAAAATGGCAAAGGCGATGGGCGTGGAGAACCCGACCTCCGGCAAGGACTTTATCAAAGCGCTGGATGACCTGATTTCGGCTATCGACTGTGCTGATCTGAAAATGAGTAACGCTGGTATCAAAGAGGATGAACTGACGCTCTATCCAAAGCGTATTCATGAGGTGCTGGGCGGCGATATTACGGCAGACCCACTCCCTCTTTCTGATGAGGACTATCTGGAAATCTACCGTAGGGCCTTCCGCTGAGTCAGAGGTGCTGTATGAAAGAAAAAGTGAAGTGCGCAGGAGAAAACTATCAGACCGGGTATAATTGTGCGCAGGCAGTGTTCTGTACCTTTGCGGACGAGTTGGGACTGAATGAGGAAACCGCATTCCGGATCATGGAGGGCTATGGCGGCGGTTTTGGCGGTATGCAGGAGGTCCGCAGCGCGTTTTCCGCCGCCGCAGCCGTCATCAGCTACTATATCAGCAGCGGCAGTCCGGAAGAAAATACCAGAGCAAAAACCTACTGTGCGGTTCGCAGGGCTGCGGAAATTTATGAAAAAGAGTATGGTTCCATCCGTTGTAGAGAAATTTTGCATGGAAATGCTCCTAAAGCGTTTCAATGCGGGATGAAGGTGAAGGACGCCGTGCTGGTCGTTCAGAAGGTACTGGCAGAGGAATCAGTGACGATGAAAACTGCACAGGCAGACGGATAACTGTCTGCCGATCAAAAAATTTTACGCTTTTAAGGTTGGATAAATATATGAAAACATTAGACATGACACAGGGAAAACCGTTTTCCCTGATTCTGCGGTTTGCAATACCGCTTTTAATCGGAACACTGTTCCAACAGGTTTACAATCTGGTGGATACCATGATCGTCGGTTATGGCCTGGATGAAAACGCCGTGGGAGCCATCGGCGCGACCTCTGCATTGTATTCAGTGATCGTGTATTTTGCGACTGGTATGAACAACGGCTTTGGCGTGATTTTGGCACGACTGTTTGGTGGAAAACAATATGATCAGATGAAGAAAGCGTTTGCATCCATGATACTTCTGGATGCAGCAATTTCTCTGACATTAACAGTCATTGCTCTGCCGCTTTTAAGGCCGCTTCTTACCTTGCTGGATACACCGGCGGATATTTTTGACCAGGCATATCAATACATCTTCGTAATCATTGCAGGGATGATTACTACGATTGCCTACAACATGGGAGCGGGTTTCCTGCGTGCCGTCGGAAACAGCCGGACGCCATTGTACTTTCTGATTCTCTCCTGCGGCATCAATCTTTCTCTGGACTGTCTTTTCGTGCTGGTGCTTTCCTGGGGCGTGGCAGGAGCTGCTATGGCCACGGTCATTGCACAAGCTGTTTCAGCATTTTGCTGTATTGCTTTTATCGTCCGGCATTATGGAGAGTTTCTCCCTGAAAAAAGCGACTGGAAACCGGAATGGGCATTGGTGTGCGAAATGCTGAATACCGGTCTTTCCATGGGATTAATGTCGTCTGTGGTTTCCCTCGGCTCCATCGTGCTTCAAAGAGGGATTAACCAGCTGGGTACGACTCTAGTCACGGCACATACCGCCTCCCGCAGAATTTACGAAATGCTGATGATGCCCCTTTCCACCATTGGGTCTGCGGCAGCTACTTTTGTAAGCCAGAACTATGGTGCCGGAGAGCGGGACCGCATTCGGGTCGGCATCCGACAGGTTGCGGCGGTGCAGCTCTTGTGGTCGCTCTTTTCGGTGCTGGTCGCCTTTACCCTTGGACGGCAGCTCATTCATCTGCTGATCGGTACGACGGACACAGCGATCATTGAAAATGCCGCACTGAACCTGCGGGTATGTACACTGTTCTTTTTTCCCCTCGGCCTTTTGCTGATGCTTCGCAATGCCATGCAGCCGATGGGACATAAGATAGCGCCGGTGGTTTCCAGCAGCATAGAACTGCTTGTGAAGGTGATTTTCAGTCTTTCTCTCGTTCCCCGGATGGGATACTTGGGTGTGGTTATTACAGAGCCGATTATCTGGGTTTTATGCTTCGTTTACCTGCTGGTGATTTATATTGTATCTGATAAAAAAGAAGCGAAAAAAGGAGGACTATGCTATGACGGAACTGGAGAAATTGGATGCCGGGCTTGAGTATGATTTTTGGGATGATGGCGTGAACGGCAGGAAGCTGCGCGCTATAGAGGTATGCGGACGACTGGAGAAAATTCCGCAGACAGATGAAGCCGCCCGCGCCGTTGTCATCAGGGAATTGTTTGCCCACACAGGAGAAAATCCGGCTCTGCTGCCGGGGTTCAACTGCGATTACGGATTGCATATTTCTGTGGGGGAAAACTTTCTCTGCAATTACAACGTGACGATTCTGGATGTTGCGCTTGTGACGATTGGAGACTATGTGATGATCGGCCCCAACACGCTGATTTCCACAGTAAACCATCCGATGAATCCGGCTGGACGGAGAAAGCATCTTGGAATCGCGAAGCCTGTGACGATTGGAAACGACGTGTGGATTGGAGGAAATGTGACCATCCTGCCCGGCGTCAACATCGGAAATAATGTTGTCGTGGCTGCGGGTGCGGTTATTACAAAGGATGTACCGGATAACTGTGTGGTCGGAGGCGTACCGGCGAGAGTGATTCGGGAGATAGAGAACGATATTAATGAATAAAAATATCTGTGATAAGATTATATATTAATACTTATGTTAACTATGAAGACAATAACAAAATATGATTTGAATTAGGCCTGTCGGCTGTCTCGTTTGGGATGGCTGACAGGCTTATTATTTTTGAGAAATTTCTGGAACCGTCGGAAAAATCTGGGGTCAGGGAACTTTAGAGGGTGCCAAAGAATATGGAGGTGCCTGACTGTGACAGTGGAAGAAATAGATGGGATCTCGATCTTTACATCTTCAGTTTTAAATCGGAGGCTGCTTTTATGAAACTATTTGTAGCCGGTGTTGGTTCATTGGCATAAACCAGTCCATAGGGCATGGTATAGTCTGTTTCTAACGGAATCGTAATCAGATTGGTATGGATATCAGCATAGACTGGCTGTGTGATCAGCACATAGGGATTTACTTCACACATGGTAAAGGTATCTACGCCGTAATAGCTGGAATCAATAATCTGTACAGTAGGGAATTTTTCCGTAATTTCCGCACGGAAACAGTCAAGTTCAGCCGATACTCCTTCAATCGGCATCACCAGATATTCCCCGTTTAAGTCCTGTATAGACAGTTTTGCAGATTTTGCGAGGCGGTGTGTTTTAGAGACTGCACAGCAGATGGGTACCTCGGACAGTTTCAGAAACTGACAGTTTCCCTTCCAGCCTTTTGAACCGTAAATGGCCTCAAACAAATCAAAATCAACGCCCAGGGAAGAAAAAGTCGTCCCTCTGTTCTGATATTCTGCCATAGGCAGGATTTCAATCTTCAATTCAGGATGTTCTTCACTGATCCTCGCCCAGATTTCCGGCAGAAGCCTGCACTTATAGAGAAGCGATGTTTCAATCCGTACAGTAGTTTCTCCCTGTTCGGCTAATCGGGAAGCCTTCGATACAGCATCTTCTGAGAGCCGGATGATGGTTTTTGCATCTTCATAAAGAGATTTACCGGCTGGGGTGAGCTTTACCCCGTGATTGGTGCGGGTGAACAGTTTAAATCCACACCGGCCTTCCAGCAAATTAATCTGCTGGATCAGGGCCGGGGATGAAATAAACATGGCCTCTGCCGCTTTCCCGAAACTGCCCAGATCCGCCGCGCGGATAAAAGCATCAAGCTGATGATTGTACATGAATGCCTCCTGCATAAGGTTTATACTTTATGCCATGATAACATATCTGTTCTTCCGAATCAAGGAGAAGTGAGTAAAATCCCGCAGTTTGGTATGGGCGTCTATATGGTGCCGGAAGGAAAAGCAACTTATGACGCAGTGACGGAAGCCCTGAAAATGGGATATCGCCACATTGATACCGCTCACGCTTATCAGAATGAGCGCAGCGTGGGAAAAGCGGTAAAGGACAGCGGCATAGCCCGCGAAGAAATCTGGATCACAACAAAGCTGTGGCCTAGCGAATATGGGGAAGGGAAAACAATGGCAGCCATTGATAAAATGCTTTCCAGACTGGATACAGAGTATATTGATCTGCTGCTCCTGCACCAGCAGTTTGGCGACTATCTGGGTGCATGGCGTGATATGGAAAAAGCGGTTGCTTCTGGGAAAGTCTGTTCCATTGGAATTTCCAACTTTGAATCGGAACGCCTGGAGGAAATCTGCAAAGCAGCTACGATTAAACCGTCTGTTTTACAGGTGGATTGCCATCCGTACTATCAGCAGAATGCGTTGAAGAAACGTCTGGCTCCCTATGGGATAGTAATTGAAAGCTGGTATCCTATCGGACACGGCGATCCGGCACTGATCAATGAACCGGTATTTTCTGAAATTGGAAATAAATATGGGAAAACCAATGTCCAGGTTATATTACGGTGGCATATCCAGGAGAGCAATATTATTTTCCCGAAATCAACTAATCCGCAGCATATTCGTGACAACTTTGACATTTTCGATTTTGCGCTGACAGAGGATGAAATGGAGGCCATACGGGACATTGACAAAGGAACCCGGTTTTTCAATATGAGCCTTGCTGATCAGGAGAAGAACCTTGGCCGTTTTGTTCCGGCAGATTAAAACTGATGTCAATTACATATTATCTGACGTTTGATGGGATGACGCAGAGGGATGTGGTGCGGCTGGGCGTGCGGAGCATTGCGGTGAAATTCTTCGAGCGTTGCCCTGCGCGAAGCGCATTGGAATGGGCAACGCGACTTGTCGCCGAACGAAGTGAGGGGGCATTTCCATATCACGTCGAAGTGGCTGAAACTGCTGACCGGGTTCAAGCAGCAGGAAAAGATTGCGGTGGATTATTTTGATACGGAGACGGCGGATACGAGTTATAAGGGGCTGTGGGAAGTGAGTTTCACGTTGAAAGAATTTTAAAAACTGCTTTAACTGGGGAGCAGAGTATGATAGAAAAAGGGGACAGCGAAGAAAATTCTTCCGCAGTTCCCCGTTTTGTTATACTGATACTGACAATAAAGCTGTTTATGTTTTAAAATTCCATAATTTTGGGTTCTGCCGTAAAGGAATAGATGGTAGCAGTGCCATGCTCAAAAGCAAATACTGTCATCAGGTTGTCATCTACTGTATACATGCTGCTCAATGATGCCTTGTTGGCCTCCATCATGGCCACCCTTGCTTCGCGCCGAAGATCCTCTTTTACTTCGCCTTCCACACGAATCCAGGTTCCCTTGTGCATTGCGCAGATTTCGACTTTACCATTTTTTTTCATCTGCTGGTATACTTTTTTCTGGTTGTTTGTGACGATATAAAGTTTGCCTTCATATTCACAAACCGCGCCGAAAGGCCGTACATGAGCCTGACCATCTTCGCTGGTGGCAAGATAGAATGTTCCGCAGGATTTCAAATACTCTAAAGCTTCTTTCACTGGCTTATCCGAACATTCGCATAAGCCAGTGAAACCTTTATTCGTGTAGCGGACGCGGGGAGTTTTAATAAAGCAGCGGAAGAATCCTATATTACCCCACGGCAGTCATCAAACAGATTAACCTGCTGGAAGCAAACCTGAATGTCAAATTATTTGAGCGGACGCACTGGGGACTTGCCCTGACCAAAGCCGGAAAATCTTTGTATCAGGACGGCAAATACATTATCCAGTATTGCAAGGATTCCGTCACCCGTGCAAAGAATGCCATGCAGGAGGATGTGTGTGTCATTCGTCTGGGTTCCTCTTCCACAACACCGGTACATATTCTGATGCAGCTCTGGCCTGAAATTCAGAAGCGCTGCCCAGGCATCAAATTTCAGGTGGTTCCGTTTGAAAACACACCGGAAAACGCCAAAGAGATTCTGGCTAATCTTGGAAAGAATATTGATAATGTGGCGGGGATTTTCGATGATACGATGCTAAACTTAAGGGAATGCTCTGGTACGGAGCTGTTTCGGGAGCCGTTCTGCTGCGCTGTTTCCATCCACAAATGGAAAATGTTATTACAGAGCTGATTGTCGGACCGGAGTCCACGCAGTCTGTACCCATTCTGCAGGATGATCTGAGAGATATGGGCTATAAAAAACTGGCTGAGAAAGTGACTCATTCGGCTAGTCCGTTGCGGCAGAAATTATAAAAGATGCAAATAATCAGACGATTCACAAATTTTTTACACAAAATTAGCACTCGAAGCTTGACATGGCTAACAAAATGTGTTATAACCCTCATAGAACAAAGGAAGAGAGATGAAAAATATAAACAGATTTCATTTTGAATCCGGTTCCAATACAAATAATAACAAAATTGTTGTGAATGATAAAAGGAGAGATGAGATATGTTGAGACCGAGTATTTACAGAGAAAATTTGTGG
Source organism: Lachnospiraceae bacterium (assembly GCA_021202635.1). Lineage (GTDB taxonomy): Bacteria > Bacillota > Clostridia > Lachnospirales > Lachnospiraceae > Choladousia. Next base: position 32,366 of record JAJQCQ010000046.1, on the reverse strand, counting down.
GATGAGTTTTTTGATGATTTCTTTCATGAGCCGTTTTACCGTACAAACGCATCCAGAGGGCAGACAGACCTGATGAGAACGGACGTGAAAGAGAGTGACAGCGATTATGAGCTGACGATGAATCTTCCGGGTATCAATAAGGAGGATGTCAAGGCCGAGCTGAAGGATGGATATCTGACGATCCAGGCATCCACGAATACAAATAATGATCAGAAAGACAGCAACGGTAAGTATGTTCGCCGTGAACGCTATGCTGGTACCTTCAGCAGATCGTTCTACGTGGGAGAAGATGTAAAACAGGAAGACATCAAGGCGAAATTCGAGAACGGCATCCTGATCCTTACCGTGCCGAAGAAAGTCCAGCAGCCGGTAGTTGAAGAAAATAAGTATATCGCCATTGAATAATATAGCTTACAAGAAGTTCGCTCCGCTTGCGGAGATCAATGATGTTTCCCTGAACTTTTACCCAGGACGCCATGATATTCTGCATGAAGCTTGCCAGGGACATGTAATAGATTTGCCGCTTGTATCAAGTATAATTGGTCAAAGCAGATTCGCCGTCAATATGACCAATCATTTCCCGCCGATTTTTTGTGAAATACGTCTGTTGTTTTTTAAGATGAAAATCAGTAAAATATTGGACGGTGTTCAAAAGCATAATTGAATAATAAACACATGAATGACACAAGTAGTGCTATGCACGTAAATCTGATCACGGAATTATGTAATAACTGATCTGATTGCGTGATAGATGCTTGTGTTTTTTTGTTGTTTTATTGGACAGTGCTCAGTCATTTGAGACTCCTGTTATGCTTTTACGAATGGTTACATAGATTAAAAAAGAAGGAGAAAAAGAGATGCCCAAGAATCAGTTTCAGCGAATGATTTTCGCACTTATCACTGTCATCATTACCGTACACGGATACGTATTCTACAGCCTGTATGTCATCAACGGAGCGACACTCATGGAAGTGACTGGCGCCGATAGCGTCCTTCATGCCATCCAGGCGCAGGGTGGTGTGTACATGTTCGGTCGAATGCTGCCCATATGGGCATTGATCCTGATCGAGTTTTGCTTTGCCTATGCGCTGGAGTGTATGCTCGGAAGTCCGTGCTCATTCAAGCTCGCCTGCATGAACTTCGACCCGAAGGAGACTCATCCGGTAATTTTTGAAAGCGCCGTCATCTGCGCAACGGTCGGCTTGATGGTTCCTGTGATGAGCTTTCTGGCCGCTCTGTTTTACTATCCGTATTACAATGGCTTCCATATCCTGACATTTCTGGCGAATTGGCTGAAGCTGGTATGCTATAATTTCCCATTTGCATTTTTCAGCCAGCTGTTCTTCATCCAGCCGTTGGTAAGAACTATTTTTAAAAAGATGTTTCGGCAGTAAAAATAAAACTATATGGTAAAACAGGCCGGATAGTTTCTTATCCGGCCTGAAGATCGTTTAGTGTGTGATTTTGTTATATCCATAAATCAGAAAAAGTACCTGTGCTAGAAAAAATGGATCCTTTTATCGAAGCGTAAAGCTTTTGTTTTGAGGGAATGCCTGGCAGCGTGTGGGAACTGCCAGGCGTGAGTTATGAAATGACATTAGGATTATAAAATAATCATAAATTGCTAGCAATCACCATTGACGAGTGCTGATAAGTGTGCTATATTCCATATAACAAAAAACGAAGCATGAGAGAATCTGAATATGTGGTACAAGCATGCCATGTATTTCGTTTGCGATCAATGTGAAGGGAGATAGCAATGATTATTGTTCCTTATTATAATATTGTGATTGTTCCAGAGATTCATCTGTACTTTGACGGGAAATACTTTCAGGAGGTATCGCAGGCCACCGGAGAACAGGGACAGACTGTGGTGTTTCTGATGCTGAAAGAGGACAAAGCGCGGGAGGACATGCAGTCAGATGATTTTTATCCGATTGGCATAACCGGTACAATTGAGACGGTTGATAAAGAAGGAAATGTGAAAATCAAAACCGGCAGCCGTGTGAATATTGACTCGATCGATGCAGCCAATGGGACGATTGAAGTGACGCTGAGTAAGCGTCCGGATGTAGAGGATTTGACTTCAGAAGAGGCGGCAAAGCATTTTGACAATGCCAGAACGGCATTTATTCAGAGCATACAGAACACACAGAATATGCAGTTTAGCCTGCTTGTACGCAATTATATACAGCAGTGGGATTCCCTGGGGGAAATGACGGCGTCTCTGTCATATCAGCTTACGAATTCAAATGAAGAGAAATACCAGATCCTGGCGGCAGATACGCTCTCTGAGCGGACAGAGCGCCTGGAACAGGCAATTTACCAGTACGTTGAGGCGGAAAAAATAAAAAAAGAAGCAGCCGCTGCGCAGCAGAGCCAGAACGAAAAGATTTACCGCGAGCAGGCGATTAAGAAACAGATTGAATTTTTACAAAATGAGCTGGATGAGATGCATCCGGAAAACATTTCCGATGTGCGGAAATTTGAAAAGAAAATGAAAGCGTCCGGGATGAATGAAACGGCACACGCGGAGGCAGTGAAGGTCCTGAACCGCATGAAGCAGGAGGGAAAGGATGGGCACGAATATGGGATGCTGTACGATTATCTTGATTTTGTGACTTCGCTTTCCTGGAAAAAGGAAAAAATGCAGCCGGTAGATCTGAAGGAAGCGCAAAAAATTCTTGATGCAGATCATTTTGGCCTTGATAAGGTAAAACGAAGGATTGTGCAGCAGCTTGCAGTGATGACGCTGAATCAAAAGCAGTCCGGTTCTATTTTGCTTTTCGTCGGGGCTCCCGGTACAGGGAAGACAAGCATCGGCCAGAGCATTGCAAAGGCTCTTGGCAGGGAATATGTGCGCGTGAGTCTGGGCGGCATCCGTGATGAGGCGGAGATCCGCGGACATCGCCGTACTTATGTCGGAGCCATGCCGGGGCGGATTATGGAGGGCATCAGAAGAAGCGGCGTGTCGAATCCGGTGATGGTGCTGGATGAGGTGGACAAGCTTTGTAAAGATTATGGCGGGGACCCTTCCAGTGCGCTGCTGGAGGTTCTTGACCCGGAGCAGAACAGCACATTCACCGACCATTATATGAACGTGCCGTATGATCTCTCGGATGTACTGTTTGTCTGCACGGCAAATACAACAGATACCATTCAGGAACCGCTGCTGAATCGTATGGAGGTAATCCAGTTTCCGGGATATACGGCCTCTGATAAGTTTCAGATTGCGAAACGGCATTTGCTTCCGAAATCAATGGAAGAGATGGGGATTCAGAAGGATAATCTGAAGGTTTCCGATGCCGCGCTGCGTGTGATCATTTCCGACTATACGATGGAAGCGGGCGTTCGCGGCCTGAAGAAGAGACTGGATACCCTCTGCCGGGTGGCGGCAGTGCGCCTGGTAGAAGGGAATGACAGGCGGGTATCGGTTACGCCAGGACGGCTGCGCGATTTTTTGGATCAGAAGCCCCTTTTGCACGATCAGATACTGGAACATCAGCAGCCAGGCGTAGTGACCGGCCTTGCATGGACCCAGGCAGGTGGGGAGATCCTGTTTATAGAAGCGTTGTTTACGAAGGGAAAAGGAAACATCATTATCACCGGACAGCTTGGGGATGTCATGAAGGAGTCTGTACAGATTGCAGTCAGTCTCGTGAAGAGCAGATATCCGGATAAGGCGGAACTGTTTGAGAAAAATGATCTGCATATTCATGTTCCTTCCGGGGCGGTGCCGAAGGACGGCCCATCGGCCGGGATTACCCTTACCACTGCGATTACATCACTTGTGACCGGGAAAGCAGTTTCTCCGAAGATCGCAATGACGGGAGAGGTATCTCTGCGCGGCTTCGTGATGCCGATCGGAGGCCTTCCGGAGAAGCTTATGGCGGCACAGAGAGCTGGCATTACGACTGTCCTGGTTCCGCTGGAGAACGAAAATGATCTTGATGAGGTTCCTTCTGAAGTAAAGAAGAGCCTGGAGATTATTCCGGTTCACAGGGTAGAGGATGTGCTGGATAAAACAGCTTTGCGTGTAAAAAAGGACGATTAAAATTCATGCATGCGGTACGAATTCCGGTTTTACCGGTATGCTTTCGGCGTTGTACCGGTGATTCGCTTGAACAGGCGGCTGAAATTATGAGATTGTGGAAAGATGTTAACGAAGGATGAAAATGGTGATATTAATACAGTTACTCTGATTGGCATGGATGCGGCTATACTTGATGAGGCGGTTGATGCTTCTGATGCGGAGGAAGAAGTTACTGAAGAAACGGGCAGTGATACGGAGGCCTGATTTCATATGGAGAGAGTAATGTACATTTGACTATTTTTTGAAGTTGGATTGGATTTTCTGATTACGGAGACGTCGTAGATACCTGCAGGGTATTTTACGGCGTCTTTTTTTGTTGACTCCACTATTATGGTGGACTTTAAAATAAAAGAGCTGGCTTGATAGCCTGCAAACAGCTGCATCATTTTGAAAGCGAGGATAGAAAATTTATGAACGAAAATGAAATGGTTAAACAGAACCCATTGGGAACAGAACCCATTGGGAAATTGATTTCGCATTATGCGATTCCAGCCACCATTGCGTTGGTCGTGAATGCACTTTACAATATTGTCGATCAGATTTTTATCGGGCAGAGTGTAGGCTATCTTGGAAACACCGCGACAAACATCATAAATCCATTGATGATTATCATGCTGGGAATTGCGACTCTCTGGGGGGACGGCTGTGCGTCTTACACGAGCCTTCAGCAGGGAAAGGGGAATCAGGAGAATGCGTGCACTGGCGTATGTAACACATTCACCATATCTCTGATTATAGGGATGATCTTTATGGCAGTTTCACTGGTTTTTCTGAAGCCTTTGTGCATGCTGTTTGGTGCCACAGAAACATCCCTTCCTTATGCGATGGCTTACGGCTCGGTTATCACCCTGGGATTCCCTCTTATGGCAGTTCTCAATCCGGTTACCGCGAGTGTCCGCGTGGACGGAGGAGCTACCTATGGGATGGTCGGTCTGCTGGTGGCCTGCTGCTCGAACATTGTTCTGGACGCGCTTTTTTGCCTGGGATTTGGCTGGGGCGTGCGGGGAGCCGCCATTGCAACGGTGATCGGGGAGCTGATCAATGTTATCTGGGTATTGGCTTATATTCCCAGATTTAAGAATGTGTCTATCCGAAAAAAATATTTCCGCCCCAATTTATCTGTAATAAAAAGCATTGCCGGTCTAGGGGCATCCAGCTGCATTCTGCAGTTTTCCTTTGCATTGGTTGCGGCTGTTTCCAATAACATGCTTGCCATCTACGGCGCACTGTCAAAGTACGGGGTGGATATCACGGTAGCAGCTATGGGCATTACCATAAAGATCAGCAATGTCGCAGTAAATGTGGTGCAGGGTATTTCTACCGGATCACAGCCGATCATGGGTTATAACTATGGCGCGGGTAAATTTGAACGCACAAAGACTACCTTTAAGTTTACGGTAATTATCAGTACCCTGTTTATGGCTCTTGCTACCGTGATTTTCCAGCTTTGTCCGATGACTCTGGTGTCCCTGTTTGGTTCGGAATCTGAGCTTTATAATGAATTTGCCGTGATGTGTATGCGGATTTTTCTGATGCTTTGCGTGGCAAACGGGCTGCAATACTGTACCAGCATTTTCTTCCAGTCTGTCGGCAGGCCGGTACAGGCGTCCATCAATACATTTGCAAAACAGATCTTTCTGGTGCCGTTCGCCATGATTCTTCTTTCGAACATCATGGGAGTGACGGGAGTGCTCTGGGCAGGCCCGCTTACGGATGGAATCGCGTGCGTGATTTCGGTTGCTCTTCTGAAAATGTACTGGAAAAAGATTTTTCCGGCAGAGGAAAAATAGCTATATTTTGCTGCCCGGAATGGTATAGCCGTCAATCACCTGTATTTCGTTATATCTGCTGTTGATCTGAAGTTTGTCGCGGAACAGGTTTGATACGATCGCAATTCGCTGTTTGGAGACGCCAAAATTCTGCTCTATAAACGGAATATGATCAAGATCCGCTTCAAATTCCATCTGCAGACAGGAATACGTTCCTTTGGGTATCTCAATGACCTTTGCATCCTTTTTTTCTGTCGGGAGGACTTCATAAAACAGAAACTGCCGGATGATATCCCTGTCAAATGCAAACATAAATCCCGATGGCGGGACAGCAGAAAAGCCCTTTTCTTCGGCGTAGTCAAACAGCTGGGTGGAAATCCGCCCAAACTGGGAAATGTTTGCGAATGCTCCGATATATTCCTCGACAATAAAGAAGCGGGAATGAATCTCTCTTTGATAAATTCCTTCGCAGCCGGCATAATGCTCCTGATCTTCCTGACACTTCAGGGAATATTCGATCTTGTGCAGGTCGGTCTGTATTCTGCTGATTTTTTCTTCTGCGATTTGTTTACCGTCCTCCAGCATTTTCTTCTGCCAGTATGCGTTTTCATCCTGATAGTGCTTCAGCTCTTTTAAGGGAATGTCCAGACTGATACAGAGCAGGATAAGATCCAGCGTAGACAATTGCTCTGGAGCATAATAACGATATTTACTTTCAGGGTCAATACGGGCAGGAATCAGGATGCCCAGTTTTTCATAGTAGAGCAGGGAATTGATATTCACGCCACGCAGTTTTGCAAATTCCCCGATGGTGAGATAATGTTTCATGATTGACCTCCAGTGTGTCGGATATCTTGTTATTATAATGGCGGCTCTGAGGAAAAACAAGAAGAAAGAATACTACAATGGTTTAAAAGCTGAAAACGAGGATACAAAGGTAATCTAACGGAACCCAGTTTCCCGGGCGATACATCGGATGAAGGAATTCATTTCATAAAATAACTCAAAAATAGTAATATCAGGCCGGAAACTTTCTTATCTGGCCTGATATTCGTTATGTGTGTGATTCCATTTTCAAGTTGTCTGTTCAAACAGCCATTCTCTTACAGTGTCCAGGTCGTAAGCAACGCGCCAGGTGTTCCTGTATATATGGCATGGCGAATCCGCTGGCCTGGGGATTTACTGTATATGACTTTCTGCGGCCTCTGTCAGCTTTCGGAACGTCTCCTCGCTTAATAATGGAATGCGCAGATTTTCGCTATGCGCTTTGCCAGGGCCAGAATCGTCCAGATCGGGGGATTGCCCATCGACTCCGGAAGCAGCGTGGCGTCAGCAATATACAGGTTCTGCGGCAGACGCCGGTTGTGCAGGGTGTCCGCTTCCTCGGCAGTCAGCGGAAGCATTCCGCCGGGATGCCCGGCATTGATGGTTCCGAGGAAGATATCCTTTTCGGCAATGCCCATCTTTCCCAGAATCAATTTGCAGTCGGAAACAGCTGCTTTCAGCCGTTCTTTGTCTGTCAGTGTCAGATCCTTTTGCGGCTTTCGGGCGTGGCTGGCACCATAACCGGAGTCGGAAAGCTTTATCATCATGCTGAGGATATCGCCGGACGGCAGACGCCAGAATTTATTGAAAAAGAAGCTGAGATAGTCCATGTAGGGGGAGAGCATATAGCCGTTCCGCTGCATGAGAAACGGCATCGGAATGTGTCGGTCCTGACCGGCGCCCGGATAGGGAGCAGCTACGCAAAGCACGGGATCGACAAACAGGGTGTTTTCACAGGCAATTCCGGAATGCTCCAGAATCACTGGCGTTCCAAGACCTCCGGCAGCCAGTACGATGAGATCGGCACTGTAGGCTGCCTGTTTTCCGTTTTCTTTTGCGTGGACAGTCTGTACGGTATGATCGTTCTGGTCAATGTCAAGACTGGTCACTTCACAGTTCGTTTTCAGAGTAGCTCCGCGGGAGACAGCCTCTGACAGCAGAGTGCGGCTATCCCATTTGGCACCTGTGCGGCAGCCCAGCACACAGCGGCCGCAGTGAACGCAGCGTTCAAAGTCCACCAGTTTGGCGGTAGGGGCCGGATGAAAACCAAGCTGTACGCAGGCGTCAAAAAGTGCTTTGGTCTGAGATGACCAGTATTGTTCGTGGTTGGTGGACAGAGGGATTTCCTGCGAAAGCTCTTCAAATTCCTGATCCAGGTTTATGCCCAGCTTTGCCAGCCCTTTGTCACAGCGTATTGCACTGCCGGTGGCAAGGGCGGTCGTGCCTCCGGTACATTTGCCATGCACCAGTACCATACCGGAAGAAGCCTTTTGAACCCGCATGGCCGGAAAAAGCATGGAAATCATACGCTCGTCCAGAAACAGTCCGGTCTTTCGAAGCCCGGCAAGCTTGCTGATACTGATGGAAAACGGCCGAAATTCGCTGCCAGCCTTCCAGCACCGTCACTTGAAAATGTCCCTGTAGTTCTCTGGCCATCATGGCGCCGCCGGCACCGGAGCCGATCACAATCGCTTTTTTCATAATCATTGCACATCCTTCTGCTTTTGTCGCTTGAATGATAAAAATTTGCAACACCATAAAACATTGTTGGAACTATAAGAAATCCGCGGATATAACACATTTTTTAAGGCTTAGCCTGTATGGATATCTGACTATTTCAGACAGGCCCTGCACTGATTATACCCTTCCGTGATACGATCCTCAAATGTAAGCCTACCGTGTTGATAGATTCCCGCAAAGATGCCCTGGTCAATGCCTGAAATCAGGCGGCAGACTTCCGGCGTATAAAACGCGCTGAAATAGCATTTGCGCACATAGAATTCTCCGGGGTCTCTTTCGTTGATCAGGATTTCTATGTTTTTGTAAAGCAGGGTGAGAATGGCGAGACATTCCTGATCATCATGCGGCCTCATCCACCGGCGCAGGCTGCTCCCCAGATGATAAGCCATGTTATATAGTTTCTGATGCAGCTGCACCAGATCCTGTCCGCTGTCCATAGCATTTCTGGATTCGTCGGCGGTAAACTGCGCATAGGTTCTTAAAAGCTCCGATGCTGACATTCCGGCAGTTCTGGGTGCATCCACACCGAAAATTCTGGCTGTCTGCCGCAGCAGGATGCGTATTTGCATGCGTGCGCCGGATGGGCTGGATAAGATTCGATAGATAAACCTGTTCATCAAAGTGCTCCTGTAAAAAGTACGTCCCCTGTCGGTGTAACAGCGGGGGTATATAAACCATCGATTGTCTGCTGGTGAAGCTCCGTGATATTGCTCCGGCGCAGCTTCAGATTGGGCGTAAGCTCTCCGGTTGATATTTTCAGAGGCACAGACATCAGGGCGTACCGTTTGATCTGTTCCGGATGAGAGAGATGCCCGTTTACGGCCAGAACAGCGGCGGTGAGCGTCTTCTCATCCGGGGCGGTCTGTACATCCTCCGGCCAGAGCAGCGCCACGCAGTACGGCCGTTTCTCACCGACCAGCAATGCCTCGCTGATGCCGGGGATATCCTTTAAAGGAGTCTCTACCTTCTGGAGATTGATGTTTTTCCCATAGGAGTTGATCAGGATTTCTTTTTTCCTTCCGATGATCTGCAGATGTCCGGATGCGGTGATGGCTCCTAAGTCCCCTGTGTGCAGGCAAGCCGTGTGGCTGCTGTCACGGCTCATGGCAGCCTGCGGATCGGACCCCGAGACCTCACGGTTACAGGTTCTTGCAGTCTGTGGCGTGAATTCCGAAGTTTCACCGTCACAGGTCATTGCGACCTGCGGTCCGGTCACCAGAATCTCGCCGCCCTCTGCCAGCGTCACAGTCGTATCAGGCAGCGGAGGCCCTACCGTTGTAATGTCATTGCTGCCGAGTCTGTTCAATGTGATCAGCGGGGCTTCTGTCAGACCATAAGCGTTGTGAATTTCTATGCCAAGCTCCCTGAAATCCTCCAGGAGCTTCTGACTGACCGGGGCCGAGCCGACGATCAGCTGGTCGCACTGATCCAGACCGGCTTTTTTCAGGAGCGACTTTTTCAGTACCGGGCGCAGAACGCGTTTTAATAAAGCATTTTCACTGGAAATATACAGGGCTCCCAGCCTGTTTTTGGCCAGCTGATCCCAAATCTTCTCGTAAAATCTGGGGATTGAAAAGAAAATGGTCGGCCGTACTATTGGCAGCGTCTCCGCCAGTTTATCAAAATCATTGAGAAAATAGAGGGAGGCCGGTGCGCCCAGATAATAAGGCGTATACATTCCCAGGATTCCCTCCACCACATGACTCAAAGGCAAAAAAGACAGATAGGTGGCGCTTTTACTGCGGCTTTTGAAGCTGAGCAGGGACGCCATCGTCTCAGCCATCCACCGCAGCTGTCCATGTGTAAAAGACACCTCCTTGGAATTGCCGGTGGTGCCGGAGGTGTAGCGGATCGTGGCAATATCTTGATAGGAGACTGCTACGGGCGTGATATTGTGCGCCTTTCCCATGGAAAGAAACTGTTCCCACGAAATCAGACGGGAATCCTCTGGAAGAGGCGCATTCCTGGTGAAAGAAATCATTCTTTTAGCAAAAGTCATCTCTCTTACATGGGATAGAATGCGGATATCCCCGATGAAGAAACAGTCGGCGCTGCTTTTTTGCAGCAGCTCGTCCAGTTCGTTGGCAGGCGTCGTATAGTACAAAGGCACACTGGTCGCACCGGACAGCCCGATGGCGATATCCAGAATAAAGTATGTGATACTGTTGATGCCGCTGATGGCCACCCTGCTGCCTGGACCAATGCCCATGGCCTGGAGGGATTGGAGCACTTCCTCTATCTGCCTGTCCACGGCGGAAGCGCTGCTTTCCCGGATGCCGTCAGCGGTTACATCGTAATAGGTGACCGGCGTGCGCTGCCGTTTCAGACAGAACCGCACCTGCTCATAGACCGTCCGGCTGTTGTGATCCAGAAAATTTTTGTCTGCAGCATAGGCAAGAAGCCGCGGCAGATAGTCCTGCCAGTCAAGGTTATAGGTTCCCATAAAGCGTTCCGTGTTTGCCGTATCGAATGTTTTGTCTTCGGTAAAATAAGGAGCCAGGGACAGCATATTCGTCAGGACAGTCTTTTTTGCCGGAGCATTTTCTGATGCGTTTCGGGAAGCGCCAATTCGACCGAGAAACGGAACGGGCAGGAACAAAGGCAGGTTCAGGTGAAGAGAAAGAGCTTTCTTTGCCCACTCCCGCACTGTACCGACCAGCTCTGCAACAGTAGGCTGCATGGAGGAAGGGGCAGTTAAGTGAAACGTCTTTCCTGCGGCTTTCTCCCTGCCGGTAATGCGGACGATGGCTTCCGCAACGTAGTCTACGGGAATCATATTGACATGCATGGAGCCCTTTATGGGAAAAACACGCATCTGCTGCTTCAGATAGAGCTTCAGCGGATAATAAAGAGTATTGAAGTTCTTTATCCGCCCGGTTCTGGAATCCCCTACGATCTGGCCGGGACGGAAAATGGAGACCGGAAGCTGCTCTATCGCCTGCCTGACAAGGAATTCCCCCTCGAATTTGCTCTGCTCGTACAGGCTGGAAAAACCGGCATTTACAAGGGATTCTTCCATAATATGTCCGCTTCTTGTTCCTGCTACATAGGCAGTAGATACATAAGAAAAACGCCGGAGCGGGTGATTAGACTGAATACATCCGGCAAAATCCAGAACATGCTCCGTGCCGGTCACATTTACATCCCAAAACTGCTGGCGGGAATGCCGGATACCAATGACAGCAGCCGTGTGGATGATGTAGTCGGTCTCTTGGATCAACCGTTCCTGATCGGTATCAGAAAGGCCAAGATCTGCTTTGGTAATATCTCCCGGTACAGGGATGATGCGGCTGCCCAGCTGGTCTGTCAGCTCAGGACGCTGGTACCAGAGAGCACCAAGTCTGGTGACAGCCTCTTTGCGGGAGCTGGCCCGGATAAGACCGAAAACAGTATCCTCCGTCGTCCGCATGATCTCAGAGACAATCTCTGTTCCCAGAAAGCCGGTGATACCGGTGATGAAATAGTTCATGAACAACCCCTCCGTATTTCTATTTGGCGTATCATTAATTACCATTGTGTGCCGTCTGGTATGTAAGCAGCCATTCAGCTAAATAAATTTTCCTGATTTCCAGTGTTCACTATATAACTTTGACGGAATTGAGCCTGAGTTATATGGTTTCCCAGGATTTTGTGTGTATTAATTCCGCGATCTTATCCGCAAAGGATTCTAATGGAAGCTCTGTTGTATTTTTTTGCCCGTGCAGGCGAAAGGATATCGAGTTATTTTCTTTTTCGTTTTGCCCAAGCACCAGAAGATATGGCACTTTCTGAATCTGCCCTTCGCGCATACGGTATCCGAGCTTTTCTGACCGGTTGTCCAGTTTAACCCGGATGTTCCTGGCTTTCAGCGTTTCTGTCACTTCGCCGGAATAATCGTTGATTGCCGGGTCATCATTCTTTACCGGCAGTACGCGCACCTGTTCCGCTGCCAATGGCTTTCACCTGGGCCTGTACACCGGCAGCTTTGGCAATACACTCTGCCAGTTTTTTTGTGTTTCCGCCTCTGGAATAGTATCTTACTTGAATGGTCATTGCCTTTCTTATCCTCCTCGTTGTTTGTTGACAAACAGATTTCCTTACGGTAAGATTGTAGCATATAAGAAAAGAAAAACAAGAACTACGATAAAACGTACATAGTATTATTTATCGTACTGTATGGAGGAAATCGGAATGGAAAATGAGACGGTATGCCCACTGAAATATTTACAGACAGTTCTGGGCGGCAAATGGAAAATGCCGATTGTCTGTATGCTGTCTGGTGGAACCCCGCTGCGCAATGCGGCGATAAAAAGGCGGCTGGGAAACATTACAAGCACGATGCTCTCGCAGACATTAAGGGAACTGGAGGCGGATGGGCTGATTGACCGGAAGCAGTTCAATGAGGTGCCCCCTCATGTTGAGTATTCCCTGACGGAACGAGGGAAGAGCATTGTCCCTGTTTTGATTGAACTTGGCACATGGGCTACAGAGCAGATGGAGGTACAATGCAAAGCGCCTGCCTGTGGGGAGTGCACCACGAAATGTTAGAAGGCGAAGTTCTGAAAAAATTCCTGTTGACAATCTAAAACAATTGCATATAATTTAATTGCGTACAACTTAATTATATGTGAAAGGAGATTCACTATGGGGATTTATGATTACAAGGTGAAAGATGGAAATGGACAGGACGTGGCACTGTCAGATTATAAAGGGAAAGTTCTTTTGATTGTAAACACGGCTACCGGCTGCGGATTTACTCCTCAATATGATGGCCTGCAGCATCTGTATGAAAAATTTGCAGACAGGGGATTTGAAATCCTTGATTTCCCCTGCAACCAGTTTGCAGGGCAGGCACCGGGGACAGATGAAGAAATCGCGAGCTTTTGTACCGGCAGATTTGGCATCACTTTTCCGCAGTTTCATAAGATTAATGTCAACGGAGACAAGGCAGAGCCCTTGTATACCTTTTTGAAATCGCAGGGCGGAGGTGTCATGGGAAGCAATATCAAGTGGAATTTCACAAAATTTCTGGTAGACAGAAGCGGCAATGTTGTTGCCCGCTATGCTCCGACAAAGACGCCGCAGGCTCTGGAAAGTGAAATTGAAAAGCTGCTGCAGGAGGAATGCTTACTTGGATAAATATGATGTCTTAAAAATTGAAAATCAGCTTTGTTTTCCCTTGTACGCAAGTGCAAAAGAAGTGATAAAGAAATATAAACCATATCTGGATGAGATTGATCTGACCTACACGCAGTATATCACAATGATGGTGCTATGGGAGTATGGACAGATGAATGTAAAGGAGCTGGGAGAGCGCCTGTACCTCGATTCCGGTACCCTTACGCCATTGCTCAAAAAACTGGAAAGCAAGGGAATCGTATCGAGAAAACGTTCCGCTAAGGATGAACGAAATATCACGGTTACTCCTACAGAAAAGGGCATGCAGCTCCGTGAGAAAGCAGTTGGTATACCGGAAGCGATAGAGGGCTGCGTCCACTTGTCGCAGGAGGAAATTGTTACGTTATACCGGCTGCTGTACAAGGTGCTGGGAAAAGAACCGCAGGGTATGGATTTTAACCTGTAAAACCTGAATCGTTTTCATTGCTTTCCATTTCCGGCCGGTACCAGTTATCAAACATATTTTGAATGACATCCAGCAGGTCTTCATCACTCAGGGCGTCCTGACTCTGCAGGTTAATTGAGATTGCGTAAAGAACTCCAAAAAAGTAGATATCCTGGATTGTCCTTTTTTTAGGTGTATTGATAGCCAGACAACAGTGATTGCTTTTGGCATTCTCACTGATCCTTCTCAAAAAATGTGAGCGGTTTTCTTCTGAGAGCAGGACGGATACCTGGTATTTATTTTTGCGGAAACATTGAATCATGGTTTCAAAAAACTGGCGTTCCCCAATCGGGTTCTCTGCGCATTTTTCATCTATGGCCTTCCATATGCTCCGCAGAAATTCATCTTCGGCATATTCAATCAGGCCATAAATATCTGCAAAATAGCGGTAGAAGGTGGCGCGGTTGTATCCGGCGATATCCGTGATCTCATGGACGGAAATCTGATAGATATTTTCCTGGTGGGCGAGCATAAAAAAAGCGTTGATAAAGGAATCACGGGTGGCGGTTGTAGCTTTGATATATTTTTTTTCACTTTTAGCAGCTTTTGAAGAATTTCCTTTCATTGCAGGCTCCCCCTTTTTTGACTTTTTTGGAACACAGTGTACAACCTGTGGCGTAAAAAAGCAAGAGAAATCTCAAAAATTCTACAGATGTTAGATATGCTGCTTGAATATTTGATGTTCCCTGCTATTCCAGATCTATGAAAATATCAGGGAAACTTTTTGGAGTGATGGCCATGCTATTGGCGTACGATTCCGGATAAATTAGAATGACTATGATTGAACATATAGCGGAGACCAGGCGTAAGCAATGTAACTGTAATGTCATTCACTTATAGATGTGGATAGATTTTTTGAATCGAATGAGTCAGGAGTAATATATGCCATTAAGCCGCGTAATACCAGATTTTGCATTAATGAGCTGATTTCCTCCGTGCTCAGGTCCTTTCCTATTTCATTCCAGAGCTGCAAAAGGCCAAACATAGCAGCAAAAACAGCCTGAAACAGGCTGCTCAGGGAATCTGTCTCTGACATAACCTGCTGAATCGTTTGTTTCAGCTCGTCCAATAATTCTGATTCTGCATTCGCAACCAGATCATCAATATCTAAAAAATATTCATAAAAGGTACCGCGGTTATAGGTTGTGCGCCTGGTAAGCTCGTTTACAGCGATTTTGGAAATTGGTTTCTCGCTGATCAGTGACCAGAATGCATCCAGAAAGCATTTGCGCGTTTTTTTTGCAGTTTCAGACAGTTTTTTCATTTGCTTTTCCTCGTTTCTTATGGAACAGCAGTAAAATTTGTTCAGTAATAAAATTTTTTTATGGGAATCTGACTGGGAGGAATAAAGGCTAAGATATTTACCGATATTTTAACCGGAATTCTGGCTGAAATGACTTGCATTTTACAATCATATGTTATGGTGTGGCAGTGATTTACGAAAGCGAAT
This sequence comes from Lachnospiraceae bacterium, assembly GCA_021202635.1. Lineage (GTDB taxonomy): Bacteria > Bacillota > Clostridia > Lachnospirales > Lachnospiraceae > Choladousia. Next base: position 16,887 of record JAJQCQ010000046.1, on the reverse strand, counting down.
CGCTCTGCGGGCGGGGTTTTTCACATTCAGACTACAGGCATATGCCCCTGCTTTGCGGCTGCACTTTGACCAGAAGTGAGAAAGGATGAGGACATGAAAAAGAGAAACAGATGGATCGCCTTGATAATGGCGGCGGCTATGGCAGTAGTTCCGGGTGCGAATGCGCTGGCTGATGCGGCTCCTGACGGAAAAACGGTGAACGATGAATCAACGGATTCCACCTATAAAGAGTGGAAAGAGAGCGTCTGGGAAGAGACGGAGGATGACTGGACGCTGGTGTCGATGACGCCCGGTGAGGATGAGTCGCAGATGAATTTTGCATGGTATTCCAAAGACGGCGAGGAGACTTCACTGATCTGGGGGACACAGGAGGATTTAAGTGACGGACAGGCCGCTGAAATCACGCAGACAGCGACCGGGCAGACTGACAGCGATGGAGTGACCTATACCAGCAACAAGGCTGTGCTGACGGGGCTGGCAGCTGACACGACCTATTATTATCAGGTAGAGGGCAAGGAGATTGAGTCCTTTACAACAGGAAGCACAGACAGCTTTACGTTTGCGTTTGTGGGCGACCCGCAGATCGGTTCGTCCAATGAGCTGAAGGCAAAGAGCCCGGATGACCTCACGGATGAGTTCTATGAGGTACAGAGTGATTCCGTGGCCAGCGACAGCTACAACTGGGCGAATACGCTGACTCAGGCAGTCGAGATGTGTACGGCTCTTGGCGATAATCTGGACTTTATCGTATCTGCAGGAGACCAGGTACAGACCAACGCTTCGAAGGTGGAAGATACAACCATCAGTGAAATTGAGTATATCGGCTATCTTCTGCCATCTGTCCTCACATCTGTTCCGGTGGCTACTACGGTAGGCAACCACGATGCGGACAATGCGAACTATCAGTATCACTTTAATGTACCGAATTTAAGCGAGCTTGGCGACAACGGCTATGCGGGCGGTGACTATTACTTTACCTATGGCAACGCCCTGTTTATCATGCTGAACACACAGGATACGAACTCAGCAGAGCATATTCAGTTTATTCAGGAGGCGGTAGAAGCAAACCCGGACTGCACCTGGAGAATTGTGACGCTGCATCAGGATATTTATGGCTCTGCGGAGCACTCCAATGAGCCGGAGATCGTAAACCTGCGCTATGCGCTGACACCGGCATTTGAGACATATGACATTGACCTTGTACTGACCGGACATGACCATGCATATTCAAGAAGCTATTTCCTGAACGGCGACGCTGTAGAGGAGACGGTGACCTATACGGATGATGAGTTTGACGCGATGCTGGAGGTGGATATTGACAACGGTGACAGCGAAGAGACGCTTACCGTAGCGCCCGGAAACATTTCAGACGATACGGAAGACGCCGATGAGCAGGCGTATCTGGAATACCTGTATGAGATCATGGACACTGATCGCATCACAGAGGACACCACGTATGTGATCGACCCGGAGGGAATCCTGTATCTGACCGCGAACAGTGCGTCCGGCAGCAAGTATTATGACCTGACTGCCCGTCAGCAGAGCTACATCGCTGCGAGATGGCAGGAGGATGTGCCGACCTATACGTTGATCGAGGTAACGGACACCACGCTTACAATCAACACCTACCGCAGCGATACGAACGAGACGATTGATGAGTGCGTCACCATCGTAAAGACTGTAAATGCGGAGTAATGAAGCGACAGGTTTTAAAGGAATGCCCGCGATAGCGGGCATTCTGTGCTCTTATGACATAAGATTCAGACATAAAGGAGAAGTACAGAAATTTATGATACAAACAAAAAACAGAAGAAAAGCTTTTCTAAAAGCAGGCTTTGTCTGTTTTTCCATTATTCTTCTTATCGGCTTTGCCTGGTGGCTTGGCCAGACGGAAAAGACCGTACTGCTCTCCAATGAAGGGCGTACCTTTGAAAAGGCGCGGGTTGTGTCGATTGTGGAAGACAACCTAACGAGCGAAGGTACCCGCGCGGGCTACCAGACGGTCGAGGTAGAAATCCTTACCGGTGAGCATAAAGGAGAAACACTGGAAGCCACCAGCTCTTCCTCCTACCTTTATGGAGCAAACTGCACGGTTGGCCTGCGGGTTATTGTGATCGTCAGTGAATCCGATGATTATATGACAGTCAGCGTTTATAATTATGACCGGGGGAACCAGCTCTATGCCATTCTGATTTTTTTTCTGGTCGTGCTTGGTCTGATCGGTGGAAAAAAAGGGTGGAAATCGGGGCTTGGACTTGTATTTACATTTGCCTGTATCATTTTTCTGTTTATCCCTATGGTGTATCGGGGGTATTCTCCGATTCTGTCTGCGGTCTTTCTGGTCGTGCTTGTCACGGTGGTTGTGATGCTGCTGATTGATGGCTGGACGGTGAAATCGGCCTGCGCCATGGCGGGAACGATTTTCGGTGTGGGCATTGCTGCAGTCAGTGCGGAGCTGTTCGGGCGGTTTGCACATCTTTCCGGCTACAACGTAAGCGATATCGAAGACCTGATTTACATTGGGGAAATGACGGATATCCGTATCGGCGGGCTGATGTTTGCCGGAATCCTGATCTCGGCTCTGGGAGCAGTGATGGATGTAGCGATGTCAGTGGCAAGTACAGTCAATGAAATCCATGAGAAAAATCCCTTGCTTGGCCGTAAGGAACTGTTCCTGTCGGGGATCCACGTGGGGCGCGATATGATGGGAACCATGTCCAATACCCTGATCCTTGCATTCGCGGGTGGTTCTATTAACACATTTATCTACATCTATAGCTACAATTATGCCTACTATCAGGTCTTAAACATGTACAGCGTCGGGCTGGAAATCCTTCAGGGTGTATCGGCAACGCTGGGCGTGATCCTTACGGTTCCGATGGTTTCGTTTTTCACTGCCGGAGCATTAAAAGGCTTCCGGTTCGATAAAAGATGGAAAGGTGGAGAACATGAAAAAGAAGAATGAAGCAAAAATCTCATCTGCTTTTGCGCTGGAAAAGCAGGAAATTATAAAAACCGGTATATGTGTGTTATTTTTTCTGGCTGCATTGTTTTTGCTCACCGGATGCGGTGCGGAAAAAGAGCAGGAAAAAGAAACGGTAGCCGGACTCGACGCGCTGGGCAGCGTCCAGGTTGTTTCCAGGGAAGAGGGCTCTGGGACCAGAAGTGCTTTTGCTGAGCTGTTGGGCTTTGACGAGAGTAATGAAGAGGGCGCACCGGACGCGACAACGAAGGACGCACAGATCGTGTCGGATGCGGAGGCAGTAATTGCCGCAGTGCGGGAAAACGAATCTGCGATCGGCTATATTTCAATGGGTTCTTTAAGTGATCTGGAGGAAGAAAAGGTACTGGCAGTAAATAGTGTTGCTGGAACGACAGAGAATGTAAAGAGTGGCGATTACTCTCTTTCACGGTCTTTTATCCTCGCATGGTCCGGAAGCCTCAGTGAGCTGGAGCAGGATTTTTTGACCTACGTGAAAGGGAAAGGTCAGGGGATTGTCGGAGAATCCTATGTTGCGGTTGCAAAAGAGACGACATTTTTATCCGGAAAACAGGATGGTACGATTACGATACACGGCTCCACATCTGCCGCGCCGCTTATTGAGGCACTTGCGGCGGAGTACATGGAGTACAATCCCAATGCGACAGTAGAAGTCGTGGCTTCCGATTCCACTACCGGACTAAATGACGCCATGCAGGGGCTGTGTGATTTCGGTATGGCATCCAGGGAACTGAAGGATTATGAACAGGAACTGCTTACCTATGAGACAATTGCGCAGGATGGCATCGCTGTGATTGTGAATGGGCAGAATCCGCTGGAGAACGTGACCGAAGAACAGCTGAAGCAACTGTTCACTGGTGAGATTACAGAGTGGGAAGCGCTGAATGATTAAATAATATATGCCCATGAGGTGTGCTGGAGAATTCAGACAGCAGGAAAGTGGTAAGAAAAAAATGATTTACAAATTGGGAAGTCAGCTTGTAGAGACGGATATGGATACTGTACTTCAGACGGGGGCATCTGCCGTGTTCATTGTTAATGAAAATCAGAGCCAGGGTGTTTTGAATGACCTGTCTGTAAACGTGGAACTGGACCGGTCGCTTTCGGATATTTGCTTCTGTAAGGTAGAAAGCCAGCAGGACTGCCTGTATGGAACGCTGGCAATCCCAAGGCTGTTGGATGTGCTGGGGAGCCGCTTTCGTGTTGCTTTTATTATTTCATGGATATGATCCGCGAGCTGGAAGAAAACGAGGATCGCTATTTTGCCCGAAAGCAGCTGAAGTATTTTGGCACGGCGGCTGATCGCGCCGAACGTCTGAAGGATCGGACCAGTTATCTGTTGGAATATGCCCAACAGGTGTGCGATGCATGGCAGTCACTTGCGGATGCACGTCAGAACGACAATATGCGGTTTCTGACTGTTATATCAACGATTTTCTTCCCTTTAACTCTGATTACCGGCTGGTATGGAATGAATTTTGAAAACATGCCGGAGCTTGCGAATGGGTATCCGGTCGTGATTCTGGTCAGCCTAGTTGTACTGGTCATTTGTCTGCTGATTTTCAAAAAGAGGAATATTTTGTAGAAACAAGAGATTTTGTATCTGAATGAAGATATAAGTTGATTTTGTAAGGATTAAATGGGTGCTAAACTATTGGTTGACCTTCCAGTCGGCAGAGTATATTGAGTAACAAATGATACACTTCAGATATCACAAGAGAGGAGCCATCAAAATATGAATAATCAAACGCTTGGTACAACAATCGCTTTATTGAGAAAAGAAAAGGGCATGACACAATCAGCTCTTGCAGAAAAATTGGAAAAAGATGCTGATGCTATGGCGGTGACGCGGCTGATTGCGATATACCTGAAGAAAGAAAACGCGGGCTCAATATCTTGCAATAATCAATGAGCAGCTTGATGGAGCGGATAGTTCCGGAAGACTGACCGACCAGGTATTCTCTGGACGTATCCACGCTGTACTGACTGACAATCTCAGTGACCAACTCCATTCTGGCGCAGATTAATGCGACTAAATTGCGACTTTTTTGCGACCAAATTGCGACTGCTATGCTATTGACACAGGATTCCGGAAATTATAGAATGTTAGCGTAAAGTTCTGTGCACACGTACCGTGTGTGGAGGGCCACAGAGGTTTATCATTTGAAAGACAGTCATTTCACGATGGCTGTTTTTTCATGTTTTCTGGCATTTGAGATAAATCTGGATGAGGGGAGGTGTGCCTATCAGGAAAGGAAATGGGGAGAACGGGATTACGGAAGTGAAGACGGAGAATGGAAGCACAAGCATGGCGGGACGCATTGCTGCGGCGCTCTCCCGGCAGAAAGGAGGAATTGCGGCATGTTATGACATGGCTGATACAATTGCTGATTGAAAGCATCCGGGAACAATGCTCCTAGTTTGTTGTGGACTCGATGGATCTGTTTACAAACCTGTTCACGGAGCTGCTTTCCTGTGACCTGTCCCTGTTTGAAGAACTGTTTTCGATCGTGGGAAGCCTGTACGGCAATGTGATCCTTCCGCTTTCGGTTGCCCTGCTGCTGATGATTTTTATCTGGCAGCTTTTTAAATCCCTGTTTGGCAGGGTCGGACTGAACAGTGAGGATCCCATTGAACTGACGTTCCGAAGTGCGACCTGCCTGTTTATGGCGGTGGGTGCGAAACAGATGGTTAATTATATCCTGCGCATTGCGGGAACGCCTTACAACTGGGTCGTTGGGACGGATATTACGGTGGCGAGTTTTTCGGAATACTCTTCCGCGTTGGAGCTGATTATGTCTGCACTGGCGATTGACAGTATCAGCATTTCGCTGATTACGCTGATCATGCAGTTTGTTGTGGCGTGGAATTATTTTAAAATGCTGCTGACAGTTGCGGAACGCTACGTACTTCTGGGGGTTCTGTCTTATACGGCGCCCCTGGCTTTTGCCACTGGCGGCTCAAAGGCGACAAATAATATCCTGAGTTCCTGGTGCAGGCTTTATGGCGGGCAGGTGATCCTTGTCATCCTGGACGCCTGGTGCATGAAGATGTTCCTGGCCGGTTATGGGAATATGACAGCGAGCGGATACGGGTTTACGAAATTCTTTGCGGCAACAATGTGCCTGCTGGGATTCTGTAAAATCGTGTTTAAGCTGGATTCCTATATGGCGTCGCTTGGCGTCAGCCTTGGACGTACATCCGGTGGAATGGGAGGAATGGGATTCCTGATGGCCGCAAGCAGGCTTTTGTCCCACTTTGGCGGCGGCAGTTTTGAAAGCGGTGGCAACAGCGGAGGGACAGACGGGGGAGGTACTCCGGGTACTGGCGGCGGCAGCCTGATGCCGGGAGGCGGTGGAAACGGCGTCTCCTATCCGGATGCGTTTTCTCCGATCCCGTTGAGTGCAGCAGATGGAGAAACGGGAAATGCTGGAGAGACGGAACCGCTGGTATTTGGGGGATCGGAACCTGAACCAGAAACGCAGGGCAGCACAGAAAGCGGATTGTCTGAAAATTCGGAAAGCGTCTTTTCCTATGAAGTTGGGCAGGAAAATTCGGAAAGCGTTTTTTCCTATGGAACCGGTCAAGAATTTTCAAGCAGGATACAGAAGGCACCGGAATTTTCTATGCGAGCAAAAGCGGACTCTATCACTATAAATGGGGCGGAGGTGTTGCGGAAAAACTGTTTGAGGGAAGTGCTACAAAGCTGGGTGACTCTGATTATACGGTCTGGTCGATTGCCGCAATTAGTGACTCCTGTGTTTTGTGTCATTACTTAACAGCGAGTGGCGCTTCCCTGCTGGTACGCTATTCTTTTTCAGGGAACAGCCCGACGACACAAAAACTGACACTCAATACGTTGTATGAAAATGAACTGCTGACCGATGAGGTGAATACGTTCAATCAGAACCATACAGATATTCAGGTGACAATAGAAGTGGGGCTGTCCGGGGATAGTGGACTTACGGTTGACGATGCGATCAAAACATTGAATACGGAAATTTTAGCGGGGAACGGGCCTGATCTTATTCTTCTGGATGGAATGAGTGTAGATTCCTATTCTGAAAGCGGGATGCTGGTGGACCTGTCCGACGTTTTATCTGAAGTGGCAGAAAGTGAAGGACTTTATGAGAACATCGCATATACTTACCAGACGGACAGTGGGGCAGTCTATGTGGTGCCGGCGAGATTCCGGATTATGATGATGGTAGGAACACAGGAAAATCTGAACCAGATTACTGACCTTGATTCTCTGTGCCAGAGTGTACAGGAATGGAAAGAAGCAAGTCCGGAAATGACAAGTATCCTCGGACTTTATGATGAAGAACTGCTGGAGATGATGACTGCCATCTGCTCACCTGCATGGATGACAGAGGACGGTTCACTGGATGAAACTGCACTTCGGAAATTTCTGGAAGCAGTAAAATCCATCAATGATACACAGAAAGAAAATGTGAGTCAGGCAGATATAGATGAATTTGCCGCATCTGACGATTCTGATGATTGGGGTGAGATAAGTACTGTGCTGAATATCACAAATTTTCAGTCACAGATCATTGGTTTGTTTGAATCCAGGGCGCTCAATACGACAGCATCTATCGCGAAATATCTGGGCGCGGATCTGGTCTATGAAAGTGCAGTAGCACAGAGCAGCAACGTGTTTATTCCGGCACAGATCATAGGCATAAACGCGAAAAGTACCAACCAGGAAGCAGCTCTGGAATTTGTAAAAGAATTCTTGTCGTCGGAATGCCAGAGCGAGCTTAGTGTCTCAGACCGTGGCTATCCGATCAATAAGACTGCTTTCCAGAACATGGAAGAGGATGTCCTGGGTGCGGATGATACCGGAGAAACAAGCTGGGAGTAAGCGCGGAAGAGCTTCGTAATCTGTTTGACCAGATAGAAGCTATAATACCGGAGCTATCCAACCGCAGCGTTACAGATGCAGTTATTACAGACAGTGTGAAAGAGGAGGGTCTGAAATACCTCTCAGGCGAGGCCGATCTGGACACTGCCGTGAGCAGTATTATGCAGACGGTAACCCTGCACCTGGTGGAATAAAGGAGGTTGAGGTGCGCATCTTAGCTATATTACCAACTGATATAAACTGATATAGAAATAAACCAGAATATTGTAAGCAGTGAATGCTACAAAATAGGAAGGATTCCGACTAATGATTGATTAAAACGGAATCCTTTTTTGTGCTTGATGAAATCTTTACATATGAATGAATAGAACGTATTCACGAAAAAGATCCATTGATTCAACTGAATACATCTGTTTTTAGCTGTTCCCATGCATCCTCATGTTCAACGTAATATAATGGGCAGGATTTTCCACTCACGTCGTAATGGCGGAGGATATCTTCTTCTGTTAAATGATACATCTGGCAGAGAGTACGAAGCAGGCGTATCAGAGAAGAATATGTTTCGGAAGTAAAAGCACCGTCTTCGCCTGGATGACAGCATTCAATGGAAATCGTGTCATAGTTTCGATTATTCGAACAGTAGGCAACTTCATCCATAGGTACACATTGAATAATTTCGCTGTCAAGTCCGATGATGAAATGGCTGCTTGCGTAAGTATCACCAGATGTCGCAAGTCCTGCAAAATAACTTCTGTAGTATTGTAATTTTGCTGTTGCCGAAATTACAGTGTTTTTGACGTCAAAATGCCGGGATTAAAAAAGGAGGGCCGGGATCATTTCTGACCCCGGCGAGTATGAAAAAGAAAGATTTTTAAAGCACTTGTTGTCTGCTTCTGATAAAAAGAATACTATGGCAGTGTGAAGAAAAGATGATTTACTTGTGGAAAAACCGTCAAGAGACTGTGGCGATTTTGTGTTTAGTGCGCTCAAAGATTTGGATGCGACGGAATTTCTACTGTTTTGCGACCGAATTGCGACGGCCATGCTATTGGCGTACGATTCCGGATAAATTAGAATGACTATGATTGAACATATAGCGCAGACCAGGCTAAACGTTGTGACAGTAATGCTATTCATTTATAGATGTAGAGAGACTTTTTGTTTCTAATGAGTCAGGGGTAATATATGCCATTAAGCCACGTACTACCAGGTTCTGCATCAACGCGCTGATTTCTTCCATGCTCAGGTCTTTCCCCTTTTCATTCCAGAGCTGCAAAAGTCCGAACATAGCAGAATTTACATAATTGACCTGAATTATTCACGGCGGTGTGAAATATCCATATCCCAGCCGTAATAATGGTCCCGGATACCGCTTGTAGTGAATCGTTTCTCGCGGGAATACAGCAAGGTCTGTAAAAAAGGGCAGACTCCTCCTGTAATAATTGCACTCGCATGCTATGCGGTGGGTATGATACGGTTCCAGAAAAAGGATCTGCCGCTGTAATGTAACTTATCGGAAGCTGCAGCAGCAAATTCCGATAAAAAGGGCGAAAGCACCGTCAACGACAGAAGCAAAAAGAAGTTTTGATTATATAATGGTACCCCGGTACGATGGTCACAGGTAAAAGCTGGCTTTCGCGCCGGGGTTATCTATTAGACGGATCGGTCATAGACTGACATTTCCGAACGGACTATGGATGAGCCTGCAAAGCGGCGTTGTCCCTGGACTGGATGAGGGTCTTTCCAATACAGGGAATTATGTCATTTATTACCTAGGAGAGGAAGGCTCTTTTTCAGAAGATGGGCTGGTAGAAGCCGTGTGTCATACAAGGCATAGATTTGTATGGGCGGTTCAGTGACATCCGGAATTTGACTATCATGTGAATCCGGTCAGTAAAAGGATATTTGAAGCTTTTCTCCTCTGACCGAACCATCGCAGAGTATAACCGGGATATCTGGCATCTATTGCTCTGAATGAAGAAACTCCATTATTTTTTCGCTTGCCTCCTGTATGCCGCAGGACGAATCGATCACCAGCTCATAGTTCTTTGCCTCGCCCCAGCGGTTACCTGAAATGTGGTGGTAGTAGGCAGCCCTTGCCTTGTCGGAGCGGCGGATATTATCTGCCGCTTCTTCCCGGCTGTCCCCGTAGATATTCATTACCTGATTGATGCGGTATTCTTCTGGAGCATGGATAAAAATGCGTACCACATGGGTTCGGTCTTTCAGTACATAATCAGCCGCGCGGCCGACGATGACGCAGCTGCCGTTGTCGGCAATTTTTTCAATGACCTTATGCTGCGCTACAACTGCCAGGTGCACCACTTTTGTACTGAGGTAGAGGTTATACAATCTCTTTGGGGCATTTTTGTTGATGTCAGAAATAAATTCCCTGTCCAGTCCGCTTTCCTGTGCTGCCAGGGCAGTCATTTCCTTGTAATAAAACGGGACGCCAAGCCTCGCCGCAACCAGCCGCCCGATTTCTTTGCCGGAGGAGCCGTGCTCCCGGGCAATGGTGACGATTACGCCTGGGAAGGATGGCCAGATGGCTGTCTGTGGATGCTCCCGATCCAGCATGGGTGCTTTCCTGACATAGGGGTGTTCCAGAAACTGCCGGTAAAAAAGGAACCCGACGAAGGAAGTGCAGCATTCCGTTACCGGAAAAGTCAGCCAGAACCATTTCAGTCCAAACCGTGAAAAGAGGAAGCCAAGCGGTACGAATAATACGACAGTCCGTATGACTGTCAGGAGCGAACTTTTCAGGCTGGAGGCGACCGCCTGGAAGAACACCGGGAAAATCAGCGATGTGACCATAGGGAGAAAGCTGATGCCGATAAACCGAAAACCAATGCGTCCGATTTCGACAACCCGTTCGTCGGAGGTAAACACCCGCAGCATGAGACCGGGGATTGCCTCAAAACACAGTGTCCCCACCGCCATTAGCGCCAGCCCGAATACAATGGCAGTGATCAGGGTCTGCTTGCAGCGGTGGATTTTCCGCGCGGCGTAATTAAAGCTGATGACTGGCACAATGCAGGTCTGCATGGCGCCAAGAGGGATAAAAAAGAAAGTCTGCCATTTATAATACAATCCCAAAGCAGTAACGGCCTGATCAGAGAATGTAGACAGGATCAGGTTCAGCCCGAATATGTAAAACGTGTAAGCTGACTGCATCAGGATGTTTGGTATCCCGAGCCGGAAAATTTCAGCAATTCTTTTCCGGTATACGCGGAAGTCGGGTGGCCTCCGGAATCCTTTTTTCATCACTACCAACGCGGCGATGATCTGCCCTGTTACAGTAGCCACCGCAGCTCCGGCAATGCCCATTCTGGGCAGCCCAAACAGGCCAAAAATCAGCAGCGGGTCAAGGGCTATATTCGTGAGGGCGCCAAGAATCTGGGCAAACATCGGTGTTTTCATATCGCCGGTTGCCTGTAAAATCTTTGTCCAGACACTTTCCAGGAACAGGCCAAAGCTGAATACACAGGTGATGCGCCCGTAGCGCACGACATCAGCAATGACAGCCTCAGAAGATGTGGACATTCTCGCGTAAGCGGGCATAATACACCAGCAGGTCAGCGCAAAAAGAATCCATAGCAGAGCTGCCAGCGGCGTCCCTACACCGGCAAACTCTTCCGCCTTATCTCTCTGCCCGACACCGAACCGGGCTGCCATGGCGGTATTAATCCCCACCCCGGTTCCGACTGCCAGGGCAATCATCAGAAGCTGAATGGGGTAGATGATAGAGAGGGCAGTCAGCCCGGAATCCGCATATCTGCCAACAAACAGGCTGTCGACAATATTGTAAAGTGCCTGAATGAGCTGTGCCAGCATGACTGGCGGTGCGATTTTCAGCAGGATTTTATAAATTTTCTCCTGCCCATAAAATTGTGATTCAGATTGTGATTCTGAAAGTGTGTTCTTCATATTCCTGCCTCATGCGTTTTCTTCCATGGATTGTTTCAGGATACTGTCAAAGTCCATGAGTGATTCGCTCAGAGATCGAATCGTCCCACAACCAGCCGATTCGATCGCCTGCGCCTCGATTTTATTCAGAGAATCCAGAAGCGGGGCAGCATAAGTCTGGCCTTTCCGGGTCAGGACAAATGCCTTTTCCCGTCCGGAACCTTGTTTAGGACTGATAGTGAGCAGCCCGCGTTTCCGCATGTCGGTGATGACATGATTCATCGTCTGTCGGGGAAGCAGATAGCTGTCGCAGATTTGTTTCTGTGTACAGAAGCCATTGTCCCGGATGGTATACAGAACCAGCATCTCGTTATAGCTGATGCCATGCTTTTTGGACCAGGCAGAATACAGCCCGCGGAACTGAATAACAGCCTGATTCAGGTCGGCAAGGAGTTTTTGTGTATCGTTTTCCATAGTAATCTCCCGTGTAAAAAAATCTGTTGATTATAATCCCAAATGGGATTATAATCAAAGAGAGGGGATTTGTCAATATAGCCTCGAAAAAAGGAGCTTTTATGAACAAAGATGACGAAAACAGAGCCTTTCTGAATATGAAACGGGATGCCATAAAAATGCTTGCAGGAAAGAACCCTGTAAGCATTGCACAAAATGCGGAACTTGCATATGATGCCGAAGCAAATTGTTTCCGGCTGTCAAGTCTTGGAAAAATGTACACGCTCACTTATCCGGATTACGCGCTTCTGGAAGGAACAGATCAATGGCATTATCTGACGATAGAGGATGCTGTGACGGTGGGGGATTATTTTCTGCGGAAATTGATGGAAAAAGAGGAGCCGGGACCAGGAATGATCCCGGCATTATGAAAAAAGAAAGATTTTAAGCATTTATCGTTAGATTCTGATTGAAAGGATATTACTGATCCGCACCATATTTTCCATAGGTCTGCGCCTCCTCTACCATTACCCGTGCGAAAGTATCATCCAGAAGCGCAGGATATTCGCAGCCGGTGGCGAGGATAAACCCTCCATCCTTTTTATAAGCGTCGATCTGTTCACGGCAGAGCGCCCGGAGACGATCTTCGTCTGCCACCATCAGAAAACCGGGGTCTATGTGGCCGATGATGGTTGTTACGGAGCCGTAGGTTTCCTTTAATTCCTGCATACTTGTACAATCCGGCGGAAGGTAGAGCATGGAAATTGCTTCCGGATGCATCCGGTCAATCTGCTCTTTAAAGTAGATACCGTCTCCGCAGTTATGAATCATTACCATACAGCCTCTTTCATGGACATGTTCGGCAATCCGCTGCATGGAAGGTCCCTCAAATTCATCCCACATCTTAGCCCTCCTGAATGTCCCCGGTCCATATATTTTTCCAGGACAATCCTTTGGGCAGATATACTCTTCTGCTTCGGATGCCTTTTTTTGTTATTGGTGCAACCAGTATATCTGGACCGAACATATACTGAGCCTCCACTTCCCAGCACATTTGATCATCCGGAAAATCATAAAACAACGGACGCATGATGGGGGTTCCTTTTTCATGTGCTTCTTGCATAAGACCACGGATATAATCACGCATGGATTCACGGATCATGAGGTATTGTTTGCAGATCGCGTAAACCTTTTCTCCATAGCTCCACACTTCGTTTGGGGCACCGGATCGGCAGTGAGCCCCGCCGGTTGTGCCCAATTGAGGCTGTCTTGGTTCCCGGTCTCCATGCAGTCGCATGACCGGGCAGAAGGTTCCCCACTGGAACTAGCGGATGAAAAGCTCCCGAAAATCCGGATCATTGGGATCCCCGCCATGGAATCCGCCGATATCCGTCGTCCACCAGGGGATCCCCGCAAGTCCCATATTCAGCCCGGCAGCCAGCTGGTTGCGCATGGGGTTGTCAGCCATTCTATATTTTCTTTGATCAGGCCTATGGGCTTTAAGAAATAGTTTAAAATACCAACATCAGTAGCAAAAATAAATTTAAAAATCAGCGCTGTGACGGTAATCGGAATCATCCACGGCATCATCAGCAGGCCCTTACCGGTTTTGCAATTTTGAATTTTTTGTTAAAAAACACTGCCAGCGCAAACCGATCAAAAACTGAAAGACCAGACAGGCGACGGTAAATACCAGCGTATTTATAAACGCCCGCTTAAACACCGAATCCTGCAGCAGCTCGATATAATTCTGCAGCCCCACGAACAGTTTTTCTCCATTTACCAGGTTCTTCACCGTAACATCTTGAAAGCTGAGAACAAGATTGCTGGCTATCGGGTAGCCTACAAAAATCAGCATGGGGAGATACAGCTGTATCTTCCTTCTGGGCTGCGGATTTATCAGATCACTGCCTGCGAAAAAATCAGTGCGAGCGACGGACTTTCTCAGTTTTATGACAGTGAATATACGGAGAATGGTGAAAGCTCAGAAAGTAATATTAACGTAGAGCAGGATGCAGGGCAAGAAGTGGAATTCCAGTGGCAGAAGAATACAGAGAATGGCGATGCAGGGAAGATGTTAGAAAACGGTTTGAAGCAGGAGGATAAGCTGGCTGAAGATAACGGTCAGGAGCAGGAAACGAAAAAGCTGATTTTATCCACTTGTACTTCGGATTCGGACACCAGGCTTATCATAAGAGGGGAGTTGGTAGGAGTGGAGGAATAGGATTTTTGCAAAGTTGTATTATAGGAGTATAATATTATTCGATAGCTCCGGAAGATTATAAGATCGACGGAAGCTGTTCGACGTTTGTGAAACTTTAGCGCAAAAAAGCTTCCCCTGCTTTGAATAAAAGAACAGGGGAAGCGTGTATTGATTGCTATTCCTTCAGTGCTGCTGCAATGCTCTCCGCAGCCAGCCGTCCAGAAGTCACTGCCCATCCATTGTTTGCTCCGGATGGGGAATCATCTCCCATGACGCCTCCAACTACTTCACCGGCTGCGTAAAGGCCGCTGATTACTTCACCAGATGTATTTTCTACCTGCAGATCCGTATTGACTACCAGGCCGCCCATGGTCGTAGCGAAGCGGGGTTTCTGTTCAATCAGATAATATGGCCCATCACCGATTTCCATGGTCATATAGTCTGCGGAACGCCCAAAATCTTCATCCACACCGGATTCTACAAAACTGTTGTACCGGTCAACGGTAGCCTGGAGGACATCCGGGTCGATACCTGCTGTTTCGGCTACTTCTGCGATCGTATCCCCATGAATAAAGATGGGTGTCGTTGAACCGTTTGCACTCAGATAAGACTCAATGTCACTTGCGCTGATACCGTTACTTGCCACAGCTTCTTTCCAGGCCTCAAATGTCTCTTCATCGAGAAGGAGGTATAAAAGCTGGCCGTCTTCCTGCTGTTGTGCCTCAAGGATAGTCCGGTTAGAAGCCTTCTCGTTTACCACGCGGTTCCCGTCTGCGTTGACCAGGATGGCACTCATCGTCCAGGCTACAATATTGCCTGCAATGGTGGATTTCGCTGTCCCTTCGGAGACCTCAATTCCGTTCGGGTATATTTTCCCATATTCCATCAGAATGGTATCTGCATCGATTCCTTCCGCTGTTGCCATAATCAGGCCATCGCCCGTAGCGGAAGCGGCTCCGTAATAAAGAGCTTCCTGTAGTTCTTCGGACAGAAGGTTATCATTGTTGCCATACCCGCCGGTAGCCAGGAGAACTGCCTGTGCATAAATCGTATATTCTGTGTTATCACTGCTTGCCAGGACTCCAACCACAGCTCCGTTTTCATCTGTTATCAGCTCGGTTGCACACGTACTTAAAAGGATCGTTGCGTCCGTATCTTCTACAAGTTCTGCAAGAGCAGTCGCGGCACCGGAACCGCCTCCGGTGTAAGCCAGCTCGCGGTCATATGTATATTCAGCCAGCTGATGAAGGCCGCTGTCAAGATCATAGGTCACGCCAATCTCCTCCAGCCAGTCTGATGTTTCGCCGACATTCTCCGCGTAGAGGGTGACCAGTTCAGTTACATTTAATCCCGAGCCATTCGCAAGGAAATCTTCTATCATGCTTTCTACTGAATCATCTACCACGCCCAGTTCCTTTTGTAGTTCGGAACCCATCACTACCTGGTTGCCGCCGCTCAGCGCAATTGTGCCGCCCAGGTAAGACTGTTTATCCAGAATAATCACATCAAGTCCAAGTGCGTCCGCGCGGATGCAGGCTGTCATACCGGCAGCCCCTCCGCCGATAATGACAAGCTCCGTCGTCAGCTCTTCCGTTGTTTTTTCAACTTCCTCAGAGGAGGCTGTTTTCAGAAGCTCTAAATCACCGCCAGCCTGCGCAACACAATTCTCAACTGCGTTAAAAATCGCGTCTGATGTGTAAGTAGCACCGGATATTCCATCAACTGCCAGTGACTGTGTTTCTATTATCTTCCCAGGCAGCTGGTCGATTGCATTACTCCCGATTCCATCTGTTTCACTGTTCTCTGTGACAACGATATCCTCGATTGCGTCTTCACTGAATGTCACCTCGACTACGACAATTCCATTAATACCTTCTGCTACGGCGGTATAAGTACCTGGTACATAAAGTGCATCCTCTGACGCAGATGCGGGTAAACAATTGCCCATAAATACGGATGAGAGCAGCATAGTGCTGGCAATCAAAGCACTTTTTAATTTTTTACTTTTCATTTTTCATTTGCCTCCTTTGTGTGACTATACTGTGAGATTATTAATACTTAGAAACTGATTTTACATCTTAACCCTGTATATATTTGAGTGGGAAAGACGGAGTGTTACGCATAAAGCTGTCCTGCCACGACAGTAAAGGTGGCGCCGTCGTATTCAATGGTTCCATTATAGTCAGAGTCGAGAATGCCGTTTTCCACTGTCCGCCTGTCGCTTCACCTCTCCTTTCGACTTTATCATACAGGAAGCGAATTAAATTGTATAATTAAAAAAAATGGAACTGATATTCAGAAATTCTGGATTATTTGCATCCAATTTGTACAACCGGCTTTTCCAGGCAAATATGAACTTCTATGGCATGGAAATTCCTTATGTGCCGAAGAATTATGGAATCTGGGAAAGCGAAGGGAAACGGATTGGTATTCAGAGGAAGCTGCGGGGATGATCAA
>JAJQCQ010000036.1 GCA_021202635.1 Lachnospiraceae bacterium | reverse complement strand
ACTCTATTAAAAATTTTTCGCGGATGTGTTCAACTTGCACTTGCAATTTTCGGTCTTTTTATTTTTTCTGATCTCATCAGTGGTGCGGTTCCGTTCCGTGTGCCGGTTCTTTGCGTTCCTGGCATTCTGGCCTTCTACGAAGCTGTCATAGTGATGATCGTAGTAACGTCGCTCCACATCCTCGAATGTGTCGGCCAGCTCCGTTTCACTTTCCTGCTCTGCGAACGCCCGGTAGCCGTTGTAACAATCCCAATAGACATTACCCTTTGCCCGATCAGCGTCGATGTGTTCGCTGTTTTCCAGATCGAACTGGCGGTCATTGTGCTTGGGATTATAGGTGCCGTTTTTTCCGGAGCGCCCATTGTGTCGTGTCAGTTTCATTGTGCGTTTATCCTCCTCATTTCAAATTTCCCCGAAGGGGATAGGGCAGCTTTGCTGCCGACCTGGCTTGTGTGTACCACGCAAATAGGGCCACAACTGCGCCAGGTAATACCCAGTACGGATTGGCGCACGCATCAATCCTATCTGGGCGGGGCTGGCTGCCCTCGACCTGCCAAGGCGTTTCACCCTTGACCTGATGGGGCTGCCGCCCTCAACCCGCTAAGGGACGTTGCCCCTTAACCCCAGCAGGACGCTTCACCCCTGCACCCAGAGCAAAGAGCCTGCCACCCTCTGCACTCCCCGCCCAAAGGCTTCGCCTCTGGACACTGACCAAAGAGGCTGCACCCCTCTGGACTCCGGCACAAAGGGCTTGCCGCCCTCTGTACTCCTGCCCGGAGAAATCGACCTCGCAATTCTGCTAATTGGTCAGACGGTTTCCCCGGTTTTAGCACAGGACAAAATGTCCGGTGCTACTTTCACTCATCGTGCTTCCCGCTTCTTCTGCCAGACCAATTCATACCCCAGCACATCGGCAAGCTGTACGGCCTCCCGATACCGCAGGGACTCTCGCTGTAGCTTGTTGGACAGATTGGAGACCGAATCGCTCCAGCCGTACGCATCAGCCAGCAGGTCAACGACCTCCTGCATGGTCATGCCCTGGCGTACGATGTACGCCTTGATCTCGTTTCGCATATCTGATTTCATACTGATAAACCTCCATAAATTCATAAAAATGGTTCGTGAATCGGTGATGCTGATTCACGACTGGGTGAATAAAGTGCTGACGGAAAATCCGCTCAAAATAATTCCCAACGATGACCTGTCCACAACGGCACCTGTTTCATTTCACGGTTCCGATTGACAAGCGCCGAAACGGTGAGAACAGGTGAGGAATCGTGTAAATGCTTCACGGCTCGGTAAATCACGAAAATGGAAACCCGATACGGTTTGCCGTGAGCCTTTTCACGAATCCCACAACCATTGATTTTGAAGCTCGGATTTGAGGCTTCTGATTGACAGACCCGACAGCCTGAAAATCATACAGAATTCAAAACTGCTGTACGCTGTACGCTGTACGATGGACGTACACCGTACAGCGTACAGCAGAAAGAAATTCCACATGAAAACAGCCGGGGTTCACTTCCCAGGGAGGAACTCCGACTGATCCAGCAGCACTTTGACGCCTTCATATCCACGGCATCGCCGCTTTTTGATATAAAGGTTGTTTTTCAGATACTTCATGTGGTATCTCTCCTGATTCTCACGGAGGAACGTGGAGAACTCCCCGGACGAGAACGTCTTCTCTGCATTATCCGCACACCAGACCCGATACGTTTCGTACAGCGCCTTTGTACTGGCCTTGCTCCCTTCACTAAACTCGATATAGCCCTCAGAGGCCATGAAGTCCAGATAGTTCCGGGAATTGTTGGCAATGGTATTGAGGTTGTCCGTCGCCCGTTCGCTGATGGTGAACTGATAGTTATTGGCGATCAGCCGGTTCAGACCCTCCAGCATCCAGAGGAAGATGCCCTCCTTCTCCGCCACCAGCTTCTCTGCAAGGAACGGATCGTCTGTGCGGTCAGCAGGACGGTCTTTCGATGTCAGCAGGATCTGCCTGCGAAAGAATCCGTCCGTATGATCGTGAAGCGAAGTCAATGCTCCGTTTCCGAAACAAAGGAAGCGGGCGTAGATCTGAACCTGCTGACTCTGGACACCCTTTCGCTCCACATCCATCTTGCACTCAGAGGTGACGATGGATTTGATGTGGTTCGTCTTTGGCAGGGCGTTCATGTCCATATCGTCGTCCACCATCAGCAGCTTGCTCTCCAGGTCGGCCCGGGCGAAGCGGTTTGTCTCCACCTTTTGGATGCTGGTGGTGTTCATGCTGCTGCCAAAGATAGCGTTCATCACCAGACCGATACGGCTTTTACCTTCTCCTCCCTTGCCGATGAGCATGAGCATTTTCTGCCCCTTAGTGGTAGGCAGCAGGCAGTAACCCAGATACTCCTGAATCGTAGGGATGTCCTCCTCGTACAGAAGCTCTGACAGGAATTGCAGCCATCTCGTGGGTGGCGGTGCTTCCGGATTAAAGTTGACAGTCAGCCGATTCATGCAGAACTCCTTAACATCGGAAAACGTTCCGTCCATATGATAGGTGCCGTTAGCCACATGGATGCGGTCTGTCTGTAAAGGCGGTGCTTCTGAATACGCCCTGATTTTTAAGGCGTTAAACAACTGTTCCACCTTCTTGGCGATCCCGGCGTCCACATATTCTTCGATTGCACAGTAAATGTTCCGCTTGATGGAACACTCGTCTGCCACCAGACCGTCCACTGTGTAGAAGTGGTCATGGATGCAGCGCATGGGGCAGCAGTCCAGGAACCATTCGCAGAAGATCGGCTCGATGATGTGCTCATTCCCGTCCAGCCATTCAGGTGTGCTAAACAATTCAGACATTGGTCGCATACTCCTTTCTCCGCCCTCTTGGGCGGCTTCGTGATTTTGTGGTTGCTTTCATTGTGATGATCCTCCTGTAAAATATTTGAGAGGCGCTTTTCACACCTCTCTGTATAAGTTATGGGGAAAATCGAAAAAAACAGGCTAAT
>JAJQCQ010000012.1 GCA_021202635.1 Lachnospiraceae bacterium | reverse complement strand
ATATTATATAATGCCTAAAATATATTAAAAAAAGTATTGGCAGTATCACCTGAAATACATTAATGATTATTTTGGTTGCTTTTCGCATTAGTTCACCTCGCTTCACCGCAATAGCAAATGTATAAATATTAATCTATATTATAGTTTCTAGTTGCGTTAATATAACACTCATTCAAAAAATTCTCTTTCAAATCTCATCATAAAATCCTCCCTTAAATTGTTGGCAATATCGCTAGCTGCCTCTACATAAGAAACAATTATAGGAAGGATTTTGTGACAAACTTTTTTCAATTTTTTATTCAATTGATCCAACAAATAATGTCTGGGCATGATTAACATCAACAACCGTATCACTGAAAGGCTATACTTTCTGCTAACGATCCAAGGTCTACATTGCCTGTAGCAGAAATAACATATGTATATCCATCTTTTTCGAAACAAATGGAAGTGATATCTCCATCAGACACAATAAACGCCTCAGAGTCACATACACTGATTTCTTCCTTGATGCCATATGTATTATAAGTTACAAATATATCTGTTGACTGGCTGTCATACTGGGAATAAATGAGTATTTCATCCTTCTCATTTTCATATTTTTCTATATACCAGGCAGGAATATTGTCCTCTTCCTTAATCAGTATGTATCCATCAGGAATGCTGGACAATGTATGTTTTTCAAACAACTCCCCACTGCTCTTTCCATTTTCCATTCCGATGATTTCAATACATTGGTCATAAAAATTCACCAATAAATTACCTATTTTAGTTCGTATCTCTTCATTTGCAGTCACAACAGATGCTGCCAGACCAATAAGCACCGCAACAAATAATGCAATTTTCCATTTTTTCTTTTTATTATGATGGCAATGCACATTTCCCTGAATAATCAGTTCATTCATATCTCGTTCAAATTCTTGTGAAAATGTATAGGTGCTGCTATTTGTTTTTAGCTCCAGTTCTTCGTAATCTGCCTTACAAGCTACTTCTATGGCCTTTTTAAAATTGAGTTGATTAATTGTCTCCATCATCATACCCCATTTCTTTTAAAAGCTCTTTGATTCTTTTTTTTGCGCGGTTCGAAATCTGACGGACATTACTTGGTGTCAATTGCAATAGTTCGGCTATTTTTTTACTGTTCATCCCATTATAATACTGCAAATAAAGGACTTCTTTATATGGGTAATTCAACTTTCGGATCAACTCTGCTATCACGAATATTGACTCTTCTCGAATAACTGTTTGTAAAATGTCTTCGGTCTCTGAGTCGTCTAAATTTAATATGTCATCCGAATATACCATTCTGTTCCTTCGCTTCAAATAATTGTAACACTTGTTTTTAAGAATCGTTACAATATAATTCCAGGCCTTGCGATCATCTGTCTCGTCTATTTTATCCAATACGTCGATCATCGTAATAAAAGTGTCATGTACAATATTTTCTGCTTCGTGCTCGTCTTTCAATATTCCTACAGCGATATATTGCATTTTTGAGCGGTAGTTACTATAGAGTCTTTCAAACTTTTGTTTTTCATCTTCATTATCAATTAAAGTTAAATATATAAGCATACAGGAAACTCCTTAATAGTTCTTCTTCACTCACGCAATTGTTTTATGTCAATAGCATACGTTTAGAAACACCTGAAGCAGTGCAAAACGCTCAAGAGACAATCTGAACTTCCAGTGGATATTCGCTTAACACTGACCAAAGAGAAACGGAAACATTTAATGCGGCCTAATTCTGCAAAGTGAATATGACCTTATAGTATCATAATGAGTTGAAGATGTCACTATTTTTATAGGTGTATGTCATTTATATAAAAATTATAATTCTCGTATCATCCGATAGATGTCGCTTCCCATTCAATCCAGGAAAAATACCAGACTTTCCCATGAATCTCCCTGCAAATCCGTCTGGCAGTTAAATATTCCGGATCAGCACACTCCGGATTGTCCCTTTCCCATCCGGTTGTGTCATAAAAATCCTGCCAAGTATCATATACGCGGATGCAATTTTTTGCAGCAAGCGCACCTTCGATATCATCGTCGCCCAGAAAAACACCAAACTCCCTGCGCAGCAGCGTAAGGAACAAATGACGCTCCAATGAATTCTCTTCCATGCTCATATCACTCCTTCCGCTGCGCAAACAGTTCTTCGACCCGTATGACTCTCCCGGATGACGAAGATACTGATTTTGAATCTCCGCGTACGTTTTCCTTCCCCCTGCATACCTGCTTTTCTCCGGATAACCGCCGATTCCCCGGCTTTTTCTGGATATCGTCCAAGGCGACTGGCTCCTCTTCAGGGGATTCTTTCTGCACTTCCTGCTCCTGATGTTTAAACTTATGTGGTATATCCTGTCCCTGCGGTTCAAAATCCTGCCGGAACCGTTTTTCCTGCACCTCAAAAGATACCTGCGCATCCCATCCCTGAATGACATCTGCTTCCATCAAGTTCTGTTTTTTCCGCATGGAATCCTCTGCCCTGCCCTCTTCCGCTCTCTCTATAGTTCTTCTCCATTCCGGCACATAATCCGTTGTCTTTTCCAGCTTCAGGTACTGTGCGGCTGGATGCTTTGTATAGTCCATTTTCCGGATTTTCAGCGCATTCTGGCCGCGGATAAATAAGAGTGCCAGATCATGCGGGTAGCGGAGCAGTTCGTCCGGGAGCAGAATCTGGCGTTTCCCGACAGAGCTGGATTCTGAATACTGCGGGACGTAATCAGTTAAACGGATCGTATAAAAATTTTTACGCACGTTGTCTACGGAGACCGTGATCTCGCCGGAGCGGCGGCTGAAATATTCGGCAGTGGTCAGGTCATTGCAGCCCAGGAACAGGGAGAAATCACAGCCGCCTAAAATCTCCTCCCACTGGTTGTCCGGGTAGCGGTTCTGCATCTGCGGCAGGTTCTGGAACAGGACACTGATTCCGATGCCGCGGCTCCTGGCGGTCGCCAGCTTTTTCTTGAAATCCGGGACGACACCGATATTCGGGAATTCATCGAGGATCATATGGACCGGCACAGGGAGCCTGCGCTCCGGCGTGTGGTCAGCACAGCGGACAAGCCTGATGCAGAGGAATGAGGTAAACAGCGTCGCGAGCATATTGTAGGTGGAGTCCTGGTCTGACGTGATGCAAAAGTATGCACACTTCTCCTTCCCGGGCAGCTCCAGGTCGATTTCCGGGTAGCTCGTAAGCTGCTGCAGGGTCTTGTTCTGGAAAATCTGCAGCCGGGTGCCAAGGCCCAGGACAGCATTACCCTTTACCTTGTCTGCCTTGGAAAACAGCTGGTACGGCCCGCGGGCGGGATGCCCCGTCGGCAGCCGCTCGAAGATCGCGTCGAGCGCTTCCACGCTCTTGTTTAAGAGCAGGTTGTAGGCTTCCGGGAATGTCCTCCGGCCGGACGGGTATTCTTCATACACGTACAGGCAGAGCGCCTTTAGCAGGTCCATCTCCGTGTTGTCGTAAAAATGGTCAAACTTGTCTGTCGTATTGCGGATGACGACGTCAACAAAAATATCGATCATGCCGCCATCGCCGATCTCGCCCAAGCAGTCCCACGCATCCGAGCAGGCCAGGTCGATCAGATTCAGGCGCCGGATGGTATAGCCCTGCGACCGCAGATAGACGACAAGGTCCTCATAAAGCTCGCTCTTCGGATCCGTCAGGTAAATGCTCTCGCCGCGCTTAATGCACTGCAATGCCATAACGCGCGCAAACGCCCTGGATTTCATGGAACCCTGTGAGCCGCAGACGGCAAAATTACGGTTCAGGTAAGAATCGATCGGCAGACTCAGCACATCCCCGGTCTTTATATCTGTGCCGAAAATCACCCCGTCCGCGTCAGCCGCATCCGCATGGCTCTCAAGGACAGACGAAAGCTCCCCTTCGCCCATAAACCCTGCCGTGCCGTAGGTTCCTTTCGCGGAATAGTCAAAATTGCGCTCCTCATCCGTTCCGGCAATCTCCCTGCCCTTCCCCCGCCAGATGACCAGCGCCGCAGTCAGCGCCAGGATCGGCAGAACAAGCAGGGAAAAGCGGAGCCCCACAGGGCTTAAAGCTGCGCAGATACAGGCAGCAGGATTCAGGCTGACACTGACCGTCTCCGCCAACAGCCGGAAGAATCCGCCCACATAAAGCGACAACAGGACAAATCCAAACAATGCCAGGAGAATTTTAAGCCACATCCGCCATGGGTGTTTTTTGCATTTTACTCCCCAATGCCACTGTTTCAGCATACGCCCGCCTCCCTCCCCGGTGCGTGGTAGCAGTTCGCGAACAGCTGGCTGTAATAGCAGTCCATCGTGTTGATCGCGTTGTAGAGGGTCGTGAGCAGGAACGTGCGCATATTCCGGATTTTGGTCGTAGTCTCATCCAGGCATTTCAGGACAAACTGGATGTGGAACATATTGAGCTTGCGGAGCTGTGCCTTTACCACACTGGCCGGTTTGTTCTCACAGTTTACCCGGAGCGTGCCTGCAGTCGAGGTCAGGGCATCCACCGCAATCCTGACCAGCTCGTCAATGCGCTTATCGG
The DNA here is from genome assembly GCA_021202635.1 of Lachnospiraceae bacterium. Classification (GTDB taxonomy): domain Bacteria; phylum Bacillota; class Clostridia; order Lachnospirales; family Lachnospiraceae; genus Choladousia. Next base: position 12,989 of record JAJQCQ010000012.1, on the reverse strand, counting down.
TGGGATGGTCACATTTCAGTGCCTCATAGGAGATCTGATCCTGAAAGAGTGACAGTTCTGACTGATAGGATTGGGTGGATGGATCTATAGCACAATTGTTATAATCAGTCCTTCCGTATTCAGATCTTTTATTATTACTTTTATTTGTCCCACGGATTTTGGTGGGACATATCGCTCCATTGTCAGGGGTATCACCGTTTTCGGTGCCAGCAGGCGCACATACCGGATATTTTGTAATCTTTGAAGGGTTATGTCCTGCCCAGGCGCGTGGTAACCTCTCACCAGAAATTTGCGGGATATCCTGCGCTTTTGCCGGGGATGTCACAGATTCTGGTGATACCTCTCGCTTTTCCCAGGTATCTGTTTCCATATTATGTAATGGTGCCGCTGATATGGGGGAATCACTACGCACGGAGTTTCCAGATTCTGCGCTGATATTTATATATCGGTCATCCTCTTTTGCACACCTGTTTCTGTTTTCCATAAATTCACTTCCGCTTTGTATATGCCCATGACAGGTTCCCGGAGCATACAAATCAGACATATCTTTATAAATGCCTGTGGACTGGCTGTTTTCTGAAGGACATCCACTAAGAAAATGATTGTCCTCCCCCTGATCCGAATAATTTTCCTTCCCTAAAACAGGCTGTTCCAGGCTTGTATATTGCTCTGAAGAAATCGGATCAGAATCAGCCGATTTCTCCTGCCACAGCCTGTCCATGTCAAGGTGCTTCTCCATGGGCTGCTGATTAAACCCGGAGGATTCATCCGGATAAGTCAGTTCAAAAAGCCGCCCTGCATCCAGCCTCAGAAAAAGGACGTTCGGATATACATTGCCGCCAAGGAAGACCGTCTGGAACATCCGCGTCACAACCCCCAGCTTTTCCAGGGCGATGATGGCATTGGTCGCGTCACGCTTGCTGATCCCGTACCGTTTGGAAATCTGCAGGTAACTCCGGTTCAAATACTCGCCGCTGAAACGCTTTTTGTATCCGATGAGTTTTCCGTCATCATCCAGTATTTTCTCCGGCTGGTACCAGTAGACGATATCAGACAGGACAACGATGGCATTCATATTCGGTTTCCCGGTTGCTTTTTTGATGGTCAGGAACCACGAGGCCGGAATCCGGTTCCCGGTAAGGTTCATTTCCGCTACTTTATCCACTGTTGCATTTCCAGTCTTTCCCATAAGCGATTCAAGGACGCATCCCCCTGGCCGCGCCGGCGGCGCCCCCGAGCAGTTCCATGACCTTCCCGGGCAGCAGGGGAAGTGCCTCTGCCTCCTCTCCGAAATATTTTTTTAATGTCTCCGCCTGATAATCCAGGCAGATAAATTTGCCAGCTCCCTGGACAAACAATTCCTGCTTTATCCGAGCCAGCCGGTGCATTTCCAGGTCATAGCAGAAATACACCGGCGTCCCATCCTCATCGTATCCATCAGCAAGGGCATATTCCCTCTCCCTGCCTTTATCAAAAGTCTGGCTCAAAATATTCCGGAGGCATCCGGATGCTTCTGTGTCAAACGCAGCCAGCATCTGGGCCTTCCCATCGTCTTTCATCGAAAAGTAATAATAATACTCGTACACATCATCCAAAGTGAAAAGATCACCCTTGTGCCCGCCGTCGCTTTCCAGCAGCGAAAGAAGGACATCCATATCATCCCCAATCATGACCGCAGCGCCGCCCAAACGCGCAGCGTTCTTTAAATATGGCGGCGCGTCCTGCCGCCAAGCTGTGCGAGGGGACATTTCCATATCCACCGTTTCCTGATATCCGCAGCGGGCTGATGCCTGTTCCGCAAACCCCTGCATGGTGCGCTCAGTTTTCCTGGCCCACCGCATCCGCCGGTCCAGCGTGTGGTAAACGACAGCTGCCTGCCCATGGATAAAAAGCATTCCACATGCACGGAAACTTCTTAACTGCTCGTTCCCGTTTTTAAATTCGAACGCTGTATAATACGCGCTTCCATACGCAGTCACGGCATCTGTATCTTTCTTTGAATGCGGACTGCCATCATGATCGTCTCCCCATCCGTTATTCTTACAATCACTGTTCCAGTCACCACCTGGATCACTATTTCCGAGGCTGTAGTTCTGACCGCTACCCTCACATCTGTATACCCGCTTTTCTGAAAGGAATGCCGACTTTTCCGAAGGAAAAACGCAGACGCCCATCCGATAGAAATAAGCCCACGCCTTTGCCACCCGATGCAGTCTCAGGCGCTTCTGCGGTTCCTTTTGCGTGTGAGCCACGTTTTCCATTGCGGCCAGGAGCGTCCTGTATTCCGCGCCTGTTTTTATAAGCAGTTCTTTCCTGCCTTTCGCGCACAGGACATACCCCCGTAAACCATCCTTCCAGCGCAGGCCGATCAGCCCCTCTTTTTTCATCCTGGTGATCAAAGCCGCCGTATAGGATTTCGAGCCAAGGATATACTCCGCCATCCCACAAGGCAGTTCCCCACACGCCGCGATGGCACGCAGCAGGATCTCCTGTTTCCCCATGTCTGCTCCATCCTTTCTATACCATTCCGTACCACTCCAAGGTATACTTGATGACCTTTTTTCCCTGATGCCCTGCCTGAAGCACCTTGTTTTTCCATGCTTTTCACCCATACAGGCATATCGAAAGTAATTTTCAAAAAATCCAGATTTTTTCGATATCGAATCCGGCCTACCTCCGGGCGGTGATCCAGTGCGGAAATGCTTCCTTGTTCATCAGAAAAATCTTCGTCCAGTCGCTCTCTGCCAGGACGGTTTCATGATACGTGTCCAGGTAATCGCCCCGGTCGGATTTCAGGAAAAAATCCCTTATCAGATCCAGCACCTGTTTTTCCTCAATGTTGTCGTGGTCACGGATTCTGGAGGACGGTCTTCCCTGATCGTAAGCATGCAGGAAGCAGACAGTCCCGCTTTCAAAAAACGGCACTTCTTCCCCTTGCGTTTTCCTGGTTTTCTTCCAGTCCTGCAGTGCATAGCAGAGCGGTTTATAGAGGTAATCGGTGTACGTGGTTTTCCGGTGCGGGATCAGTGCAGGGAGAAAAACAGACAGGATCCTATCCGTATAGCAGACCTCAATCCCCTGCATCTTCACCAGTTCCTTCCGGAAACGCCGTGCCTTTTCCTCTTCGACCACAAGCTCCATCGTCAGCTTCCGGAGGCGGTCTGTCAGGAATTCCGCATCCTTCTCCGCTTCCAGAACCTGCTCATTCAGGTCTTTGCAGACGTCCATATTCCGACGCAGGCTGGAGCGCAGGATCGTCCGCGCCTCCGCAATCCGCTGTTCCGTCTCCCCGGCCAGCTGCTGCGCATGGTCCAGCTGCACCCGCAGCCGGTCTGTCTGCCGTTCATTCGCCAATGTTTGATTTCTGATAGTATTCGACTTCACCACCTTCTTTCACTGTGCAATAACCTATGGTATCTGCCAGATGAATCCCGGAGATATATTCCGCAGAATCCACGATGACAATATGCCCGCCGCCATCCGGCTTTTTTAGGGAAAACAGGCGGTTGGCAAGCGTCACGTCCGTCTCCGGCACATACAGAATATCGTACAGTCCCGTTTGCGCCGTCAGGACAATCCGCACCGGGAACTCTCCGGAAGATACCGGGAAATGCTCCCCCACTTCCATCTGCCGCATCAGGGAAATCAGCACCCACAGAGCTTTTTCCGATCCCCTGTCCCAGGTGCCAAGGGCATTTTCACCCGATGCCGCCATTCCTTCCAGGATATAAAGCAGCCGCTCCTTCTCCAGCGTTTTTAAAGCTTTTCCCACGCGGCTGTCGCGGCCTTCCAGTTCGAAAAACGCATAAATCTGCGTTTTCAGCAGCACGTTATATTTCCGGACCAGCTGCAGTACATCCGATTCCATCCGCTTTTGTAAATTCCAGTTCTCCATGACCATCACCTTCTCATTCTTTTTTGCGTATCGCTTTCCCGCCTAAAACGCTTTGTATGTCTTTTATTTCGATATACATAAGTACGTTTTCTTTACGCATTGGCGTTCATCTTAAAAATGCGTTTTGTATGCGTAATATCCGAATCGTCGTAATACATTTTTTAGGCGTATAAGCTAAAATCGTCACAATACGTTTTATAAACGCATTATCATGAATCGCCACATTATGCTTTCCATACGTTTTCCCGCTGGTCGCGCATATTGCGTCTTGATTGCGCATTATCTGCGTTTTGAAAAACGTTTTGTATACGCTTTGTACCGATTTTCCACAATACGTATTATTTGCGTTTTCCTCGAAATACAGGTAAAGCGTTTTCTATACGTATTGTTTTCCATAATCAGAATACGTTTCCTATGCGTTTTACCCAGAACCATCTCAAGACGTCTTCTCTACGCTTTATCACGAATAGTCACAAAACGTTTTACTCGCGCTTCCCGTAGGCGGCGTCCCCGTATTTTTCGATTCTCTCTTTCAAGCGCATCAGGTCTTTGCGGTCGGTTGTAATCAAATCCCGTTCGAGGCTGCTGGCACGGAATTCCACGAGCAGGTTGTTGCTGTTTGTGGAGATCAGGCCATTCCCCCGCTCAAATTTCTGGATGGCCTGTACTTCTGCTTCAGACAGGTCCAGTTCATCCCGGATGCGCTCTGCCTCACGGTTTTCCAGGTTCAAGATAATCTTGGTTTTGGAGTTGCCGAGGATGCCTTTCCCGTACTTCCCGCCCTGGAGGGAAAAGAAATCCACCAGGTCCTGCGTCGCGCATACGGCAGCACCGCCGTAGCCGCGGATGGTTTTAAATATCTCCAGGACATAGGAGGCCGCCATCTCATTTGAGAGCAGCTTCCAGACTTCGTCTATAAAAATAGCTTTCTCTTTTGTCCGGTCGCGTTTGGTCTGTGTCCACACATAATCCAGCGCGACGAACATCCCCAGCAGCAGGTCCCCGGACAGCTCCGAGATATCGAGGACAACATACCGGTTCCCCAGGTCCACGTTGGTCAGCTGGTTAAAGGATGACGCCGAACCGTTCACGAGGCGGTTCAGAATATTCGCCATGCGTCTGGTCTCGCCCCTTTCGAGCAGCACCTGATACAGATCCCCAAGGACCGGCATCTCCTTATACTGCCCGCGTTTCCTCCCATTCCACAGGGTACGGTTGTCATGCGTGATCCCTTTCCTCCGGTAGGTTTCCATCAGGGCCGTATCGAGCAGCTGCTTTTCTTCATACGTCATGTCCGGGATCAGGAGCGAGAAGAAAATATGCAGGCTCTGGATTTTCAGGGCCAGTTCCGAACGTTCCCCTGCCTGCCCGTCCAAAAGCTCGTTTGCGAAGCTTGCCGCTGCCCGGATTTCCATGACGTTGATGCAGTTTGCGGAACCAGGCGATATCTGGATATAGGCGCCGCCAATGTTCCTCGCCGCGCGGGCAAACTCATGCCCTTTATCTGGCGCAATGATGAAAACCTGGATGTTTTTCCGCCGCATCCGGAGCGCCATCAGCTGCATGGTAAAGGTCTTGCCCGCGCCGGACGTCCCCATGATCGCAATGTTCGCGTTCTTATAAAGCGCAGAATTGAAAATATCCACGATCACAAGGGAGCTGTTCAGTTTGTTTACGCCCATCAGGATGCCGTCCTTATCCGACATTTCATAGGAAACAAGCGGATAACAGGAAGCGACACCGGAAGTCAGCGCATTCCGCTTCGACCGCTGGTAAATGCTTTTGTCGAGGGCAAGGAGCGGGAGCGCGGATAAAAATGCCTCCTCTTCGCGGAAGGTACACGGGACTGTGCTGATGTCCTGCGAATAAAGGAGCTTGTTCAGTTCCTTTACCCGCCAGTCCAGCTCCTTCACGCTGTTCGCCGTCACCGTGACCAGGACGCAGATATAATAAAAATCCTCGCTCCCGCTCAGCCCGTTTTTCAGGTAATACCCGGAGCGGATGGATTCCGACAGCTCATCGTAGTCCCGGTTGGTGTCATAGGTATCCTTAATTTTGGATCGGTTCAGACGGATTTTCCTGCCGATCCGCTCCATGCTCCTGGCCTTGTCCTGCCGGTACACATACAGGTCCACATCAATCCCCTCCCCCGCATTGATCAGCAGCGAAAGCCACCCTGCCGGTACACGAGAGCGGTATTTGTGGGACGGGATAAACAGATACGCATGGTACACATCATCCATCACAACATAATTCATGTGCCGGAAATCCAGCGTTTTCGGGGCAATCAGTTCCGTGACCGGCAGATGGGAAAGACTCGCGCGGCCGTTTTCCCGGCGGTACCATTCGGCCGCCTCCTGCACCCGGTCCGCAAGCGGATGCGCCACAGAGGTTTTGCGGTTTAGCAGCTGGTACAGCAGGTCTACGCTGAACGCCGTCCCGTTTTGCGGGACCACCACCTGGTTTCCGCACATGGACAGGTACTTCCGTGCGGTCTGCGCCTGGTTCTTCAGATGCAGGTACACTTCCTTATCGGAAGGCTTTTTGCTGCGCGCCCCATCATATTCAAACACAAGGAAAAAACGCCGGGTGATCGCCTCCCTTGTGCCGACATCGCGGATAAGCCGCATGTAATCCTCCTGCAAAATCCGGCAGTGTGGATCCTCTTCGCGGTCAATCTCCGCCCGGATTCTACTGAGGTAGTCCGCAATATCCGCTTTTTTCGCAACCTCCTTGAACTGGATTTTATCCGGGGCAATTTTCAGGTAGCTCACAAAGGAGGAGATAATACTGCGCTGCTCAGCGGCACTCCGCAGGAGAAAATTGATCGGCAGCACCTCGATGATCTTCACATAGCGCCCATCGGTTGTATAAATGATCCCGTTTTCGATTTTCTCAACCGGAAGACAAGGTGCCGCCCAGCTCAGTGGCAGAAAATCCAGAGAGCCGTCTGACTCCCGTGCGGGCGCAGATAATTCCACTTCCTGCCCCGTCTGGCTTTCTTCCTTATTAAAATACCCTATCTCCAGACTGTTCCTGGCATCCTTTCCCATATCCCGCCTGACTTCCCGTTCCTCCTGGCTTATAAAGCGCCTCTCCCGGCTCTCTTTGCGGTTTTTCTCTTTTTTCTCCTCCCGCTCTTTCTGTCGGTTTTCTTTCACGCGTCTGCGTTCCTGTTCGCGCGCCTCTTTTTCATCCCTGTGCTCCTGCTGGCGCTTTGCTTTCTCCTCCTTCCGTTCCCGCCGCTGTCTCTCCCGTGCGCTTTGCTTTTCTTCTTTTGCCCTCTGTCTTTCGGCTTTCCGCTCCTGCTTCTCGTTTTGCTCTGCCTCACGCAGCTGCCTCCGGAGTTCCTCTACCTCTTTTCCGATTTTTTTCACCCCCTTTCCTCCGCTCCCGTACCTTCGCTTTCCGCATCCGGCGGTTATGCTCCAGCCGGTCCCGGCCAGTCGGGGTGCCAAGGATACGCCGTCTTTTCAGAAAAACAAGGCAGTGCCAGATACTTGCCGACAGGCTTTCCCCCTGTATACCAGCCAGGCCGAGAATCGTCGTCGGGATCACCACAACCACGCCAAGATATATCCTGGCTTTCATCCCGATGTTGAGCGATGCCAGGATATACAGCAGCGCGCCTTCCAGGAACACAGTCTCCACCGCATTCCTCGTCCGCACCCTGCCGGAAAGCAGCGTCCCCTCCTCTGCAAAATTCGGCGGTATCCGATACACATCCACTTTCCCCGCCAATGTTCACGCACCTCCTATCTTCCGTGCCGTTTTTTCCGCGCCACAAGCGCCCCCATCCACAAGACCAGAACTGCTATAGGAAAAAACAGCACACGCCATTCTTTTTGGCCGGAACCACTGTTCCCGCTGCTGTTGCTATCCTCACTGCTGCCGCTATTCCCATTATCCGCAGTTTCCAAAGCATATTCCGAAACTTCATTTAATATGGGGGAAGATGACAGCTCTGTTTCCGTTTTTTCTGTTTCCGCATCCATCCACTCCTCTTCAAAACCGCTTTCAGTGAATCCGCTGCTGTTTCCCTCCATCACATCCCCAAGCGCCAATGTCAGGATAACCACTTCTTCCGGCTCAACCGTCCAGGTTTCTTCTGGAAAAATCACTTCGTACAGGCAGTCTCCCCACTGCCCATAGCTCCCCGCTGCCGTATAGCTCCCGCTGGAAACAGCCAGGTTTGCGCGGTACAGGCTGCTTTCTGTAAGCTCACAGGTGTAAAGCATCCCGCCTACTTCCTGGAGGGTAATGAAAACGGAACCCTGAAAGCCATCCGGGACGGTGCAGCGGATGGAAAACTTACCCGGTGTTGTCTCGGTCGACGTGTATGACTCGGCCAAATCGTTTTCGTCCAGAGATTCCTGTTTCCGCAGAACCGTGCCATTTTCATCAAAAAGGACGTATTTTCCAGCTGCATTTACTGTGTCATAAGCCCATGTACCGGCAATCATTTCCCCATCTGCGTCCAGTCCATGTCCGTCTGCCCATGAAACAATCTCCTGTTCCTCCGCTTTTGCCCGAAAGACATTTCCCTGCGCCAAAAAGAGCAGCAGGAACATCCCCGCTGCCCATTGCAAAATCAATTTTCTATTCATATGCTCTCCTTACCCGATGATCCAGAATGCACCGTCGCTCAAATCACGCGCGTAGGAACGGATCGTTTCCACTGAATACACTTTTGCCGTGCGTTCCCGGCTTGCGCAATCGGCTATCGTAAGATACCCCTCCTGCGTGACGCCGGTCAGGACAATAAAATGTCCGCTTCCGCTGCCTGTGATGGTGTAGGCTTCGCAGATCACCACAACCAGTTTCCCCGCTTTCAGGGATCTGACCACATAATCCATCCGTGATTTTCCCACCCGCTCACAGGAGAGCCCCCAGTGGTGCGCGGCATTCGTTGGGAAGGAATGGCTCGTCCCTGCCCCGGCAACATACTCCCCGTTATTTATCGCATAGGCCGCCGTCATCTGCGGTGTCACACTCTGCCCGGTCAACGTCGATATGACAATTGCCAGCGAGGTTGGTCCACAACCGGAGCGCGCGATTGTACTGCTCCCGTAGCTGAGGCTTGCCCACGGCTCTTCCCCCTGGTTATAATACACAACCGATTTCACACAGCCGTCCACCGTGTCATACGTGATAACATCCCCGGTCGCATCGATCGCCCCGTCAATATAGCTCTCATCCGCGGAACCGCCTGTAACAAAATCCGTCCAGCTAAACAGGGACAAAAGTGCGCTCCTGGCAGCTGAAACCCCGTCCGATAAATACTGGATCAGCGTCAGGACCTGGTTAAAAACGCCCTCGCTCGTCACAAATTTATACGAGTAGGTGCTGTTCCCTGTGGTTACAGCAGTATCCAAAATCACAGCCAGGGTATATTCCACGTTGTTTTCCGTCACAGCCACTTTTTCTTTGAAAACCTCACTTCCTGCCGCCTTTTCCTGTTTGTATGTCGCCTTGTCTACTTCCACCGTTCCGGTCTCATATATGACATAGTAGTTCGTCACCTCTTTTTCGGAAACCGATGTCCCCGCTACCGACCACACAAAAAACGCATCCAGATGTTCTTCCACAGCTGCTTTCAAAAGGGCAAACGCCTCGCTGGTGTCACTGTCAGAATCCCCGTCTGCCAAATCCTCCCGCCCGGAATCCTCCGTTTCCTGGACCGTCAGGTAAGCCATCACCTTTTTCACATGGTTTCTTGTTTCCTGGTATGCCGGAACCTTATAACCCGCCCGGATGACCGCATTCGGTCCCGCATTGTAAGCGGCAATCACCAGTTCCATGCAGTTCGGATACTCCGAAAACTGTTCCAGCAGCTGCGAAACATATTTTGCCCCGGCCATAATATTCTGGTAAGGGTCGTAAGGATTTGTACATCCAAGTGAAGCGGCCGTGGACGGCATCAGCTGCATAATCCCGATTGCCCCGGCAGAAGAAACCGCATTCGGGTTGTAGCCGGACTCGACGAACCCCATCGCTTTCAAAAGTGCCGCCGGGACGTTGTAGGTATTCGCCGCTTCCTCAAAATAGTCGTCATAGGGGGAAACCAGGGTCGTCGTAACGTTCCCATACTGGCCGGCATAGCCCAGGAAAGAATACAGCGTGGCACTCTCCCAGTTTTCCAGTACCAGCACCGCCAGATACTGGCTGAGATAAGGTTTCAGCACCGTTTCACACTCGTCCGTCACAGTCATGCTGTATCCCCCATAATTTTGCTCTGCGTCCGCGCTGATTTCCGCTAAAACCTCATCCCGTTTTCCTTCTATCAGGCTTAAAAGCTCCGCCTCCTGTCCGGCATCGGCTAGGATCTCCTCTACCCTTGCTTTCACATTCGACAGCTGCGTTGCCTGCGCTTCGCCCGCATAATCATCTGCATTGAGAAAGCCAAGGTAAGACAGGATGATTCCGACCATGTTGACGATCAGGAACATCAGCAAAAAAAGGGCGGCAAAAATCGCCGCCACAATTCTCCGGACTGTTTTTCCGGTAACCAGGCTACCAACCGCCGCGCCCAAAGGACCGCCAAGGGCAGTTCCCGCAGCTGCGCCCGACGCCTGCGTCCCCGCACTGGCAGCAGAGAGGACCGAATGGGCTGCCTGCACACTCTGGGCCGCCTGTATTCCCTCTTCTGCCACATCTGGGGCGTCACCGGCTTCAGAAGTTCCTGTATGATCCTCCTGCATCAGTCCACCCCCTGTCTGTCGGCTGCATAAAAGCCATAGAAATCGGTCCCTGGTTCATCCAGGTCCTCTACACCCCAGCCAGCGTCCTTTCCTGCATCCTCGCCCGCACGGGCCGCCCGTGCCTGCAGTTCCTCCGGAAGTTCTTTCAGAATCCCACCGCTAAACTCAAAGGAAGCTGATCGGTCACTGGTCTGCAGAGAATCCGAAGGGCTGAACGTATTCCGCGAATTTTGCACTGCTCCCGACCAGGACGGTTGTTGTACTTTCTGTATGGGTTGATCTGGATTCTGCCCGACCAGCTGCGCCTTTTCGTGGAACACCGCGGAGTCTGCAACCTGCCTTTTTCCTGAAAAATCTGAGAAACTGGCATCCCGTCCTTCTCCAGGCATCTCCGAGGAAATAACCTCTTGTCCCCCATCTGACATTTCTGGAAGAATAACGTCTTTCTGCATACCTGACATATGTGAAGAAATAGCACCTTGTTGCCCACCAGACTTATCTGTGGAAATAACCTCCTGTTGCCTGCCTGACATATCTGACGGAATAGTATTTTGTATACCCGTCATAGGGCTTAAATGGGGAGCATTTTGTATGCCCTTCTGATATCCCAGCTGGCTTGTTTCCTGTACATTTTCTTCGTATTCCACCTGATTTGCTCTCTGTGCATCTGCCTGGTCCCCCGTCTGAAATACCTCCCGCATATCTCCCTGGTATCTCATCTGGCCTGCTCCCTACACGCTTTCAGGCGATCCCGATTGGAATACTGTCTGCATCATACTACTGCCATACGCTTCACCGTCTGCCTGGAAATATCCGCCTCCATCAGATATCACCGCAGCACGGCTCAAATCCACTTCAGGCGCTTTCTCCTCATAGCCCATGTCTGCGCCCCACGCTCTCGCTCCTTCCAAATCATCATCAGTCACAGAATTTCTTTCATATGATACTCCACTTCCAATACGGGCAGCAGATATCATCTGGGATTCTCCGCACAGTTGGCCGTCCCCGCTATTGGATGAAGGCAACGCGGATTCGGAGCCGTCAGAAACAGGCCGCCCCACATAATTATTAGAAGAAACACCCGGATATTCCAATTCCATTACCGGTTCTTCCCCGCTCTGACCACCGCTGTATACTGTCATTCCTTTTTGAATCGAAGTGCTACTATCCCCAGCCGCTTCCTTCCAATCTGGAATTCCGTTTGCCACTGCTGCCTCTCCCGAAAAAGCCTCCGGTATTTCATTCTGCGGGGTTTCGCCTGCTAAATCCTGCCCTTCCAAAAACCGTTCCTGAAGATTTTGCACTGCTCCTCCAGATGAAACTCCGGCAGCATCCAGACCCGTTCCGCCAGAAGCTCCCCGCTGTGTAATCCATTCTGCGGCACCTTTCATCCCAACTGCTGCCTCCAGAGCGTTTTCCGCCATGAGGCCAGAATCTGCCATGCTCCTGTCCTGAACGTCAGATGACATTCCATCCAGCATTCTATCTACCGGCACCCCTGCTGCCCGCTTCATGGCATCCTGATGTTTTCCAACCTCTCCTGTATCCATTTCCGCAGAAATTCCTTTTCCAGCAAAAGTTCCAGCTCCCCCATTTTCAAACTCCCCATCTTCTGTATCTCCCGCAGAATCCGTCATATTCCCCACATCTGCAGCTGTCTGCTGAGTTTCCATACCATTCCTGTCATCAAAAGACATGGGATTCCATCTGCCATATTCTCAACGCCGAAATCATCGTCCTGCGAAACAGCATTGATACCATTTCCCCCATCACTCACTCCACTTTCAAATCCTGACTGTTCAGAAGCAAACCGGCTTGATAATTCTTGCCCGGCTTCATGGGAAAAGGCGCTGTTTGAAAATTCCTGCCCGGCTTCATAAGAAAAGACGTTTTCTGAATTGCCAGACAATCCGCTTTCTGTGCTGCTCTGCGTTCCAGGTTCAGGCTCCGAATTCCCAAATACCATAGGTTCCGCCCCACCAGCATTTCCCGCTTCTTCATCTGCTGCACTCAGCGGGATCGGAGAAAACGTTTCCGGATAGGAGGCGCCGTTTCCACCGCCTCCCGGCATCAGGCTGCCGCCGCCAGTACCCGGAGTACCTCCCCCGTCTGTCCCTCCGCTGTTGCCACCGCTTTCAAAACTGCCGCCGCCAAAGTGGGACAAAAGCCTGCTTGCAGCCATCAGAAATCCCATTCCGCCCATTCCACCGGATGTACGTCCAAGGCTGACGCCAAGCGATGCCATATAGGAATCCAGCTTAAACACGATTTTACAGAAGCCAAGCAGGCACATTGTTGCCGCAAAGAATTTCGTAAACCCGTATCCGCTCGCTATCATCCTAAAGGTCGTATAACCTACATTTAAAACCCGTTTCAGGCTCCCGGAAGGGAGC
>JAJQCQ010000014.1 GCA_021202635.1 Lachnospiraceae bacterium | reverse complement strand
CGATTATTTTCTTTAATCTGCGATGCAGATTGTCCGCATCCATACACTGTCTCATTCTACTACCTCCTGACATACATTAGGGTGTATGTGTATATGATAGAGCACTTTGGGTTGTTTGTCAATCGCCCGCCAAAACCACGCCGTCATCTTTTCTCCACAGAAATTCTTAAAATACAGACAACGTCCGATTGAGAAAGCCTCCTGATTGCGGTATCATAGACAATGAAAACTACGGGACACGGGGGAACCGCTTATGACAGATACAGAACAAAAAGCCGCCGCAAAAGCCTTTTCCGAACACTGGAAAGGCCGCGGCTATGAAAAGGGCGAAAGCCAGTCATTCTGGCTGGAGCTGCTGCAAAGTGTGTACGGCGTGGAAAGCCCAACGCAATTTATTGTTTTTGAAGAACAGGTACATCTCGATCACACCAGCTTTATCGAAGGCATGATCCCGTCTACACGGGTGAAGATCGAGCAGAAGGATCTGGGCAAGGACTTAAAAAAGCCCATCAAACAATCTGATGGGACATTTCTGACGCCTTTCCAGCAGGCAAAACGATATATTGTGGAACTTCCGGCGGACAAGCATCCCCGGTGGGTCGTGACCTGCAACTTTGCGGAGTTTTGGGTCTACGACATGAACAAGCCGGGCGGAGAACCGGAGATCATCAAACTGGAGGACTTGCCGAAGGAATACTATCGCCTGCAATTTCTGGTGGACACAGGCAATGAGCATTTGAAGCGGGAGATGGAAGTCTCCATAGCCGCCGGTGAGATCGTCGGTCTGCTTTACGACGCTTTCGCCAGGCAATACCGCGACCCCACCAGTAAGAAAGCAATGCACAGCTTGAACGTGCTGTGCGTTCGGTTAGTGTTCTGCCTGTATGCTGAGGATGCAGGCATCTTCGGGTGGCATGGAATGTTCCACGACTATCTGGCGGAGTCCGATACACGGCATATGCGCAAGGCAATGATGGAGCTGTTTCAGATTTTGGACACGCCGGTGGAGGAACGCGATCCCTATCTGGTGGAGGACAACCCGGAGCTGGCGGCGTTCCCCTACGTTAACGGTGGTCTGTTCTCCGATGAGGACATCGAGATACCGCCCTTCACAGATGAGATCAGAGAGTTGTTGCTGGACAAGGCCAGCACCGGCTTCGACTGGTCGGAAATCAGCCCCACCATCTTCGGAGCTGTCTTTGAAAGCACGTTGAACCCGGAGACACGACGCTCCGGTGGGATGCACTACACCAGTATCGAGAACATTCACAAGGTCATCGACCCGCTGTTCCTGGATGATCTGAAAAGGGAGTTTGCAGAGATCTGCGCTGTGCCAGTGGCAAAGACGAAGGAGCGAAAACTGCGGGACTTTCAGAAGAAGCTGGCCTCGGCGTCATATTTGGACCCTGCCTGCGGTTCGGGAAATTTTTTGACGGAATCGTACCTGTCACTTCGGCGATTGGAGAACGAAGTGTTGCGGGAGCTGTCCCACGGACAAATCAGCTTTGGCGATGTGAATTATAATCCGCTTCAGGTTTCCCCGAGTCAGTTTTACGGCATCGAAATCAACGATTTTGCTGTAACCGTTGCCAAGACTGCCTTGTGGATCGCAGAAAGCCAGATGATGAAGGAGACGGAATCCATCGTGCTGATGCACCTGGACTTCCTGCCGCTGAAATCCTACACCAACATCGTGGAGGGCAACGCCCTGCGGATGAATTGGGAGGATGTGGTGCCGAAACATAAACTAAGCTGGTGCATGGGCAACCCTCCATTTGTCGGATACTCTCTACAATCAAAAGAGCAGAAAGACGATATTCTTTCTATCTATGTGGATGAGAAAGGCAAGCCATACAAAACGGCGGGCAAGATTGATTATGTGGCCGGTTGGTATTTCAAAGCAGCACAGCTGATGCAGGGGACAAATATCCGTACAGCTTTCGTTTCCACCAATTCCATCACCCAAGGCGAGCAGGTGGCCGGTGTATGGAAGCCGCTCTATGACCGGTTCAAGATTCACATTGACTTTGCCCACCGCACCTTCCGTTGGGACAGTGAAGTCAGTTTGAAAGCTCATGTGCATTGTGTAATTGTAGGATTCAGCGCCGTTCCAAATCAAAAGCCAAAACAGCTTTTCGATTCAGACAGAGTACGGATTGTCGATAATATCAATGCTTATTTGATTGATGCTCCATCGGTTTTTGTTGAAAATCGAAAAGTTCCCATTTCCGATGTCCCACTAATGACAACTGGCAATCGTCCTGCGGACGGTGGACATTTGATTATTGAAGCAAATGAATACGATGATTTCATTAAGGAAGAACCCGCGGCTCAAAAATATATCAAGAAACTCATTGGTTCCGCAGAATTCATTAACAACAAAAAACGATGGTGTCTCTGGCTTGTTGGGGCGACCCCTGCTGAATTGAGGAAGATGCCATTAGTTATGAAAAGGGTTCAGGCGTGTAAAGAGGATCGAGAAAACGCCCCTGATGCTGGACGCAGGAAATTAGCTTTGCAGCCGACCTTATTCAGAGAAACCAATAACCCTACATCTTTTATTGTTGTTCCCGCTGTGTCTTCCGAACGGCGAAGGTATGTTCCGATTGGTTTTCTGAACAGCGATACCATTGCCACAAACCTTGTGCTAATTATTCCAGATGCCACGCTATATCATTTTGGCGTTTTAACTTCCAATGTTCATATGGCATGGATGAGAGCAGTTTGTGGCAGGCTGAAAAGCGACTATCGCTATTCCAAGGATGTCGTCTACAACAACTTCCCCTGGCCCACGCCCACTGACGCACAGAAAGCCAAAATCGAGCAGACCGCCCAAGCCATTCTGGACGCAAGGGCGCTCTACCCGGACAGCAGCCTGGCCGACCTCTATGACGAGCTGACCATGCCCCCGGAGCTGCGCAAAGCCCACCAGAATAATGATCGTGCCGTCATGCAAGCATATGGTTTCTCCGTGAAGGACATGACGGAATCAAGCTGTGTGGCTGAGCTGATGAAGATGTATCAGACGATGACCGCAGGGTCTTGACCGGTTGGAGGAGAACGCTGTGTTAGAATTGTTCAATGGCCGTCCCGCTTCCAATGCGGGGCGGCTGGATAAAGAGATTCGAGTATAT
>JAJQCQ010000059.1 GCA_021202635.1 Lachnospiraceae bacterium | reverse complement strand
CTAGTTATCTTTCTATGCAAAGTCAAATTAAAAAACTATTACATCCATATCCGACTTCTTTCCGTGTCCTGTCCGCCTGCGCAGAGCTCAACCCGGACAAGCCAACTGCCGGAGAAGACGAATACCATCCTGTCCGCCTGGGCAGAGCGCGGGCAGCATGCACTGTCAGTTTCCTTTCGCACGCCGGTACACTCAGAAAGGGAGATGCCCCAGGGCATCTCCCTTTAAAAACCATCATAACTGTTCCGCACCCTCACAGCTGCCTTTCCGCAAAGCTTTTCCCTCCTCTGTCAGAGCAGGCATCCATCCAGGCTTTCTTTTCATCACGGCTGTTTTCCAATGTAAGCAAGGATTCCGCCGTCTACATACAGCACCTGGCCGTTGACAAAGTTAGAAGCATCCGATGCCAGGAATACGGCCGGACCAACCAGATCCTCGGTCTCGCCCCAGCGGTTCGCCGGTGTTTTCGCACAGATAAACTGATCAAACGGATGACGGCTGCCGTCCGCCTGCGGCTCACGCAGCGGCGCGGTCTGCGGGGTAGCGATGTAGCCAGGCCCGATGCCGTTGCACTGGATGTTCTGTCCGCCGTATTCAGAGCAGATGTTCTTCGTCAGCATCTTCAAGCCGCCCTTGGCCGCCGCGTATGCGGATACCGTCTCACGGCCCAGCTCGCTCATCATCGAGCAGATGTTAATAATCTTGCCATGTCCCTTTTCAATCATGCCCGGAATCACCGCTTTGGATACGATGAACGGCGCGTTCAGATCCACGTCGATCACCTGGCGGAATTCCGCCGCAGACATCTCACACATCGGGATGCGCTTGATGATACCGGCATTGTTCACCAGGATGTCAATCACACCGACTTCCTCGTTGATCTTCTGCACCATAGCAGTCACCTGCTCCTCATCAGTCACGTCGCAGAGATATCCCTTCGCCTCAATGCCAAGCTTTTTATACTCTTCTTCCGCCGCGGCAAGACGCTGCGCATTGTGTCCGTTAAATACGATTTTCGCCCCCGCTTCGCCATAGGCCGCAGCGATCGCGAAACCAATCCCATAGGTTGCACCGGTGACCAGCGCCACCTTTCCTTTCAGTGAAAATGTGTCCAGTACGCTCATATTCTCCTCCTTTTTTATCGAGCATCGGCCGCTGCCGCATGCTCGTCGCGCCGGGCGCAGACAGCGACAGCTGTCAGCTTCCTTGTGCGCCCGTGCGCATCAAAGCATATCAGTGATTGCAATGTTGTCCATGTCGTCAAATTCCTGGTTTTCGCCGCCCATCGCCCAGATGAAGGTGTAGTTGCTGGTGCCCGCACCCGCGTGGATAGACCAGGACGGTGAGATAACCGCCTCTTCATTGTGCATAATGATGTGTCGGGTCTCCTGACCTTCGCCCATCATATGGAAAACCACATTTCCTTCCGGAATGTCAAAATAAGTATAGATCTCCATGCGGCGCTCATGCGTATGTGCCGGCATGGTATTCCAGACACTGCCTGGCTCCAGAACTGTCATGCCCATGCAAAGCTGGCAGGTCTTTAAGACGTCCGGATGGATGAACTGGTTGATGGTCCTCTTATTCGACGTCTCCGCCGCGCCGACCGGGCGCTTCGCCGCATCCTCAATTTTAATCAGACGTGTCTCATAAGAGCAGTGTGCCGGTGCGGATACCATGTAAAACTTTGCGGGCGCCTCCGGATCGTTGCTCTCAAAGGTCACCGCCTTCGCACCTCTGGTGATATACAGACAATCCTTCGTTCCCATCGGATAGACCGTGCCGTCCACGGTGATCTTCCCTGCATTTCCGATATTGAAAATTCCGATCTCACGACGCTCCAGGAAATAAGTGGTGCCAAAGTTTGCCCATACGTCAATCCCCTGATCGATCGGAACCGCCCTGGTTACCGGCATACAGCCGAGTGTTACCATCCGGTCTACATGGCTGTATACTGCCACAACCTGGTCCGCCTGATACAGATTCTGGATCAGAAACTCACTGCGCAGCTCCTCTGTCGTGTAGCGCTTGACATCGCGCTGATTTGCTGAATAACGAATATCCATTTTCATACCCCTTTCTTTATATAGATAGCAGGTCTCGCTTGCATGACCCGCATACCTTTCCTGATATTAAATACCAATTATCTCTTTCACGGAGGTTTAAAGACTTTCCGGAACAGCCAGCAGGTTCGCCGCAGTTTTGTAATCCAGCCAGGCCCGCCGAAAAAGGCGAATGTCACACATAACTTCCCTCTCTGTCATATACGACGATCCCTTTTTGGGAAATCTCGTTTTTCAGTCTGTCTCCAATCCGATCCCAGTACAACAGATCGATCTCTTCTTCCGAAGTGCAGTGAAACGGCTTTTCATGATCATATCGTTCCAGACAAAGATCCAGATCACTGAAACTGTTACATCGAAATTCCACAGCACTGCCAAATGCAATCACTGTCTTCACATTGTCATCACCTTCAAAATCAGCCTGGAGAGACTGCACCAGTTCCTGCTTCAGCGGATGAATATATTCTGCATTTATAAACCGGATATCCCTGTTTTTTCGATCAAACAGAAAATGCAGGTCGAAATGATTGAATTTCTTCACGGAATTCTACCTCCTCTGCCTTATCATCACGGTTATTTTAACAAATCATCGTACCGTTTGCAATGATAACAGGAAAAAAATGAAAGAGCCTCCTTCACAACATGAAAAATGCTGCAAAAGTGGTCTTTCATTTTTGTTCGTTAATTATTACAGCTATACGGGTTACCGTATCACAGCCCCGCCCTTTATGACGTGCTCTGGCCTCTGATACATCGCGGTGATATCTTCATCCGGCTTCCCATCAATTACAATCAGATCCGCGTATTTTCCAACCTTCACAGTCCCCATCTTTGCGTCCTGCATCATCAGAGTCGCACTGTTGATCGTGACCTGTTTCAATATTTCCAGATTACTGAAATGAAGATTTTCTTTTCGAAGGCGGAATTCCGCATACGGATCAGATCTCTGGAACATCAGACTGGTATCCGTCCCCCAGCCGATCAGGATATCGTAGTTTACAGCCTTTGAAAGGCAGCCGATCACCCGATCGAAGACTTCCTGTGGAGCTTTTCCTCCCCACGACTCATCAATCAGCACCGAGACGGTCGGAACAATTCCATGACCTTCTCCCTTAAGCGTTTCCAGATAGCGCAGCGTCTCTTCACTGATATAGCTGGCGTGCTCAATCGTTCTGACGCCTGCATGTGCCGCAATGTCACATCCTTCCGTGCCATGCATGTGAATCGCGCAGTACGTATGCTTTCTTTCCGCCATTTTCACGGCCTCTTCCATCTCATCCGGTTCCATGATTAAAGCTCCCGGCTGCCCGTCCTTATGCATCATAGAGCCGCTTCCATATAATTTGATAAAATCCGAACCCTTCTGAAGATTATAGCGAACATATTTTCGCATTTCCATCGGGCTGTCTACATCATAATGGTTCGGCACACTCCAGGCTGCGTCTGCGCCAAACTCCGTTGGGGTCAATGTCGGTCCCGAACAAAAAATACGCGGTCCGATCAAACGTCCCTTTTTAATAAAATTGCGAATTGCGATTGCCGGATTCTGAATGTTGTCTCCCACATCACGAACTGTCGTATAACCATTCTCGAGATAATACTGTGCAAATTCCAGTTCATCCAGCGTCACCTCACAGGGTTTCAGGGGATCGGACATTTCTGTACCGGAATACAGGCGTAAATGCGTATGCATATCAATCAGTCCCGGCATCAGTGTTTTTCCCCTGAGATCAATTACCATATCGGCTTCTTCTGAAAATGAGCCAGCCGGCTCGATTGCTTTGATATATTCCCCTTCGATTGCGACATCCGCTATTGTCAGTTCCGTACCCTCTGTCAGTTCCGGAATCAGACGGCAGTTTTTTAACAGGATCATTTTGTTTCTCTCCTACCTTCCGTTTTGTTGGTTCCTGTACAGCACCTGTCAGCTGCAAAAGCAACTGTTCAGAACGGCGACTTACAAAATATGTTTTTCCTCCAGATACTTTTCAATCAGGTGAATCGCCACATCCGTTCCCATCTTCTGTGTATTAATCGTCAAATCAAAATTTGTCATATCACGCCAGTCTCTTCCTGTGTAAAATTTATAATAATCCGAGCGATACCGGTCTGTCTTTGCGATTAATTTGTTGGCCTCTGACGAAGTGATTCCCGGAATACGCTGCATCACCCGGGAAATACAATATTCTCTGGGCGCGTCGAAATAAATACTGATCACATTTTCTCTGTCCCGCAGCACATAATCCGCACATTTTCCGACAATCACACAGGATTCCTCATCCGCCACCTTATGAATAATCTGGGACTGGATTTCATACATCTTTTTATCGCCGGAAAATCTGGAGATCACCGGTATCACCGCTCTGGTAATCGGAATTCTGCCCAGAGTATTCACCATAGAGGCATTGGAAAAGGTTTCAAAAAACCGGTTTTCCTCTTCTCCGGAATACTGAGAAGCCAGCATTTCGATGCGATGCTCATAGCAGTTAATCCCCAGGGTTTCCGCCAGCTTCATCGCAATGGTCTTTCCTCCGCTGCCAAACCCTCTGGCTACTGTGATTACATATTTTTCCATAACCGTTTTCCCCTTTAAAATTCTCCGATTCTGTGACAGGCCACACAGTGGCCGCCGCCAATATCCCGCAGCTCCGGGACCGATTCCATGCATCGTTCTGTCGCATATTTGCATCTGGTGTGGAAAGGACAGCCCATGGGCGGATTTACCGGACTCGGTATATCACCACTTAAGATAATTCTCTCCCTGTCGGTATAAAGATCCGGGATCGGTATGGCGGAAATCAATGCCTGCGTGTAGGGATGGCTTGGATTCTCAAAGAGCTCCTTCTTTGAGGATTTTTCAACAACCTTCCCCAAATACATCACATAGATCGTATCACAGATATACTTTACCACGCTTAAATCATGAGAGATAAACAAATAAGAAACCCCGGTCTCTCTCTGCAGACGCCTCATCAGATTCAGCACCTGTGCACGCACAGAAACATCCAGAGCGGAGACTGGTTCATCACAGACAACAAATTTGGGATTTGTAATCATAGCACGCGCAATTACCACACGCTGTCTCTGCCCGCCGGACAATTCATGCGGATATTTTTCAAAATGCTGTTCTGTCACTCCCACTTTGTTTAAGATTTCTTTTGTCCGTTCCTCCTTCTGCTCCTCAGTCAGTCCCATATCCTGAATGGTAAGAGGTTCTCTGGCCGAAGCAAAAACCGTCATACGCGGGTTTAGCGCCGCATACGGATCCTGGAAAATCATCTGCATATCCCGACGCAGCGGACGCATTTTTGCCAGATTGTAATCTTCAATGTGTTCTCCGTTATAGATGATCTCTCCCTCTGTCACAGAGTGCACCTTCAGAACCGTTTTCCCCAGAGTTGATTTTCCACACCCGCTTTCTCCGACAAGTCCGACTACTTCCCCCTGATGTACCACAAGGTCAACCCCGTCAACCGCTTTCAGATATTTCTTCTTTTTAGACTGAAGAGCGCTGTTGACCTGATAGTATTTTTTTAATTTTTTTGTCTCTAAAAGTATTTTCTGTTCTCCCATAGTCCCGCTCCTTAATCGACTGGCAGATTACACCGACAGATATGTTTTCCGCCCAGATTCTGATATTCAATCCCGGCTGTTTTACAGCTTTCCGACACACAGTGGCATCTGTTTGCAAAACGGCAGCCGACTCCAAATTCACTTAAGGCAGGAACAACGCCATCAATCGTAAACAACTCTTCCCTGTCATCCGAATCCAGGCGCGGGATCGATTTTAACAGACCGGTTGTGTAAGGGTGAGTCGGATGCTCAAAAATATCCTCCACAGTACCATACTCCACAATCTCACCGGCATACATAACCAGGACATCATCCGCCATCTCCGCCACAACACCCATATCATGCGTGATCAGCAGAATCGCCGTATGAAATTCTTTTTTTACTTTCCGCATCTGATCCAGTACCTGCGCCTGAATCGTTACATCCAGCGCGGTCGTCGGTTCGTCCGCAATCAGCAGTTCGGCGTCACAGGATAAAGCCATCGCGATCATAATACGCTGCCGCATGCCTCCCGACATCTGATAGGGATACTCATTCATTCTCTGCTCCGGAAGCGGAATTCCTACGATTTCCAGCATCCGCACACATTTTTTATATGCTTCCGCCTTCGATATTTTATTGTGTACCCGACACATCTCTATCATCTGTTTTCCGATGGTATATACGGGATTCAGTGCGGTCATGGGATCCTGAAAGATCATGGCGATCCGGTTTCCACGGATTTTCCTAATCTCCTTCTCGCTCATTTTCACCAGATCCGTACCTTCTAATAAAATCTCTCCGTTTGCAATTCTGCTCGTTTCTCTGGGCAGCAGCCGCATAATCGAAGTAGCTGTCACACTTTTCCCGCAGCCGCTCTCGCCCACAATCGCCAGGGTTCTGCCTTTTTCAATCTGAAAACTGATATCATGAACCGCGGTCATTGTCTTTTTTCCAATCAGGAAATCCACCTGTAAATCTTTTACTTCCAACAGGGTCTCACTCATAGGGCAACTCCTTTATCGTCTCATCTTCGGGTCAAGCGCATCCCGGATTCCTTCCCCGATCAGGTTGATACAAACGACCGTAATCAGCAATACAATACATGCCGGGATCCACATCCATACCTTCGTAGTTAACACATCAAACTGCTGTGCGGCATAAATCAGATTTCCCCAGGAGGACTGCGGCGGCTGAATCCCGGCTCCCAGAAAGCTTAAAGACGACTCCGTGATAATCGCACTGGATATCATAAACGCCAGAGATACCCACAAAGGAGAAAGCGAGTTTGGAATCACGTATTTCATCAGAATTTTTCTGTTGCTGTAACCAAGCGTGACTGCCGCCTCCACATATTCTCTGCCCTTAGTCGCCATGACACTTCCATACAGTAATTTGCAGGGTCTCGTCCATCCAAGAAATCCGATCGCGAAGATTACCGTCCACATGGATGGTTCCAGTACCGTCACCAGCACCAGAGATAACACCATCGATGGAAAGGACATAAACATATCCACCAGCCGCATAATGAAATTGCCGACCGCTCCCTGGTAATACCCGGCGATCACACCCAGCGGCAGACCAATGGCAATGCTTAACGCGGTCGAACAGATACCAACAATCAGAGAAATCCTGCCGCCATAAAGCACTCTGGCAAAGATATCGCGCCCAATCTCGTCTGTACCCCAGATATGCTCCGCGGACGGTCCTTTGGCCATATTCAGGAAATCGGACGTGACTGCATCCAGATGCAGGGCGCCCGGCAAAATCAGAATAGCAGCTAATTCCAGGAAGAAAAGAACCAGCGCCACCGCAGCCGCTTTATGATGGATAAATTTTTTAAAAAACGTTTTTATTCCATTGCGCTTCATACTCATTTCTCCTTTGCAAGCCTTGGATCAATAATCGTATAGAGAATATCCAGCAAAATATTACAGACCATAACTGTCGTACAGATAATCACCGTTGCTCCCATAATCGGGTTGTAATCCCGGCTGTTAATGCTCGAAATAATCAACGAGCCCATGCCCGGCCAGCTGAAAATCTTCTCCACAATCACCGCGCCGCCAACCAGCCAGGGGATCGAGAGACTGATCGTGGTAATGATCGGAATCAGCGCGTTCCGGAACGCATGTCGGATGACAACCGCAAATTCGCTTAAGCCTTTGGAGCGCGCGGTCTTGATATAATCTTCATTCATCACTTCCAGCACCGCGCTCCTGGTCTGCTTAATCAGGCTTCCCGTCATCTGCAGGCCGCAGAGAATCGCCGGCAGCGCCAGGTGCTCCAGCAGCGCCCGGATCGTATGCGGCTGATTCGAATAGTACATCCCGCTGGTCGGGAACCAGCCAAGCTTCACAGAAAAAATATAAATGCCAAACAGGCAAATCATAAATCCCGGCATGGAAGAACCGACAAACGCAAGCGCAGAAGCAAAATTATCCCAAAACGAATACGGCTTGTAGGCAGACATAATTCCCAGAGGAATACTGATCAGCAGCGCGATAAGCAGGGACGAACCGGTCAGAATCAGGGTCGGTCCTATCCGCTCTTTTAATATAGACCAGACCGGCTGGCCGTTCACGGTCGAGGTTCCCATATCCCCGTGCAGGAAATCCACCAGCCAGTTCCAGTATCTGACCGGAATTGGCAGATCCAGCCCCATTTCATGCAGCAAAGCCTGGTAGGCTTCCTCCGAAATTGTGCCTTCCCCCTGAAGCACCACATCCAGCGCATTGCCCGACATCATATTCGACAGCAAAAACACAAAGAATGTCAGCGCAAAAAGAACTACAATTGAAAATAAAATCCTCTTTCCGATATTTTTCAGCATGTTAAATCTCTCCATTCCGGAAATCACGGCGGCAGGAAAAGATGAAAATCCTCCCTGCCGCCGGCGTTTGCTCACATGAAACAGCGTTTCCCGCATTCACATAAAGATCAGTCTGCTTTCGTACCTCAGGCAGTTACATGAATATCCCAGGGCAGAGTCATAACACTGCTTCCCTTCATTTCCAGCTTCTCTGTTGTAGGAATATAGGAAGGAATTGAAAACAGGAAAATCCATGGGCAGATATCCCAGTATACCAGCTGCAGCTCCTGTGCCAGTGCGAATTTTTCGTCTTCATCCTCGGTAAAGGCAATTTGCCGCGCCAGATCGTAAATCGTATAATCATCGTTGTTATGTGTATAAGTGCCTGTTCCCGGAGAAAACTTATCATAATGAGACGATGGATCGAATCTTTCATTGTTTCCCATCATAACCGCGTCAACCTCACCATTCGCCTGTGCCGAGAATATCGTGGAGGCGTCTCCTGTCGTAATCTCTACCGTAATCCCCGCCGCTGCCAGGTTCTGCTGAATAATCATTGCCCAGTTCGTCCTGGCTTCTCCGCAGGCCAGCGTCAACGGTCTGGAATAGTCAAAGCCCTCTTCATCCAGAATCGCCTTCGCAGCATCTACATCCACAACATCTGTATATTCCTGATAATAATCCTGATAAATCAGGTACGGATCGCCCTGCGGGACGCCTTCCTCACCTGCCGCGGCCTGCGCAATAATTGATTTGTCAATCAGCATCGTCAGCGCCTGTCGAACCGGCTTCGAATACCGCTCGTTATTAATCGCCAGAGAATAAATGGTCCGGGTTCCCTCATCCAGATAGAAGCTGATACCGTTCTGCCCGTCCAGTTCCTTGCGAACATCCGTACTCAACTCCGGATAGAAGGTATCAATGTCACCATTCAGCAGAGCGTTGGCTGCATTGGTCGTATCTACCACCAGATAGGTCACCTTGTCAAAGTCAAGCTCCATATAATAGTCATCGCGTGCCCGCAGAACCAGTTCCTGGCCAATCACCGGCTCCGACTCAAATACACAGGCGCCGTTCCCGATCGGCGCGCTCCAGTAAGGATCATCCATAATCTCCGCAACCGGAAGATCCCCCAGAATGTGCTTTGGATAAACAGACCACAGCATATTGTTTGTCGTCAGATCACTCAGAGAAGTGGCTTCCTTCCAGTGAATCTCCAGCGTATAGTCGTCAATCTTATAGACCCCAAGCTCGCTCCCCTCCGCGCGCAGGCCACTGTCCTCTGTTCCCTCCAGAAGATTAAAATAATAGGTATATGTATATACCCCAAATTCCGGATCCGTCAGGAAATTCCAGGAGAACACATAATCATCCGCCGTCGTCGGCTCGCCGTCTGACCAGGTAATATTCTCATTCAGGTGCATCGTCCAGATTTTATAGTCCTCAGAGTAATCGATTGACTCACAGGCGCGATAGTAAACTGCATCCCCGTAGGTAATCAGCGGTTCAAACAGCATCATATGAATCATCTGGTTCTGCGTCACTGTATCATTCACGCTCAGCCAGGTATTCCAGGTCGATGAAACACCGAACACAAAGCTTTTTTCTCCAGCCGTTTCCTCAGCCTGCACGGTCATTCCGCCTGATAAGCCTGACAATGCTCCGAGCACTGCCCCAGCCGCTGTTCCACGCAGAAACTCTTTTCTTGATATTTTTTTCATCCTCAGTTCTCCTCTCAATCAATGGATTTTTTCGGACAGGCGGTATTCCTCCTGTGCGTCCTGTGCATAGAAAAAGACAGCCACGGTTCTAAAATTGCCTCCTCGCAACTGTCCCTTCTGTTTTCTATTATACTGTGATGCTTTACCTCAGTCCAGTCAATAAAACTTATTAAAGAAGTATTCCCTTAAAAAAAAGTTATAAACTCCCGGTTTTCACATAAGAAGCCTCAAAGCCATTCCAGGCTCTGTTTACAAGCCCATCCAGCAGAGATTCCATACTGTCAAAGACCGGTGTCTTCATATCCCGCACCATCGGCATGATCCGGGAGAGTGGCACCTGCGGAACCACATACGCGGAATAAGAATCCTGATGCTCTCTCAGATACCGTATAAAATATTCATCCGCCAGCGCCTGATTCTTTGTCTCTCGCAGACATTCCGCCGCGCTCTCCACAACAATCTGATCCACCCAGATTGTCTTACCAGCTCTTTTGGCTGCACTCCCGGCAGCATCTGCTGCCAGCGGAAGCGGCGTTTTCTTCATCGCAATCACCGCGATCCTCCCGCCATCCGGCGTTACCTCAATCGCCCGCTCCACAGCCGCGTCATCGTAGACAATCACCGGAACAGGAACCTGCGGTCTTACTGTCTCAATTCCGCCCTTTACAAGAGAGCACAGAAGACCGACTGCCTCACAGCCGGCTTCCGCAAGGCGGTTAAAATCCTGTGCCAGGATCTCATGACACCGATCCGTCATCTGCCCCTTTGCATCCAGTACATGCTCCCAGAGCGCCTCGTCCGTAAAATTAATCACCTTTACATCCGGGTAGCGATACGCCGCGATCTCCAGCAGCTTTTCCGCATTATTCGACGATGTATGTACCACTCCTACTTTCTTCATTTTCTTTTTGTCCTCCTTTTATGATACCAGGTATTGCACTCACGCATTCGGCCGCGTGTTTTTCGGCTTCCATGTCACAAATAATCCATTGCCCTCTGTCACTTCTGCTCCCACCAGTGTAAAACCGACGGTCGCGGCCGGCATATCCTCCGAGCGAAGGAAAACCGAATGTGCGGCCGGATTTCCGTCCACCACAGGATTCAGCATCGTAATCACTTCATCAATCAATCCCTGGGACAGCAGAGTCCAGTCTGCGTAAGCGCCGCCGGAAATAATCGCCTTGCGAATGCCAAACAGGGAATAGGCTTTCTCCATCATCATCACCGGATTCAGGGTTTCCCTGCCGCAGAAAATATAGGAAATCCCCTTGCTTCGCAGATAAGAAAGATAATCATCCGAAACGCTTTCCGTCAGAACATGGATTACTCCGTGCCTGCCTCTCCCCTTCTTATCGATAATCGCGGAATCATAGGCGAGCGTTCCTCTGGTATTGATCACCATATAATATTTTTTTGCGTCACAGGGCGCGATATAGTCCGTTCTGGCATAGGTTTCCGTCGCTTTCGGAAGCGGTTCTCCGTCTTTCAGCCAACCGCCGGAAAACTGAGCCATGGTAACTGCCCCGTAAACCGTACAGTCCACGTCCATATCCAGCCATCTCTGACGATAGATTCCCGTAGGAATCTGAAATTCCTCCGAGCGCATAAATTCTCCGTCAATGTGTCCGTCAGCGCTGCAATTCAAATAGCAGATGGTGTAAGGTCTGTTCATTTTTTTCTCCCTTCTTATTTCATCAGATGGCTGTCCATCCAGTTTTTCATTTCCGTCAGTCTGCGGATCCGGTGCTTTGGCTTTCCGGCACGGGAGAGCTCATGGTTTTCCCCTTTAAAAATACACATTCTGGTCTCTACCCCTTTGTCCGCCAATGCAGTAAACATCTGCATTCCCTGCTCCAGAGGACAGCGATAATCCTCATCCGAGTGGATAAACAGGGTAGGCGTCACGACATGGCAGGCATATGCAATCGGGGAACGGCTCCAATACCGCTCAGGCTCATCATAGAAGCTTGCCCCTCTCGCTCCCGTCTGGTATTTGGCAGAATATCCGATATCCGATGTCCCGGCGAAGCTGATCCAGTTTGATATGGACCTCTGCGAAACCGCACACGCAAACCGATCTGTATGGCCAATGATCCAGTTGGTCATAAAGCCGCCATAGGAGCCGCCGGATACCCCGACCCGCGCGGGATCAATCTGCGGATATCTTCTGAGCACCTCATCCGTAAAAGCCATAATATCCTGATAATCCTTCTCTCCAAGGCGGTGGAAAATCTGTGCGTAATGATGGCCGCGTCCGTCGGAACCAGTCGGGTTGCAGAAAAATACAATGTAACCGGCACCAGCATACATCTGCATTTCATGATGGAAAATCTGGCCATAAGCACCCTTGGGACCTCCATGAATCTCCAGGATCGCCGGATATGTTTTCTCCGGGTCAAAATTCTCCGGAAGAAGCACATATCCGTACACTTCATCTCCCCCGGAAATTGCTGTAACCGGATGATAGTCCGCCACATATTTTCCGCTCAGAGCTTTTTCCGTGATGTGTGAAAGCTGCGTACAGGTACCATCCGCCGGATTCAGCTCATATACCTCTGCCAGCTTATTGTCAAACATGCAGACACCGATCATTCTGCCCGTATTTTCATCAATATCAAAGCAATCCACCGTTCCGGTTTTGGAAAACACCGTACGATAAGACCCGTCAGGCGCATACGCGCTGATCACGCTGTCGTCTATGGCGGTTTCCAGATAATAATACAGTCCATTGTAATTTTTATGGGTTTTCCCTCCGCCCAGGCGGGCGTCGGAGGTAACCATATTCGCCATGGAGCTCTCCACATTCGAAAACAGCTTTAATTCCTGATGCTCCACATCCAGCTCATATACCTCTCCCGGACAGGAATAGCTCTCCGGATGCCCCATTATCGCTGCTCTCACATACAGTTTTCCGCCCAGGCTGAACATGGCCCAGAATCGATGATCCTTCCTGTCATAAACGCAGACCGTCTCCCCGGTCAGCGGATCATACAGAAATACATCGTGCCAGGATTCCCATTTATGGGTAAAGTTAAATCCGATATATGCAACCTTTCCCTGATGGATAGCCGTCTGATAGGTATCCATCAGAGGCGGTGTGATGCGGTCAAGCTCCCCCGTCTCTAAATCCCAGAAAAAAAGACCTCTGCGCAGTTTATTTGTATATCCGGTGGCATTGTAATAAAAGGGTGTCTCGTCCACGACAAGATAGTCTTCCTCTGCCTTCTTTTCTTTTCCAATCTGCGCTCTCTCCTCCTCCGACATCTGATGATAATCCGGGTGAAGCGCGTCTATCATCGCGTGTATCACTATATGGCTCTCATCATAGCGCTCGAAAGAGGTTGCCTTCACCGGAAGCATATACACCTTCTCCACCTTTTCCGTCGCCGTATGCAGACGATAGATGGAAGTAAAAGTGATACCCGCCTCCTTTTTTTCTTTGTCTTCCGCATCATACACGCTGGTAAACCAGATGGTCTGCGAATCGCGCCAGAAATACTCTCCCACCGGATAGTCTCCGGAAACCTTTTTCTCTTTTCCATCCTCCAGGATCCACAATGCGCTGTCATAACTCATCTGGTCGGCAGCACTGTTTTTCACAAGAAAGGCGATCTTCCTTCCGTCCGGCGAAAAGCGGGCATCCGATACGAAAGAATAGCCCAGAATATCATTGATTTGTATCTTTTCCATTGCATCTTCCTCCTTATTGCATAGGAATAATTTGCAGCTGCCCAGCCTTTTACAATTGCGGGGATTTTTCTTTTAAATACCGGTTCATCCAGGACAACAGTTCTGTCAGTCTTCTTACCCGGTGCACCGGCTGTCCCCCTCTGGACAGTTCATGATTCTCTCCCTTAAAAATAAACAGCTTTGTCGGAACATCCGCCTCACATAAGGCACTGAACATCTGCATTCCCTCTTCAACCGAGCACCGGTGATCCTGATCGGAATGCAGAAACAGGGTCGGCGTCGAGACCTTTTTCAAATGCTTCAGAGGGGAGCTTTCCCATACCTGCTCAAAGGCGTCATACATCGTTCCCCCGGCTTCCTCCCAGGTACAGAAATAGCCGATATCCGATATCCCGTAAGACGTTACCTGATTTGCGATGGAACGCTGGGATACCGCCGCCGCAAACCGGTCTGTATGCCCAATCACCCAGTTGGTCATAAAGCCGCCGTAGGAACCTCCCGTAACCCCCAGCCGGTCCGGGGCAATCTGCGGATACTTCTCCAGCACCTGATCGGTAAAATCCATAAGATTCTGATAATCCACGGTTCCCCACTTCCCATGAATATGGGCAAACTCAAATCCTCTGCCATCGGATCCGGTCGGATTGCAGAAAAAGACAAAATATCCTTCATTCGCCAGATACTGCATCTCATGAAAGAAGACCTTACCATAAGCCACCTTTGGTCCTCCGTGAATTTCCAGAATTGCGGGGTACCGTTTCTCCGGATCAAAATCCTTTGGCCGCAGCACAAAGCCATCCAGCTCCTGGCCGCACGACCAAAAGCGGCACTCTTCGCAGTCTGCCACATATACGTTGTCCAGAATCCCCTCGTTGATATGCGTCAGCTGTCTGGCAATGCCTTTTGCTTCATCAATTTCATAGACCTCCTGCAAATGATTTTCGTACATGCATACGGCGTGAATCGTTCCTGTCTTTTCGCATACGTCAAAAAAGTCCAGGGAGCCTTCTTTTTCTATGACAGACGTTACGGTTCCATTTGTGTCTATTTTTTCAGAATTCCATCACAGCCTCTGGTTGTCACAAAATAAGTAGCGTCAGACACCGCACAGACCGTCTTCCCTCCGCTCAGCCTGCAGTCACTGCTGACCGTCGAGTTCCTGTTGCATTCGAATTCACTGATCGGAGAGAGCTTCCCGGATTCCGGGTCCAGGGAATAAAAATATCCCGTGCTTCCGCATCCCATGGGATGATCGACCGCATTAATTTTTACCATGGGCATCCCGTTCCAGCTGTTTAGAAGCCAGCACCTGTATTTGCCCTCTTCCATCAGACAGGTTGTCTCACCCGTTTTCATGTTGTAGCTCATCACCGAACCATTACAGTTGGATTTTCGGGTGTAAGCACTGCCTCGATATGCCACATAGTCCCCGGTCACAGCAAACTCTTCCACGTCATACGTGGAACCTGTGATCCGTTTCAGACATCCGTCATCCGCAGTATATAAAAATAATGCGTTCCGAACACCGTTCGTAAAATGCTTTCCATTCTTCATAAATGGAAGCTCATCCAGAACAATATAGTCCGCTTCCTCCTCTTTTTTCCTGTGATACTCCTCCTTCTCGCTTTCCTCCAGCTTATCGTAATCCGGACATTTCACATCAATCGATGAGGAAAACAGAAACACATTTTCCGCTATTTTCTGCAGATCAGATACAGGAACCGGAAGCCGGGCAAATATTCTGGCCTCCCCGTCCATACTTTTCTCATAAATCTCCCAGAGACGCACACCCTTCTTCCCGTTATCTTCCTCCGTTTTCACACTGTAAAGTACGGAAGTTTCATCCTTCCAGCAATAAGCAGCAACCTCACTTGCCATACAGCGGGTTTCTCCCTCCCGAAGGACCAGAAGCTCTGTCCGATATTTCTTATCGTCTGCCACCTGCGATACCAGGAACGCCGTCCCTGTTCCTTCCGGCGATATTTTTAAATCAGACAGCATATGATACCGGTAAAATTCATCTGCCTTAAGCTTTTTCACTCACCCACCTCCCTTGTAATTATGGCGCAGCCGCGCGCATTTGCGATCGAGCAGGAGGCGGCTTGCCAAGTCCTGCTCGCCCGCGCGGGCTGCGTCCGGCGACAGCCGGAAAATACCTCTCGCAGCACTGCGCATAAAAACGACGATTGCCTGTGCCTCTTTGCACTATCATGCAATCGTCGCCCCCTCTGCTGTCCTTATCATAATCGTTTTGGGCATCAGATGTCCACTAAGAAAAATCTATCAAAATTCCGTTTATATAAAAAATTGTAACTGCTCAGTACTGTTACAAAAAATCATTTTAATTCCCGCACCTTTTCTGAGGAAAAGATGAATTCAATCAGGGAAACAACCTCCTTACGCATCGCGTATCGGTTGTCATAGAGAATATCCAGCTCACTTTCTATGGTTTTTTCCATCGGCTTTGATACAAACTCCGGGCCTTCTATATTGGACAGCTCCGGTCTGGCAAAAACGACCGCATTTGTGCGGCTCAGGATGCTCCTGATGGCCTCTCCCCGTTTAAAATAATACTGAAAGTTCAGTCTCACTCCAGCCTCATTGGCCATCTGAATGATATGGCGGATAAAGCTCCCCTCCAGGCGGTCAGAATAAATTAACGGATAGCCTGCCAGATCCTCCATTCGAATCACCTCCCGGTCAGCAAGCGGATTCTGTATTCCCATACATGCCTTTATGCTCGTCTTATAAATGGTCCTTTTCCCCAGGTATTCCGGAACCTTTCCATCTACCGAGCAGATCAGCAGATCCACCTTCTGATCCAGAAAAGCATCTTCCAGATAATCGGAATGAATCTCCAGCAGAGCAACCCGGATTTTCTCGTCATATTTCCGGTTCAGTTTCCTGATCGGCTCATCCAGCAAATCAATGCACCAGCTCGCGAACGCAGGCGGAAGACCAATTTTGATCTCATTACAGGAAGACTGATTCGCGTAATCCCGCAGCATCTTTTCTTCCAGCGCGTCCATTTCGTGCAATATCTTTACAGCGGAATCGTAGAGGTACCTTCCCGCGTCCGTCAGGAGCATTCTATTATTATTTCTCATAAACAGCGATGTCGACAATTCCTCTTCCAGTTTTTTTATCGCGTTGGACACCGCCGGCTGTGTGACAAACAACTGCTCCGCCGCCTTGTTAATGCTTTTCCATCTGCATACTTCACAAAAATACTTCAATTGAATAAATGTCATGGGGCTGCCCTCCTCAACCTTTATAACTTTTATCGCTTTGATTTTTCTATCATAAAACGTTTCCAGGGCATTTGTAAAGATATAAAAATGTAAATGGAGCAGACGATCTTCCATCGCCTGCTCTATTTTTAGTCCTTGTATTTACGAAACAGCCTGCACAGACAGACAATCCCCACACATCCCAGACATATTTCCGAGAAGCTCTGCGCGAACGCAATTCCATACAATGGAAAAATACGATTCAATATAATAATTGCGGGTATTTCCAGAATGATTTTTCTGGTAATCGCAAACGCAAATGCATATTGCCCTTTTCCCAGTGCCTGATACACCTGTACCGCCATAAAATCCACCAGAAACAGCGGAAGACCGATACATGCCTCCTTCAAAAAGGCGGAACCATATGCCACTACTGATTCATCTTCCATAAACAGATGCACAACCGGCGTCGAAAAAACAAACAGCAGTACCGATATCACAACCATAATTGGAAGCATCAATTTGAACGAATACGTAATACTCTCTTTCATCCGCCGGTAATTTTTATTAGAATAATTATACCCAATCAGTGGCATCACACCGGTCGAGAATCCCAAGGCTGTGTTCAGAGGCACCATAGCGATTTTATGAGAAATTCCAATAGCGGATACCGCATCTGCCCCATAAGGCGCCGCAAAATTATTCAGAATTGTCATACCGGTCACATTCAGCAGGTTCTGAATCGCGGCGGGAATCCCTACCACACACACATCTTTCACCATAGGAAGCGTGAACTGAAAATCCTTCGGATGAATACTCAGGAACGTGTTTTTTCTTCGTACAAACATAAAGATCAGAAAATAAGCACACGCCACATAATTAGAGATCATTGTAGCGATTCCCGCGCCCGCCGCCCCCATGTGGAATCCTAAAATAAAAACAGGATCCAGAACCATATTCAGTATGCATCCGCTCATCGTTCCGATACTGGCATGCAAGGAAGAACCCTCAGACCGGATGATATATGCCATCACTACAGACAGAATGGACGGCGGCGCTCCCAGGCACACCGCCCAGAGCATATATCCCCATGTCGTTCCTTCCGTACTGCTGTCGGCTCCCAGCAGCTGCAGGAGACCGGTTCGAAAGAAAAAGCACACCAGTGAGAACAAAATACTGGCAATCAGCGCACAGTAAAACCCGAAGGCAGATGCTTTTTTTACTTTATCATAATCCTTTAACCCCATCGACCGGCTGATCAGACTGGAGGCTCCTACCCCGAAAAGATTGTTGACCGCGTTAAACGCCAGCAATACCGGCGCTGCCAGAGTCACCGCAGCTGTTTCGATCGGATCATTCATAAAACCTACAAAATAGGTATCTACAAGGCTGTAAATCACGGTTACCAGGGAGCTGATCACCGTAGGAACCGCCAGCTTAATGACTGCCGAAGAGATGGCTTCCTTTTCAAATATTTCAATTTTGTCTTCTGCTTTCACTTTTTATGCGTCCTTTAATTGATTGTTTCAAAAAATTCATACGGCGGAATATTTAAAGATTTCTGATAATCCCAGAATTCCTTTGTCACCTCCGGATGCGTAAGTACATTATATGCGCCCTGCGCCAATACGCTGTAAGCATAAATCCCCCCTTTTTCGCCGATGCTCATTCCGGAGGTGCTGGTAATATTCCAGTGATGTCCTGGTGTCCCCGCCAGCCGGCCGCTTCCATGATAATGAACCGTAGGTACCACATGACTCATGATTGCCGCATCTGTACAGGAAGAAAAAGATTCATCCACCGTATCCGTATAGGGCAAGAATTTCGTATTCAATACCTTCTCCGGATCCTCAGGCGCCGGTTTCCCCATAGTATTCTCCCAAAGCTCCCGGGCAAACGCGTATTCTTCTTCCGTAAAAGTCAGAGGCGGCACTTCAGGAACTGCCTGATCCATGAACCGGCACAGCGGCAGATTATAATACTGATGAGGCAGCAGGGACGTGATTTTGTATTTCATCTGCGTTTCCGTCATCAAAGCAGCCCCCTGTGCTACTTTCAGACCTCTCTCAAACACTTCTCTGGCATCCTCATCCCCGCTGGAGGAGCGGAACATATAGTGAACGGAAGCATAGTCAGGAACAATATTGGCCGCTGCGCCTCCGCTGGGGATATTGTAATGCATCCGCACATTCTGATTCACATGCTCTCTCATAAATTCAATACCAATATTCATCAGCTGAACCGCATCCAGCGCGCTTCTGCCGTTTTCCGGCATTCCGGCCGCATGTGCCGACTTGCCAAAGAATTCAAAATCCACATCATACACAGACATGGAAGCCGTAGGAGAAAAGTTAAGAGGTACCAGACTGGAATGCCACATAAGAGCCATATCCACATCATCAAATACGCCGTTGGCCACCAGCCATCCTTTTCCACAACCGCCCTCCTCAGCAGGAGCTTCAATCAGCTTCACCGTTCCCTTCAGGCCTTCCTTTTCCATCGCATACCGAAGAGCAGAAGCCGCAGCCATCGCTCCACCCGCCATCAGGCAGTGGCCGCAGCCATGACCGGCTCCTGCTCCGACACTTTTATAAGGAACTGCATCCTGCTGCAGACCTGGAAGTGCATCCAGTTCACCTACGATCGCAATCACCGGATGCCCGCTCCCATACACAGCAATCACACTGTTCGGCGTAGCTGTTTCTGTATTTTTGAAATCTCTGACATCTCTGACCAGAATCTCGTCATATCCCTCGTTCGCCACAAAAGCTCTGACCGCCTCTGTCGCAAACTGTTCCTGAAAACAGGTCTCCGGGTGCTCCCAAATCGAATGAATCACCTTGCGCACCTCATCTGTCTTTCGATCATACCATTCCTGCAAATATCTGTTCATCCCATTCTCTCCTTTGTGTTTGTAAATGTGTATATCCTCTTTCATCACTCTTCTGTATTATACCTTTTTCTCCCCGACAAAAAAGTTCAAAAAATTTGGCGTATACGGTAACCTATAATTTAATTTTATGGTAACGGTTCAGAACAGTATTGCACGCAAAAAAAGGAGACCGGCCTTTTTGCCGGTCTCCCATTTTCGCGTGATCCGTTTTCCGCTCAGTCCATAATCTCATGGTCTGAACCAGACACACGTCATTCTTTATTTGCTTGCCTGATAGTAGTCATTGTACAGATTTACAAGGCTGTCTGCATTCTGTGCTTCTACCTCTGCTACATAAGTATCCCAGTCAGCCTCTACGTCAGCCTGACCCATCGCGAACTTCAGCGTCCAGGTATTGATCGTATCAACCAGCGGAGTTGCCCACAGGTTCGCCATCTCGGAATCATCCTCGCTCATAGCGATCGACGGATCAATCTCAGACAGTTCTCTGTAAGCAGACATCCTGTCATAGTAATCTCTCAACTCTGCAGAGAAGTTGCTGGTCAGAAGCTCCTGGCTGCCGCTGTACATAAAGTTGCCGCACGCGAAGCCCTTCTCCATACGCAGATCTACCTGATCGTCAGAGGTCTGAGAAATGGAAAGTCCGCCGCAGTAATAGCCATCAGTCAGCGCATAGGTACCATCGGTCACGGTGTAGGTATCGCCCTCTACGCCCCACTTAGTCAGAGTCAGACCTGCCTCGGAATACCACAGCCAGTCAACGAAGCGCATCATCTTGATGAACTCGTCCTCGCCCAGATCATTCAGAGCGGTGGAAGAAATGCAGACACCGCACTCCAGACGGGAATTCTCAGCCTGATAATTGTTGGTTCCCTTCGGAATAACAACCTCATATACGGAGAAGTTACCCTCACCCAGCTGAGAGGTCAGACCATCGATCTGTGTTGTATAGGAAGAACGGTTCGTGGAAATCAGAGCCGTCTCGCCACGATAGAACTTACCGTCCGCAGTGTCATCTTCCTGGCTCCAGGTCTCCGGATCAAGGATGCCTTCGCTTACCAGGCGCTGTACCATGGTCATGTACTCTTTGTACGCGTCGCTCGTTGCGCTGAGCTTGAACTCATCTGCATCCCAGTCGAAATACAGACCAGCGGAATTGGATGTGATGCTCCAGCCGCTGTGGATACCATAGGTAGCAGCCATCAGGTTCAGCAGGCAGCCGCCCTGGCCATATCCGGAAGTAGCGCCGCACCAGCGGTCAGACCAGATATAAGCGGACTCATCGATCATGCCCTGCTCTACCATGTATGCCTTTACATCAACC
Source organism: Lachnospiraceae bacterium (assembly GCA_021202635.1). Lineage (GTDB taxonomy): Bacteria > Bacillota > Clostridia > Lachnospirales > Lachnospiraceae > Choladousia. The sequence continues at coordinate 56,848 of JAJQCQ010000059.1, read as the reverse complement.
AGGATATCCGTGAACTCATCCCAGGTCCAGTTCTCTTCGAGAGTAGTCACATCGTAACCAGCCGCCTCAAAGAGATCGGAACGGATCAGCAGGGAGTAGTCCTGAAGAGCGGTCTCTTTCAGACCCGGCAGACGATAATAGCGGCCATCCTCCTGAAGCAGAGTATCTACCTCTGTCTGAAGCCCGTAATCCTCGATCATGCCAGAGTAATTCGTCATGTAATCTACATAATCAGAAACCGCAACGATGCCGCCGCCGGTCACATACGCGGTCTCACTGTACATCTTCGGAATGATGTACGGAGCGGTACCACCGGAGATCGCCAGTGTTACCTTATCAGAGTAGCTCGCATTGTTTACAACTGTGATGTCCAGGGAAACGTTGGTTGCCTTGGTGATCTCATCAAAGATACCGCCGTCTGTATACCAGCTGTCCTGGATCGGATACGCATCGTTGTCGTTGAAGAACATGGTGTAAGTCACCGGCTCATCCGAATAGAATGTTGTGCCATAGGTATATCCCAGATCTGCGTTGTAGAAGCTGCCGTCGCCATTGTCGGTATCTTCGCTTGCAGAAGCAGAGATCGGTCCCATAAAGCCGGCAAGCGCTACGCCCATCATGCCTGCCGCGGAACCTTTCAGAAAATCACGTCTGGAAATTGTTTTCATTGTCTTTTTCCTCCTTATTATAAAATCTGAGAAATTGTGCAAACGGCTGTGTAAATCCGTTTTTAGCGAACGTCAGGCCAATTCGCAAATTCCGTTTACCGTCCCGATTACAAAATAATTCCGGGAAGAAGAATCCTCTTTTGCTGACGTTCGCTATGTCTTTCTATATCATAAGCTCTTTCACAAGAGCAAACGATCAATTATGCTTCACCGCACACCTGCGCTCTCTGCCAGACTGTGCCAACATACATTTCGTGTGTGATCAGCCCTTTACGCCGCCGAGCATCATGCCCTGTACGAAGTACTTCTGAATGAACGGGTAGACGCAGATAATCGGCGCCGCCGTCAGTACCATGGCGCAGGATTTGATATTCGCCGCAATCGCAATCGTCTCGCCCGCATCCTGTGAGGTAGAAGAGGATGCGGTAGAGATCAGGTTCCGCAGGTAATAAGCCACAGGCCATTTGCTCTGCGTATCCAGATACAGGAACGCGTTAAACCAGTCGTTCCAGTACATAACCAGGTAAAACAGAACCATGGTCGCGATGATCGGCTTGGAAAGCGGAAGCGCAATCCGGAAAAATACACCGTATTTATTCAGGCCATCCATCTCGCCCGCTTCTTCGAGCTCTTTCGGAACGGTCTCGAAGAAAGAACGCATCAGAATCACGTAGTAAGTAGAGATCAGGGACGGAAGAAGGAATGCTGCTACAGTATCCTGCAGTCCCAGGTTGATCATCAACAGGTAGTTCGGGATCATGCCGCCGCCAAAATACATCGTGAAGATGATGAATGGTCCGACAAACTTATTGCCCCACAGCTCCGACTTTGACATCGGGTAAGCCAGCAGCGCCGAGAAAAACAGCGCCAGCACCGTACCGGTGATCGAGTATACAATCGTATTAATGTAGTCCGGGATAAATACACCGTTCGTAATTACATAGATATACGTATCTACACTGAAATCCACCGGAAGCAGTCCTACCTTCCCTGCTACAATCGCGTCATACGAAGAAAACGACTGCGCAATCAGGTACAGGAACGGATAAAGCATAACCGCACAGATCACGATCATGAGGATCGTATTACATACAGTAAAAATACGGTAACCGCGCGAAACCTTGATCGCGCTGCCGTTATGTGTTTTCGCCATCGTAGTTCCTCCCTCCTTAATACAGGCCTGTGCCCGCAACCTTCTTGGACACCTTATTCGCCACAGTCAGAAGTGTCAGGTTAATCAGACCCTGGAACAGACCTACCGCGGTCGCGTAGCTGTAGTTGCCGGAGCCAAGACCCATACGGTAAACATAAGTAGCGATGATATCGGCCGTCTCATAGGTAGTCGGCTGATACAGAAGGAAGACCTTCTCAAATGCGCCGGAGCCGCACAGCTGGCCAATATTCAGGATCAGCAGTGTCGCGATCGTTGGAAGAATCGACGGCAATGTTATGTAAATACACTGCTGGAACTTACTCGCACCGTCCAGATCCGCCGCCTCGTACATATCCGGACTGATGCCGGCCATCGCCGCCAGGTAAAGGATGGTGTTCCAGCCAAGGCCCTGCCATACACCGGTCACCACGAAGATCGTCGGAAACCATTGCGGTAAGCTGATAAACTGAATTGCGCTCCCACCCATGGAGGTGATGAAGCTGTTGATCGGGCCGCTGGTGGAAAGAATTTCACGCACCATACCGGCTACGATAACCATGGAGATAAAGTGCGGCAGATAAGAGATCGTCTGCACAACCTTCTTAAACTTCGTATTCTTTATTTCATTCAAAAGCAAAGCAAAGGCAATCGTGATCGGAAAGCTGATGATCAGATACTCAAAGTTCAAAAGCAGTGTGTTCCGGAATGCCCTCCAGAAATTGGAGTCCCGGACGAACTGCTTGAAATACTTCAGTCCGCTCCACTCATCTCCGAAAATACTGCTGCCTGCACGATAGTGGCGGAAGGCAATGATATTGCCCGCCATCGGAATGTAGCGGAAGACGATGTAATACACAAGCGGTATCAGCATCATCGAGTACCACATCCAGTACTTGCGTATGTGCCTGCTAAAAGACTCCCTCGGGGGTTTTTTAGCAGAAACAGCGCTGTTGTTTGTGTTTTTTGTTGTTCCAGCCATTGTTTTCTCCCTTCTTATTTATTTTTTCGTCTCAAGGATGTTCACATTATTGCACAATTATTTTTTCGATACTTACCACATTTTGCGCAATATGCCGTCAATTATTGCTTTTTTGATTTTTTCCCCGTCAAGTTGCCTTTTCTGCGGTTTTCCGGCTATTTTCATCCCGTTTTCACTTCTCAGTTATTGCTATTTCAGATGAAATATGCTATAATTCCGCCAAAAAACGAGCCGATTATTTTCAGCGGTTTTTACACTATTTTCCCATTTTTCCCGATTTTATGCAGTTTTTTGTCGCGCAATATCTGTCATTCACGGCAGATCATAACGATTCTGGTGCAGTTTGCGGTGTTGATTATCACACATTTTGCAGCCAACGCCGCAGGAAGAAAGGAACAGGTGAAATGATTATGAAGCGAACTCCTCTGACTCTGGAGCCTGAATTACTCCGAATCGGAACACAGGCCTCCTCCGGTTATCACAGAAAAATTGACAGTACGCGTGAACAGGTGGATTTTCACCCGGATACGACGCTTCGTTTCTTCATTAATAATAAAGCGGAATCCTACGAGACGCACTGGCACCCCGCCACAGAAGTGATTATGCCGCTGGAAAATCACTACCAGGTCATCGTCGGACAGACGCACTATGACCTGGAGCCGGGAGATATCCTTATGGTTCCATCCGGAGAGCTTCATCAGCTGATTGCGCCGCCCACCGGCCTGCGGCTGATCTATATCTTCGACCCGGAAGCGATCTCCAGTATCAAAGGGTATTCCTATCTGGCAGCCTTTGTCGCCCACGCCGTGCTGATTACCCCAGACAACTGCCCCGCCATCTATGATCAGGAGGCAGGCCTGATTTTAAAGCTCTGCCGCGAGTATTTTACGGGAGGACACATGCGCGAGCTGAACTGCTACGCGAGCCTGCTGCAGTTTTTCGCCAATTACGGGGAATACCGCATGGAACAGGATGATACGCACTATAATCCGGAAAATCCGGTCGAACGGCAGAACCGTCTGTACGAAAAGCTGAACACGGTTTTCGATTATATGGATCAGCATTACACAGAAAGTATTTCCCTGGAAATGGTCGCGGATGTGGCCGGATTCTCAAAATACCACTTTTCGCGCCTGTTCAAACAATGCTCGGGCTATAATTTTTACGACTATCTGTGTCTGCTGCGGATCAAGGCGGCAGAAACGCTTCTGCTGTCGCCGGATCTGTCCGTCACAGAGGTGGCATTGCAGTCCGGATTTTCCAGCCTCTCTACCTTCAACCGGACCTTTAAAAAGAAGAAGGGCTGTACGCCGTCCGAATACCGGACGCTGTGCAATCGGAAGGTATATGAGGAGTGAATACGCATAAGACGCCCGGTGCAGGAATGGCTTCGGACACGCTCTCGCTTAATCCTCAGCCACCCCTGCACCGGGCGCCATTTTCATTTCACAAACTATAACCTCTTCAGTATCTCCCTCTCCCGATTCTGACATGTAAATAAGATCACCTGCCGCCCGCTGTTTTTGAGCCAGCGGAGGGTGGCTTCGAGGCGGCGGTCGTCGTACATGGCAAAGGTTTCGTCAAGAATAACAGGCAGAGTGGTGTTCTCGCTAAGCAGGTCTCCCGCAGCCATGCGCAGAGAAAAGTAGATCTGCTGCATGGTACCGCCGCTGAGCTGATTCAGGCCAAGGACGCGGGATGGCGTGTGGATGCGGATTTCAGCGGTGTCATCGATGACGATCCGGTTGTAGCGGCCGCCGGTGATTTCTTCCAGGATAGCGGAGGCTCTCTCGTTTAACTGACCACCCGCGGCCTGACAGATACGGTCAGAAATTTCACAGATGCGATCGATCGCGAGCGTCAGTGCCGCGATTTCGGTGTCGATGCCGCCGGACGCAGCGTCCGAACCTGATATGGAGGCTTCGCCTCCGACATGTGTCTGATAAAGGACCTCCAGCTCATCCTTCAGCCCTTCATAAGCTTCTTCTCTGACCCTGATCTCTTTCAGAAGCTCTGGCGGACACGGAGACGGAGAGGCCTGCCCGTTCTCTTTCTCAGAATCGTCCCCGGACGGGCGGAGAATCAAAAACACGCCCAGGGCCATGACCCAAAAAAGTGCAGTAAACACCCCCAGAAAGATACGCAGCCGGCTCTCCTGCGTAAAAAAGATCTGTGCCAGGGTCAGCGCTCCGGCGATAAAAAACAGTGCACAGAGCAAAAGGCGGATCCAGGAAGGTACTCCGCCTCCATTCCGGTTGTGTGCATGACTTTGCGAACCGTTTCCGCTTCCATTGGCAGACTCCTGGTCTGCATCTCCATTGCTTCCGGCTTGTCCTGCCGCATTCTGATAGTATCCTGCCTGCTGCCGGAGAAGCTCCAGTTCCGAGCGCAGCGCATCTGCTCGGCTCTGTTTCTGCGCGATTTTTTCTTCCAGCGCTTCGTTTTCCTTCTTTTTCTGCTGCTCCAGCTGTTTTTTCTTCTTTCGCAGTGACTGCAGAGCCTGGGTCACATCAATCTCACTGCTTCGGGAGTTATCGCTGTTGATCATATAGCGGCGGAGCTCCTGCGCCAGCTCTTCGTCTGTCTCACACTGCGCCTGGCGGATAAAGACCGAATTTACAAACGCGCTCTCGCTGATTCCGCCAAGCAGCACTTCCAGGTCCTCCTGCGGATGCGCCGATTCCACCGCCCTTGTCTCACAGACCAGACCAAGCGGCTTCGCGCTGCGGTCAAAACAGCGGTCGATCCGATAGACTTCCCCGTTCTCCAGTATCCGCATGCTTCCAAGATAAGCGCCCGGGGTGTCCCAGGGCTGCCGCAGCTGATATTCGTCCGTCTTAGCCGCCCGCCCCCGGGCACGGTTAAGTCCAAAAAACATTGCCCGGATAAAGGAATGTATTGTTGTCTTTCCCGTCTCATTTCCGCCGTAGATAATATTGATACCAGGGTGGAATGTCATATGATGATTGGAGAGCTTTCCATAGCTCTTAATGTCCAGTTCCTGTATCTCCATGCTCTCTCCCCTGTTTGTTCTGTGTATCACGCTGTTTCTCTTATTTGCCCGGATACAGCAATGCCTCCAGTCCGTACGTAAGTGCTTTCTGCTCGACAGCGTTTTTCGGACCGCTCCCGAAGCTTTCGATGTAATCGCCAATCAGCTGCCCCCGATACTGTCGCTTCAGTTCTTCCAGATGAAATGCCGGAACGGTTCGGTCCGCTATCTCCAGAATGCGGCCACATTTTTGGTATTCCCGGATATCCGGACAAAACCTCGGATGACGCTCGCCGGAAAGAGCAATGCGGTACGTATGCTGACTGCCCTCCTGCCGTATCGTACGGGCAATCTTTTCCCGCACGGAAAACGTGGTATCTTCTTCTGTCACCGGCACTGTCACATCGCGATACTGCCGCTGTGCCTTTTCTACAAAAGAAAGCTTTACCTTTTTTCGCTGCACCTCGCCGAGGATGTAGCCATGCGCCCCCGTGTCACTGCAGTCAATCGGTTCAAGCGCACCGGCATACATGGCAAGATTCCGGATAAACACCTGCGGCTTGTGAATGTGCCCCAGCGCGATATAGTCAAATCCGGCGTTGCCAAGCTTCTCACGGCTGATCGGAATATGCCGCGCATCGCCTCCATGCGCAAGCAGAATTTTAAAATAGTCACTTTTTTCCGCAACGATGTTATCATACATGGGGGTCAGGATCTCCTGCCGGTAATAGCTGAATCCATAGATCTCTGTTTTCAGCTCCGGCAGGCGGACCCGCTCACACTCAGAGGAAAAGAGGCAGACGACATTTTCATTCCAGGGATAATCCAGGTAAGCGGAGCCTGGTGTAAGGCAATCATGGTTGCCCGCGATCAGAGCTACCACCGTATTCTCCAGTGTAGAAAACAGATAATTCACTTCCTTCAGCTCCCGCGGCCCGGGCTGCCGGTGAAACAAATCCCCCGCAATCAGCAGCAAATCCACTTTCTTTTCATTCGCATCCGCAATACACTGTCGAAAGGTCTCCCACAGTTCACGGCCTCTGTCCTTCGACCAGACATAGCCATGGTCAGGTGCGGCGCCCAGATGCACATCCGCAATATGCATAAAACGCATGCTTCACTCCCCCATCCGTAATTTGAAACCTGTTTTCCTGACCGTTGTTTCATACCTCTTCGCTGAAAAAACCCGGCAGAAAAAAACTAAATTTTTTATAGTATATCATAGTTTTTTGGGAAGAGCTATGCTATAATTCGTAATAATGAATTAAGAAACCTACCATAACAACCGGTCACAGCCTGGCCACCTGCCTGCCGCGCAGTTTTGCAGCAGGTCCGTGATCGGGGGCAGGGGCCGTCAACTGCAAACACGAAATCAGGAGGGAAAAAATGAGTAAACTTGCAGAAGAATTCAAAGCCTTTATCATGAGAGGCAACGTAATCGACATGGCTGTCGGCGTCATCATCGGCGCCGCATTCAGTAACATCGTGTCTTCACTGGTCGATGATATTGTAATGCCAGTCGTCACGCTGGTGACCGGCAGGGTCAATTTCACAGATCTGATGATCCCGCTCGATGGCAATTCCTATTCCACACTGGCAGCAGCGCAGGAAGCAGGCGCATCCGTCATCGCCTATGGTAACTTCATTTAAATGATCGTGGAATTCCTGCTGACCGCACTGGTCATTTTCTTCGTGATCAAAGGCATCAATAAGCTCCACAAACCGGCACCGGCGCCGGAACCGGTCACCAAGATCTGTCCGTTCTGCAAATCTGAAATACATAAAGACGCTACCAAGTGCCCGAACTGCACATCCGCACTGTAAAATGAAACAAAAAGAAAGAGACAGCCTTGCGCAGATAAATCTGCTGCGGCTGTCTTTTTCTTTTTTCTGCTGCATTTATGTTATTCCGAGCAGCAGGCCACAGACCGCCTGCTTCGCAGGCTATATGCCGCTAACGCGTCCTATGTCTGTGGCTGAATGGGCGTTCCGCCCATCCAAAAATGAAAGAGACAGCCTTGCGCAGATAAATCTGCTGCGGCTGTCTTTTTCATTTTTCTGCTGCTCGGAACTGTTAACAACACATCATGATTGGCATGCCCATGCGCATACCACCGCCGCCGCTGCAACAGCAGCTGCAGATCAGCCACGTCAGGCACAGTCTCGTACAATAGTTGCCGCCATGCGACATCGGGTTGCCGTATTCTTCTCCCATGGACTGGTACCAGCGGCCGCCGCCTTCCATTTCGGAGAGAAGCTGGCGGTACTGCAGGTTGTTCGGCTCCATCTGAACCGCCTTCTGCGCATGATCGAGTGCCAGGACATTATTCCCGCGGCCGGAATTAGCCAGCGCGCTTAAATAATACCAGCGCGCGGTACGATTCTGTATTCCATTGAGGACATTGATCGCCTGGTCAAACTGGTTGCTGCGAATGTAGTTCTCCGCAGCGCGAAGATGCGGGTCTTCGTTTGCGGAGGAACCGGAGCTGCTGCTCCCGGAACGGCCGTAGCCTCCGTAGCTTCCATACCCACCGTAGCCTCTGTAACCGCCATAGCCGCCGGAAGAGGAAGAGGAGGAGCGGCCGCCGCCCTGTTTCGCTTCATAACTGCCCTCGCCATGTTCTTTATCATACATGATCTGCTGATAGGCCTGCTGTACTTCTTTGAACTTTTCCTCCGCCTGCGCCTTATTCGGATTGTTAATATTCGCGTCCGGATGATACTGTCGGCTAAGCTTTCGATATGCTTTTTTTACTTCCTCCTCAGAAGCGTTCCTCGGTACTCCCAGAACCTCATACGGATCTTTCATAATCTCCTCCATCCTATGTCCACAAACAGCAGTGCTGATTGTGAACGTAGGCCGCACAACTTTCTATTGCGCGGCAGATTTCTTTTCTTTCTTTTCGGCTTTATCCCGCATCGCGGTATATCTGCACCAGACTCCGGAATACAGAATATTGCGGATGATTGGTGCATATTCCAGCACAGGCAGACGCTCAAACGCACGGGAGGCCTCAGTCATCATTCCTGCCAGAATTTTCTGAATCTCACTCCTGTAAGGCTCTTCCCAGATGTCCGTGTTTTCTTTCAGACCTTTTGCGCGAAAAACCGCTTCGAGCATATTATAATTGCCATGCTTTCTGTCTTTTTCGATATCCTCTGCCGCGTCCAGCAGGTAAATAAATTTCCCCAGATAAAAACCAATCTGTCTCAGATCGTCCTGCCAGATGTCGTCCTTCCACACATACAGTTCACCCAGGAAATTGCCCGTAAGACCGGCTACATAATCAATATCAGCCGACAGGGAATCCGGCTTCCCGCCGTCTTTCCAGTCCGCCTCCGCCTCATGAAGCAGACGGATGTTTTCCTCCACCGCCTTTGCCTGGCGGGGATACTCTGCCGAAATCTTTTTATAGGCAGAGCCAAGCAGTGCCGCTATGGTACGCCCGGAAACCTTACGCTCATCCTCCCAGTCATCCATCCCCTTCTGGTATGCCAGCAGAACACACATATCCGCCGCATAACCGATTGCGTCATTTTTTGCCATGGGATGCCGGTGCACCGGATGCAGCAGGCAGTGTCTCTCTTCTGTAAGTGTCTCCGGCTCATACAGACCGGTCAGCACGATCGCCAGAAAAGTCGTGTCGTAATTCAGCACCATCTGCGCTCTCCTGCCATAGCGGTGGTGGAGTTCCTGACACAGACCACAGTAAAAGCTGCGATAGGTCGTGTATTCCCGCAGCTTCAGTTCCTGTTCATTTACATAAATATATCCAAACATAGGGCTCAGCTTTTCTTCTGAAATTCGTTACGGCACTTCGGGCAGGTAATGCAGATCTTTCCCTTGCCGCGCGGAACACGAATTTTCTGTCCGCACGAGGGGCATTTATAAATATGGTAATCCTTTGTCTCTTTCGCCCGTCTGCCGGCTTTGGAAAAACGATCCCGAATGCCCTGCGTGAGATTCAGATACTTTTCATTTTCCGCGCTGCGCTGCATATAATTCCGTGAAAACATCCGAAAATAACTGAACAGCAAAAGCACCAGCGCCAGCAGATAAACCAGCGGCTGACTGGTAAAAATATTAATCACGAGAAGGATTAAACACACAGCCAGCATAAACTTGGAAAGATCATCCGCGCCGTACCGTCCAGACATAAAGTTGGAAAAAAAGTCTGAGAGTTTCTGTTTCATATGAATTACGCCTCGCATTCTCTATTAATTATGGAAGAAACTTTACGCCTAATTCATTGGAATGTCAACGGATGTCGCTTCAATTTCACAGAAATTTTAGATGTAACAGTTCAGAACAGCATCGAAATGAAAAGACAGACTGTGCAGGTTTACCTGCTAAAGGCTGTATTTTCATTTCGGGATGGGCGGAACGCCCATTAAGCCTCAGACATATGACGCGTAAGCGGCATATAGCCTTCGCAGAAGGCGGTCTGTGGCCTGCTGTTCTGAATAAGTCCCCAGCAGTCCCCACCCTACTCTACAATCGGAAAATACAGCCGCACTGCAAAAAGCCCGTCCTGCGTGGAAAGCTCAAATCTTCCGTCCAGAAGCTCTGTCAGGTTCTGCGCAATGGACAGACCTAAGCCGCTGCCCTCCGTGCTGCGGCTTGCGTCTCCGCGGACAAAGCGGCCGGTCAGCTCATCCGCCTCGATCGTCAGCTTTTCCCGCGATACATTCTGAAGCATGATCATCACTTCGCCCTGGGCAAACTCCGGATTCACCACGTCCGGATTCTCTGGCGTCATCCGTCTGAGGATCACCTGTACCTCTGTACCCTCCTTCGCGTATTTACAGATATTGCCAAGCAGATTTTCCAGTACCCGCCAGAGCTGACGTCCATCCGCCATAATATAAGCCGGTTCCTTCTCCATATCCCAGGTAATGGTCAGCTGATGTTCTTCTAAGCGTTCCTCAAACTCCCCGCAGGCCTGCATCAGCATACTCTGCGCCTGTACACGGACAATTTCCAGTTCGATATTGCCTGAGCTGATCTTGCTCGCCTCCACCAGGTCCTCAGTCAGCTGCTTCAGGCGCTGTGACTTCTGTTCCAGAATCCCCACATATTCGCGCGCCCGCACAGACAGCAGGGGTTCCCGTTTCAGCAGATCGACATAATTTACGATCGATGTGAGCGGTGTCTTCAGGTCATGCGATACATTTGTAATCAGCTCCGCCTTCAGCCGCTCATTTTTCACAATCGCCTCCAGCGCCCTGCTCAGGCTTTCTCCCATCTCATTAACCGCTTCCGCCATCTTCAGAGACTCTCCGGACAGCGTCGAGGTGTCAATCCGGTAATTCAGATCCCCCTGCGAGAGCTGATGAATGCCTTCATAGATACTCTGTTTCCCGGCGATATCCCGCAGCAGGTACAAAAGCACAGCCATATCCAGCAGAATGACCAGAACCAGGCCCGCACGCCCAAACAGAAGCAAAAAAAGGATGTTCAGAATAAAAAATCCAATATAAAAGAACAGCAGCTGCCTGGAAGCCGCGCGCGCAGAATTGATCTGCTTCCAGGTCCGGATCAGCGTACGGGTGACCGAATTGATCCAAAGCGTTTTCGACCGCGCCCGCCGCAGGAATCCCAGACAGGCGGACAAAAATACCAGCCAGGCGGAGGCGGCCGCGGCTGCCCCCCGCACTTTCTCCTGCTCCGGAAGAATTGCGGCTACCCGCCCCCATTCGGAAGCCAGCAGGAAATATAAAATCGCAAGAATCAGATAAATCCCCGCAGCCAGCTCCGTCGGGATGGTATCCACCCACAGCAGCTCTGTTCCGGCGCCCAGCAGAGATCCGGCAAAGCAGAAGCCCAGAAGAACAAGGGAGAAAATCGCACCAACCGCAGAGCTCTGAATAATCGTCTCCCGCTGCGCGTAATATTCCGCCCAGGTCTGCAGCTCATCGCTCACCGGATAAGACAGATTCACCGCTACATAGACCTTTTCGTTTGTCGCCACAAACCGTTTCCCCAGAAACCACTCCGAAGCGGCCGAATTCAAAACACGCTCCGGATTTGTCACCATGATATTAAAGCTGCGTTCTCCCTCATAAAGGCTAGTATATTCCTCATCCGCCTCCGCGGCCGCAACCGCTTCGTCATAAGAACCGGCGCTGATGTTGGTATAGACCAGGCCGTTTGAGGTATTCTCGATATAATACAGTAAATTCGACGGAGCCTCAGAGGACCAGCTTTCATCCTGTATGGTCGTATATTCTGTATATCGCGTATAAAGGTCCACGACCGCCTCGTCAAGCAGCGTATACATCTGCTCCACATAACCGGCAGAATCGGAATACCAGTGGGAACACTCCTCCAGTGTAATTCCCGTCATCGGGGTAATGGTCTCCAGAGTCCCGGACTGCTCAGCCAGGAGTTCTCCCGCATCCCGTGTACTGTCTCCGGACGCCGCGGCAATCGCGTCATGCAGCATCTGCCAGCCGCCATTTTCATAATAATCCAGAAGGTCCCCCAGAAGATACGTGGTATTCATATCCTGTACGGTATTTCCCACCGTATCATAGGACTGGATATCAATCTGTTTCTCACGGCTGAATTCTCCGTCCGTCTCCAGAAGACGCGCATTGTCCTGGCCTTCTATCTTATTGGAAAGGATTTCCTCCACCTGACGATAATAAAGGTCGGACTCCTCGTAGCTCTGGGAAAGCTCATTCAGACTCCAGGAATCTTCCATCCAGAAGCCGATATTAAACAGGCAAAATACGATCCCCCCGACCGCCGCGGCCTGCAGCAAAACCAGCAGAACTTTTACCGGCTTTTTCAAAATCAGTCGTTTCATATGGCAAATCCTCCAGCTTCGGCGAGAATATGGCAGGTTTCATACCGTTTGCGCGTAAGGGAGAATTCAGATATTTTCCACCCGATAGCCAATCCCCCAGATCACCTTCAGATATTTCGGATTCTTCGGGTCAATTTCGATCTTTTCCCGGATATGGCGAATGTGAACCGTCACCGTATTGTCCGCCCCAAAGGCCTCTTCTTTCCAGATCTCCTCGTAAATCTGATCGATCGAAAAGACCTTGCCCTTATTTTTCACCAGAAACAGCAGAATATTATACTCGATCCGGGTCAGCTTCACCAGCTCGCCATCCACCGTGACCTCTTTGCGGTCGTCATTGATCACCAGACCGCCCGTCGAATAAACCTGCTCTGTATTCGCCGCCTCTGCCGCCGCTCCAAAATTCGTATAACGCCGGATCTGCGACTTTACCCGCGCGATCAGCTCCAGCGGGTTAAACGGCTTCGCCACATAATCATCCGCGCCAAGATTCAGGCCCAGTACCTTATCCGTATCCTGCGTCTTTGCGGAAAGGATAATGATTGGGATACTGCTCTCCTCACGAATCTTCATAATCGCGTGAATTCCATCCATTTTCGGCATCATCAGATCCAGGATCAGGAGGCGAATCTCCTCCTTTTTCAGAATCTCAAGGGCCTGCTCCCCGTCGTAGGCCTTGAGCACGCGGAACCCTTCCTGCGTCAGATAGATTTCAATCGCATCGACAATTTCCTTCTCATCATCGCAAACCAGAATGTTGTACATCTTCAGCTTCTCCTTTCTGCCGAAACCGCCGTGTCCCGCAGACAGGCCATCGGCTTCTGCCAGATCAGTTTAGCAGAAGCCGGTTAAATTCCTGTCATAAAATCATTAAGTTTTTCTTAGGTTTGCAGCAGCATTTATCTTGCCTGAATGACATGCATCATATTCGTCATCGCACCCTTGCCCTTCACCATATTGGTCGCCGGGTCGCCCGCTGTGAGCACCACCATATCGCCAGGCTTGACATAGCCATCGCGTTTCACGATATACATCGCGTGGGAAATGATATGCTCCGTCGTATCCTCCGCGTAGCCCTGCAGCGGTGTCACACCCCAGTAAATCTGCATTTTCCGCAGTGCCCAGTCATTCGGCGAGATCGCGTAGATCGGCATCGGCGCACGGAAGGTCGACATCAGGCGGGCCGTCTGCCCGCTCATCGTCGGTGTCACGATACAGTCTGCCTTTACATTCAGCGCCGTACGGATCGCCGCCAGACCGACCGCGCTCGACACATTCGCATCCCCGCGCAGCTCGTAGAATTCTTTTGTAATTACCTCATCTGTCATATAGCTCTCGGTTGTCTCCGCAATCTGCACCATCATCTTCAGCGCCTCCAGCGGATACCGGCCGGCAGCAGTCTCGCCGGAGAGCATAATCGCGTCCGTGCCTTCACGGATGGCATTCGCCACGTCCGTCACCTCTGCCCTGGTCGGACGCGGATTGCGGATCATAGAATCCAGCATCTGCGTCGCAATGATGACCGGCTTGTATTTCTTATTGCACTTCTCAACAATCGTCCGCTGTACATGCGGCACTTCATAGGGCGGAATCTCCACTCCCATATCGCCGCGCGCCACCATAATGCCATCCGCGGCCTGGATAATCTTATCAATATTCTGAATACCCTCCGCATTTTCAATCTTTGCAATTACGCTGATCTGCTCCGCATGATTCTCCTTCAGAATGTTCTTTATCTCTTTGACCGCTTCCGCATCGCGCACAAAGGAAGCCGCTATAAAGTCAATTCCCTCCTGAATGCCAAAAAGAATATCCTCGCGGTCTTTGTCCGTGATGCCCGGCAGGTTTACTTTTACATTCGGGACATTTACACCCTTGCGCTGTCCCAGGCTGCCGCCATTTTCCACTGTACAGACAATATCCGCACCCTTAATCTCCTTCACTTTCAGTCCAATCAGGCCATCGTCAATGAGAATCGTATCGCCCGGCTTCACATCCTCCGCCAGCTGCGGGTAGGTCTGACAGACCCTCGTCTCATCGCCCTCAATCGTCTCAGAGGTCAGCGTAAATTCCGCTCCGCTCTGAAGCGTTACAGGACCGCCGTTTTTCAGCAGGCCTGTGCGAATTTCCGGCCCCTTTGTATCCAGAAGAATCGCAATCGGCTTTTTGATCTCCTGACGGATGCTTTTGAGCTGGTCGAAACGCGCTTTCTGTTCTTCATGCGTTCCATGAGAAAAATTAAAGCGCGCAATATCCATCCCGTTTTGCGCCAGCGCTTTCATCACTTCCCGGTCATCCGACGCCGGTCCCATCGTACAGATAATTTTTGTTTTTTTCATTTTCATTTCCTCCAGATTGTTTGTGCCTGCATGACGATTTCGGGTTTTCCATCACACGTACATGATTTACTGAAACGATTCCGTCTCGATCTGATCCCCGGTCACCCGCAGCAGATCCTCGATTTCCTCCACCGGCATTTCCAGATATGCGGATACCTCCTCCGCGGACACCTTGTGCCCCAGATCACGCTCCAGGTTATGGACAGCCTCATTCAGATGATTAATCCGGCTTAACAGTCCCTCATCCATCTGATGCTTATCCTGTCCCTGACTTACCGCCTGTTCCATTGCTTCCCGGATCTGGTTCAGAATATGGGCGCGGCAGGCCGCCGCACTGTCAAATTCCCCCAGGGCGTTTACCGCCGAAAGAAGTCCAAGGTTCCCTTCCTGAATCAGATCCTCCGCCGGAAGTACCTCTTCTCCATACTCCTCTGCCATTGAACAAATCAGCGGGAGGTAAATACCAATCAGGCTCTCCTTTGCCCCATCATCCCCACCGCGAATCCGCTCCAGCAGCCGAAGCTCCTGCGCGTCATTGATCTCAGAAAGGGACGCAAGCTCATCCACATAAAGAGAGAGGCTGCGCCGCTCGTCCTCATCCGGGACAGGATCGGAATCCTCTGCATACCCGGCGCTTTTCATCCCGGCCTTTCCCTCTTTGAGCGCCTTGCCTTTGCAGGCGTTCCCCGGATTCATCTCCTCCTCTGATTCTACCACACGAATCTTCTGTTCCGCAAGGTAATCAAAGATTAATTGAAAATGATTTTCCTCCAGCGGCATGGTTTTCAGCATTTCCCGTATCTCCGCCTGTGTCAGGATTCCGCCCTTCTCATCCGCGGCTGCTTTCAGTTCTGTCAGTTTTTCGCGAAAAATGATTCTGTTCTCCATCTTAGTCTGTCAATTCCTCCCATGCACGTGCCAGAACCGCGTCGTCTTCTTCCGCCAGGCCTTCTGTCCCGGCCCCATCCCCCGCGGTCTCTGCTGCTTCTTCTGTCCCGGCCTCCCCCTGGGAATCCTCTTCCACAATAATATCCGGCGTAATGCCGCTGCCATCGATTTCCTGTCCGTTCGGCGTATAATAATTTTCCACCGTCAGCTTAAATGCGGATCCATCCGAAAGAGAGTAGGTTTTCTGTACAACGCCTTTGCCATACGTCTGCGTGCCGATGATCGGGCCAAGTCCGTAGTCCTGAATGGCCCCCGCAAAAATCTCCGATGCGCTCGCGCTCCCATTATTGACCAGCACCGCTATCTCACAGGTCACACTGGGATCCCCCTCTGCCGTATATTCCACCCGCTTTCCATTTTTATCTTCTGTATAGACCATCAGGCTGTCGGCAGGCAAGAGCTCATCCAGAATATCACATACGGAAGTAAGCAAACCGCCCGGATTATCGCGCAAATCCACAATCAGCGCCTCCATCCCCTGGCTGTTCAGCTCCTCTATGGCCTCCTGGAACTGATCCACCGCACTTGCGGTAAACTCTGTCAGAATCAGATATCCAACCTGGTTTTCCAGCATTTCATATGTCACATAAGTCGGTATCACATCGCCGCAGGTAATGGTAAGCTCTAATTCCTCCTCCGTCTCCGGCCGATAGACAGACATGACAAACGTATCCTTCGACTTAATCAGCGAAACCAGCTCCGTCAGCGTAAGGGCATCCACGGCTTCGCCATCCACCGCCAGCACTATATCATTTACCAGCAGGCCGCCCTCCTCGGCGGGACTGTTCTCATAGACCTCACCGACGTAAAACTCACCTGTGTCCGCATCCGTCCCGATCGACGCCCCAATTCCGTAATACTCCCCCTTCGTCGAGTCTACCACAGAGGAAAGCTCCTCCGCCGTATAATAATTCGCGTAATCATCCTCCAGTCCGGCCGCTATCCCCTTAAACAGGTAAGCCTCCAGGTATTCGCCGTCCACCTCGTCCAGATAATAAGCTTCGATCAGCTCCTGTACCTCGGCCAGCTTGGAAAGCGTACTGCTGCTGGTCAGCACCTCGGCTCCCGGATTCCCCCTTCCAAGAAGGTTCCGCACCACGCGCGGAGCAAACAAACCCACGGCCATCGCCGCAGCCGCCAGCAGCACGCCAAGAAGCATTCCATTGTAAAATCGCCTCTGGCTTTGCTTCTTGAGTGTCTGTATCAGAAGCTCCTGTTCCTCCTCCGGGCCGGATAATTCTCCTTCCATGCCGTTTTCAGCCTCTGTTCCGGCAGATTTTTCTGTTTTCTCTTCTGTTCCCCCTGTTATCTTTGCTGCTTCTTTTTCCTTTTCTGTTTCATTCTCCCTGTCTTTCGGAAAAAAAATCATTCTATAATTCCCCTTATTCCTGTCTTTTCATTTCGATGCTGTTCTGAACTGTTGCCAATATTTTATCATCCCTTCGGCAGGCTGGCAAGGGATTGTTTCCGTAAGACGCAGCGGGTCAGCCACAACAGCGAAAACCCAAGGCGGCAGCTCCCGTTTCCCTGGAACTGCCGCCTATGCGTCTCATTCATCCTGCGGCTCTTGTGCCGCTGTCTTCTCATATTCCTCTAAGATAATCTGCTGTATCCTCTCGCGCGTTTTTGAATTGATCGGATGAGCGATGTCGCGGTATTCACCGTCTGCCGCCTTTCGGCTCGGCATCGCGATAAACAATCCTTTCTCTCCTTCGATTACTTTGATGTCATGTACTACAAATTCATCATCCAGCGTAATGGACACGATTGCTCTCATCTTGCCCTCTTTCGCTACCTTTCTCACCTTTACGTCGGTAATAGTCATGTCCTTTCCCCCATGTCTTTGGTTGTTTGTGCTTCCTGCAGGCTATCCGGTTTACATTCCCGCCATCGGATATCTGTCATCGGATGCAATCACAATTCTTACCCCGTCTTCCCCCACAATGTGGGAGTCCGCGCGGATCGTACCGCGGCTCTCCACAATGCAGTTTTCCAGGTATGTATTGTCGCCCAGATAGACATCATTCAGCACAATCGAATTCTTAATCACACAGTTATTTCCGACAAACACCTTTTTGAAAATCACAGAATTTTCTACCGTGCCGTTGATAATGCAGCCATTTGCAACCAGGCTGTTCCTCACATTGCTCCCCGGATTGTACTTGGCAGGCGGATTGTCGTCTACTTTGGAGTAAACGTCCGGATGCTCGTGGAAGAAAAAGTCCCGCACTTCCTTTTTCAGAAAATCCATGTTGGTTCGATAGTAGGAGTCCACAGAAGCGATATTGCTCCAATAGCTCTCCATTACATATCCGTAAATTTTTTTTACATCCTTATACCGGATCAGGACATCTCTCACAAAGTCATGCCGTCCCTCGTATACCGCCTGCTCGATCAGTTCAATCAGCAGTCTGCGGCGAATCACATAAATTCCACAGGACACCGTATGGGAAACTGCTGCCATCGGCTTTTCCTCAAACTGAACAATCCGGTTGTCATCGTTCATCTGAACCAGCCCAAATCGAGTGACATCCTCATCCGGCGGAAATTCCCTGCAAATCACGGTAATATCCGCCTTTTTCGCAATGTGATATTCAAGTACTTTTCCATAATCAAGCTTATAGACACCGTCGCCTGAAGCAATCACAACATATGGCTCATGGCACTGCCGCAGGAAATCCAGATTCTGATGAATCGCGTCCGCTGTTCCCCGATACCAGTAGCTGTTGTCTGCCGTAAGCATCGGAGGGAAGATAAACAGCCCACCCTGTTTTCTGCCGAAATCCCACCATTTGGAGGAGCTCAGATGTTGGTCCAGTGATCTGGAATTGAACTGCGTCAGCACGGCTACTTTCTGAATCCCTGAATTGGCCATGCTGCTCAGTGCAAAATCCACTGCCCGGAAGCTCCCGGCAATCGGCATCGCTGCGATGGCACGCCGGTTCGAGAGTTCTCTCATCCGATAGTTGTTTCCTCCGGCTAAAATCATACCTACCGCTCTCATAACACATCACCTGCCTCTCCGGGTTCTTCCTGACGTTCCAGGGTCTCTCCCGACCTGAGCCATCCGTCCGGATAATCTTCCGGCACAGTCACACCGGAAATCGCCGTATTCTTTCCGATGCTGACGTCAGAAGGAATCACCGAATTTTCCCCTATAACAGCCAGTCCGAAAGAATATACCGACGGCTTTTCGCGGTTCGGCACTTCTTCCCCGATTCCCATCTGCACACGCTCTCCTACGGTCACATTCTCTGCAATGATCGCCTTATTAATCTGTGAACCAGCTTTAATGACCGTATTCTGCATAATGATGGAATCGCGTACCACAGCGCCTTCCTCAATCACTACGCCACAGCCGATGATCGTATTGTAAACCTTTCCATAAATCTCGGAGCCATCCCCCACCAGACAGCGCTCAATCACAGAATTCCCGGAGGCAAACTGTGGAGGCAGAATATCGTTCTTCGTGTAAATCTTCCAGAATTCCTCATAAAGGTTAAATTCCGGGATAATGTCAATCAGCTCCATATTGGCTTCCCAGTACGAGCCAAGAGTGCCGACATCCTTCCAGTATCCATTAAACTCATAAGCCACGAGCGTTTCGCCTTTTTCATGGCAGTACGGAATCACATGCTTTCCGAAATCACACCCGCTCTGCTCTGAAAGGGCTAAAAGCGCTTCTTTCAGGGCTTTCCATGTAAAAATATAGATTCCCATGGATGCAAGGTTACTCTTAGGCTGTTCCGGCTTCTCCTGGAATTCAAGAATGCGGCCATTCCCATCCGTCACAACGACGCCAAAGCGGCTGGCCTCTTCCTGAGGGACAGGCATCACAGCGATACTGACATCTGCATTATGCGCTTTGTGGAAGTCGAGCATCACCTCATAGTCCATCTTGTAAATATGATCGCCTGACAGAATCAGGACATAATCGGGATGGAAAGACTCCATGTAGGTAAGGTTCTGATAGATCGCATTCGCGGTACCGGTGTACCATTCTGTCTTTCCTACTTTCTCATAGGGCGGAAGGACGGTCACTCCTCCCACATTTCTGTCAAGGTCCCACGGAATACCAATGCCGATATGGCTGTTCAGGCGAAGCGGCTGATACTGGGTCAGGACACCCACCGTGTCAATGCCGGAATTAATGCAGTTGCTGAGCGGAAAGTCGATGATTCGGTACTTTCCCCCGAAAGCAACTGCCGGCTTCGCCACCTTCGAGGTCAGCACACCCAGACGGCTTCCCTGCCCGCCAGCCAGCAGCATTGCTATCATTTCTTTCTTGATCACGTTATCACCTCTGCAGTCAAAGTATTGTTTCAAGGCAAATTATACCACACCTTTTTCGAATAGTGAACATTTTTTACAATTATTTCTATATTTTTTTATGGTATTTGGAATAAATAACAGGTGTAATGAATATAGTTGTTACTTTTTCCGGGCGACAGAAGAGCTTTTCTTGTTGTTTTCGTGATTTCGCTCCGCACCGCTTCGAGAACCGCAGCGGCGTATTTTCTGATAGACATTTGGAAAAAACTGAGTATAATCAGATACGGTAGATCGAACAGTGATTGCTTTTACTTTTTATTATATACAGAAGGAGTTTCTAAAATGTATCAGATAAATTTCGCACAGCCGATTCACATTCATTTTATCGGGATCGGCGGCATCAGTATGAGCGGACTGGCGGCAGTCCTTTTAAACCGTCACTTCACAGTGACCGGTTCCGATTCCAGAAAAAGCGAGCTGACCGCCTGGCTGACCGGTCTGGGAGCCAGGGTTGCCATCCCGCAGAGCGCAGCGAACGTGACAGATGACATTGATCTGATCGTGTATACGGCGGCCATTCACCCGGATAACCCGGAGTATGCGGCAGCTGTAGAAAAAGGGATCCCTCTGATGTCCCGCGCAGAGCTTCTCGGACAGCTGATGGCCAATTATCCGACCTCTGTGGCTGTGGCCGGAACACATGGAAAGACCACCACGACATCCATGCTCGCCCATATTATGATGGAACAGAACATGGACCCGACGATCTCCGTCGGCGGCATCCTCCCTTCCATTGGCGGGAACGTACGGGTGGGCGACTCCGACTGCTTCCTGACGGAAGCCTGTGAGTACACAAACAGCTTTCTGCATCTGACCCCCCTGTACGGACTGATCCTCAACGTTGACGCCGATCACCTGGACTTTTTCAAAGATATCGATGATATCCGCCATTCCTTCCGGCTATTCGCGGAAAAGATTCCTCCGGAAGGAACGCTCATCATTCACGCACAGGTACCGGAGCTGGACGCTTTTACCGCCGGGCTGCGCTGCCGGGTCGTCACCTTTGGTTCCGGCTGCGGCGACTATCACGCAGAAAACCTCACCTGGGATGAGCTGGGCTGTGCCAGCTTCGACCTGTATGTCAGACAGGAAGCTACGGCTGTTCCGGATGCTGTCACAGATGCTGCACCGAAGCCGGGAACACCTGCCGCAGAAAAATGCCGGGACCGGCTCCTTGGTCATTTTTCCCTGCATGTTCCAGGCGAACATAATGCAGGGAATGCTGCGGCAGCGATCGCATGCGCGGACCTGCTGGGTGTTCCCGCGGCCTGTATCGCGGACGGCCTTTCCGGTTTTCACGGCACAGACCGGCGCTTCCAGAAAAAAGGAGCCATCGGCGGCGTGACAATTATAGACGATTATGCCCATCATCCGACTGAAATCCGTGCGACTCTGCGTGCCGCGCAGAAATATCCGGCAAACCGGATCTGGTGCGTATTTCAGCCGCACACCTACTCGCGCACGAAAGCGCTGCTCGATGAATTTGCGGACGCGCTCACTTTAGCTGACCGGATCGTTCTGGCCGACATTTATGCGGCACGGGAGACCGACACACTCGGCGTCAGCTCTGCCCTGCTGCGTGATAAGCTTGAAGAGAAGGGAAAGGAAGCCTGGTATTTTCCGTCCTTTGATGAGATTGAGACATTTCTTCTGGAAAACTGCCTTCCCGGTGACCTGCTGATTACCATGGGGGCGGGAGATGTCGTGCGAATCGGTGAAAAGCTGCTTGGAAAACAGTGATGATCCTGAACAGTTATGAAAAAAATCGGACAGGGAAGAAAATCTCTTCCCTGTCCGTCTTTTTTATGCACAGAGGCGCATTATGGAGGTTTTCCAGCCAGCGCCGGATGCGCCTCGCGCGGCGGGCAGGATCCGGTAAGCCGTCTCCTACTCGATTGCCTTATCCGTTTTTCTGTGCTTTGCCAGGAATTTATTAATCCTTGCAGTCGGTGTGAGCAGATCGCTCATGGAACCATCGTGATTCAGCGTGTCAATAATCAGCGCAATATATTTGCTGAGGTCGCAGCCCTTGTAGTAAGGCTTCGAGAGCAGCTCCGGCGACTGATAGACCAGATTCGTCGTCACCAGCGCGTCAAACAGTCCCTCCTCATAGGCCTTGTCAAACTTCTCCAGGCTGTTGGTGAACAGGCCAAAGGTCGCGCAGATCAGCACGCGTTTCGCCTTTCTCTTTTTGAGCTGTCTGGCAGCCTCTATCATACTGTTGCCAGTGACAATCATATCGTCAATGAGAACCACATCCTGCCCCTCTATATCTCTGCCAAGGAACTCATGCGCAACCACAGGATGCTTGCCGTCTTTGACGCGGGCGTAATCACGCCGCTTGTAAAACATCCCCATATCCACACCAAGCAGGTTCGCCATATAAATCGCGCGGCCGGCTGCTCCCTCATCCGGGCTGATCACCGTCAGATGCTCCGGATCAATCGTCAGATCCGGTGCCGCGCGGAACAGGCCTTTGATAAACTGATAAACCGGAAGAACCGTTTCAAACCCGTGAAGCGGAATCGCGTTCTGTACCCGCGGGTCATGCGCGTCAAATGTAATAATATTCTCCACACCCATTTTCGTCAGCTCCTGCAGGGCTATCCCACAGTCCAGTGACTCGCGTCCCGCCCGTGTAAACTGGCGGCTCTCGTAAAGGAATGGCATAATGACATTGACCCGGCGCGCCTTCCCGCCGATCGCTGCGATCACGCGCTTCAGGTCCTGGTAATGGTCATCGGGGGACATGCGGTTCGTATAACCGTTTAAGGAATATGTGAGACTGTAGTTGCATACATCCACCAGGATATAGATGTCCTTGCCCCGCACGGAATCATTCACCTGTCCCTTTGCCTCACCGGAGCCAAAGCGCGGCACATCTGTACTCACCAGATAGGAAGTCTTATCATACCCCAGGAGCAGCGGACTTCCCTGATGCTCATGCACTCGCTCCGACCGCCAGTTGACAATATGGGCATCGATCTTCCTGCCCAGCTCTTCGCAGCTTCTCAGCGCGATAATACCCAGATCCCCGACCGGGATCGAATTCAGATTCCGCTCATAACCTGTCTGCATTTTTTCCTCCTCAGACCTGCTCTCTGCAAAGCAGGTATTCCTCTGTAATCATCACGAGTCTGCCAGGACCTGCCCGTCTTCCGGAAAGGAATCACGCAGTCCTCCCGGCACTCCCAGAATCCGGTTCCATCATACCATAAAACCGCCTGCGGTCAAGTCCCCGCCGCGGTCTTTTTTTTATACAACATAGAATCCCGCTTTGCGGGATTCTCGCGCTGCCGCGCGTCTGCGTAAGCAGACTGTTTCCTCTAGCGCGGCATGTGCATCCTCTTAATTATGCCGCGCCGCAAGCTTCCTGCGGATTCGGATATCATCCCCGATCAGGCGCAGCATCCGGTAGTCGCTGGAAATCCGGGAGAGGACACGTTCTGAATAACGCTCAGCGATCGCTGCCAGCGACAGATTCGTCGATATCATGGTACTTTTCCGGCGAAGCATCCGTTCATTCAGGATCAGAAACAGCCGGGACGCAACAAAAGAATTTACCAGTTCCGTCCCCAGATCATCGATAATCAGAAGATCACACGCAAAAATATGCCGTTCCAGCTCACTCGTCTCATGCTCATCGGTGCGCCCGAAGGAGGAATCCGCCAGTAATTCGAACAGCCGGAATGCGGAAAAATAAATCACGGAGTGGGTGCTTTCCAGCAGCGCATTGGCGACACAGTGGGAGAGGAATGTCTTGCCCAGTCCTGTATCTCCGGTAAGAAACAGGTTCGCGGCCTCTTCCCCGTCGAACTCCCTCACAAAGCGCTGGCATTCCTGAAGAGCGCGCGCAGCCAGTGCGGCAGCAGTGAGACCGGTAGCCGGATCCTTCATTGTCTCCGGGTAATACTCCAGAGAAAATGCAGCAAAATTATCCTCCCGGATGTCGTCGCGCAGATTGGACCGTGTATAGAGCAGGTCGATGGTCGCCTGCCGGAAGCAATGGCACTTCTCCCGCCCGATGTAACCGGTATCCTGGCAGTCCGGGCAATGATAATGCGGCTGCAGATACCCCTCCGGAAACCCTGCATTCCGCAAAAGCTGCGCTTTTTTCGCACTGATCTCTTCAATCTGCCCGCGAAGCGAGCGGATGGAAGCGGGAAATGCCGGCTCTTCTGTCCGTTCCGCCCGGGCCGTCCCAGGACGATCATCCCCGGACCGGACACGGTCAGCTGCCGGCGCTTCCTCCGCCGTCCCGGCCAGCAGATCCCGTGCACATGCCGTACTCATCGCCGCAATCTGCGCATCCAGCTCAGACAGCTCCGGTATCCGGCGATACGCTTCCATCTCCCGCTCATAAAGCTCCTGCCGCGTTTGATTCTGGCGGCGCTGATACTCCCGCATAATCTCATCATACTGCGTATTTGTCAGTCCCATATCACTCCACCCATGATCATCCCTGATTCCTGCTCCGATGCCATCTGACAGCCCCATGAAGCGTTATCCGCCCGGCTCTGTTCATGACTGGCCAAACAGCTTCTTCTCCAGACTGTCATAGTTATACTCTCTCTGCGTAAAATTGTTGAACTGTCCCGCATTGCCGGAGCCCTTCTGGCTCTGCGCGTGTTTCTTTACCTTCTGCTCCTGCTCCCATTTTAAATCCGCGGCCTCGGCGTCCTTCATCGTATGAACCCCGGACGTATGCCACCGGGATAAAATCTTGTCCGCATACTGAAAATTCGGTTCGTGTATCTGTCGGATCGTGCGGCGGCAGGCCTCCAGAATCATCTCCATGTCAAAGCCGTACTCATTCAGCCAGCGGTCGATCAGATCCTGCTCCGACCGGGCCGGATTCCGCCCCTTGATCCCAAATTCTTTTAGCACGGAAAAATATTTTTTATTGTAAAGGCTGGATTCCTTCTTCGCTTCCAGCACAGTCGTGATACCGGCCTCTGCCCAGCCCTGCGCGACCTTATTCATATAATAACGGCTGAAAGACCCCCGCATAATACAATACTCAAGCAGATATTCGATCAGGTCCGTTGAAAACCCCAGCGTATGATAATAATAAACAAAATCGCTCTGCTCTGTGGAAGAAAGCGGACGCCCCAGATACTGCTCCGCTACAAAATAAAGCTCGCGAATCGCACCCTGCACCGCCGGATCCATCTGCGACAGCAGAGGGGAGTCCCCCCCATTCGAATGCTCCGCCGCCGAAGCTTCCGGCGCACTTCCCTGCTGGTCTGCCATCGCATCTCCCGGTTCTCTCATCCGCAGGATCGTCGCCGGACGTCCTCCCGGGGCATTCTCCCGGCAGGAGGAGGCGTCTCTGCGCGATGCCGCCCCGGCGGATTCCTGCTGCCGTTCCGCCGCATGACCATGCGGACGGGCAGGAAGCGGCTCCCGGTAGGAAGCCATCCCGTCGCTGTAGAGATCGGACGACTCCTGCAGGGCATCCGCCAGAATCACCGGTGTAGAATAATACCCCGGGTCCAGAAATGTCACCGATTCCAGTGTTCCATCCGGCGAAAGCTTTGACTGAAGCAGATTCTGCCGCTCCCAGTAGGTCAGTGCACGCTGCACATCCTTTTCCGTGTGCTCAAACACATCCGCGATCGAGGAGAGGGAAAGCTCACGCCCGCTGTTCGCGCAGCGAAGCAGATACAGATAGACTTTCACAAACTCCCCATTGGCATGGGGCATGTACTGATCAATAAATGAATTCTGGATCACTGTGGATCCCTCTGGATTATCTGTATATATCTTCATCTCTGTGCGCCTTCCCTGTCACGATCCTTTTTCGAAATCCGGGAATAAAAAGAAATGACTGCTGCCTCCGGATTCCGTTACAGGTCACACCTGCAGATGTATAAATAAGATCAATCTGGTCAGGGTGTGATCTGCAGCCCGTTTTTTCATCTTTGGAAGAGTATAACATACTTCGTCCAAAATGAGAACCGCTACTTTTCCACCGGTGGAAAGAGTTTTCCCCGCCACTTTTCCTGTGAATTGTGTGGATAATGTGGATAACTGGTTGACAATAATTCCTTTTTCCAAATTCCAAAACCCTAAACTGGCGGATTTTGTCGAATAATTATGTAAATCTTGTTATCCACAAAATTTTCCTTTTTCCTCCCGGGCATAGGTGTGCATAAAATTGTGGATAATGTGAATAACCCGGGAAAAACCAGCAAATAGCCAGTCTCCCGGGTGTGCAAAAAATGTTCACGGGATTCGCACAAGCTCAGACATGCGAATCCCGCCTGTTTCTTTATATGTGATTTTGTAACAGTTCAGAGCAGGCGGTCTGCGGCCTGCTGCTCTGAATAGTTACGTGACTTTTCATTACTGCTCGTGGTCAGGCTTATTCCGCAACCCGGATTACGCCCTTTACTATCTCCGCCTTATTGTCCACACAGGAATCCAGCGCATTCTGGATGTCGTCCAGCTCAAAATAATTGGTCACGATATCTTTGATGTGAATTTTACCGGAGGATACCGCGTCAATTGCCATCGGGTAGATATTGCGGTAGCGGAAGACCGTCTTAAAGGTCAGCTCCTTGTCAAGCGCAGTTCCGATCGGAAGCGTCATATCTCCGGACGGGCTGTAGCCTACAAAGACAATCGTCGCGCCCTTCTTCGCCGCGCGGATCTGCTGCTGCGCTGTGATCTGCGAGCCGGCTGTCTCAATCCCCAGATCAAAGCCCGCACCACCGGTAATCTCAGCAATCCGTGCCACCGTATCTTCCTTCGCACCGTTAATCACCTCGTCCGCGCCCAGCTCCTTCGCTTTCTCCAGACGCTTGTCCATCACATCCACAACAATGACTTTCGAAACGCCTCTCGCTTTCAGAGAAAGAAGAGATACCAGGCCGATGCAGCCGGCACCGGTTACAACCGCTGTCTGTCCCAGATGCGCCTCACCCTGGTTTGCCGCATGCATACCAACCGCCAGCGGCTCAATCAGCGCTCCCTCCAGCGTACTTACGTTCTCCGGAAGCCTGAAGCAAAGTCCCGCCTCATGTGCCACGTACTCCTGAAAGACACCGTCCACCGGCGGCGTAGCGAAGAAGACCACATCCTTGCACAGGTTATACTTGCCCTGTTTACAGAATTCACAGTGCCCGCAGGTTTTGCCCGGCTCCAGTGCCACACGGTCGCCAACCTTCAGGTTTTTTACATTGCTGCCAACCTCGACGACTGTGCCGCCCGCCTCATGTCCAAGCACGAATGGCGGCTCCACGATAAAATCTCCGATTCTTCCCGCCTCATAATAGTGCAGGTCAGAACCACAGATACCTACGTACTCGATTTTTACCAGGACCTCGTCCTCTTCGGGTACCGGGATCGGCCGTCTCTGAATCTCGACCTTGCGGATATCTGTCATAACCGCTGTTTTCATTGTTCCGTTCATAATTACTCTCCTTTCTTTGAAGCATCGGGAAACGCCAGGTGGCATCCCGCACTTTTTCTCACTTTCGATAGCTGACATCTGCTCCCAGATAGGATGACAGAAGCTCCGCCCCTTCTTTTACCAGGGTAAAGCGTTCCAGCGCAATCCCGGCATCCCCCGCGTAAACGGTAATCCGGTTTAAGCCTTCCCGCAGGCTTACACACGTCTTCGCTTTATGCTCCTGGTCAAGCACCGCCTGACACCATGCGGCACAGCCCGGGTCGCCGCCCCGGTAGCCCTCGCCGGTGATGGTCACCGTCTCCGGATCCGCTCCGTTGACCGCCAGGCCCACACGAAGCTCCCCGCCGTAGATGAGCGGATTCGCCGGGGAGGTGTGCAGCGTCAGGCAGTACGCTCCAGCCTCCTCCGCCCAGATTTCATAGGTCAGAGACGGCGCGGCACTCTGGTTCCACTCTTCTTTTCCAAATCGCACCGTAGTCGGAAAGACCTTCACGGCTGAATCGTATTTTCCGTACTCCTCCAGCACCTGGAAGGCGGCGCTGCCGATGGAGGTATATTCCGTAAACGCAGCTGCATCCCAGACGCAGATGCCATCCTGAACCAGGAATGCTCCGTCCGGCACCGCCTCCAGATCTTTTATTCCCGCCCGGAGCAGCAGCGGCACACGCTCCCGTCCGGTGACAACCGCACACGGAAATTCTGCGCTGTCACACCCTTCGCTGTGAACTGCCGCTTCCTGCCCGCAGAAGGAATCCTGCTTTTCCTGCGCGGACGCATCGGCGCGCCTCTTTTCCAGAAACCGCTCCCGCAGAAAACGGATCCGCACTTCCGTGATCCGCTCCGTGCGGCCTTCCTTCGGGGTAATCTCAAAGCAGTCGTCTGCTCCCTCAATCTTCCAGTCAACTGCGCCCTGGCCGCCATTTGCGATTTCAAGGACTACCTCATCAGCTCCGGCATTCCGGAAATCATCAATCACCAGCGGCACCGGAAAATACTGATTTGTAAAGGT
Source organism: Lachnospiraceae bacterium (assembly GCA_021202635.1). Classification (GTDB taxonomy): domain Bacteria; phylum Bacillota; class Clostridia; order Lachnospirales; family Lachnospiraceae; genus Choladousia. The sequence goes on along the minus strand of JAJQCQ010000059.1, from coordinate 28,199 downwards.
CTGCGTCCGATCCGCGCGCGATACCACCAGACGCGGGTGATTCGGGAGTGTCATCACGTGACGCACCGGATAGCGGTAATCCTCATCATTCCAGTTTACAAAACCGATATGCTCTTCGCGCTCCATACCGCTCCATTTTCCGCCTTTAAATGCAGACATCTCCGCTGCAAGCGCCCGATCCTTTTCCATGCAGGCTTCCAGCTTTTCTCCATACTGGTTCGCGGCCGCCTTGCCCTGCGCACTGTACAGATGATTCAGCCCTGCATACAGGTGCATTTTCAGAAGATTCGCGATACCGGCCGCCGGAAAATAAATGATACTGTAGTATCCATCCCCGCAGGGCGTCTTCTCAAGCATTCCCCGCAGTTCCTCATTTTTCTTCTCCAACGCTTCCGCACGGGTCAGCATTCTCTTCGCCTCCCCGTAGTGCGCCGGGTGGTAAATCGTATCGTTCAATGCCTCCGCCCTGCGCAGACTGTGAAGCCGCGTGGACTCTTCCAGCACCCAGGTAATATCGGTCAGCTGCTCTTCGTCTGCGTAAGCGCCAAACAGGGAACGCACCCAGGCTGCCGGATAGGCAAGCGTGTTTTCATAGCCTTTTCTTCCATAAAAAGCTTCCGCGGCCTGCCCCCTGGAAGCCTCCGAAATCTGCACATCTGCGTTTTTACGATGCAAATCATCACAGGAAGGCTTCGTCGGAGCCGCACATCCGTAAGTTTCAAAGTCGTACGCCAGCGACAGAAAATACCCCAGCGGATATTCATTAAATTTGACATCGCCGACGTTGAGAATCCAGACATCGCGAATGCCATATTCCCAGGCCTGTGTCATCTGCTCCCAGATTTTCGTAAGCGGCGTAGAGTTCACCCACTCATAGGAAATCGGGCTGCCGTGGTAATCCACATGATAATACATCCCATAGCCGCCCGCATGAGCGCGCAGCCTCCCATTCTCCGTGACCCCCGCCATCTGCAGTTTTGCTTCTGTGCCCGCTGTCTGCCCGTCATCCGCGCAGCGGCAGAAGTCCTGCGGCAGCGCGCGCATGTTGTTGAAATTGTCTTCGCAGAACATCAGCGTCACATCGTCCAGCTCTTCAAAATCCCGCAGTCCCGCAGACTCGCTGTTTCCAAAAAAGTAATCCTCCACTTCCTTATAAATGGCAAGGAGCTGCGGCACCTGCTTCAGATCCGGGTTAATATGCTTTGCGATCAGCTTTCTCTGCTCCGTGATGATCTCCTTCAGCTGGCGGACATTTTCCTGTACGGTCGAATCCTCGCCCAGCATCTTCGAATCATTCTCCCCGCGCATACCAATCGTTGGGAAAATATTCTGCCCCTTCACACGGCTCAAGCCGTCCTCCCAGAACTTCAGCAGCCCTTCCTTATTCTTCTCATAGCTCCAGTCATTTCCATAGGGGGAATGTTCGCCCTTAAAAATGGAAAACTCCTCACCGGAGCGCATACACGGCTCATGATGGGACATCCCGATAAAAATACCGTATTCCGTCGCCAGCTCCATGGAAGCAAGTCCCGGCCCGTCCAGCAAAAAGGAAGAGGACCACATAGCCGGCCACAGATAATTTCCCTTCATGCGCAGCAAATATTCAAATATTTTGTCATACATCTCGGCCGTGAACCCCTTATAATGGGAGAAGGTCCAGCTGCCAAAGCACGGCCATTCATCGTTAATGAAAAATCCGCGGTATTTCACCGAGGGCTCCTTCGAAATCCCATTCTTTACCGGAATCACAGCCGCATCGCACGGTGTCTGAGGGGGCTGCTGGTCATTCAGCAAACCGCTCATCCCCGCCGCCGAAAGATACATGGCTGTTTTGTCCGTTTTGCCCTTGCTGTAAGGATACCGGCCGGCTTCGTCAGAAACGGTCGCCGCTGCCGGCTGCACCCTTTCCTGATCCGTCAGAAGCACGCTCCCCAGCTTCGGAGGTCTGACATCTCCCCAAAAGCCCCACGCAGTCACGCCGAGGAGCTCTGACAGATGGAACATTCCGTAAATAGTGCCAATGCGGTCACTGCCCACGATCACAAGTCCCTGCTCCACCTCCGGCAGCGGATGCTCCACCAGATAAAAGCCATAGCTCTCCCATTTGCCCTTCAGTGTGCCAAGCTCCGGGATTCGCTCCGCCAGCACATCTGCCAGCGCATCATGTCCCAGCTCCGCGACCAGAATTGCCTGCGGCAAATGCCCTCCCGGCATAATAATCTGGCTCTTTGCTCCCGTTACCGCTTCAACATCCACGGCCACCTTCGCTCCAATCCTGCGAATTCCCTGCGCAGCCGCGGGATCCAGAATCACATTTATGTAGCCTTCCAGCCTCAGTTCCGCCATAAAACGATCCGTCCCCTTCCAATTCCGTTATTCATATCGCTGACTTCTTCCGATCAGTCTATTATGAGAAGAAAACCGCTTCTCATAATTAATGTTCCAGAATCCAGCTGTGCTTCGCACATCTGCCGCTGCTGCGCAGCTTTTTGATTCTGTCTCTGACTGATCGGTTCCTATCAGTCACATTATAAAAAGTTTCTCTCTTTTCTGCTCCAAAATAATTGCTTTCCACTGCTCACTTTTTGCTTAAACGGTATCGTTTTTCTCCCTGATCTATGCCTGCGCTCCGGTAAATTGAAACCAGTGGAAATCGAACTGGCAGCCCGGCAAGAAGACAAAGCTCACCTTCTGTTTCCCGCGGATTGGCCCGACCGCGAAGCTCTGCTCCTTCTGCCCGCCCACATATTCCAATACGACACGCTCCTGGACGTCTGCTTCCACACGCAAAACAATGCTGTTTTTCTCAAGCGGCGTCCAGCCGGCAATCGTAATCCGGCCGGCACCTTCTTCCCCAAAATCCATCTCGCCAAACTCCAGCGTGACATTATTGCCGATCCCGCGCACCCACTCGCCGTCCCGCGCAAAGCAGTCGCCGTAGACATTGATGCAGTCATATGCATTCTGCTGCTCATACGCGCGGATCTGGCGGGCAAACGAAAAGCCCTTAATATGAATCTTCTCCTGCAGGACAAAGCACAGGCTTGTCACACCCTGCAGATGCCGCTTCAGACGATAGGTTTCCGCCTGATAGGTGTTCCAGATCGACGGCTTCTGATAGACGACATCCCCGATCAGCTCCGCGCCGTCCTCACCAGGCATCCCTTCATAAATCTGAATCTGGTGCGGTTCTCCCTCCAGTGCGAAAATCGGCAGGGTGATCTCATTGGAGCCCTCCGGTCCGAAGTCGATGAAATGGTACCCCACCTGTGTCTCCCCGTCGCGCCCGGTCGCCACCCCGTGTTCATTTCCGTTTCCCGGCTCGCCCTGGCTGTAGTCATAAAGGCCGCCTGTAATAAAGCCATACGGATCCAGGAACGCGGTTCCCAGGCCTTCCGCGGTAAACTCCAGCTGGGAAATCATGCGCACCTCTTTTTTCCCGCTCCGGGAGGTACAGCGCAGGCGGAATTTGCCATCACTCTTCGCCCGGACAAGAACGCATGCATCCGCATCCGGCTGCCGGAAGGAAGCATCCAACGGTTCCAGCTCGGCAATGGAAAGCGGAATGCCGGCATCATCCACAACACTCCAGGCCAGCGACCGGTCCGTCGCGGATGCGGGACAGATCGTCGCGGTCACAAGGGTCTTGGGATGTTCCTTCGTAAGGTGAATCCCGTCCATGCTTTTCAGCCGGATCGCGCGCACCGGAATGTCCTCCGCTGCTGCTTCCTCCCCGCCAATGATATCATTCTCTGTTTCCAGGTCCGCCAGATAGGCCAGCGGACTGCTGCCCGGTTCCGGTATTCCTTCCGCCACCGGCACAGTCAGCACCGCCGCCGGCAGTCCCGGTGAAGTGACGGTCATCACCAGTTCACCGGCTTTCGTTCCGGTCTTAGCCACAGCAAGCAATTTGCCGCTAAACAGCCTGCGGCTGCCGCTTTTATAGCTCTCCCGGTCGGTACTGTCCCCGTTATCCGTGCCGACCAGCGCACCTGCGCCTGTCACAGATACCTTTACCCGATTTACCGCGTTTTCTACCGGATTTCCCTGCGCGTCTTCCATGGTAATTTCTACAAAAAGCAGATCATTGCCATTCGCCGTCATTCTTCCCGGCAGCAGAGAATCACCCTTTCCCTGCTGCCGGCGGCAGGTGGCGGCATCCGTTTCAGGCACGCTGCACACAGGGTTCTGCGGCAAAGACGGCGTCAGGATGATTTTCGCGGATTCGCCAAAAGACCGATGCGCATCCTCCGCAATCAGCCTTCCATTTTCGTCATATGCTTTCGCGCGAATCTCGCCCGCCCGGTAAAGCACACGCCAGGTCGCGGAAATACGGCGGTACTTCTCTGACCGCGCATGCAGCTCCTCCAGCTTTGCAGATTTTTCCTGGCAGAGAACAGCACCGTCCGTATCGCCTCCTCTGCTGTGTAAGACCCTGATTCCCTGGCTTTCCCCGTTCAGAAACAGCTCCACCGCGGGCGCATTCGAATACACGCACACATCAATCTCCTGTCCTTCGTTATAATCCCAGTAAGGAAACAGGTGCACCATCGGCTTTTTCCGGTAATCCGTCCATGCTGCCTGATAGCAGTAATACGAATCCTTCGGGAAGCCCGCCGTATCCACCTGGCCAAAATAAGAATTTTTCGTATGATAGGGGGTCGGCTCCCCGATGTAATCAAATCCGGACCACAAAAACTGCCCGCAGGAATACGGATGCTCCCATTCCGCCGCAATACACTCCTCATGCGATTTCGCACCCCAGCTTGTCGTCGAATTTCCCAAAGAAGAACACTGCTGATCCTCATCCGCCAGCACCGATTTCGTGTACGGGAAATGGTAAATTCCCCGGCTCTGCACCACCGAACCCGTCTCGCTCCCGTAAATCACCCAGTCCGGATGCTTTCGGTGATGTTCCTCATAATAATTTGCCCCGTAATTATAACCCGCCAGCTTCACAATATCCGCACATTTCTGCGCGTTCTCCCACGGCATATAGTTTGAGCCGATCGTCGGGCGCGCATTTTTAAGCGGGTCATGCTTCGCTACCTCGGCGAGCAGGCGGCGCGTCCATTCCTGTCCCTTTGCACTGGCGTGCGTATCATGAATCTCATTTCCGATGCTCCACATGATCACACTCGGGCGGTTCCGGTCCCGCCGAATCCAGCTTGCCACATCCGCCTGATACCATTCCGGGAAAAACCGCGCATAATCATAAGGAGTCTTCGGTGATTCCCACATATCAAACGCCTCCGATACCACCAGAATCCCCAGCCGGTCCGTCAGCTCCATCAGTCCCGCCGCCGGCATATTATGAGACAGGCGAAGCGCATTGGTTCCCATCTCCTTTAAAATCCGCAGCTTCCGCTCCATCGCCTGCGGGTGAAATGCACTGCCCAGGCAGCCGAGGTCATGGTGATCGCAGACACCGTTCAGCTTCACCTTTCTTCCATTTAATAAGAACCCTTCCTCCGGGGTAAATTCCGTCGTGCGGAATCCGGTCATCTGCTCCTCGCGCTGGATGACCTCACCATCCCGAAGCAAATCCACACGCAGACGGTATAGATACGGATTCTCAATATCCCAGAGCACCGGGTTCTCCACCTGACCACAGAAGCGATAAAGGGAATATGCTTCCTCCTTCGGCTGCAATTCTCCCTTTCCGGACAAAAGGACGGTATCCTCTCCGTCCAGAAGCGTAACCTCCACTTCCACTCCTGATCCCCATACCTCCGTCTGAAGCTGAACCTCCCAGAGCTCCCCTGACGCAGTGTCCGTTTCCAGAGCCCTTCGCCGTATGGAATCACCCCTTTCCTGCGGTTGGCAGCAGGCCGCGGCGTCCGTTTCGGAATCCTTTCGCGATGGGCGCCGTTCCGTATGAAAGTAGATGCCATCGGCGGCCAGGTATTGCTCGTGCGTCGTGCGCAGCCACACGTTCCGGTAAATACCCGCGCCGGAATACCAGCGGCTGTTCGGATTGCGGAAATCCACCGTCACCAGAAGCTCATTCTCCCCCTCCTTCAGAGCATCCGTAATCTCAAACTCAAATGCGGAATACCCATACTTCCACTCCCAGACAAGCGCTCCATTCAGATAATAGCGGCTGTCCATATATACACCGTCAAAGCGCAGAAAAACCCGCTCATCCGGTTGTCTCTTCCATGTGAAAAATTTCCTGTAACAGCCAAGGGCATCCTCATAGAAGGTTTCCGTACTGGCAATCGCCCAGTCATGGGGCAGACCTACAGGAGAAAATGCTTCTTCATTTTTTGAAAATTCCCAGTTGTCATTGAATAATCGCATCTTGGTAATTCCTCCAGCTCATCCGGTCTGTCATCCAGACCATTTTTTATTTTCACAGATTATACCTGTATTTCCTCTCTCCTGCAAGCAGAACCTGACCGTCCTCTCTTCTTTTTGCTTGCTGCCACTACGTTTTCAACTCTAACCACTCAACAAATACGTGGTCGGATTGTAACCAGTAACGCCGCCAGAACAATCCCGGAACAGAATCGAGCAGGGAGGTTTGCTCCCTGCTCGCGCTATGTTTTTTATTCTGAACTACTTATACTCATCCAGAAGCAGTTCTCCATTTCTGCCGCTGATATGAACCGCAAAGCTGCGTTCCGAACCGTATCATTCTCTCCTGTCTCCGTATCCAGGGCGCTTCTGGTGACCGTCGTGACCAGCCCGTCCTCCACCGTTACTTTTGTGTCCTGCGGCGTAAAAGAAAGGGTTTGGATTCCTGCCTGTTCATACGCAAGCACATCCTCCAGGTCATATAAGATTCCGCTCTCCTCCTCTTCCGATAACTCTGTAAAGGTAAAATCCCCGCTTACCGAGAGAATCAGCTCCTCGGAAAAAGTAAATTCAGCCGCAAACTCTGCTGATCCGCCATCCCCGATGGCTTCCAGATCAATTGCCGCCGACAGCGGCTGGATCGAAGCCCTGCTCTCTTTGGCACATACCGTTCCCGTTCTTTTTCTGACTTCATTATAGCTTATCGAGTCAGAATTTTCTTTGCATCCATGTGAAGATTTCCTTAAGATTTTTCAGAGCCGATCCGTCTCATGGATCCGGCTCTCGTGCTTCTCATAATAGCCGATCAGTTCCCTCTTCCCGTTCCTCAGGGCAACCATGTAGACATCGCTGTCCTCGCCGCCCCAGTTTTTGGCGTATGTATAGACCTTATCCAAATCCGCATTGTCCCTGAATTTCTCAACCACCGACTGAATGATCTCTCTGGAATGTGCGTTATGGCAATCAAAGATTGACCGGCCAACCAATTTCTCCCCGCCGCGCTTTTCATATCTTTTTATGGCGGTCGGGTTCATATAAACGATCGTATGTTCCGTATCACAGATTACAATCGGCGCGTCATCCGCATCAACCACTGCTTTGTAAAATTCATTCATCATAAATATCCTCCTGCTCGCCGCGCGGACCGGGTACGGCATAAGCCGCAAAACACCTTGCCCGGCCCTGCGCATAAAAATCCGCAGGTCAGCAGCAAACCTTCCTGCGGATAAATCCAATCATCCTTACGTTTTCAATCCTGACCACGCAGCAGGTGCGTAGTCGGATTTGAACGGTAACATCCAATCATCCCTGTTTCAGGATTTACAGTACCACGCCATCCTTAAAAATGGAGATTTCCCGGCAGCCATGCTGCTCGGTCAGGGTCTGCCGGCCGCTGGCGATCTCAATCACGAGCTGTAAGAGCCGCTCTGCCGCGGCGTCGATCGGCTCTCCGTCCGCAATGGTACCCGCGTCAAAGTCAATCCAGCCTTTTTTCTTCGCGGCCAGCTGGCTGTTCGTCGCGATCTTTACGGTCGGTGCCGGTGCCCCAAATGGAGTGCCGCGGCCGGTTGTAAAGAGGATCAGGTGTGCCCCTGCCGCAGTCATCGCAGTCGCAGAGACCAGATCATTACCCGGGCCGTAAAGCATGTTCAGTCCTTTTGTTACCACCGGATCACCGTACCCGATCACATCCATGATCGGGGCTGTGCCGCCCTTTTGCACACAGCCGCAGGATTTGTCTTCAAGGGTCGTAATGCCGCCCTTTTTATTGCCCGGGCTGGGATTTTCGTAAACCACCTCGTTGTGGCTGAGGAAATAGTTTTTGAAGCCGTTGATCATATCTACCGCTTTTTCAAAGATCTTCTCATCCGCACAGCGGTTCATAAGGAAGCCCTCCGCGCCGAACATTTCCGGTACTTCTGTTAATACCGTGGAACCGCCGCGGGCAGTCATCATATCACTGAAACGGCCGACCGCCGGGTTTGCGGTAATGCCGGACAGACCGTCGGAACCGCCGCATTTCATGCCGACCACCAGCTCGCTCACCGGAATCGGCTCTCTCACAAACTGCGCGGCGTATTGGGCGCACTGCGTAAGAAGCGCACGGCCTGCTTCATATTCATCCTCTACCTCCTGACAGGTCAGAAATTTCACGCGATCGGCATCGTATTCCCCCAGCTCCGCCAGGAACTGCTCGTGCGTCAGGTTCTCACAGCCCAGGCTCAGCACCAGCACCGCCGCCGCGTTCGGGTGCCGCGCCAGCGCCGCCAGGAGCTTTCTGGTCTGCGCGTGATCTGCGCCGGTCTGGCTGCAGCCGAACGGATGCGTGAAGGCATACAGTCCGTCGATGGTCCCCGTTACCAGATCCTGGTTTTCCTTTACCAGATTCTTTGCGATATCATTGACACAGCCCACGGTCGGAATGATCCAGATCTCGTTGCGGATCGCTGCGCGCCCGTCCCTTCTGCGAAAGCCGGAAAACAGCTCCGGCTCGACCGGCTCCGGATAATCCAGTACCGGCTGGTATGTATACGCGACTTCCCCGGAGAGGTTGGTCTTTACATTATGCGTATGCATCCAGGTACCCGCCGCCGCGTCACTCGTCGCGTGGCCGATCGGAAAGCCGTATTTTATGACGTTTTCTCCTTCTTTGATCGCACGAATGGCGATCTTATGCCCCTGCGGAATGTCCTCCAGAGCTGCCAGCGTCTGGCCGCCCACCTCCAGCTGCTCGCCCTTCGCGATCGGATGGAGCGCCACTGCAACGTTGTCATTTGGGGCGATCTGTATGATTTTTATTGAATTCATGGTGCTTCTCCCCTAGTTATATGTAATACGACGGATTTCTTCGTGCTTCGCTTCAAAATCCCTGTATTACAGGCAGGCTGCGTATGCCGCCTTTGCTCCTTCTGTGCGGATTTTCTTTAAGATTTCAACCACCTTTGCTTCCAGTCCGGCGATCTGCGCCAGATCCTGCCCCCACATCTTCTCATTGGTCAGAACCGCGTGCACCAGCTCCTCTGCACTGTCCGCTCTGTGCTCATAATAGAATTCCAGCGCCCAGCGGTCGTCGCTTATCACGTATTCATTTCCTGCCGGCCGTCTGCACACGAGGCCTTTGTCCGTCAGCTCCTGGATGTCATTGCTGTAGAACGCAATGTACGCCGCCAGTGAAGTAGTCAGGCAGATCGGCAGCTCCCCTTTCAGCTCGATGTACTCGAGGAAGGACGGCATATTGCGGGCCTTCCACTTGGAGGTCGAGTTCAGGGAAATGCTCATCAGCTCGTGGTCCACGAACGGATTATTGAAACGATCCTGCACCGCAGAGGCGAACGCCAGCAGGTCATCCTTATCCAGCGGAAGCGTCGGAATCACCTCATCGTAGAGCATCTTATTCATGAAACCTTTGATGGTCTCATCATGCATACAGTCGCGCACAATGTTCTCACCAGACAGATATGCTCCCAGCACGAAGCCGGTGTGCGCGCCATTGAGGATACGAACCTTGCGCTTTTTATACGGGCTCATATCCGGCGTGACAAATACCTTTTCCTTCAGTCCCGCCTTTGCAAACGGAAGGACATCATTCAGCGATTCATCCCCCTCGATCACCCAGAGGCCAAAGACCTCGCCCACGTCGAGAAGCGGATCGGCGTAGCCATGAAACTCCTCGAGCGCCGCCACTTCCTTCGGGTCACGGATACGGCCAGGCACGATACGATCTACCAGAGAACCGCAGAACGTACAGTCCTCATTGACATATTTCCGGAATCCATCCTCCAGTCCCCACTGGTCAATGTACTGATTGACGCATTTCAGAAGCTCCTTCCCATTGTTATCAATCAGCTCGCACGCCAGCATAATGATGCCCGGCTTCCCGGCATGATAACGGCGCAGCAGCACCTGGGTCAGCTTCGCCGGAAAGCTGGAAGGCGGGCAATCCTCTTCCTGACATGCCGGGTCATAGACAATACCAGCCTCTGTCGTATTCGAAACGATGATCTCCAGGTCATCGCTTTCAGCTACCGCCATCATTGCCTCATAATCTTCCTTCTCATACGGGTTCAGGCAGCGGCTGACGCTGGAAATCACACGCGCGTCGTCTACCTTTTCCCCATTCTGGCTGCCGCGCAGATGCAGAGTGTAAAGACCATCCTGCTCGTTGATCATCTTCGCGAGGCCGCCGCTGATCGGCTGCACCAGGACACACTTGCCATTCCAGTCCGCTTTCTCATTCGCCAGGTCAAACCAGTAATCCACAAATGCGCGCAGGAAATTACCTTCCCCAAACTGCATCACCTTCTCCGGCGCCTTTTCCAGAATGTAACCTTTGTAGCCGGTTTCCTTCAGCACTGCATAATTTAACTTCTCCATTTTTCATCCCTCCATATGAAATTATAAATTATATTACCTTTTATTCAAAACGGATGGTTCCTGTATGACAGGCCTGCCGCCGTTTTTATGATTGATTGCTGCCGCATCCGCTAATTTCCTTCCTCACGCACCCGCGCCACCAGAATCGCAAACACAAACAATCCCACACACGGCACAATATTGGAAGCCATCCCCACGCCGAGTCCCGCGTGCTCTGAAATCACGCCCGCAATCCACGGCATCACAATCGCACCGATCCCCGCGACCGGAAGCATGATTCCCATACTCGCGGCGCTTGTCATACGCCCTGCGCTGGCGACCGCAGTCGGATTCATGCCCGCCATGGAAAACGCAAACGCAAACAGCAGCAGGATGGCCGGAAGCTGACTGCCGACCAGCATCAGCCCCAGATAAAATACAATGCAGCCCAGGCTCATGCGGATCATCGCCCGGCAGGCATTTTTGATTGGGAAGACAAACGCGATCAGCAGTCTCCCCAGCAGGGTCGCGCCCCACATCACCGTAACCGTATAGGTGCTGAGGTTTCCGGAAATAATCCCGCTGTTTTTAAAATACGTCACCATCCAGCCATTGACGCTGTATTCCGCCGCATTCTGACAGAAGATCAGTCCCGTCAGCAGCCAGAATTTCTTACTTTTCAGAAAGCTCCAGTCCGTCTTTTTCCCCGCGAGCGCTCTGCCCTGCGCTTTCGCCGTTTTTCCATTTTCACGCACGACGGTTTCGCCGCTTTTCGCAGCCGTTCCGTTTTCGTTCGCGGCAGTCCCTGTCTCCAGCGGCGTACAGAGGAAAACCAGCCACAAAACCAGACCAAACGCCGCAAGCATAAACAAGGGAACAAAGCTGCCTGCCATCGCCGCCGCCGAAATGAAAAACGGGCAGAGCAGCGCGCCAAGCGCATAGCAGGCGTGCATGACATTCATGCCTCTGGTACGGTCAGGGGAGTTGTTACCCACGAGAATCGTACAGGTATTAATCGTACAGCCCTTTGCCAGCCCTGCCAGTACAAACGCCAGCATCAGGATCCCCATCCACCCGGTCAGCCCCATGGCAAAATAACCGATCGCGTATCCCGTGGTCAGAAGCGCCACCGTCAGCCGGGTGCCGATTTTCGTCGGCAAAAACCCGGTCAGAAACCCCGCAATCAGATTTCCGATGCTCATCAGCGACAGCAGCGTACCGGTCATCCCATAGGCAAATCCATAGCTTCCCTGCAGGCGGCTGACCACAATGCTGCTGCTGATCGCACAGATCCCGCTGAGAAAAAAAGCGGCATACCCGGCATTTCTCTGTTTCAGATTATAGTTCGTATCCATCCGCGCACATCACCTCTTAATATCGTAATTCATATTCATCAGGTTGCGGATGGTGGACACATCGTCCGTGATATTCGCATCGCCGCGAATCGTGTGCTTAATCGCACTGCTCGCCACTGCAAAATTGATCATATCCATCGGGCGGTATTTGTGCATCATGGCGTAGATCAGGCCGCTCGCAAAGGCATCCCCGCCACCCACGCGGTCGAGAATGTTGAAGGTAAACATTTTGCTCTCAAAGGTATGCCCCTCATACCACATAAAAGCCTTGAGACTGTTCTCGCTGCCGCTGTGCGCGTAGCGGACGTGGCGTGCGATGCACTTGAGGTTCGGATAGCGCTCCACAAAGACCTGAAAGACCTCGTCCTGCTCCTCATAAGCCGGACGGAACGGGATATCGTCCTTCACATCGCCCTTGCTGTGGTCATTCTCATCCTTCCAGAGATGATAAGGCTCAATCCCGAGCAGAACGTCCACGTAGGGAAGACACAAAGTACAAAAATCCCGTGCCTCCTCCCAGGTCCAGAGCTTACTGCGGAAATTTCCGTCAAAGCTGACAGTCAGCCCCTTCTCCTTCGCTGTCTTCAGACTGCGCAGGATCAGGTCGCGGCAGTTTTGTCCCAGAGCCGGCGTAATGCCGCTCAGATGCAGCCAGGTAAAGCCCTCAAACAGCGCATCCAGGTCAATCTCGCTGAAATCAAATTCCGAAATGGCGCTGTGCTTCCGGTCATAGGTCACCTTGCTTGCACGAATCCCATAACCGGTCTCCAGATAGTACGACCCCAGCCGGTGCGTCGGCGTCTGCTCCGGGCTGCTTAAGATCACCGGCGTACAGTGTACATCGTTGCTCCGAAGCATACGGATCGCGCTCTTTCCCAGACTGTTGTTCGGCACAACCGAAAAGAATGTGCTGTCAATCCCCAGATTTGCGAGCGCCAGCGCAATGTTCGCCTCACTGCCTCCGTAGCTGGCCTCAAACGACGTTGCCACACGGATTTTCTCATAATTCGGCGGCGTCAGACGCAGCATAATCTCACCGATGGTGATAAATTTCTCCGCCGTGTCCCGCTCCTCAAGCAGCGGATTTTTGTGTTCCATACCTCTCCCTCCTTTGCAATCGTTCAGAACCGAAGTGGAACGCAGACCTGTGGCCTGCTGTTCTGAATCGTTACGTTTCATCTCCCATCTTCCCGGCTCTGCGCATTTCGGTATAGGCCAGCAAAAACGGTCCCACACCCTTCGCGTCATCCTTTACCACCGGCTCCGACATATAATAATCATAAGTTCCCGGCCGGTTGCCCTTGCCGCCGAGTCCCGCGACCAGGCAGATACCGCCCAGATGCAGGCTTCCATGCTCATCCTCCGACAGATAGTTCTCACAGACACCATGAAAGGCTTTCTCGCCATATTCCCGGTACGATTCCGGCAAAAATCCAAGCCGCACGCCTTTTAACAGCGCATACGCCAGAATCGAGCTGCCGCTCGTCTCCAGATAGTTCTTCTCCATGCCGCCGAAATTGACAACCTGGTACCACATGCCGCTCTCATCCTGATACTTCAGGAGCGCGTCCATCAGACCGAGGAACATCTCCTTCATCCGGCCGTATGCCTCCGGAGCCGCCGAAGCGTCCGTCTTATCCAGCGTATCCAGCAGCGCCATCGAAAACCACCCCAGCGCGCGCAGCCAGAAATTCTGGCTCAGACCTGTCACCCGGTCACACCAGAACATCTGCCGCGAAGAGTCCCACGCGTGATAGTAAAGTCCGGTCTTCGGATCGCGCATATTTTCCTGCACAGTAAAAAACTGGCGGAAAATATCGTCGTACTTCTTTTTTTCGTCAAACCGGGTCTCGTATTCCATGTAAAACGGCTGACACATATACAGCCCATCGAGCCACACCTGATTCGGGTAAATATTCTTATGCCAGAAGCTGCCCTCCTTCGTGCGGGGCATCTGCTCAATCTGGCTGTAAACCAGGTCAATTGCCCTGCGGTATTTTTCCTTTCCGGTCAGATCATAGAGCTCAAAAAGTGTCTTACCGGCGTTGACATTGTCAATATTCAGCTCCTCGACCGAATAGCCGTCAATCGTCCCATCCTCGCGCACCTTCGCATCGATAAACGCGTCCGCAAAAGCAAAATATTTCTGATTTCCGGTAATCGCGTACATCTCCAGAACCGCTTTGATCATGCAGCCGTCGATGTAATTCCAGTTCGACTTCAGCCCCTGCAGGATCTTTTCGATGTTCCACGCGGGCCGATCCGGCGTACTCTTTGCCAGCAGCTCATCTATGTACTTCTCAATCCTGTCCATTTTTTTATCGCCTCCCTCGTTCTTCTTTTGTCAGCGAATCCCCTGCCTTTTTATTTTTCAGCTTTCATTCTCTCCCTCTGCGATTCATCTACTGCGCCCACTGGTTTTCCAGACGTTTCATCCAGCCCTCCCTGCTCCCGGGCCAGTGCATCCAGGCCTTCCTCGGATATCGCAAACTCACTGCTCTCTTCTCCATGCTCCGCCGGGCTTTCTGCGCTCTTGATGTATTTCTCAAACGCCTTTCTCTGATACGCTGCCATGCAATAACCAATCAGCCCAAATCCATATATAATCGTCAGGTAATTTGCCAGCTGTGTCAGGGTATTGACCCAGATAAAGAGCACCATCAAAATCACCATCTGGAGCGTTCCCTTCAAATTATGAAGTGCCATGAAAAACGCGTAGCGAATCGTTGCCTTCACCGGATTCACAAATTTCGCCTGCACCCCGAACACATACAGCAGTGACAAAAGATACGGGATCGCAATAATGCCCGCACCGCACTGCAGCAGCATTCCAAACGCGCCCCCCTGCTGCCCGCCGAGGATAAAATCCGCCACCAGTAAAATCCCCACGACCAGATAAAGCAGAAATATGCCGGTCGCCTGTTTGAAATTCTGCACAAAGGAATGGAAAAAATTTTTGTACCAGTACCCCTCATTTTGCTGCAGCTTCATACTGCTGTACATCAACGCCGTCGTCGCGGCCCCCATCGTAAAAACCGGCAGAGAACAGATCACCCAGACCAGGTTCAGCAAAAAAATCTTGCCCACCTTATCAATTGCCCGCCACACGGGGTTATCCACGTCAAAAATTCTTTCCAGCATGATGCTTTCCATCCTTCCATCCTTGCGTTTTCCATCCGCGACTGATTCCCCCACACACTTCTACTTCCGCACGGGTTACAGGTCACACCATAGCCAAACCTGCTTTATTTCAACCACTGCAGGTATGACCTATAACCACACGGTTCATTCTCACTCGCGCTTCCATTATCACAATTCACTCACACTTCGCATGCGTCCCACAGCTTCTGGATGTGCATTCTCGCCTGCACGGCATTCTCCGGCACCGTGTCCTCCAGTGTTGCATGAATATAAGGCTTTCTTTCCTTCATAAAACGGATGATTCTGGAGTAGTCCATCTCCCCGGTTCCGGCCGCGGTCGAAATCAGCTGACCATTTTCGATCCGATAATCCTTCAGATGCATCACCGCGACGTCCTCCCCGAAAAGATCAATCGCTTCAGCAAAAATCTCATCGCTATTCCTGTAATTATCCATGTCCAGCAAATTGACCGGATCAAAAATGATCTGAAGGTTCGGCGATCCGATCGCATCAAGCACTTTCCGCGCGCGCTTCGGATTGCATACGATATGGCGGTACACCGGCTCAATTGCCAGAATCACGCCCATCTTCTCTGCGTATTCCACTACCGGGCGCACATTCCGGATAAAAGTCTCCAGCGCTTCGTCCGTATGGCAGGCTTCCTCAAACCGATAGTCCTCGTTTGGTGCGCCCGTCTCTGTGCCAACTACTCCCGCGCCAAGCAGAGACGCAAAGCGAATATTGGTCATATAGCGTTTTGTTGTTTTAGCCAGACTCACCGCGTTCGGGGTCGCCAGATTCAGGTAACAGCCGAGCACCGCAATATCCAGCTCATGCTCTGCAAAAAGCTTCCTCAGATACATCGCGTAACCGGGCGTGAGCGCCCCGTCGTCTACCGGATTCTCCGAAATCACCTTGGTAAGCGCAAGATGTGCGCAGGAAAAGCCCTGCTCATGTGCGGTCGCAAGGCGCTCAGCCAGCGGTGCCTTTCTGACGTCATGAAGACGAATTCCTATCTGCATTTTATTTTCCTCCTACTATTGAACAGCAGGCCACAGGTCTACGCTTCGCTTCGGTCGGCGCTAAGCGAACGTCCACTGGTTCTCCGCTTCGCTTCGGTCCGTCCTAAACGCGTGCCACTGGCACGCAGGACCGTTCAGCGCCGCCTTCTTCGAAGGCTATATGCCGCTTACGCGTCATATGTCTGAGGCTAGATGCTGTTCTGAACTGTTTAGTATGATACTAACAGATTCCGTTCTGCGGCGCAAGTCTCTCTTGTACCACTTCCTCCACATCATGCAATTCAAACAGCTCCCCTTCGCATCCTTCAATCGTCACATGGTCAAGAATGAGTTTTTTCACGTTTCTCACAAAAATACCTCTTTTGCTGCACGCATCCACTCCTTCTGACATGATCGGGACATCGCATTTTGCGTCGTCTGCGAAGGAAATCTCAATGTTGCGCATCTCCATCTGCTCAATCTTCTGCTCCGGCAGACCCTCAAACCAGAGCGCCGCCACATGGCAGTTGGTCGCCCGGATATTTTCAAAATAAAAACGCTTCATCGAGGGGGTTCCCTCGTCTACCGGGTATTTCTCACGGGAACGCACAAACTCCGTCCGCCCGTCCGGATCGCAGAAGTAAAAAGCATTTGCGGTAAACGGACTCATCACCTGATCCATCAGAAGATCCCGGAAGATAATGTTGTCAAGCACCGCGTCCTTTCCGCGTCCGCGCCGCGTCTTAATGCGCAGGCCACGGTCCGTATGATAAAAACGGCACTTTTCCACCACCAGCCCGTTCACGCCTCCGGCCATCTCACTGCCGACCGTGACAGCGCCATGCCCATTCTCCATCAAGCACTGATAAATACGGATGTTTGAGGATGGCGTTTTATATTTCTTTCCCATATAGATTTTACCGGACTTCACCGCAATGCAGTCGTCGCCCAGCGTAAACCGGACGCCGCAGATCGTGACATCCCGGCAGGATTCCGGATCAATCCCGTCCGTATTCGGAGAAACCTGCGGATTCTCAATCGCAAAATCACAGAACAGCAGCCTCTCGCTAAAATACGGATGCACCGTCCATGACGGACTGTCGTGAAGCAGCAGTCCCTGTACGCGGACGTTTTCACAGCGGTTCAGAAACAGAAGCCGCGGCCTCCAGGCCGTCTCCATGACCTTCTCATTTTTCCACCAGTTCTCATAACTTGCCGCGCCGTCAATGCTGCCCTCGCCGTAAATCACCACATCCGATACATCCACACCGGTGATGATCCCGGTAAACATCGGCAGCGGATTGCCCTCCCAGCTTCCAAGCTGGTACTCTTCCTTTCCGTCGGTCGTCTTCACCGACCCGGGAAAAATCGCGAACCGCGACCGTTCCGTAAACGCGCGCAGGCAGGCATCCTTCCTGAGCTCTACCCGCACTCCGCTCTTTAAAAAGATACTCGTAATCCGGTAGGTTCCCGCCGGAATCAGCACGCGTCCATTTGCCGGGCAGGCCATGATCGCCGCCTGAATGCAGACCGTGTCATCAGATTCTCCGTCTCCCTTCGCACCAAAGCTCCTCACATTCAGAGTCACTGACTCCCGATCTGTGCGGAACGCAAACGAGCCGACCCGCTCGCCTTCTAAGTTTTCTACCCAGATCATATAATCTGAGTCCGGCAGCAGACCATAAAGAGAAGTAATCACCGTATCCGTCTCTTTTACAGCCTCACCATTCTGCAAAATGCGATAGGTCTCTTTTGTGTTATAAATCCCGCCATCATCCAGCTCCAGAGAAACACTTCTGGCGGTTTTCATGATAAGCCGAATATTCATTCTGTTATTTCCTCAGTCTTTATGGTAAAAAAGGGCGATAGACCTGCCACCCTTTTTCCTGTTAAACGTTTTCAATCAACCCTTTACACCGCCCGCAGAAATACCATCCACGAACTTATCCTGCGCCAGGAAGAATACCACCAGCGACGGGATAATTGAGATCAGGGAAAGTGCCAGGACTCTGTTCCACTGGAAGCCGGAATCCGCATCCGAGCAGGAGACGGCTTGCCGAATCCTGCTCGCCTGCGCAATCCTTTTTCTGCATCCTCATATCCCATAAGTAATAATCGGATCGCCGGCCTTTATCGCCAGTGAAACCGTATAAAACAGAATAATGGAATCGAATTCCGCGTAAACCTCCTCCAGAATATTGCCGAAAAAGTCCTTAATGACGCCCAGAAGATCTCCTTTTTTTCACACGCTGCTCCAGGCTTACCTGCGGATACCAGCAGCCGGACTGTGAAGCGTCAATATAAGCCGCATTCGTAATCACATAAGCCGGCTCGGACGGCATTTTGGCTTCGCCCGGCAGAACATCCAGATAGCGCAGGACATTCATAATGTTGTCTTTGTATGCGCCCACCTCTTCCTTTGACCACAGTCCACGGCCTCCCATTTCGATCAGCATACTGGGAATCCCGTAACGATTGCACATATGGTAAGCGTTGGAGTCCGCCTGCGAGCGTACCATATAGCGGGCATTGACCCGCAGCGCAGCCTGCCTTGAGCGCTCCGCAACCTCCTGATCCCCGACGCCCGGATAATACACATAGGGCGGAAGCACCTCATGGAGATCTCCTCCATGCGTATCAATCATAAAATCACATTTCCGTATCACTTCCTGCGTCAGCGCATAAGCAAAGCGCTGGCCGATGGTGCCGGTCGGACTGCCCGGATACTGCCGGTTCAGGTTTTCTCCCGATTCCGGATAAACGGCGCTGACCCGCTCCAGAAACCCTGCTGTATTTACCGGATGAAAAATGACCAGAGCGCCGCAGATATCCTCTGGCTGCAGCTCCTGCGCCAGCTCGATCACACTCTCAATGCTCGGGTACTCTCCCCCGTGGATCCCGGTGGTCAGAAGCACTGTCTTCCCCTCTTTTTCGCCACAAATCAGCGTGAGCGGAGAGGAAATCCCTGTATCCGCGAAGTCCATCATACCCTGTACCTTTTCGCCGGGCATACATCTCAAAGGGCCAAAAACAATTTCTCTCTTCATAAATATGTCCTCATACTTTCATCCACACTCGTAAAAGTCTTCCGTAACCTGCCCGGAATGAATCTATTTTTTATAACCGAAATCCGGTATCTCCTTCCACCGTCTGCGCAGGGCATGCGCCGCCAGCTTCGGCCTGCGGTCCCTGGTAAGAACGCCCTTTTTATTGCCGTCCACGCGCATCGGACCCTGAATGGTGGCGAAATCCGCGAAATTCCAAAGCTGCTCTCCGATAAAGAAGGGGCGTTTGTCGATCTCCGCATCGATCCGCATATAATAGTCTGCCTGATATTCCTCGCTGAACATCTCGCCGTTTGTGTTGTGGATGCCTGGATAAGTATCCGCGCCATATTCGGTGAACATCACCGGCTTGCCCTGCTTTTCCCAGAAATCCAGCTCCGTATTCAGCGCGTCGCAGGCCGCGTCCAGGTCGCCGCCCAGGTTGTACCAGCCATAATAGCGGTTCAGGCAGACGACATCCATCGTTCTGGTCGTGAGGTCTTTCTCATAATTGTTCTGGCAGCAGACCAGCGTCACCGGACGGTTCTGCGGGTCGCAGCTGTGCGCCAGCTCATACAGCGGGGTAAAATAATCCAGCGCGTCCTGCGGGAAGTTTGCCAGGTCTGGCTCATTCGCCAGAGACCACATCACCACGCAGGGATGGTTTTTATCCCGTGCGATCATATCCCGGATGACATCCCGGTGATGTTCGTGGATATGCAGCTCCTGATACGCGTTCTGACCGCCGCCCACACCAATGCCGACTGCCGGAGTTTCATCAATCACGAGAATGCCCTCCCGGTCGCAGAGGTCATACATCTCCTCCGCGTAAGGATAATGGCTGGTGCGGAAGGAATTCGCGTGCATCCAGCGAAACAGGGAGAGATCCTTTACATTCAAGCAGGAATCCGTGCCGCGCCCGCGGAAAAAGCTGTCCTCATGCTTGCCAAAGCCTTTGAAATAAAATGGTTTTCCATTGATCAGAAACTGTGTCCCCTTCACCTCCACCGTGCGGACGCCGAAGGTCTGCTCATAGACATCCTCGCCAAAGGTCACGCGCGCAGTGTAAAGATAAGCCGCGCCGGGGTTCCAGAGGTGAACGTCGGGGATGACGCAGGTGCCGGCATATCCGGAACCCTCCCCCGGTTTCACAGCAGCTGCACTTTCTGCCACGGTCTGACCGTTTTCGTTCAAAATTGTAATCTGCACACGTTTCTCCAGCGCTTCCGCAGCTTCTGACCTGGCGCGCTCCGGGCTCGCGTCTTCCCGATCACAATCTTTCAAAGTCTTTCCCGGCTGTTCCGCCGATACCGTCTCGACCTGGAATTTCACGATTCCGTCTTTTCCATCCACATCCGTCACCAGACTGACATCCTGAATATAGTCCTTCGGCGTCGTGTACAGCCAGACAGGCCGGATGATTCCGGTATAGTTGAAAAAGTCAAAATTCGGCTTATTCTGCGGCTTGCAGCGGGATTTCGCCAGCTCAATGGCCGGAATCCCCGGGTTGTCTGAGCCGAAGAAAGCCACATTATTCTCATTTCCGACCGGCAGAGTTCCAAAATTCACCCGGTTGTCCACTGCCACGGAAAGGAGGTTTTCCCCCTTTTCCAGAATACGTTCCGTCACATCAAATTCAAACGGAAGGAAACCGCCCTTATGGCTGCCCAGATACTCCCCGTTCAGATATACCTCCGCCTGATGGGTAACCGCGCCAAAGCGCAGGACAAGCCGTTCTTCCTGAAGGCAGTGCGGCACTTTGAACGTGCGCTGGTACACCGCCCAGCCATAGTGGCTGCGCAGATTCACATCGTCCTTCTGGTCGTTGTAGGAAGCCGGAACTGCCATCGTCATGGGCTGTTCCAGCGGCTTTTTCACCTGATTTTCCTCATAAGCCTCGGCTCCCGCCGTCTGAAAGCTCCAGATCCCGTTCAGGTCAATCCGCATACGGGATTCGTTTAATTGTGGATACAACATTGTGTTTTTCCTCCTTCTTCTGATTCATTTTCATATCTCTTTTCTGCAGAACATATATTTATACGAACTTCACAGCAAGTATAAAATACTGCCCTGAATAGCTCCCATCTGTCTATAGAATCCTGGCACGGCTTTCCGGTTTCTCTTTCACAATATGCAGCGTGCTTCCTCTCCACGGCACGTTCAGTTCAAAATCCGGGCAATCCGCAATCTGGGGCGCTTCAAACCGATAGCCTTCCGGCGCAGCCGGATCCGGATGCAGTCCTGCAATTTCCTCAATAAAGAGCGACAAAAACCCGCTGCTCCAGCCATGGCACAGGCTGGTGTTCCACTTCTGGTCTTTTCCCCAGGCTTCAAATGAAGCGCTTGCACCTTCGCGCACCATATTTCTCCAGCCATACGCATCCGCGCGCATCATTCGTTCAAAGCAGACCTCCGGCCGGCCCATCCGGGCAAGACTTTTCAGCGCAAACCAGGCCGGCAGCACCCCGCAGACACGCTCCGGTGTCTGAAGCAGACGCACATACGTCTCCTCGCTTTCCCCCGGCAAAAGGTCAAAAAACGCCGCATACAGATTCGCGTGGATCGAACAATGCCCACTGCTCTCGCTGTCCGCAAACAGCTGCTGTTCCCTGCGGTAAAACACCCGCCGGAAGGAATCCGCGATCTGCGCACTCCGCCCCGTGACGGGAAGCCCCAGCAGCTTTTCAATCTCCTCCTGCATCACATTCGCCCCATACCAGAGCGCATTGACGACATTGTGGCAGCCTTTGCCGACAACCGGGCGAGTCAGGGGAAAATCATATCCGTCCCGCAGATTCTCCGGCCAGTCAACAAGGTTCCACAGAGCACTCACATTTTCCAGCAGACCGTCCTTTCTCTGATAAATAAGGAAGGATTCGGTCAATGCCCGGATGGCCGGATAACACCTGGCCAGATAGGTGCGATCTCCGGTAAACACATAATCCGTCAGGGGAAGCAGCGGAAACAGCAGCGAAAAGTCTGCGATCTCCTGCATCACACTGCCCGGTGAAACGGCCATCAGCGACGGCGAGATCGCCCCCGAGGAAATAAAATCCCCGATGCATTTGCGCAAAAGCTCCGTGCTGCCGGTCAGCCACACCTGCGACCGGGCAGTGACCAGCGCATCTCCCAGATACTGCCCCTTCTCCCGCGTCGGGCAGTCCAGATAGCCATCCTGCGAACAGCAACGAACCGCATTTTTGCAGATTTCAAAAATCTGTTCCATCTCCGGGCCGCTCACCGCCCCTGTCGATTCTCCCCCCGCCTGTGCGCACAAAACACTTTCCCTGTTTTGTGCGGCCAGGCTTCCTGGCAGGTCTCTGCGTTCCCGTTCATCCTGACTGCATTTTAATGTACACGCGTCCTCCATCGGATAATGGTGCACCCAGGCGTATACCTGCCGCAGCTTTGCCGTTTTCGGGTACAGCAGCTCCGCGTAACGAAATCCCTTGTAATCATACGGATGCAGACGGCTGATGCCCTCTCCCAGCGTCCAGATCTCCTGATACGCACAGCCACAGCGCATATCCCAGCGCACACGCGGGATTCCCCCGGACACAGCCTCTGTTCCCGCGTCCCCGCTGTTTTTTTCACATTCTATGCCAGGCAAGAGCTCTTTTTCCTGTAATTCTCCGCAAAAATGCGCCTGACCTGACGTTTCTTCCAGTTCTTCTCCACACCGGATCACAACCCGGGTTCCGGCCGTACCCGCCGCTTCCGCTACGATCGCCCCAGTGATTTCCCGTCCAAAATCCAGTACCAGTCTATGACAGCCGACCTCCCATGCATCATCCGTCCGCAGGCAGCGCAAGGCTGGCTCCTGTTTAGTAAAAACCTCCTGTCCGGCCATTTCTTCCCACCTTTGCACCGGATAAACCGTTTTCTCCTCCAGCATCCGGATCGGGCGGGGCAGCATACGGTAGTCCGCCCACAAAGCCGGGACTAAATATCCCCAGCTATCCTCCCCACATTTCCGGCATTTTTCTTTTCTCTCCTCTGATCCGCATTTTTCACTTTCACTCGCGAAACCAACGGTATCATCATCAAAATCCATGCAGAAGTCCGGCATCTCCCAGCCCTCCGGCCAGAGACGGCTGTCAAAGTTTTCCAGAAACTGCGTATCGTACCCTACAGTCTCTCCGCTGTAAGCCTTGCAGACCCGATAACGCCAGGTCTCATCGCAGTGTGCCACTTCTTTTTCCGGCTCATCATCCGGCGAATTTTCTTTCTTACGTATGGAAAGCCACAGCCCAAAGCGCCCGTCCCCACTCGTCCAGGAACGGCTGATTCTCCCATGGTAGTATAGATGCAGGGCAACCGTGACCGTCCGTTTTTTCTCTATACCGATCTTTTCAATATGACCCTTTTCTGCATAAGCTTTCTTTTTACAAAAACGCTCTGTATCCAGGGGGGCTTCTATCAGATATCTGTCATAATAACAATAGTCCGCAAAAGAAGCGGCCGGTCCCTGCCCCCGGTAGACCCCGTCAATCCAGATCTGATAATGATCATCCGCAGCCACCAGAAGCTCACAGTCCTGCGCAGGCAGCTCCACCATCCCCCGCACCAGTACATGAAGATTTTCCGGCGTTTCTTTCTCAGGAACAGCCTGCATGTCTTGTCCCGATTTCCCCTGGGAACCAGCGACGCAGGCCAGGGCAGCGCCCTCAGGTCGATTCTGCATGGACTGGCTCACTTCCTGCTCTCTGCCAAATATATTTCTTTGTTTCACCGAATTCCATTCCGGGATTGTCATCCAGCCTGATTCCTTCATACACATCCATCCCCCTGCTGTCCTGGTAGCCTGTATCATAATTCCGTGTGCATTCTGTGCATTATGCACAAGGTCTTCCGATACAGTCTACTGATTGACGACTCCTCGTCCCCACACCTTCCCTGCCGCTATCATAAAATAGATCACACTCCTTCGTCAACAAATTTTTCTTCAGCAAATTTATTTCACACTCCTATTCGCACCTGATCCAGGTGCGGACTCCGTCACCTTCCATATTTTTTCGTATTCTCCTGGAATCACCTGTATTTTTTACTTTTCAATTCCTGCGGGTTATAGTAGAATGAATGCATCAGAGAAACCAAATCATTCATTCTTTCAGGAGGAAAATGCTATGGAAAAGCAATCCATTTCACGCAGAGATTTCATTAAAACGATGGCAGCGACCGCAGCCGGTGCGGCCGCGGTCAGCGTGCTTCCGGGCATAGAGGGCGCCGCAGGTGCAAAGGTACTGGCCGCCGAGGCACTCTCCTACACCCCAGGGACCTATTCCGCGGTGGCCAAGGGCATCGGCAGTGTCGTAACGGTCACCATGACCTTTGATGAGACAAGCATTACCGATGTGCAGATCGACGTCTCCGGCGAGACAGCCGGCATCGGCGCTGACATCGGCGATGAGATGGTGCAGGCAATTCTAAACTCCCAGAGCTGCGACGTGGACGCAGTGTCCGGCGCTACCGTGACCAGCGAAGCGGTAAAACAGGCCGCGGCGAACTGTATTTCTCAGGCATCCGGCATTTCCGTGACCGTCAGCGGCGAGGAAGAGGAAGCGGCCGAATGGCTGGGCGAGGCTCCGGAAATCGCGGAATCTGATATCACAGAAGAATTAGAGACAGAAGTACTCGTGGTCGGCTGCGGCTCCGGCGGATGGATTGCCGCCATGACCGCTGCAGAAGAGGGCGCGAAGGTGCTCGTTGTTGAAAAACGCGAATCACCGACCGGACCGCGCGAGGATATCGGCGCGATCAATTCCTCTCTTCAGCTGGCTTCCTTTGAGGAATACCCGGAATTTGAGATTGATAAAATTGAGGCCATGCAGGATATCGTCCGCTATGGCGGCGGCTATGTGGATTCCAACCTGATCCGCTGCTGGGAAGACAACAGCGGCGAGCTGGTGGACTGGCTGACCGAGCTGCTGGAAAGCACCGGGAACTGGTATATGAGTCTGGAAGGCGGCGTCGGCAACACGGATGATCCGGGACGTGACAAAGCCTACGCGACCGGTCACAGCCCGCACACCACCGACGACGCCCCGGAAGGCACCACATTAAATACAACGTTCCAGGCACATTGCGATGAGCTTGGCGTAGAATGGAAGCTCTCTACCGCGCTGATCAAACTGGAGCAGGATTCGGCCGGAAAGGTGACCGGCATCATCGCACAGGATCAGAACGACGAGCATTATATCCGTATTACCGCGACAAAGGGCGTCATCATGTGCACAGGCGGCTACGCAACCAACACGCAGATGATGAAAGCGCTTCAGCCGCAGACACTGGATATGAAAATCAACTACACCCTCGGCTCCACCTGCGACGGCTCCGGCATCAAAGCTATGCTCTGGGCAGGCGCCGCGCTTGACCCGACCCATGCGTCCATGATGTTCAACCGCTGCTGCTGTCTGCCGACCGAGACAGCCGGATACGAGACCACCGGCCGCTGGTTCTGGTTTGGCGAACAGCCATTCCTGAAGGTGAACTTAAACGGCGAGCGTTTCTGCAACGAGTCCGGCCCGTATGAATTCATGCTTCACTCCATGTGTATGCAGCCAAACCATACCTACTGCGATATTTTCGACGCGAATAACGAACAGTATGCGGAACAGTTTGACGAAGTCGGCTGCTGCCGTCTGTTTGCTTTCCCGAACGGCGCGCTCTCCAATATGACCTATGATTATGTATGGAGCTCCGTCGAGACCCTGATCGAGGACGGCTATGTACAGAAAGCCGACACCCTTGAAGAGCTCGCAGAAAAGCTGAATATCCCGGCAGATACCTTCGTCGCCACCGTTGAGCGCTACAACGAGCTGTGCGCGGCAGGCGCAGACGAGGACTACGGCAAAGAAGCACACCGCCTGACCCCGGTCGACACCGCGCCATTCTATGGCGTCCGCACCGGCGCATGGCACCTGACCACCCTGAACGGCTGCCGTATCAACACCGATATGCAGGTCATCCGTGAAGACGGCACTGCCATCGAAGGCCTGTATGCGACCGGCGACTGCTCCGGCGGCTTCTTCTCCCAGACCTACCCGAACCTCTTCACCGGACTGGCCTGCGGCCGCACCATGACCTTCGGCCGCCGCGCGGCGAAAATCGTAGCGGCGCTGTAACAGAAATATTGTCACACGTATTTCGTGGGAATAAATACAAAGTACAAGTCTGAATCATTACAAACAAACTACTTTCTACCGAAACGAGCAGGAGACGCATATCATCCTCCTGCTCGTTTCCTTTATAAAATCTTAACCGGTCATTCGCCGCATCAGTTCATTGCCATGCTTTTTGAGCCATCTGTCCCATTTATAATAATCTGGAAAGACGCGCAGCACTTCCGCGTAAAAAGCCTTCGAATGGTTCATTTCCTTCCGATGGCAAAGCTCATGCACCACCACGCTGTCAATCACCTCCGGCGGAGTCAGCATCAGCAGGCAATTAAAATTCAGATTTCCTTTTGCGGAACAGCTTCCCCAGCGTGATCTCTGATTCCGAATCGTAATCCGCCCGTAAGTCACGCCTACCTGCGGAGCGTAATACCTCACCCTCTCCGGTATCACCTTCAAAGCCTGATCCGCCAGTGCGCGAATCTCCTCCATAGTAAGCCGCTCCACCTCCGGCTGATTCTTCAGCGCCTCGGAAAGCTTATCCTGCTGCTTCAATATCCAGTCCGTATGCTGCTGCACGAACTGTGCAATCGCCGCGTCCGACATCCGATACGGTGCGCGGACAATCACACCCTCTTCCATTACCTGGAGGGAAATTGTTTTTCGGTTGCTACGGATTGTCTTATAATTCATCATTTTCATCCCAATTCTCAGAGCATCCATTTAAATATAGTTGCTTTTCAGGCATTCACCAGCTGCTTTCCAGACAATTTCTCAATTACTTCTCTGATCGTAGCTTCATCCAGTTCCAGAGCATCCGCAATTTCTTCAATAGTCTTTCCTTTTTTTAATTTCTTTTCTACCTGCTCGGTAATTACTTCTTGTCGACCTTCTATGCGGCCTTCTTTACGGCCCTCTTTGCGGCCTTCTATGCGGCCCTCTTTGCGGCCTTCCTTACGGCCCTCCTTACGGCCCTCCTTACGACCCTCCATAAGGCCCTTTTCTCTCCCTTCCACAATTAGTTCTCCGAATATATTCATTGTAAATTCCTCCTTCACTTCATTTAATGCATTTTTGTCCAAAAACTTTGTAGCCATCGCATAGATGGCCGACTCAACCAGTCGCACATCGTCTCGTGATATAAGGTTTGCATTCTTTGTAATATTGTAAGCGGTTTTGATCCGATCTTTTATCGAAATCTTCCCACTCATAATTGGGAGCATGGGAAGAATCACCAGATCTTTTCGAGTTAATGGCTGACCGGTTTTCAGTTTCTCTTTCAATTGCCTCAGAATACGATCTGCATTCTGCTTCTTCATGATAATCGGTATGATCTTATATGTATTGATTCCTTCCTTAAGCTTTGTCTTAGGATTCTTAATATTGCCCGAAAACAATACATACGTAGTAACAGGCTGGCGAAGCTGATAGCTGGTATCCGCCTCATACAGGCGAAATCTTCTCAAATCGCGTCTGCCCCCATTGGTCGACTGAAACTCAAAATGCGCGATACTGTTATCTTCCATCACAAGATTGAAATCCTGCAATCCCTTTTTGAGTTCCATGTGCACCTGCTCCGTAGGCGCAAGAGCTTTTACTTTCTTTGAAATGCCAAAAACCGGAAGCATTTCATCAGCAAAAAACTGCATCATTTTTTTCATGACGCCATCTTCTATCTGATTCAGGTCTCCAGGTACACTTTTCTCCTGCTGAGGCGGTTCCTCTGTTTGCAGTTGTTTTACTACTTTTTTTGTCTCATCTCTCATATTTTACTCCATCTCTTCGTTATTGGCTATTCATTTTTGGGATTATTTTCACTTTGATTTATCTGGTGTATGAAATGATATGTTTTTATTTTGCTAATAGATGCGCTATATAATATCACTTAAT